>NZ_LLXT01000118.1 GCF_001431625.1 Stenotrophomonas geniculata ATCC 19374 = JCM 13324
ACCCACTCCATGACCTGCTCTACGCTGCCAACCGCAACGCGTTCCCCTATGCTCCAACGTACGACCACCGGACGCTCCGCATGCCGCCCCTGCTGAAGATTCGCTCCGAGCGCGGGCAGATGTCGGCCATCGAGCGACGCATCGCCGACTTCATCCTCGACAACGCCCACCTGCTGCGCGACTACTCGTCCCAGCAGCTGGCCAGCGCGTTGGGCATCAGCCAGTCCAGCGTGGTGAAGTTCAGCCAGAAGCTCGGCTTCAAGGGCTACCCGGACCTGAAGTACTCGATCGGCCAGGACGTGGCTCGCGCCGGTGCCGATCCACAACAGGCCCCCAGCGAACCCGACAGCGGCGATGACTACCTGCGCCTGGGCGACGCCCTGCGCCGCAGCAAGGCGCAGGCCGAAGAGGAAACCCGCCAGGCCAACCCACGCGAGGAAATCGAGCGCATCGTGCAGCTGCTCGACGGCGCACCGAAGCTGTTCGTCCATGGCCTGGGTGACGATGGCCTGTTCGCCCGCGAGTTCGCCATGCGGCTGTCACTGCTCGGCCTGCTGGTAGTGCCGCATACCGACCCGATCCTGATGCTGGCCAATCTGTCGGCCGCACGCCCGGGCGATGCGCTGCTGATGTTCTCCGAGTTCGGCAACCTGCCCCAGCTTTCGCAGCTGTCACGGCAGTTCCAGGACATGGGTGGCAAGGTGATTTCCATCACCCGCCACACCGCCAACCCGCTGCGCGCGCATGCTGATGCTGCGCTGGTGGTGTGTGCGCACGATCGCACGCCGCAGGTCGCGCAGCTGCTGTACCGTAGCGCCATGCATGCCCTGCTCGATTTCCTGTTCGTGCTGCTCTGCCACACCAATCCGGACCGCCAGCAGCAGCTTGCGGTGAACCTGGAGCGGATCGACCACCTGCTGGATTCCTGACCGGAGCACCTGTTGATGAAATCGCTGGTTCGCCTCGCTACCGCTGCGCTGCTGCTTGCTGCGGCGGTGTCCGTCCACGCCGCGCCGCTGGATGGTGCGCGCCAGCTGATCGTGGTCACCAGCGAAAGCTGGGACAGCACCCAAGGCCAGTTGCAGGCCTATGTGCGCGATGGCAAGGGCTGGCATGCGCATGGACAGGCGTTCCCGGTGGCGCTCGGCCGCACCGGCAGTGCCTGGGGCCTGGGCCTGCACCCGGCGCAGGCCGACGGCCCGCAGAAGCAGGAAGGCGATGGCCGCAGCCCTGCGGGCGTGTTCGCGCTCGGCAGTGCGTTCGGCTATGCCGTCACTCGTGCCGGCACCGCGATGCCCTACCAGCCGATGCTGGACAGCAGCTACTGCATGGACGTACCCGGTTCACCGTTCTACAACCGCATCGTCGATGAGAAGAAGGTCGGCAGTGCAGCGGTCAAGGGCTCCACCGAGCCCATGCGGCTGGACCTGCACAACAAGGGCGATGTGCGTTACCAGGAAGGCTTCGTGATCGCCCACAACCCGGACAACCAGCCCGGCAAGGGCAGCTGCATCTTCGCCCACCTGTGGCGCCAGCCCGGCGAGGCCACAGCCGGCTGCACCGCCATGCCGCAGGCGCGCATGCAGGCCCTGCTGAACTGGTTGCGGCCGCAGGATGCGCCGCGCTTCGTGCTGCTGCCGCGTGCCGAGTACACGCGCCTGCAGGCCCAGTGGCAACTGCCCGCACTGAGCGGAGACGCCCGTTGAGCGCGCAGGACGAACCGCAGCTGCAGCGCGCGGTCAGCCGCTGGCAGATCGTCGGCCTGTCGATCAACGATGTGATCGGCAGCGGCATCTACCTGCTGCCGGCCGCCACCGTCGCCCTGCTCGGTCCCTTCAGCCTGTGGGGCGTGGTCGCCGCCGGCATCGTGGTCGCGCTGCTGGTGCTGTGCTACGCGCAGGCCGCCAGCTACTTCGATGAACCCGGTGGCAGCTACCTGTATGCACGCGAGGCGTTCGGGCGATTCGCCGGGTTCGAGATCGGCTGGATGATCTGGTTGACCCGCATCAGTTCGGCGGCCGCACTGAGTAATGCACTGGCCGATGCGGTCGCGCGCTTCTGGCCGTGGGCGGGCGCCGGCATGGGTCGCATCGCGGTGATCGTGGTGTCGCTGGGCTTCCTCACCGGCGTCAACATCATCGGCGTGCGCTCGGCCGCGCGTACCGGCGTGGTACTGGTGATCGGCAAGATGCTGCCGCTGCTGTTGTTCGTGGCCATCGGCGCGTTCTACATCGATCCGCAACTTGCGTTCTCCGGCCAGCGCCCGGACCCGCATGACCTGCAGCGCATGGGCGAAGCCGCGCTCCTGTTGCTGTACGCCTACGCGGGCTTCGAGAACATCCCGGCCGCGGCCGGCGAGTACCGCAATCCGCGCCGCGACATTCCTTTCGCGCTGATCACCATGATCATCACCGTCACCGTCATCTACGGCGCGGTGCAGGTGGTGGCGCAGGGCACGCTGGCCGGCCTGTCCAGCTCGGCCACGCCGCTGGCCGATGCCGCCGCCGGCTTCGGTGGCGAAGCGCTTGCGCTGATCCTGACGGTCGGCGCCACCATCTCCATCCTCGGCACCAACAGCAACACGATGATGATGGGCCCGCGCTTCCTGTTCGCGCTGGCCCGCGATGGCTACGGGCCGAAGATCCTGGCGCAGGTGCACCCACGCTTCCACACCCCGGCCGCCTCGATCCTCTGCCAGGGCCTGATCGCGCTCGGCCTGGCCCTGTCCGGTTCGTTCGTGCAGCTGGCCCTGCTGTCGATGACCACGCGCTTGTTCGCCTACATCGGCACTGCCGCTGCGGTGCTGGTGCTGGCCAAGCGCTACGCCGACCGGCCAGGTGCGCTGAAGCTGCCGGGTGGCCCGCTTATTCCGGTGCTGGCGCTGCTGCTGTGCCTGGCGCTGTTCGCCAGTGCCAGCTGGCAGAACATCGCCGCGGCGCTGGTGGCGTTTGCCATCGGCGCGGTGATCTACAAGCTGCCGCGCAAGGATGCCGACGCCGGGTGATCGGTAACGCCGCGGCATGCCCGGCGGATTGATCTGGTTATCACGCTGCCGGACCGGGCCGTTAACCGCCACGCAGGCACGATCAGGCTTCGTCCACAACGGAGCCTTCCATGACCGAGTACCAGATCCCCGGCCGCGTACCGGACGACAGCACCCCGCGCGATGCGGTCAGCAACTACTGGCGCGAGCGCTACACGGCCGAGCCGTACTACGACGACCAGTTGTTCTTCGAGGACTACGAGCCTGCCTACCGTATCGGACATGCGGCTCGCGCACAGGACATGATCCGCGCCTACGAACAGGTCGAAGCCGAGCTGGAATCGCGCTGGGCCAATGAACGTGGCCGCAGCCGGCTGGAATGGGCGCAGGCGCGCGGTGCCGTTCGCCGTGGCTGGGAGGATGCACAGCTGGCGGATCCGCGGTTGAAGCGATAACGCCAGGCTTTTGTAGAGCCGAGCCCACGCTCGGCTCTCGCACCACGTCTGTAGAGTCGAGCCATGCTCGACTGAGCCGAGCATGGCTCGGCTCTACACCGGATCGATCACTCCTGTTCCGGCAGCGGCGGCACGACCGCGCTGCGCTTGCTCTCACCGCCACCGGCGGCGATCAGGTCGCGGGTGTTCTTCTGCACCGCCACCGCACCGAACAGCGACAGCGCGTAGGCCATGCCATAGAAGCCCTTCTCGCTCGATGCCAGGGTGGCATTCCACAGGCCGACCAGCAGCAGCATCAGCGCCGACAGCAGCGCGAACCAGCACAACGCGTAGTACAAACCACTCACCGGAATACCCTCGACGCGGTCACGCACACTCTTCTGCAGCGACACCGCCGCGAACAGGCCGAACAGCAGCAGGGTCAGGTAGTAGCCCTTCTCGTTGAGCGCCATCGTGGCGGCGTTGAACAGGCCGATCAGGTAGGCCGCCGCGCCCAGCAACAGGGCCACCCACGAGGCGGCGATGAAGGCGGTGGACGGCTTGTGGGGCATGGCAGTGTTCATTGCAGATCCTTGCAGGCAGTCGGGCACGCGTTGCCCGGGCGTGCCCACCCTAGACGATCCCGCCGCCGTCGCACAGGGGGGCGCAGGACCTTCGGGCCACGACGGTCACCGCTCCAGTGGTATACAAGGGACAGCCCGGCCATCCGCATCCCCGCCCTGGAGATACCCATGACCCGCATGCCCCTGCTGCTCGCCCTCGGCCTGATGCCGATCCTGGCCACCTCCGCCTGCAATGCCGCCGACCCCGGCGCCAACGGCGCCCAGACCAGCGCGCCCGCAGCCTCCTCCGCCGCCGACCAGCGCCCGTTCACCGCCACCGAAGTCAGCCGTTTTGACCAGCCGTGGGCGATGACCTTCCTGCCCGACGGCAGCCTGCTGGTCACCGAGAAGCGCGGCAAGCTGCAGCACCTGGATCTGGCCAGCGGCCAGAAGCACGAGATCACCGGCGTTCCGAAGGTCGCCTACGGTGGCCAGGGCGGTTTCGGCGACATCATCCTGCATCCCGATTTCGCCCGTAATCACGTTGTGTACCTCAGCTACGCCGAGGAAGGCACGCTGGACACCCGCGGTGCTGCCGTGGCCCGTGCCACGCTGGCGCTGGACGCCAACGGCGCCGGTCAGCTCAAGGACCTGAAGGTGATCTGGCGGCAGAGCCCCAAGGTCAGCGGTGAGGGCCACTACGGCCACCGCCTCGCTTTCGGCCCGGACGGCAAGCTGTGGATCAGCTCCAGCGAGCGGCAGAAGTTCGATCCGGCCCAGGACATGGGCGGCAACCTCGGCAAGATCATCCGCCTCAACGATGACGGCAGCCTGCCGGCCGACAACCCGTTCGCCTCGCAGGGCGGCGTGGCCGCGCAGGTGTGGTCGCTGGGCCACCGCAACATCCTCGGCATGGCCTTCGACGCCAACGGCAAGCTGTGGGCACACGAGATGGGCCCGGCCGGCGGCGACGAACTGAACCTGATCGTGCGCGGCGCCAACTACGGTTACCCGATCGTCTCCAACGGCGACCATTACGACGGCCGACCGATTCCTGACCACGACACGCGTCCGGAATTCGCCGCCCCGAAGGTGACCTGGACGCCGGTGATCTCGCCGGCCGGCTTCGTGATCTACAGCGGCAGCCTGTTCCCGCAGTGGAAGGGCAGCGGCTTCATCGGTGGGCTGTCGTCGACCTCGCTGGTGCGTGTGGCGTTCGACGGCGACAGCGCGCGCGAGGCCGAACGCTTCAACATGGGCGAGCGCATCCGCGAAGTGGAACAGGGTCCGGATGGCGCGCTGTGGCTGCTGGAAGATGGCAGCAAGGCGCGCCTGTTGAAGCTGACGCCGAAGGCCTGATCGGCACCTTTTCCCGGAACGGCCCCGCATGCGGGGCCGTTTCCGTTTACTGGATGGTGATGACCTTCACCTCGGTCTTCGTGCAGGCCTGGTCCAGGCACTGCCCGTTCAACCACACCTGTCCATCGCCAATCATCACGCCCTGCTGGTTGACGAAGACCTTGCCGAAGTCCTGTTCGGACACCGCCTTGACCACCGCCGGGGTGATGATCTTCTCGTAGTTGCGCTGGAACTCACCGGGGCCGGTGATCTTCTTTCCGCCGCTGATGTTCAACGGGAAGTGCACTTCCTCGACCACGGCAGCACGATCTCCGCCGACCACCGCGGTCTTGAACGCGTTGAACACCTTTTCGTACTGCGCCGCATCGCCAAGCAGCGACTCGATGCGCGCGCGTGCGTCTTCGGCGGGCGCTTCCGCTTCGGACGCGGCCGGTGCGGCGGCGGTGGGCTCAGCGGGGGGTGCCGCAGGCGTCGCTGCAGCACTGGCCTCCATCGGCGGCGGAGCATCCGCCGCAGGCTCGGCCGGCGGCGCCGGCTGCGAACAGGCGGCCAGCAACAGGGCGGGAATCAGACAGGCCATCCGGCGCATGCGCGCGCTCCATCGAAACAGGGAACCCGATGGTAGCGCCGGGCCACGCCCGGCGTGTTCGTGCAACGTGAGCACAGCAACACCGGGCGTGGCCCGGCGCTACCGCTTGCCGTAGATCCACGCCATGCGTGGATGAGGGCGCAATCAGCCCTTCAGCAGCTCGAACTGCACCGCTTCACCGGCCGCCGACGAGGCGCATACCCACACGTCGAACACGCCCGGCTCGGCGCGCAGCACGCCGTCGCGGCCGGTGAACGACAGCTGCTCGCGGGTGAGGGTGAACAGCACCTCGGTCGACTCGCCCGGCTGCAGTGCCACCTTGCGGAAGTCCTTCAACTCACGCACAGGACGCACGCGGCTGGCCACGCGGTCATGGATGTACAACTGCACCACTTCCTCGCCGGCCACATCACCGCTGTTGGTCAGCGTGGTGGTGATGGTCAGGGTGTCGTCCCAGCCCAACTGCGCCGCGCTGAGCTGCGGCACGCCGTAGGCGAAGCTGGTGTAGCCGATGCCATGGCCGAACGGGTACAGCGGTTCGTTCGGAATCTCGCGCCAACGGGCCTTGAACTCCGACATGGTCGGCAGTTCCGGGCGGCCGGTGCGCGGGTGGTTGTAGAAGTACGGCTGCTGGCCGGATACCTGCGGGAAGCTGACCGGCAGGCGGCCGGACGGACTGTAGTCGCCGAACAGCACATCGGCCACGGCATGGCCGGTCTGCGTACCCAGGTACCAGGTCACCGCCACCGCCTGTGCATTGCGCACCGCGCCCTGCAGCGCCAGCGCGCGGCCATTGCGCAGCAGCACCACCAGCGGCTTGCCGGTCATCGCCACGGCCTCGGCCAGCGCCTGCTGGGCCGGCGGCAGGGTGATCTCCACGCGCGACTGCGCTTCACCGCTGTAGCGCTGCGGTTCGCCCAGCGCCAGCACCACCACGTCGGCGCGCAGAGCGGCAGCCACGGCTGCTTCGGTGCCGCCCGGAATGGCAGTTTCCAGTTCGCAGCCCGGCACGATTTCCAGCAGCGCTTCGTCACCGATGGCGGCACGGACGCCGGTTTCCAGATCCACGTAGCGCTGCTTGTCACCGAACAGCGTCCAGCAGCCTTCAATGTTCTCGCGGTCCTGCACGAACGGGCCGATAAGCGCGATCTTCTGCCCGGTCTTCTGCAGCGGCAGCACGTTGTCGCGGTTGTTCAGCAGCACGATCGAACGGCGCGCGGCGTCGCGCGACAGTTCGTCATGCGCGGCGAGGTGCGAGGTATCCGCTTCGCGCGCCGGGTCCAGCGAACGGTACGGGTCGTCGAACAGGCCGATGGTTTCCTTCAGCCACAGGATGCGGCGCACGCCCTCATCCAGCACCGCCATTGGCACCTCGCCGCTCTCGACCAGGCCCGGCAGGTGCTCGGCGTAGAAGCCGCTCTGCATGCTCAGGTCCAGGCCGGCGGTGAATGCCTTGGCGGTGGCATCGCGATCATCGGCAGCATAGCCGTGCGCGACCAGTTCCATGTCGGCGGTGTAATCAGAGATCACCACGCCCGGGAACTTCCATTCGCCGCGCAGGATGTCGGTCAGCAGTTCGGCATTGGCGCTGGCCGGCACGCCGTTGATGTCGTTGAACGAGGACATCACGGTGATCGCGCCGGCGTCGAAGGCGGCCTTGAACGGCGGCAGGTGCACGTCGCGCAGGGTCTGCGGCGAGATGTCCACCATGTTGTATTCCATGCCGGCCATCACCGCGCCATAGGCGGCGAAGTGCTTCGGCGTGGCCAGCAGCGAATCGGCGGCGCGCAGGTCGCTGCCCTGGAAGCCGCGCACGCGGGCGGCGGCGAACGCACAGCCCAGCACCACGTCCTCACCGGCACCTTCGGCGCCACGGCCCCAGCGCTGGTCGCGGGCGATGTCCACGGCCGGGGCATAGGTCCAGTGCAGGCCGGCAGCGGTGGCTTCGATGGCGGTGGCGCGCGCGGTGCGCTCGGCCAGCTCCGGTTCGAAGCTGGCGGCCTCGCCCAGCGGGATCGGGAACACGGTTCGCATGCCGTGGATGACGTCGGCAGCCAGGATCACCGGGATGCCCAGGCGGCTCTCCTCGGTGGCGACCTGCTGGATGCGGCGGCCCAGTTCGGCGCCGACACCATTGAAGAGGGACCCGACCTTGCCCTCGCGCACCTGCTGCAGCACCTGGTCGGCATTGCGCACGTTGGCTTCCGGGTTCACGTCCGGGGCGAACGGGCGGACCATGTCTGCGAAGACACCCAGCTGGCCGACCTTTTCCTCGACGGTCATCTGGGCAATGAGGGATTCGATGCGATCGGAGGCCACCGGCAGTCCTTGATGAAAACGTTTACAAGCCCGGCATTCTAGCGATCCCGAGCCGTTTGGCGAGAGGTTTCTTCATTCAGTTTCAGCCACCAGCGGGGACCGTATGGACCCGCCGGAGGCACCGCAGCTTACTCCGAGCCGGCCAACTGGCGCTGCCCGGCCATCAACATGGCGTCGCTGGAGGCTTGGAACACGCGCAGGCCGAAGGCCGGCAGGATCGCCAGCAGGTGGTCGAAGATGTCCGACTGCACCGCCTCGTACTCGCCCCAGGCGGTGCTACGGGTGAAGCAGTACAGCTCCAGCGGCAGGCCTTCGGTGGTCGGCTGCAGCTGCCGCACCAGCAGGGTCATGTCGGTGTGGATGCCCGGATGGCTGCGCAGGTAGCGCTCCACATAGGCACGGAAGGTGCCCAGGTTGGTCACCCGGCGGCTGTTGACCTCGGCCACGCCCTGCTCGCGCAGGCGCCCGTTCCACTGCCCCAGCTCCTGTTCCTTGTCCTGCAGGTAGTCGCGCAGCAGCGCGAACTGGCCGAGGAAGGCCAGGTCGCCCTCGTCCAGGAATCCGACGCTGTGCTGGTCCAGGTACAGCGCGCGCTTGATGCGGCGGCCACCGGCCTCCTGCATGCCGCGCCAGTTCTTGAACGACTCGGTCACCAGCTTCTTGGTCGGGATGGTGGTGATGGTCTTGTCGAAGTTCTGCACGGTGATGGTGTGCAGGGCGATGTCGATCACATCACCATCGGCGTTCTGGCTGGGCATCTCGATCCAGTCGCCGATGCGCACGCGGCCGTCGCCACTGATCTGCACGCTGGCCACCAGCGACAGGATGGTGTCCTGGAAGATCAGCATCAGCACCGCGGTGGCCGCGCCCAGGCCGGTGACCAGTGGCCCCAGGGCGACCCCCAGCAGGGTGGCGATGATGGACAGGCCGGCGGCCACGAACACCACGATCTTGACCACCTGCAGGTAGCCCTTGATCGGCTTGTTGCGTGCGTCGGGCTTGCGCTCGTACAGGCTGTTGGCCGCGTCCAGCGCATGCGAGAACGCCATCGACACGGTCAGTACCGCCCACACGATGCACAGCTTGATGATGACGTTGACCAGGCCGGGCGGCAGATCGGGAATGAGGGTGATGCCCGAGGCGATCACCTGGCTGGGCACCACGTTGGACAGGCGCGAAATGACCCGCATCAAATGGCTGCCACGCCCGGACTCGGCACCCGGCAGGCGCTGCAGCAGGCGCCGCAGGCCACGCACCAGGATGCGCTTGGTCACCCAGTTGGCCAGGCCCGCTGCGATCAGCAGCGCCGAGATCATCAACGCCAGGTAGGCGCCGGGATAGGGTTCCAGTGTGTTCTGCAGCTTTTCCAGCCACTGTACCGCCACCACCGCGTCCACCATCAGTTGTCTCCTTCTTCCTTCATTGATGTTGAGGTTGCCGGCCAGCGGCCGGCATGACCGGGTCACTCCCGCGTGCGCTCGATGATCACGCCCACCGCGCGCGCGCCGCGCACCGCGCCGGGCTTGCTCAGCTTCAGGCGCAGCCACTTCACGTCGAATTCGGTCAGTACGATCTGCGCGCAACGCTCGGCCAGGGTCTCGACCAGACCGAATTCCGATTCGCGCACGAACTGCTCCAGGCGCTTGCTCACCGCCTTGTAGTTCAGGGTGTGGGCGATGTCATCGGTAGCCGCAGGGCGACGGTTGTCGAAGCCCATTTCCAGGTCGAACACCAGGTCCTGGCGGATCCGTCGCTCCCAATCGTAGATACCGATCAGGGCGTCGATCGTCAGCCCCTCGATGAAAACCTTGTCCATTGCGCTTACCCGCCCGAATACAGGGGGCCATGGTAACGGCACGGCGGTGACCCTGCCCGGAACGGGCGATGGGTGGCCGGCACGGGGCGGGCCCGGAAAAGACAAAGGGCCCCGCTAGCAGGGCCCTTTGGTACTACCGTTTGTCCCCAGGGGGAGCTGGAATCCAGCCGCGAGTCCCGGTGGCGCAGGCACGCAGATTAGGCAAGGACCAGATCGCCGGTCAAGGCCAATTCCGACAGGGCAGGTCAGGTATTCGCCCGAGGCGAAACGCAGGAAATCAGCCGCGCGGACAACTACGTTCCCTGATGGTGGTCGCCGCCCACTCTCGCGAACATTGAGCCCTCCTTCACCACCGCACATGACGATGGCTCCATACGATGTACTGCGGCGCGCGTTGTCAGCGGAGCGCCTGTCGACTTACGAGAGAATCGCATCGACCTGCAGCCCTGACGTCACTGCCGATTCCCTGTATCTCTGGAACATGCGGATGTGCGGTGCGCTGATGATGCCGGTCCATCTGTGCGAGGTGGTCATTCGCAACGCCGCTGCAGCTGTGCTTACCCGACAGCACGGCCCGCGTTGGCCGTGGAATGATGCCTTCCGACGCAGACTGCCAACTTCATCCAGTACTTCTCCACGCACGGCACTGGAACAACTTGCCAGCCGCGTAACCGATACACCTGAGATCGTCACCAACCTGCCAATGGTGTTCTGGCAGCAGCTCTTTACATGTCGCTTCGACTCCACCCTGTGGATACCCGCGCTTGGTGGGGTTCTACGTCATGCGCCTTCGGCCCATCCCAGTGTCATCAGGAAAGCCATCCACGCAGACATTGGACGCATCCGCCACCTGCGCAACCGGATCGCGCACCACGAACCCATCCTGGAACGCGACCTCGGTGCCGACCTGGCCGCGATCAGGCGGCTGATCCACGCCCGCTGCCCGCACACCCTGGGCTGGCTGCAGCGCCATGAGCGGGCGACGACCGTGTTGGCGGCGTCGCCGTTGGCAGGGCGTCGGTAATACGTCCGCCCGGCGTGGCCCGGCGCTGCCGGATCACACCGCCGGCAGGGTCGCCATGTCCCAGCGCGGGGTCACATCCACCTTCGGCGGGCTGTGCTGGCCAGCCTGCAGGCGCAGCGCGCCAGCGAAGGCGATCATCGCGCCGTTGTCGGTGCACAGCGCGGGGCGCGGGAAACAGGCGCGGCCGCCCAGGCGCTCGGCCATCTGCTGCAGGCGCGCGCGCAGGCGCTTGTTGGCGCCCACGCCGCCAGCCACCACGATCACGTTGGTCCCGGCCGCTTCCAGCGCGCGCTCGCACTTGATCGACAGGGTCTCGACCACCGCGTCTTCAAAGCCACGGGCGATGTCGGCGCGGGTCTGTTCGCTCTGGTCGCTGTCGCGCCAGGCCATCAGCACCTGGGTCTTCAGGCCGGAGAAACTGAAATCCAGCCCGGGGCGGTCGGTCATCGGCCGCGCGAAGCGGTACGCGCCCGGCGTCCCCTGCTCGGCCAGCCTGGCCAGCTGGGGACCACCCGGGTACGGCAGGCCCATCAGCTTGGCGGTCTTGTCGAAGGCCTCGCCGGCCGCATCGTCCAGGGTCTCGCCCAGCAGGCGGTACTGGCCGATGGCGTCCACGGCCACCAGCTGGGTATGGCCGCCGGACACCAGCAGCGCCACGAACGGCGCCTCCGGCGGATCGTCTTCCATCAGCGGGGCCAGCAGGTGGCCTTCCATATGGTGTACGCCTACCGCCGGCACCTCCAGCGCCCAGGCCAGCGAGCGGGCCACGCCGGCGCCCACCAGCAGCGCGCCGACCAGGCCCGGACCCGCCGTATAGGCCACCCCGTCGATGTCGTCTACGCCCAGACCGGCGTCGGCCAGGGTCTGGCGCACCAGCGGCAGCAGCTTGCGGACGTGGTCGCGGCTGGCCAGCTCGGGCACTACACCGCCGTACTCGGCATGCAGGGCGATCTGGCTGTAGACCGCGTGGGCGCGCAGGGCCGCGCTGCCGGCCAGGTCGGTGTCATACACCGCCACGCCGGTCTCATCACAGGAAGATTCGATGCCAAGGACTCGCATGCCTGCTATTATGACGCCCCTGCCGCCCCCTCGGGGGATGTGCAGATCTCACTGCTTTCGAACTTCCGGCCCGTATTCAGGGTTGGCCGCTTGCAGTTTGTCTATTCGCCGCTATAATGTGCGGCTCGCCGGGCGTGACCCGGTTCTACTGTGTCCCGGAGATTCCATGCCCAGCGTCAAAGTCCGCGAGAACGAGCCCTTCGAGTTTGCTCTTCGCCGCTTCAAGCGCACTTGCGAAAAGGCCGGTGTGCTGGCCGAAACCCGCAAGCGCGAGTTCTACGAAAAGCCGACCCAGGAGCGCAAGCGCAAGGCCGCCGCTGCTGTGAAGCGTCAGCTGCGCCGCTCGTCGCGCGACGTCACCAAGCGTCAGCGCCTGTACTGATCGGACGCATCTTCATTGCGGCGGGCTTGCCTGTCGCGATGGAGCCGAAGCCGGCACGCGCGAGCGTCGCCGGCTTTTTGCGTTTCCGGGTTCGGGCATCCGCCCCGCCCCACCTACCACCACGAGGTTCCTCATGAGCATGAAGCAGCAGCTCACCGAAGACATGAAGGCCGCCATGAAGGCGGGCGAGAAGCACAAGCTGGGCGTGATCCGCCTGATCAATGCCGCCATCAAGCAGCGCGAAGTGGACGAGCGCATTGAACTGGATGACACCGCCGTGATCGCCGTGCTCGACAAGATGGTCAAGCAGCGCAAGGACTCGGTCAGCCAGTACGAGGCCGCCAACCGCGAGGACCTGGCCGAGATCGAGCGCGCCGAGATCGTGGTCATCGAAGCCTACCTGCCGGCGAAGATGGGCGAGGCCGAGATCGTGGCCGCCATCCAGGCCGCCATTGCCGAGACCGGCGCCTCCGGCCCGGCCGACATGGGCAAGCTGATGGGCGCACTGAAGCCCAAGCTCGCCGGCCAGGCCGACATGGGCCTGGTGTCCAAGCTGGTCAAGCAGCTGCTGGCATAAGCCATTGCCGGGGTCGGATCCCTTTCGCATCGCGGAAGGGCTCTGACCCCATTGATGCATCCGCTTCACCGCCCCTTCGACCCCCGGCTGCTACAACATCCCCATGGTCGAGCAATCCAACGCCCCCACCGGCTCGCGTCCCCACGGCTTCCCCGCACGGCTTCGCCACTACGCTGACCGCCTGCAGGACAGCTTTCCGATGGCGGTCGCCAAGCGCTTCGTCGAAATCGATGTGCTGACCCAGGCCGCTTCGGTCTCCTTCTACGCCCTGCTGTCGATGGCACCGCTGCTGGTGCTGCTGTTGTGGCTGACCGCCTCGCTGTACCCGCCTGCACAACAGACGTTGATCAGCCAGATCGGCTCGGTGGCCGGCAGCAGCGTGGCCAGCGTCGCCGACACCGTGCTGCACAACGCCAACAGCCAGCCCAGCGTGGGTTCGCTGGCCGGGCTGTGGAGCACACTGCTGCTGTTCATCGGCGCCACCGCCGTGTTCGCCCAGCTGCAGAACGCGCTGAACCGGATCTTCCACACCAGCGGCCAGCGCCTGGAAGGCGTCAAGGCCTGGCTGCGCAAGCGCGTGTTCTCGTTCGGCGTGGTGCTGGCACTGGGCTTCCTGCTGATCCTCTCGATGACCGCCACCACTGCACTGCAGGTGGTGTTCGCGCAGCTGCCCTCGGTGCTGCCGGCGATCGGCTACCTGACCTCGCTGCTGCTCTACACGCTGGCCTTCGCCTTCCTCTACCACTACCTGCCGGACCGCCGCGTGGCGTGGCGCCAGGCCTTCATCGGCGGCGCCATCACCTCGGTGCTGTTCACCCTGGGCCGGTATGGCATCGGCGTCTACATCGCCACCGTGGCCCCGGGCAGCGCTTACGGCTCGATGGGTGCGCTGGTGATCGCACTGGTGTGGATCTACTACGCCACCGCCGTGTTCTTCGTCGGCGCGCTGATGACCGCGGTGATCGACGAGCGCCTGCATGCACGGGCTCAGCTGGCCAAGGCCGGGGTCGAGGCCGAACAGGCCAGTCCCGGCGTCGCCAGCGAGTAAACTAGGGGAACCTGCCGCCCCTGCTGCGCGCCCTGGCGGCCGCGCCCCGTTCTGTTGCCCATGGCCCGTATCCCCGACGCTTTCATCGACGATCTGCTCGCCCGCTCCGACATCGTCGAGGTGGTGGGCAGCCGCGTGCCGTTGAAGCGACAGGGCAAGGAATATGCAGCGCGCTGCCCGTTCCATGACGAGCGCTCGGCGTCGTTCACGGTCTCGCCCACCAAGCAGTTCTATCACTGCTTCGGTTGCGGCGCGCACGGCACCGCGATCAGCTTCCTGATGAACTACGACCGCCTCGAGTTCCTCGACGCGGTGGATGAACTGGCCAAGCGCGCAGGCATGGAAGTGCCGCGCAGCGAGAACCCACGCAGCCCCCAGCAGCAGGACGACAGCCGCGAGCTGTATTCGGCGCTTGAGGCGGCCACGAAGTTCTTCCAGAGCAACCTGCAGGGCAGCGAAAAGGCACGCAGCTACCTGGATGGGCGTGGCGTGGACGAAGAGAACCGCGCACGCTTCCAGATCGGCTACGCGCCGGATGGGTACAGCGGCCTGCGCGATGCGCTCGGCAAGGACGAGCGGCGCATGAAGCTGCTCGACCGCGCCGGCCTGTTCTCCAAGAACGACCGCGGCCACGTCTACGACAAGTTCCGCGACCGGGTGATGTTCCCGATCTTCGACCGTCGTGGCCGGGTGATCGCCTTCGGCGGCCGCGTGTTCGAGAAGGACGACGGCCCCAAGTACCTCAACTCGCCCGAGACCGCGCTGTTCCACAAGGGCCGCGAACTGTACGGCCTGTGGCAGGTGCGCCAGGCCAACCAGAAGATCGAGCGGCTGATCGTGGTCGAGGGCTACATGGACGTGGTCTCGCTGTTCCAGTTCGGCGTCACCCAGGCGGTGGCCACGCTGGGCACGGCGACCACGCCGGACCATGCCGAGCTGTTGTTCCGCAACGCGCCGGACGTGTTCTTCTGCTTCGACGGCGACGCCGCCGGCCGCCGTGCCGGCTGGAAGGCGCTGGAGTCGGTGCTGCCGCGCATGAAGGATGGCCGTCAGGCCTTCTTCCTGTTCCTGCCCGATGGCGAGGACCCGGACACCATCGTGCGCAAGGAAGGCGCCGAGGCCTTCAACGAACGCCTGAAGCAGGCCACGCCGCTGTCCCAGTTCTTCTTCGACGAGCTCACCCGCGAGATCAACCTGGGCACGCTGGACGGCAAGGCGCGCCTGGCCGAGCGGGCCAAGCCGATGCTGGCGCAGATTCCCGACGGTGCCTTCGGCGACCTGATGAAGCAGCAGCTGGCGCAGCTGACCGGCCTCGGCGGCAACGCCCAGGCTGCACGCGCTTCGATGCCTCAGCGCCAGCCGGCACGCACTATTCAACCGGTGGCCAAGCGCAGCCTGGTGCGCGGCGCGATCGCCGTGCTGCTGCAGCAGCCGTCGCTGGCGCTGACCCTGGGCGGCAAGCACCACTTCCAGGGCCTGCGCCTGCCCGGCGTGGAGCTGCTGCTGGAGCTGCTGGGGCTGGTCGAACAGCGCCCGGACATCAGCACCGGCGCCCTGTTGGAACACTTCGACGGCCGCGAGGAACAGGCCTCGTTGCATACGCTGGCGGCACAGACGCTACCCGGCACCGAGGCCAGCTGGACCCAGGAACTGCATGACGCGGTGGCCCAGCTGGAAAAACAGCTGCTGGTGCAACGTCTGGAGGAGTTGTTGGCAAAGCAGCGCCAACAGGGTCTGGACGATACTGACAAATACGAACTGCGCGAGCTGTTGAAGGCCCGCGCCGGGCTGCGCCTGTAGAGGGGCAGACGCTTTCACGGAGAGGACCATGCTGCTGCGCCTGACCTGCCTGCTGTTGTTGTCGCTCTGCCTGCCGCTGGCCGTCCTGGCCGCGGATACCCCGCTCAATGAAGTCCGCCCCGGCCTGTATGCCGGCGGCCAGCCCAGTGCCGCACAACTGCGCGAACTGGCTGCACAGGGTGTGCGCACGGTGATCGACCTGCGCCAGCCCGACGAAGACCGCGGTTTCGATGAAACCCGCGTGGCCGAATCGCTGGGCCTGCGCTATGTGCGCATTCCGGTGGCCGGCGCAGAGGGCCTGGATGCGGCCAATGTGCGCGCCGTGCACCAGGCCCTGCAGCAGAGCCAGGGGCCGGTGCTGCTGCACTGCGCGTCCGGCAACCGTGCCGGTGCCGTGCTCGGCTTGGTCAATGCACGTTACGAACACGCCAGCCCGGAACAGGCCCTGCAGCTCGGCCAGCGTGCCGGCCTGAAGTCGCTGGAAGCCGCCACCCGCCAGCGCCTGGCCACGCCATCCATTTCGCCCTGACTCCACCGCACCAAGGACCCTGCCCACCATGACCCGCTGGTGGTCGCGCCTGCGACCGGACAACTTCACCCTCGCGCTGCTGTGCACCGTCGGCCTGGCCTCGCTGCTGCCGATGAAGGGCGCCGCCGCCATCGTCCTTGATGACGTCACCACCGTCGCCATCGCGGCGTTGTTCTTCCTGCACGGCGCGCGCCTGCCGCGCGAGTCGATCATCGGCGGCATGCTGCACTGGCGGCTGCACCTGACCATCCTCGCCTGCACCTTCATCCTGTTTCCGCTGCTGGGGCTGATGTTCAAGCCACTGTCGGGCTGGCTGCTGACCCCGGAGCTGTACCTGGGCGTGCTGTTCCTGTGCACCCTGCCCTCCACCGTGCAGTCGTCCATCGCGTTCACCTCGATGGCGCATGGCAACGTGCCCGCAGCAGTGTGCAGTGCCTCGCTGTCGAGCATCCTCGGCGTGTTCCTCACCCCGCTGCTGCTGACCGCGTTGGCCGGCACCTCCGGCGGCGTGCACGATCCGCTGCATGCGATCGGCGGCATCATGCTGCAGTTGCTGGTGCCGTTCGTGGCCGGCCATCTGCTGCGGCCGTGGATTGCCGGCTGGGTGGAGAAGCAGCGTGCACTGCTGCGCTACACCGACCAGGCCACCATCCTGCTGGTGGTGTACTCGGCCTTCGGCGAAGCCGTCACCGAGGGCCTGTGGAGCAAGACGCCGCTGCTGTCACTGCTGGCCGTGGCCGTCGTGGCCGCGGTGCTGCTGGGCATCGCCATGCCGCTGATCACCGTCATCGCCCGCCGCCTGCGCTTCAACCGCGAGGACGAGATCGCCATCGTGTTCTGCGGCTCGAAGAAGAGCCTGGCCACGGGCGTGCCGATCGCCAAGGTGTTGTTCGCTGGTGGCAGCCTCGGTGCCATCGTGCTGCCGGTGATGATCTACCACCAGATCCAGCTGATCGTCTGCGGCGTGATCGCACAGCGGTATGCGCGGCGCAAGCCCTGACGCGACGAGGAGAACATCCACGCATGGTGTGGATCTACTGTAGAGCCGAGCCCACGCTCGGCTGCTCTTCCAACCACCCCTCAGCCGAGCATGGGCTCGGCTCTACAGGTGGCGCTTTACAACCAGGGCAGGATCCAGTGGTCCACCAGCAGGAAGGCGAACAGCGCCATCAGGTACACGATGGAGTAATAGAACATCTTCATCGAGAACAGTTCGTCCGGCGGGTCCAGCATGCGCCAGGCGTACCAGAGGAACACGGCGTTGAGCACGATCGCGCCGCCCAGGTAGAACGCGCCACTCATGCCCACCAGGTACGGCAGCAGGCAGACCAGTGCCAGCACCACCGAGTACACCATGATCTGCTTGCGGGTGTGCACCACGCCATGGGTCACCGGCAGCATCGGGATTTCGGCCTTGGCGTAGTCCTCGCGGCGGAAGATCGCCAGTGCCCAGAAGTGCGGCGGCGTCCAGATGAAGATGATCAGCACCAGCAGCGACGAGTACGCCCAGTCCGACGAACCCTGCATGCCGGTCACCGCGGCCCAGCCCAGCATCGGCGGCATCGCGCCGGCCAGGCCGCCGATGACGATGTTCTGCGAGGTCGCGCGCTTGAGGTACACGGTGTAGATCACCGCATAACCGATCAGCGAGGCGAAGGTCAGCACCGCGGTGATCAGGTTCACCCACAGCACCAGGATCACCATCGACAGCACGATCAGCACGCCGGCGAACACCAGCACCTGCCACGGCTTGACCTTGCCCACCACCAGCGGGCGCCACGAGGTGCGTGCCATCTGCGCATCGATGTGCGCGTCCAGCAACTGGTTGATCGCCGCCGCGGCCGAGGCCGCCAGCCAGATGCCGAGGAAGCCGAGCACGCCGGCACGCACCTGCTCCCAGCTGGGCACGCCCGGAATGGCCAGGACCATGCCGACCAGGGCGGTGAAGACGATCAGGGCGACGACCTTGGGCTTGGTCAGGTCCCAGTACTGGCGGTAATTGGAAAACATGGAATCAGTCCGGGGCACGCAGGCGGGCCAGCAGGCTGACCAGTACGAACAACAGGGCAACGGCCACGCCGTTGTGGGCCACCGCCACTTCCAGCGGCAGCGCCAGCTTCACATTGAGGATGCCGAGGGTGACCTGCAGCACCAGCAGCGCGATCAGCGCGCTGGCCCAGCCACGCATGCTCGGCAGGCGGAACAGGCGCACGCCCAGCCACAGCAGGTAGACGGCCACCACCACCGCGAACAGGCGATGCGCCATCTGGATGGCGATACGCGAGGCGCCATCCAGCACGCCGCCTTCGTAGTCCACGCCGATGCCGCGCCACAGGGTGAAGCCCTCGACGAAGTTGTGCTGCGGCCACCACTGGTTGGCACAGCGCGGGAAGTTGTCCAGCGAGGCGCTGCCGCCGCCGCAGGCCAGCGCCGCGTAGTTGGCGCTGACCCAACCGCCCAGCGCGATCTGGGTGACCAGCACTGCTACGCCGATGCGCAACAGCCACTTCAGCTTCGGTGCTTCGGCCAGGGTGATCGGCATGTGCGTTGCGCGCCAGGCCATCCACACCAGCAGCGCGAACATCAGCATGCCGCCCAGCAGGTGGCCCATCACTACGATGGGTTTCAGCAGCAGGGTCACCGTCCACATGCCCAGCAGGGCCTGGAAGATCACCACCGCCAGGGTCAGCAGGGCAGCGCGCGCCAGGTCGATGTTGCTCCAGCGCAGCGCCGCGATCAGCAGGATCGCCTCGCCTATCAGGGCCAAGGCGCTGGCGGTGCCGTGCCAGCCCATCATGTACAGCGGTATGCCGGCGGCCACCAGTACGCAGGCGGTCACCACCGCCGTGCTTCCGAATCGCCGCTTGCGCGTGGCCAGCAGCGCCAGGGTCAGGATCTCGATGCCCAGCGCGCCGGCCAGGAAGCGATGCACCTGCTCACGCCAGGCCTTGTGGGTTTCCAGCGGGCGGATCTCCGCCGCCGGATGGCCGATGGTCTCTTCCACGTGCTGCGGCCAGGTGGCCTGTCCATAGCAGGTCGGCCAGTCCGGGCAGCTCAGGCCGGCATCGGACAGGCGCACGAAGGCGCCGAACATGATCGTGCTCGCGGTCATGATCATGGCGAACCACGCCAGGCGGTGGAAATTGCGGTGCAGCGCCGGACGCGCGGAAAGGCTCATCAAACGGGACTCACTTCAGTTTCAGCAACGTGGCCATGTCCTTGCGCAGGCCACCCAGGTCACTGCCGGGGGCATGGCGCATGATCACGAAGCCGTTCGGATCGATCACGTAGACCGGCAGGCCAGCCGGATCGTCGACGCCGGGCAGGGCCGCGCGCAGTGCTGGCGACGGTGCCAGCGGCCGCAGCGCGGGCAGCGAGGCGATCGACGCCGGTGGCGTTCCCAGCCACAGGATTTCGACATTATCGGCGTTATGGCCGAACAGCTGCCACACCTTGCCCAGTCCCTGCGACAAAGTGACGCACTGCGCGTCGCAGACTCCGGCCGGCGCCACCAGCAGGCGCCAGGTACGGGCCTCGGGATTCCACGGATAAGGCTGGCCGCTGGCCAGGGTCGGCGCCTGCTGGCGCAGGTCCACCGGCGGCTTCAGCAGCTGGCCGGCATTGCGGTGCCCGGTGGGCTGCCAGCCAGAGAAGCGCAGCACGGCAGCCAGCGCCATCGCCCCGAAGAACACGGCAAACAGCAGTACCAGGGTCCGGCGGCCAGAGCCGCGCGCCTGCGGGGACGTAGCAGTGTTCATGCGGGGCATTTTCTCATGGTTGGGTACGGGATGCCGGTCGTGCCACGGCGCGCCTCCTGCGCCACTCCAACACCAGCGCAACGACGAGCACGGTCAGGGCCAGGCCGAACCACTGCACGGCGTAGCCCAGATGACGCTGCGGCGGCAAGGTGTTCGGCAGCAGGTCCAGATCACGTTCGTCGCCGAAGGGCAGCGCCGGGTCCAGGCGCAGTACACGATCGGGAAGTGACTGCACCCCCAGCGCGCGGGCCAGGCCTTCGGCCGGCAACCGGCTGGCCAGCCAGCGGCCCGCTTCATCGGTGGTGGAGAACGCCGGGCCCAGTGCCAGTCCCGCTGACGGCGGCGGCGCCAGCAACCCACGTACGGCCACCGGCGAAGGTGGCGACGGCACATCCGGCAGGGTGCGATCAGGCGGCAGCGCGCGCCATCCCAGATCGACCAGCAACACACTGCCCTCGTCACTGCGGAACGGGCGGTAGATCTTCACGCCGGCACGGCCGTGCCGGGTCTGGTTATCCAGCAGCACCACGCCGGGCAGGAAGCGACCGTGGTCGGCCACGCCATGCAACGCACCGGGCGCTGCCAGCGCCTGCGCCAACGACAGTACCTGCGCTGCGGCTGGACCCTGTGCATCCAACATTGCCTGTTTGGCATGCATGCGCTGCAGCTGCCACAGCCCCAATGCGGTGAAACCGGCCATTGCCAGCACGGCCAGCAGCCATCCGAGCACGCGCGTGTGCTGGCGCATCATGACAAGTCCGCGCAAACGCGGTCAGATAGGCACATCCACCCTGCCCTCGAGCCGCGCATGAGTGATTCGCTGAAGACCCTGCTGGTAATCGCGTTTCTGATCGTCATCGTCTGGAATCTGGGCGCCGGCCTGTATTACCTGCTGGTCGACCGCGGCCAGACCAAGCGCACGGTCAACGCACTGACACGCCGCATCGGGGTGTCGGTGGCCTTGATCGTACTGGTGATCGTGAGCATCTACATGGGCTGGATCAAACCGCACGGCATCGGCGGCTGAGGCCACCGATGCGTGCGCGGTCAAAGCACGTAGACGAACATGAAGAGCATCAGCCACACCACGTCGACGAAGTGCCAGTACCACGCGGCGGCTTCGAAACCGAAATGGTTGTCGCGGGTGAAGTGTCCCTTGGCCGAACGCAGCCACATCACGATCAGCATGATCGTGCCCAGCAGCACGTGCGCGCCGTGGAAGCCGGTCAGCATGAAGAACGTCGAACCATAGATACCCGAGCCGAGCGTCAGGTTCAGTTCCTTGTAGGCGTGGATGTACTCTTCCGCCTGCAGGGTCAGGAAGCCGAGGCCGAGCACCACGGTCAGGCCCAGCCAGATCAGCAGCTGGCGGCGGTTGCCGGCCTTCAGTGCATGGTGGGCGATGGTCAGGGTCACGCCGGAGGTGAGCAGGATCAGCGTGTTGATCAGCGGCAGGCCCCAGGCCGGGATGGTCTGGAACGCACCGCCGATCGCCGCCGGGCCATTGGTCGGCCATCCTGCCGAATAGCCCTGCCAGAGCAGTTCGTTGGTCATCACCCCGCGGCCTTCGCCGCTGAGCCACGACAGGCCCAGGTTGCGGGTGTAGAACAGCGCGCCGAAGAAGGCGCCGAAGAACATCACCTCGGAGAAGATGAACCAGATCATCCCCATCCGGAACGAACCATCGACCTGGTGGTTGTAGTTGCCGGCCTGCGACTCGCGCACCACGTCGCTGAACCACCAGAACAGGGTCAGCACCAGCATCGCGATGCCGATGTAGAACGTCCAGCGTCCCCAGCTGGCATCGTTGAGCCAGCTGGCCACGCCCACCATGGTCACCATCATCGCGATGGAACCCACGAACGGCCATTTGCTCTGGGCCGGGACGAAGTACACGTTGGCGTCGGTCGGTGTCTGGGCCATGTCGGTATCCGGGTCAGGGTGCGGCGTGCGCGCCTTCCGAGGTGGCGGCCGGGGCCAGCCGATCGGACAGCGCGTCGTTGCGGTAGAAGGTGTAGGACAAGGTGATCGTCCTGATCTCCGGCGGCAGATCCGGATCGACGATGAAACGCACCGGCATGTCGCGCTTCTCGCCAGCCTGCAGCGTCTGCGCGGTGAAACAGAAACATTCGGTCTTGCTGAAGAAGCCCGAGGCACGCGCCGGCGCCACCGAAGGCACCGCACTGCCGACCACCGCCTGCTGGCTGTCGTTGCGTGCGAAGTACAACGCTTCGTTGAGTTCGCCGGGCACCACGTCCATGGTCAGCTGTTCGGGATGGAACGACCACGGCAGGCGCGAGTTGACGCCGCCATCGAATTCCACCCGTACGGTGCGCTTGCCGGACGCCGCACCCGCACTGGCTTCGCTGCCGGGGCCGCGCTCCAGTCGCACGCCGAACACCTTCTCGCAGGCGATGCGATACAGCGGCACCAGCGAGAACGTCAGCAGGAACACCGCCACCGCCACGCCGATCAGGCGCGGCAGCCCGGCACTGCGTGAGGTCGCGGTGGCCGGTGCGTCGCTCATCGGCCGATCACCCCACTGAGGATGAAACCGACGTAGACCAGCACAGCGATGGCGCCGACCCACATCGCCGTGCGCCTAGCGCGCCGGCGTTGCTGTTCGATGCCGTTTTCCGGGGCGTCGCCCGGGCTGTTGTAGAGCCGAGCCATGCTCGGCTGCTTTTCGTCAGCCGAGCATGGCTCGACTCTACAGATCTGCAGCGGGCTCTCGTTATGCATGCCCCACCTCAGTGCGTGATGTCGTCATGCGCCAGATCCCCCGGACGGATGGTCGGCGGCGTGGTGAAGGTGTGCGCCGGTGCCGGCGATGGCAGCGTCCACTCCAGCCCACGTGCGCCTTCCCAGGAACGCGCCTCGGCCTTCTCGCCATTGCGCAGCGAGGACAGCAGGATCGCGGCCATCATGAACGGCGTGACGAACATGCCGAACGCACCGATCGAGCTGATCAGGTTCCAGTCGGCGAAGGCCACGCTGTAATCCGGAATGCGGCGCGGCATGCCGGCCAGGCCGAGGAAGTGCTGCGGGAAGAACAGCAGGTTGACGAACACGATCGACCACCAGAAGTGCACCTTGGCCCACTTCTCGCTGTACATGCGCCCGGTCCACTTCGGCCACCAGTAGTACACCGCGGCAATCAGCGCGAACACCGCGCCGGTCACCAGCACGTAGTGGAAGTGGGCGACCACGAAGTAGGTGTCGTGGTACTGGAAGTCGGCCGCCACGATCGCCAGCATCAGGCCGGAGAAGCCACCGATGGTGAACAGGATGACGAAGGCCACCGACCACAGCATCGGCGCCTCGAACGTCAGCGAGCCGCGCCACATAGTGCTGACCCAGTTGAACACCTTCACGCCGGTCGGGATCGAGATCAGCATGGTGGCGAACATGAAGTAGATCTCGCCACCCAGCGGCATGCCCACGGTGAACATGTGGTGGGCCCAGACGATGAACGACAGGAACGCGATCGCGGCGGTGGCGTACACCATCGCCTGGTAGCCGAACAGCGGCTTGCGGCTGAAGGTCGGGATGATCTCGCTGACCACGCCGAAGGCGGGCAGGATCATGATGTAGACCTCGGGGTGCCCGAAGAACCAGAAGATGTGCTGGTACATCACCGGGTCACCGCCACCGGCGGCATTGAAGAAGCTGGTGCCGAAGAACTTGTCGGTCAGCAGCATGGTCACCGCACCGGCCAGCACCGGCATCACCGCAATCAGCAGGAAGGCGGTGATCAGCCAGGCCCAGCAGAAGATCGGCATTTTCAGCAGGTCGATGCCCGGCGCACGCATGTTGAGCACGGTGGCGATGATGTTGATCGCGCCCATGATCGAACTGATGCCGGCCACGTGGATGGCGAACACGCTGAAGGCGACGTTGTAGCCCCCCTGCAGCGACAGCGGCGGGTACAGCGTCCAGCCACCGGCCGGTGCACCACCGGGCAGGAACAGGGTCAGCAGCAGCAGGCTGAAGGCCACCGGCAGCAGCCAGAACGACCAGTTGTTCATGCGCGGCAGCGCCATGTCCGGCGCGCCGATCTGCAGCGGGATCATCCAGTTGGCCAGGCCCACGAAGGCCGGCATCACGCCACCGAAGATCATCACCAGCGCATGCACGGTGGTCATCTGGTTGAAGAACTCGGGCTTGACGAACTGCAGGCCCGGCTGCGCCAGCTCGGCGCGGATCACCACGCTCATCGCCGCACCGATGATGAACATGATGAAGCTGAAACCGAGGTACAGCGTGCCGATGTCCTTGTGGTTGGTCGAGAAGAACCAACGCTCGAAGAAGCTCTGGTGGTGATGGTGATCGTCGTGCCCAACTGCCGAGTGCGCCATTGCAAAACACCTCTCAGAATCGGTTGTCACCACGGCCGCGAGCGGCCGCGGGCTTTACATCACGCGCCGCTGGCTGCGGTGGCAGGTGCGCTGCCGGCTTCGGCAGCCGCAGGCGCTGCCGATGCTCCGCTCGCAGGTGCAGCCGGCTCTGCAGGTGCCGCGGGCGTTGTCGGCGTTGTCGGCGTTGTCGGCGTTGTCGGCGCGGCTGGCGGCGCCGGCTTGCGCTGCGCCAGCCACTGCTTGAAGTCTTCCTTGGACACCGCCTCGACCACGATCGGCATGAAGCCGTGGTCCTTGCCGCACAGCTCTGCGCACTGCCCGCGGTACACGCCGGGCTGCTCGATGCTGGTCCAGGCTTCGTTGATGAAGCCGGGGATGGCGTCCTGCTTCCAGCCCAGCGCCGGTACCCACCAGGCGTGGATCACGTCGTCGGAGGTGATGACGAAACGCACCTTGGTATCGACCGGCAGCACCAGGCGGTTGTCGACATCCAGCAGGTAGTGCGGATGGCTCTCGCGGGTCGGCACGACGCCGCTCTGCCGCACACGGTCGGACTCGCGGTCCAGCCGGCTGGTGAAGGTGACGTTCTCGCCGAGGTATTCGTACTTCCACATCCACTGGTAGCCGGTGACCTTCACCGTCATCTCGGCATCGCGGGTGTCGTACATCTTGATCAGGTTGGCCGTGGCCGGCCAGGCCATCACGATCAGGATGATCACCGGGATCACCGTCCAGATCACCTCGGCCTTGGTGTTGTGGCTGAAGGTGGCGGCGACCGCGCCCTTGGATTTGCGGAACTTGAACATGGCGTAGGCCATCGCCCCGAACACGATGACGCCGATCACCGTGCAGATGATCAACGACAGGTTGTTCGATTCCCAGGCCAGGCGCGAGGTCTGGGTCACCCCCTTGCCCATGTTCAGCTGCCACGGCTTGGGATCGGCCGCCTGGGCCCAGGCCAACGCCGGCATCAGTCCCCCGGTCGCCAGCACTGCGGCAACCGCGTTCACGCACTTCGTGCCCCACCTGCTGCTTTGCTTCATTGCCTAGACCCTTAGCGTCGTCGGTTGCCGCCATCGCTGGCGGCGAGCAAGCTTTCAAGTGTCTCTGCAAGCGTCTGACGTTCGGCCGGCGCGAGGAAACTCCCCACCTCCACCTGCCGGCCGCTGGATGCCAGCCGGACCCTCTCATCGTCGGTGAGCAGGCGCACCCAGTGGGGGTGGGCCCGGAACACCGGCGATCCACCGGGTACGGGAATGACCTCCACGTACGCCGGCACTACCCGGATCTCCTCCTGTCGTTCACCACTGCGCCACAAGGCACGCAGCGCCGCCGCCAGCACCAGGCTGTAAAGCAGCGCGAACAGGGGCGCGAATGCATTGCCGGCCAACCACCCGAGGGCGGACACCAGCCACATCGCACCCGACAACACGGTGAACAACAGGACGAACTGCCGGGCATCGAGCGCCCGTGGGGGACGCAGCCGCAGCTGCGTACCTGACCCATCCGGAGCTGGAAGCACCTCGATCATGTCGCAACCGCGTTCCTGCCGCGGGAAACGTCTCGATGGTAGCCCCGCCCTCTCGCCGGTAGCAAGGGTGCATTCACACTTTTTCCCATGCTGCAACACAGCATGAGGTCGGCGACACAAATGACGAATTCAGCACAAATTCTTCCGAGCTTGCTGAACACGCTGAATCCACCGCAGCTAGGGGCTATCAGCACTTCATCAAGGTGGCTGCGGGGCACTTCCGGAACCCGCAAAAATGATTAAAATCGCCAAGTTTTCCACTGGCCGGACCGGCATGAACGCACCTTCCTCCTCCCCTGCCGCCCACGACGCTCCGCGTCCCGGCGCGCTGCTGTCGCCGGAACTGCCGGCGCCCCCCAACCCGTTCCGCCAGGCCATCACCGATGCCTGGTTGAAGGACGAGGCCAGCCATGTGCGCGAGCTGCTGGCCCAGGCCCGCCTGCCCGCCGACGAGCAGGCCAGGGTGCAGGCGCTGGCCGCCGACCTGGTCGGCCGCGTGCGCGTGCGTGCCAAGGACCAGGGCGCGATCGAAGCCTTCATGCGCCAGTACGACCTGGGCAGCGAGGAAGGCGTGCTGCTGATGTGCGTGGCCGAGGCGCTGCTGCGCATTCCGGACCAGGACACCGCCGACAAGCTGATCCGCGACAAGCTGGCCGATGCCGACTGGGAAAAGCACCTGGGTGGCAGCGACTCGGTGCTGGTCAACGCCTCCACCTGGGGCCTGATGCTGACCGGCAAGCTGGTGCAGATGAACGACGCCACCCGCGCCGATGCCCCCAGCGCGTTCAAGCGCCTGGTCGGCCGCGTGGGTGAGCCGGTGGTGCGCCTGGCCGTGCGCCAGGCCATGAAGATCATGGGCCACCAGTTCGTGATGGGCCGCACCATCAGCGAAGCGCTGGCGCGCTCGCACAAGGGTGACAACGCCAGCTACCGCTACTCGTTCGACATGCTGGGCGAAGGCGCGCTGACCATGAAGGACGCGCTGCGCTACCTGGAAGACTACCGTCGTGCGATCCACGCCATCGGCGGCGATCACAAGGCACGCGGCGGCCGTCCGGACGGCGACGTCAACAACGCCCCGGGCATCTCGATCAAGCTGTCGGCGCTGTACCCGCGCTACGAGCACGCCAAGCGCGAGCGCGTACTGAAGGACCTGGTGCCGGGCGTGCTGGAACTGGCACAGCTGGCCAAGAGCTACGGCATCGGCTGCACCGTCGACGCCGAAGAGTCCGACCGCCTGGAACTGTCGCTGGACATCATCGAGCAGGTCTTCTCCGATGCCTCGCTGTCCGGCTGGGATGGTTTCGGCGTGGTCGTGCAGGCCTACCAGAAGCGCACGCCGTACACGATCGACCACCTGGCCGACATGGCACGCCGCGCCGGTCGCCGCCTGCAGGTACGCCTGGTCAAGGGCGCCTACTGGGACGCCGAGATCAAGCGCGCGCAGATCGAAGGCTATCCGGGCTACCCGGTGTTCACCCGCAAGCAGAACACCGACGTGTCCTACCTGGCCTGCGCAAAGCGCCTGTTCACGCATGCCGATGCGATCTACCCGATGTTCGCCACGCACAACGCGCACACCATCGCCGCAGTGCGCAGCATCGCCAATGGCGGCGTGTACGAGCACCAGAAGCTGCACGGCATGGGTGACGATCTGTACGCCGAAGTGGTGCCGGCCGATCGCTTGAACCTGCCCTGCCGCGTGTACGCCCCGGTCGGTTCACATGAAGACCTGCTGCCGTACCTGGTGCGCCGCCTGCTGGAAAACGGCGCCAACTCCAGCTTCGTCAACCGCATCACCGACGAGCGCGTGCCGATCGCCGACCTGATCCGCGATCCGGTCGAGATGGTGTCCTCGTTCGAATCGATTCCGCATCCCAAGATCCCGCTGCCGGTTGACCTGCTGCGCAGCCAGAACCACGACAGGAAGAACTCCATGGGCGCCAATCTCGCCAACGACAACGAACTGCGCGCCCTGGCCGAGCAGATCAACGCGGCTGTGAAGCCCTGGCAGGCCGCGCCGCTGGTACCGGGTGCGAACCCGGCCGGCGCCGCGCTGCCGGTGACCAACCCGGCCGACACCCGCGAAGTGGTCGGCCAGTGGCTGGCCGCCGACGCTGCCACCGTGCAGAAGGCCCTGGCCAATGCCGTGGCCGCGCAGCCGGCCTGGAACCGCACCCCGGCCGCCAGCCGCGCCGCCATCCTCGAGCACGCCGCCGACCAGCTGGAAGCGCGCATGCCGGAGTTCATGGCGCTGTGCGTGAAGGAAGCCGGCAAGAGCCTGCCCGACAGCATCGCCGAAGTGCGCGAAGCGGTGGATTTCCTGCGCTACTACGCCAAGCAGGCACGCGAGCAGTTCAGCCACGCCGAGAAGCTGCCGAGCCCGACCGGTGAATCCAACGAGCTGCAGCTGCACGGCCGCGGCGTGTTCGTCTGCATCAGCCCGTGGAACTTCCCGCTGGCGATCTTCCTGGGCCAGGTGGCCGCTGCACTCGCCGCTGGCAACAGCGTGATCGCCAAGCCGGCCGAGCAGACCAACCTGATCGGCTACTACGCGGTGAAGCTGCTGCACGACGCCGGCGTGCCGGCCGAGGTGGTGCAGTTCCTGCCGGGCGACGGTGCCACCGTCGGTGCCGCGCTGACCGCCGACCCGCGCGTGGCCGGCGTGGCCTTCACCGGTTCCACCGACACCGCCCGTGCGATCAACCGCGCGATGGCCGCACGTGACGCCGCCATCGGTGTACTGATCGCCGAAACCGGCGGCCAGAACGCCTTCATCGCCGATTCCTCGGCGCTGCCGGAACAGCTGGTCAAGGACGCGATCGGTTCGGCCTTCACCTCCGCCGGCCAGCGCTGCTCGGCCGCGCGCGTGCTGTTCGTGCAGGACGACATCGCCGACAAGGTGATGACCATGCTGGCCGGTGCGATGAAGGAACTGAAGGTCGGCAACCCCGGCCTGCTGTCCACCGACGTCGGCCCGGTGATCGACGCCGATGCACTGAAGATCCTGCAGGACCACGCCGAACGCATGGACCGCGAAGCGCGCCTGATCGCCGCTGCCGAGCTGTCCGCCGAAGCCGCCAATGGCACCTTCTTCGCACCGCGCGCGTACGAACTGAAGGACCTGGGCCAGCTGCAGAAGGAAGTGTTCGGTCCGGTGCTGCACGTCATCCGCTGGAAGGGCGACCAGCTCGACGCGGTGATCGACCAGATCAACGCCACCGGCTACGGCCTGACCCTGGGCGTGCATTCGCGCATCGACGAAACCGTTGATCGCATCAGCAACGGCGTCCACGTCGGCAACGTCTACGTCAACCGCAACCAGATCGGTGCGGTGGTCGGCGTGCAGCCGTTCGGCGGCCAGGGCCTGTCCGGCACCGGTCCGAAGGCCGGCGGCCCGCACTACCTGCTGCGTTTCGCCACCGAGAAGACGGTGACGGTGAACACCACCGCCGCCGGCGGCAACGCTTCGCTGCTGACCCTGGGCGACTGATCGCCCGGTTGATGCGGCAAACGAGAAACCCCGCGAAAGCGGGGTTTTTTGTGCATTGCTTGCTGTAGAGCCGAGCCCATGCTCGGCTTGAACGGTACAGCCGAGCATGGGCTCGGCTCTACACCCGCATCAGATTGCGCCAGTGCCGGAGGGCGACCAGTGCGTTGATCCAGAAACCGATGTACAGGATCGAGGTCAGATGCAGGCCACGGCTGTAGTACAGCGGCACCGCGACGGTATTCACCAGCAGCCACACCCACCACGATTCCAGCTTGCGCCGCATCATCAGGATCTGGGCGATCACGCTCAGCACCAGCACCGCCGAATCGATGTAGGGCGCGTAGGCGTTGGTCAGGCGGGTCAGCATCCAGCCGTAGCCGAAGGTCGCCACCACCGCCAGTGGTGCCAGCCACGCCCAGGCACGCGGTCGCAATGAGGTGATCGGCAGCGGCGCACCATGGTCCCCACGCAGCCACTGCCACCAGCCCAGCACGCTGATGGCGATGAAGAAGAACTGCAGCACCATGTCTGCATACAGGTGAGAGCGCTCGAACACCGCCGCGAACAGCGCGCAGCCGACGATGCCCAGCCACCAGGTGTGCACGTTGTTGCGGCCGGCCAGCAGGATCGAGCCGGCGACGGCGATGTTGGCGGCCAGCTCCAGCTGGAAGTTCGGGTCGGACAGGTTCATCGCGCTATTGTCGTGGATCCACGCCATGCGTGGATGCCCCAAACCAGCTCCGCAAAAAGAAGGCCCCGCTTGCGCGGGGCCTTCCGTGTACTGCGTCAGGCGTTGGCCCGAATCAGAACTTGTACTGGAACGAAGCAGCCAGCACGTCGCCACGGACCTTGTACTTGCCCGACAGCGAGTTGCCCTGGTTGGCAGTGGTCGCACGCACGTTCACGTTCGGATCGCTGGTGAACAGGTGGGTGTAGCCAAAGTTCCACTCGGTGTTCTGCGACGGGGTCCAGCCCACGCCCAGCGACAGCCACTTGCGGCTGGTATCCGGCACGCGGACGTCGCGGTGGGCGTCGGTGGTCGGGGTCTGGTCCAGCGCAACACCACCGCGCAGGGTGACGGTGTCGCTCAGCTTGTAGTCAGCGCCCAGCGACACGAAGGTGGTGTCACGGTAGCCGAACTCCAGGACCGAATCCGCCTGCGGCGAAGCGTAGTCGACGGTGACGCTGTCAAAGGCGGTCGACCAGGCGGTGCGGGTCACGTCGCCCATCACGGTCCAGCGGTCGTTGACCTTGTGGGTCACGCTCAGGGTGGCCGAGGCCGGCATGGTCACCGTGGCCTTGCCGCTGGTGTCCATGAACCAACCGCGGGTACGCGGCGAGTTGGTCAGCAGGGAACGGGCGCGGTCGGCGCCGCTGAAGGTCGCATCACCACCGGTGATCTTGTGCTCGACCTTCGAACGGTAGCTCAGGCCGATGTGGGTGTTCTCGTCGATCGAGAACAGGCCACCGACGGTCCAGCCCACGGCATTGTTGTCACCCTCGATCTTCAGGGTGCCATCGGCGCTGCCCGGGGCGAAGCCCGGAGCGCCGGCACCGGCCAGGATGCTGCCGTAGTCGACGGCGTTGCTCAGCTCGATGGTCAGGTGTTCGACGAACACCGACGCGCCGAAGGACACGTACGGGTTGACGTCATACGACGCGGCGAAGCCGAGGTCGATGGCCTTCAGATCGGTCTTCAGGCCGCTGTAACGACCGACCCAACCGTTGTCGTATTCGGTCTTGAAGCCGAACGGTGCGGTCAGCGACACACCGAAGTGGGCCTTCTCGCCGATCGGCATGTGGAAGTACGCGGCCGGAACCGGAGCGATCATGCCGGCGTCGCCGCCGTCACCACCGGTCTGCGGACGGCCTGCTGCATTGCGGCCCTGGCCCTTGAACTCGGCCTTGAAGCTGATGGCGCTCAGGTCGCCCTGGACCAGGGTGCCATCGAGCTGGCGCATGCCGGCCGGGTTGACGGCGATGATGGAGGCGTCGCCTTCGGCGCTGCCGGAGCCGGCGAACGCGCGGCCCAGGCCCTTGGCGCTGTTTTCCTTCAGCTGGAAGGCAGCGGCATTGGCGTCGGCAGCAGCCAGCGCACCGGCAACGCCGACGGCCAGCAGGGTCAATCGGGCAATGGTGGAAGCGGTTTGCATCGTAGTTCTCTCTCTCCGGTAAGCGGTGATGGTGCTCTGAGTGCGCCTGCGCCCGGCGGGCCCTGGGGCCCTTCGGAGCGCGCCGGATTCCCCTCCCGACATACGACGCCGTATGCGAGTATTACCCAGACCTGTTAATGAAACAATAACAGCGCAGGCGCTTTTTTCGTCTCAAAAGCTGAACAGGACAATCCCCGCCGTAAGCGCCCTCACGCTAGGCTAGTGCCCATGTTCGTCTCCCTCCCGTCGCGCAAGAAGGCAGCCCTGCGCTGGGCCACGCCCGTGCTGTTTGCGGCACTGTGGCTGGCGTTCCTGTGGTCGATCTCGCGTCCGGATGACGCCCGGGGCAGCCTCTGGCTGGACTGGGGCGCCCTGTCCACCGGCCTGACCCACCCGCTGGACTGGTGGGCGACCCTGCAGGACGGCAGCGTGCTGCGCCTGTTCACCGCCCTGTTCCTGCACGCGGACTGGTCACACCTGCTGGGCAATCTGGTGTTCCTGCTGATCTTCGGCCTGCCCGCCGAACGGGTGCTGGGCCCGTGGCGCCTGCTGCTGCTGTTCCTGGTCGGCGGTGCGGTGTCCAATCTGGTGGCCATCTACACCATGGGCAGCCCGGACCAGATCATCATCGGTGCCAGCGGTGCGGTGTCAGCGCTGATCGGCGCCTATCTGGCCCTGTTCCCGGGCGCGCGGCTGGGCGTGGTGATCCCGCTGGGCCTGTTCCTGGAGTTCGTGCGCGCCCCGGCCTACCTGCTGATCGGCGTCTGGGCCGCCCTGCAGGTGGTGTTCGCCCATATCGGCCCAAGCTTCGGCATGGTGGCCTGGTGGGCGCACATCGGTGGCTTCCTGTTCGGCCTGCTGTACGGCGTGTACGTGCGCGCCGCGATCGCACGCCGCCTGCGCAAGCGGCACGGCTTCTGACCCCCTGGGGTGCCGGCCGCTGGCCGGCGTCACGCTCACCCGCTCGTTCGTAGATCAGTCGAGCACGGCTCGACGCTACAGAATCAGGGCTTGGCCGGAGCCGGTGCGGGCTTTGCTTCCGGCTTTGCTTCCGGCTTCGCTTCCGGCTTCGGTTCTACCTTCGCCTCCGGCTTCGCAGCTGTGGCCTTCGCGGCCTTCGCCGCATCCGCTTTCGCCGCTTCGGCCTTCAAGCGTGCAGCCACCGAACCCGGATTCTTCAGCTCAGCCAGCGCGTCGTTGATCGGGCCATCGCCCGGCAGTACGGCGCCGGCGTGGTAGCCCTCGGTGCCTTCGTCGTCACCGCGCAGATGGCCCGGCAGGGTCGCTTCGCTGTAATCGCTCAGGCTGGCCGGCAGCGCCTCGTCTTCCGGGCGCGCCGCAGGCTTCAGTTCGACCTCCGGCACGATGCCGGTGGCCTGGATCGACTTGCCGCTGGGCGTGTAATAACGCGCGGTGGTCAGCTTCACCGAATCACCGTTGTCCAGCGGCAGCACGGTCTGCACCGAGCCCTTGCCGAAGGTGCGGCTGCCGACCACGCGGGCGCGCTTGTTGTCGCGCAGTGCGCCGGCCAGCACTTCCGAGGCACTGGCCGAACCCGCATCGACCAGCACCACCACCGGTGCCCCCTTCAACAGATCGCCCGGGGTCGCATCGAAGCGTGCATCGCTGATGCTGATGCGGCCGCGGGTGCTGACGATGTTGCCCTTGTCGAGCAGGTCGTCGGCCACCTGCACGGCAGCGGTCAGCAGGCCACCCGGGTTGCTGCGCAGATCCAGCACCAGGCCCTTGAGCTGGCCACCGGACTGCTTCTGCAGCTGCTGCACGTGCTTCTGGAAGTCCGAACCGGTGTCGGCCTGGAACGTGCTCAGGCGGATATAGCCATAGCCGGGTTCCAGCAGGCGGCTGCGCACACTTGTCACGCGGATGGTCTGCCGGGTGAGGCTGACATCGAAGGGTTTGGGCTTGCCTTCGCGCACGATGGTCAGCACGACCTTGCTGCCGGCCGGGCCGCGCAGCGGTTCGCTGGCATCGATCGCGCTGATCGGCTTGCCGTCGATGGCGATGATCAGGTCACCGGCGAGGATGCCGGCCTTCGCCGCCGGCGTGTCGTCGATCGGCGAAATCACCTTCATGCTGGCATTGTCGGGCTGCTGCTGCAGCTCCACGCCGATGCCTTCGTAGGCGCCGCTGGCCTGTTCGTCGAACGCCTGCGCGTCTTCCTTGTTGAAGTAGGTGCTGTGCGGGTCGAGGTCGAGCAGCAGGCCACGCACCGCGGCCTGCATCAGCTTCTTGTCATCGACCGGATCGACGTAGGCGGCCCGCACTGCGTTGTAGACGGCCACGAAGCGGCGGATGTCCTCCAGCGGCACCTTCGAGGTCACCGCCTCCTCGCTGCTCGCTGCCTGCCCGCCGGTTTCCTGGCTCGGGGCGGGCGCGGTCTGCTGCGCCCAGGACAGCGCTGGCAACAGGGCCAGCAAGAGGGTGGCGGTACGGGCTGCGCGCATGGATCACTCCTGTCGACGGTGGCATGGTGCCCAAGGCACATGCACCGATTATGCGCGAAGCACAGCTAAATTCCCGTTGAATCCGCCCTGCACGCGGAAGCGCTGGATTCAGCGCCGCTGCAGCCAGCTGTCAGGGTTCACCGGCTGCCCACCACGACGCAGCTCGAAATACAGCGCGGTGACGCCCTGGCCGCCGGAATTGCCGACCTTGGCCACCGCATCACCACGGCTGACCCGCGCGCCGGCATCCTTGAGCAGGGTGTCGTTGTGGGCGTACAGGCTCATGTAGCCGTTGCCGTGGTCGACGATCAGGATCATGCCGTAGCCGGTCATCCAGTCGGAGAACACCACAGTGCCATCGGCCACCGCGGTGACGGTGCTGCCGGCCGGTGCACCGATCAGCACGCCGCTGCTGGTGCGGCCATCAGGCAGCTTGCCGCCATAGCGGGCCAGCAGGTTGCCGGACAACGGCCAGCCCAGGCCACCGACCTTCGGCGCCGGTGCCGACGCCACCGCCGGCGGAACCTTGGTCGGCGGCGGCGGGCGGCCCTGCGCAGCGGCCTGGCGTGCGGCCCGCTCGGCAGCGGCCTTTTCGGCGGCGGCTCGGCGTGCAGCCGCGCGACGCTCGGCCTCGGCGCGGGCGGCGGCCGCGCGCAGATTGGCCAGCAGTGTTTCCAGCGCCTTGGCGTCCTGGCCCAGCGCCTGTTCCTTCTCGCGCTGGTCCTTGAAGCGTTCGTCCAGCGAGGCCACGGTCTTGGCGCGATCGCGACGGTCGGCTTCCAGCGCCGCCGCCTGCTGCTTCTGGTCCTGTTGTGCACCCTGCAGCTTCTGCTTGCGCTCGGCGATCTGCGCCTGCAGCGCTTCCAGTTCCTTCAGGTCGGCGGTCAGCGTGGTGATCCGCTGCGCACGCTCGCGTTGCAGGTAACGATGGTAGGCCAGGGCGCGATTGGCATCGGCTACCGTGTCCTGCGACAACAGCAGCTTCAGTGGTGCGTGGTTGCCCAGCTGGTAGGCTGCACGCAGCAGGCCGGCCAGCTCGCGATGCTGCTGGGCGAGGTTGGCCTGCAGCGTGCTGCGGCGTTGTTCGGCCTCGGCCAGGGCCCTTCCCTGCTCGCGCAGCGCGGTTTCCGTCTGCGCAAGCGCACGGCCGGTGCGGGCCACCTTCTCATCTGCCTCGCGCAGCTGCTGCGAGGCCTGGCCACGCTGGCCTTCGATCTGCCGGCGCTCCTGCGCCACGCCCTTCAGCTCACTGCGCAGTTTCTGCAGCTTGCGCTCGGTCTCGCGCGTGGTCTGCGCGGCACCCGGCAACGGCAACGCCAGTGCCAAGGCCAGCCCCAACAGCAGGCAGCGCCCGCCGCGGGCAGCGGCGATGTGATGTCGGCGTGATGGGAAGGCGTTGTTGCGCAAGGGCTTTCCAGTGACTTCAGGCAGTTGCAGGGGGTACCGGGGAATGGTGACATCTCCGCACGCGGCCTGCCAGCCGCACATCCATCGAGGTCCCCATGAAAGCTCTCTCCATTCCGCTGCTGTTGGGCGTACTGCTGGCCACCGGGCCGGTCTGCGCTCAGGAGAACATCAGCAAGGTCAACGGCAGCATCAGCGCCGAACCCGGCCAGCGCTACGGCAAGCTGGACACCGTCAACGGCGGCATCCGCGTCGGCGAAGGCGTCGAGACCGGCAGCATCGACACCGTCAACGGCGGGGTGAAGGTCGCCGATCGCGCGCGCACTGGCAAGATCGAAACGGTCAACGGCGGTGTGCGCCTGGGCCGCGAAGTGATCGCCCATGGCAACGTCAGCACCGTCAACGGCAGCATCTTCAGCGATCGCGGCAGCCAGATCGAAGGCGGCGTTGAAACCGTGAACGGTGGCATCGGGCTGGTCGAAAGCCGCGTCGGCAACGACGTGGAAACCGTCAACGGTGACATCACCGTGGGCATCGGTTCGCAGGTCAAGGGCGGTGTGCACGTGCGCAAGCCGAACTTCAGCGTCTCGCTGACCGCCAGCCGCAAGCCACGCGTGATCATCGGCCCGAATGCCGTGGTCGACGGCCCGTTGCAGTTCGAGCGCGAGGTGGTGCTGTACGTGCACCGCACGGCCCGCATCGGCCCGGTCACCGGCGCCGAGCCGATCCCGTTCGACACCGAAACCGCTCCGGCGGACTGAGCACACCGCGCCCATCGGTTCGGTGATACTCGCTGTTACCGGTCGTACACGAGGTACGGCCGCCCTTTGTTTTCCAGGAATCGACGATGCCCCGCAAACTCCTCCTGTGCCTGGCCGCTGCGGCCGCGCTCAGTGCCTGCAAAGGCGAAGACACTCCGGCGCCCGCGCCGGCCACCGACACCGCCGCTGCCAAGCCGGCGACCCATGCGTTCTCGCCGGAGATCAACGCCGGCGACTTCGCCGAGATGGTCAAGACGCTGGCTTCGGATGAATTCGAAGGCCGCGCCCCGGGCAGCAAGGGCGAGGAACTGACGGTCAACTACATCCGCGACCAGATGCAGCGCATCGGCCTTCAGCCCGGCAACGGTGACAGCTGGTTCCAGGATGTGCCGATGACCGAGACCACGGCCGACGCGTCGACCGTGCTGAAGATCACCCAGGGCGGCAAGACCACCGAGCTGAAGTTCGGCACCGACATGGTGGTGGGTACCCGTACCGGCCAGGCCGAGGTGAAGGTCGATGCCAGCGACCTGGTGTTCGTCGGCTACGGCGTCGATGCGCCGGAGCAGAAGTGGAATGACTATGCCGGCCAGGACTGGAAGGGTAAGACGGTCGTGATGTTCGTCAACGACCCGGGCTTCCATGTCGATGACGCGAAGCTGTTCGACGGCAAGCGCATGACCTACTACGGCCGCTGGACCTACAAGTTCGAGGAGGCAGCGCGCAAGGGCGCCGCTGCCGCGCTGATCGTGCACGACACTGCCGGTGCCTCCTATGGCTGGGACGTGGTGAAGAACTCCTGGGCCGGGCCGCAGTACGACCTGCCGGCGAAGGATGACCCGGATGCCCGCATCCCGGTGCAGGGCTGGCTGAGCGCCGACGCCGCCAAGGCGCTGTTTGCCGGTGCCGGCCTGGACCTGGCGCAGGCTTACAAGGATGCGAGCAAGCGCGGCTTCAAGCCGGTGCCGCTGAAGGCCACCGCCGCGGTCGACCTGAAGAGCCAGATCGCGCAGAAGCAGTCGCGCAACGTGGTGGGCGTTTTGCCGGGCAGCAAGCGTGCCGACGAAGCCGTGCTGTACATGGCGCACTGGGACCACCTGGGCAAGCACGAGGGTGAAACCGGCGACAACATCTACAACGGTGCGGTCGACAACGCGACCGGCGTGGCCGGCATCCTCGAGGTGGCTGAAGCGATGGCCCACCAGGAGCCGAAGCCGGAACGTTCGGTGGTGTTCCTGGCGGTGACTCTGGAAGAGTCCGGCCTGCTGGGTTCGAAGTACTACGTCTCCCATCCGACCTTCCCGCTGGACAAGATCGCCGGTGTGATCAACATCGATGCGATGTCGGTGGCCGGCCGTGCCAAGGACGTGACCGTCACCGGCTTCGGCAGCTCGGAGCTGGAAGACATCCTCAAGCCGCTGGCTGCGGCCCAGGACCGCACGCTGCATGGTGAGACCTCGGTGCAGAGCGGCTTCTACTTCCGTTCGGATCACTTCAACTTCGCCAAGGCCGGCGTGCCGGCCCTGTACGCCGATGGCGGCGAAGACCTGCGCGAGGGTGGCGTGGACGCTGGCCGCAAGGCCGCGGCGGACTACGGTGCCAACCGTTACCACGGGCCGAAGGACGAGTTCGATGCGTCCACCTGGAAGCTGGACGGTACGGTCGAAGACCTGCAACTGATGTATGGCGTCGGCAAGGAGCTGGCCGGCGGCGATCGTTGGCCGAACTGGTATGAGGGCAACCCGTTCAAGGCGGCCCGCGACGCGATGATGAAGGACAAGGCCCCGGCCAAGTAAGTCGGGCCATGCTCGACTGAACATCGTTGAGAGCAGAGCGGCGCCCCACGGGGCGCCGTTTTTTTTGTGCGCTCCGCCATTGGTGGGTGCCAACCCTGGCCTGCTGTGTGTAGCGGCCAACCTGGGTTGGCGCCTTGGTTCCTTGCGGGGAGCATCCACGCATGGCGTGGATCTACCGCTGATCCCTCTGCCATCGGTAGTCGCCAACCGTGGTTGGCGCCGCCGCTCGCGGCGGTCAAAGAAAAACCCCGCTGCGTGAGCAGCGGGGTTTTGGGTGTAAACCCTGGCGATGACCTACTCTCGCATGGCTTGAGCCACACTACCATCGGCGCAGCTGCGTTTCACTTCCGAGTTCGGGATGGGATCGGGTGGTTCCACAGCGCTAATTTCACCAGGGAGACGGTTGCAGCAGCGCTTGCAGCGCCAGCTTCGCGATCTTGCCCTTGGGGCGGAAGGTATCCAGAAAAGCAATGCCTTCACTTAATAAGAAAAACCCCGCTGCGCATGCAGCGGGGTTTTGGGTGTAAACCCTGGCGATGACCTACTCTCGCATGGCTTGAGCCACACTACCATCGGCGCAGCTGCGTTTCACTTCCGAGTTCGGGATGGGATCGGGTGGTTCCACAGCGCTAATTTCACCAGGGAGGCGGTTGGAGCGTCGCCATCCGATACAGCTGGATAAGGCGCCTGCCTCTCGTAGTTCTTGTGACGTAGCGTGCACCTGGATGCTCTTACGACGTTGTCGTAAAGCCAAGGCAACTTGAGGTTATATGGTCAAGCCGCACGGATCATTAGTATCAGTTAGCTCAATAAA
>NZ_LLXT01000119.1 GCF_001431625.1 Stenotrophomonas geniculata ATCC 19374 = JCM 13324
CCGGGTGCGCGACGCTGAAAACGGGTTGGTCCCAGCCTAAGGCCAGGCAGGGCGCAAGACCAAAGGCTGCCGGCCAGCGGCCGGCACTACCGTGCCCGTCTCATGGAGGGGTCAAGCTCCTCCATCAACACAGTTGCTCCAGGGACGGATTTACGGCGTCCCCGCACTCCGACACCGCCCCGCCATCCCGCGGAATGCACGCTGTTGCCGTTGCTGTTGCCCCGGTTTGTAGCGGGTGCAGGGCGCAGCCCTGCAAAGAACCCTACCCGCGCGGTCGGCTGCGCGAGGGCACCAGTGCGAACGTATCCACCGCCAGCTTCTCGGCGTGGTTCAACCACGCGCGGATCTCCAGATCGTCCACTTCGTGATCCAGCCCGAACGACACGTTGATCTTGCCGTCAGCATCGGGCTGCACCCACTGCTGGGCCAGCACCACCTTGCGCTGCGACGACACCGCTTCGATCCAGAAACCACGATCCGGGCGCGTACTCGCCACCAGCTGCAGCATGTACTGGCCGGCGCGGGTACGGCGGCCCTTCTGGGTGATCATGTGTGCCTGGCGCACGCTCGGGCGCGGGCCCTGGAAGGCGTCCAGCGGCGCATCCACGGCAATGCCGCCACGCAGGTCGTTATCGCGGTACAGCTTGATGCCGTTGTCGCGGTTGACGAGCAGGGCGCACCAGTCACCGTCGGCCGAGCCGTCCTCGAACGCGGTGCAACGGTCGACATAGGCCAGGGTGTTGTCTGGGTTGGCATCATCGAACTGGCGCGAGGTGTTTTCCAGATACACGGACTTCAAACCCCAGTCCTTGTCGTACTCCAGCAGCACCGGTGGCTGCACGTGCTGCAGGCCGACCACCACCTGGTCGTCGCCGTCGATCTTCAGCTCGCGGGTCGGTTCACCCAGCCACAGTGAACGGGCGAAGGCCAGATACTGCGGGTAGTCGCGGCCGCCATCGCGCTGGGTGGCCACGCTGGCGCTGGGCGCGCGCTGGGTATCGATCAGCGAACGGCCAAAGCCCATCGTCTTCAGGTTCGGGTCCAGCAGGCTGAGCAGGGTCGCACCCGAATCCAAGGTGGTGCCGGCGTCGGCGCTGAGCTGCTGCGGGGCAATGCCATCGCCCAGGAACAGCAGCAGGTTCTCGCGTTTCTGCCGGGTCAGAATGTGGGTCAGATCGTTGGGCATCGCCAGGTGATCGGAGGCGATCACGATCAGCGTGTCCTTGCCGTAGGGGCTGGCCTGGATGCGCTGCACCAGCTGCGAGATCAGCCGGTCACTGCACTTGAGCGCGTTGAGCATGTTGATGTTGCCGTACTGGCTCTGGTAGCGCTCGCCCTTGCACGACACCGGCAGATGGCCGGCTGGGTGATGGGTATCCATGGTCAGCGTGGTCAGCATGAACGGCGAGCCGGCGCGCGAGAGCTGCTCGAAGCGCTGGTAGGCGGTGTCCAGCAGCACGTCGTCGTGCACGCCCCAGGCCGAGTAGTGGATGCGGCCGATCTTCTTCTGCTGCTTAAACCAGGCCAGGTCATGCACTTCATCGAAACCATGGCTGGCCAGGAACTGGCCCTTGCCGGCGAACTGGCCGTTGGCACCGCCCAGATAGTGGTTGGTGTAGCCCTGCTGCTTCAGGTAGTCGCCCAGGCATACCGCCTTGGGCAGGAAGCTGCCCATGCGGTCCATGCTGTTCTCATCGCCCTGCGAGGTGGTCAACGGCACGCCGCACATCGACGACACCAGGCCGGCGATGGTCCAGCCGCTGCCTTCGGCCGAGGCCAGCCCGCGCACGTCCAGCGACTTTGTGGCCAGCCGGTTGAGATTGGGCATCAGGCCCGGGAACACGTTCTCATCCAGGTAGGTGCGCTCCAGGCTTTCGCCGTAGATCCAGACGATGTTGCGCGGGCGCTGCAGCAGCTGCGTCGGAACCTGGTACTCGGGGGCGATGCGCGCGAAGTCGACCGGGCGCAGCTGCTGGTAGAGGCGCTGGCCGTCGCGGGCCAGTGGGCTGATCATGATCGTGGCCACCCACACGGCCGCGAAACCGGCGAACAACGCGCCACCGTGGCCGGGCCGGCGCCAGCGCTTCACCCGCGTGGCGAACAGCGGCAGCAGGGAGACCAGCGCCAGCACGATGAAGCCGGCGATGTAGCCCTTGAAGTCGGAGACACCGGCGCCTTCCATGTCGGCGCCGAGGTGGTACAGGGTTGCAGCGTTGAGTCCATCACCGGACAGCTTGTCGATCAGCCACCATGCGCTGAGCATGAGCAGCAGCAGCGAGAATGCGCTGGCCTTCCACCACACCCACTTGTCGGACGCGAGGAACAGCCAGCACAGCAGCAACAACGACAACAACAGTATCCAGAGCATAGGCAGCTTCGGCAGTGACGGGATGTTGATGGACGTCGTACCGACGCGTGTCCATCCGACCGGCGCTGTCGCAAGCACATGCACATGACAGGCCGATGACCCGATAGTGCATGCACGAACCTGACTGAAATGTTTGTTGGAATGACGCGCGCGAAATCGCGCTCAGAAGGTAAAACGAGCGTGAAAGGCTACGTTGGATTGCATTAAAATCCGCATGAATAGGGCGTTTTCGTTGATGCGCTAGCGATGCCCGCGTTCTTCGCGTGCCCTTGCGCGACGGTCGAACAGCAATGCACTGGTCACGATGCCAAGGCCGAGCACCACGCCGATGAACAACAGAATCAGCGCAATCAGCGGGTAGCCGAACAGATGCCAGCCGGTGTCGATCTTCATCATCATCGCGGCGGCCATGATCAACGCGGCGCTGATGATGCCGGCCGCGACGCGGTTGGCGATCTTCTGCAGGTTCTCCATCAACCGCGATTCTTCCAGGCCGGTCACCTTCATCTGCAGGCGGTTTTCGGCCAGCAGGGCCATGATGTCCGACAGCTTGCGCGGCCCATCGCGCAGCAGCTGCTGCAGCTCCATCGCCTCGCTGGCGAGGTTGGCGGCAGACAGCGATTTCTTCAGGCGTGCGCGCATCACGTGCTGCAGCTGGCGCTCGACGATGCGACGTGTTTCCAGCTCTGGTGCCAGCAGCCGGCACACGGTTTCCAGGTTGAGCAGTGCCTTGCCCAGCAGGCTCAGTTCCGGCGGCGTGCGCAGCCCGCAGGCGGTGGCGATGCGCACCATGTCCAGCACCACGCGGCCTTCGGAGAACGTGCCGCTGGCGGCGTAACGCGCGATCAACTGGCCGGTCTCGCGCAGATAACGTTCCTCGTCGAACGCCTCCAGCCGCGTGCTGATGCTGATCAGGTCGTCGGCCACTTCCTCGCCACGGCCATCGACCGCTGCGAACAGGATCTTCAGCAAGCGCTCGCGCAGGCGCGGCGGCATGTGCGCGACCATGCCCAGGTCGAAGATCGCCAGCCGGCCATCGGGCATCACCCGCAGGTTGCCGGGGTGCGGGTCGGCGTGGATCTCGCCGTGCACGAAGATCTGGTCGAGGTAGCCGCGGATCAGCGCCGCCGCCAGCGGGTCCATCGATTGTTCGGTGCGGCGCACATCGGGGATCGCATCCACGCGCACGCCGGTGGCCAGTTCCATGGTCAGCACGCGCTGGCTGCTGTAGTCCCACAGCGGCTGCGGTATCCACAGGCGGCGGAACGGCTTCAGGTGCCGGCCGAAGCGGGCCAGGTTCTCGGCCTCGGCGTGGTAGTCCAGCTCCTGCATCAGGGTCTTGGCGAACTCGTTGAGCCAATCCCGCAGGCGCACGCGGCGGCCCACCTGGGTCAGGTGGTCGGCGGCCAGCGCGAAGCTGCGCAGCGCCTCCAGGTCCGAGCGCAGCTGCGCGGCGACTTCAGGCTTCTGCACCTTCACTGCTACCTGGCGGCCATCGTGCAGCACCGCGCGGTGCACCTGCGCGATCGACGCGCAGCCCAGTGGCTCGGGATCGAACGCAGCGAACAGCTTGTTCACCGGGGCGCCCAGCTCCTGCTCGACGATGGCATGGATGCGCTCGACCGGAATCTCGGCCACCTTCTCCTGCATGCGCTCCAGCGCCGTGGCGAACTCCACCGGCACCATGTCCGGGCGGGTAGAGAGCATCTGGCCCAGCTTGACGAAGGTGGGCCCCAAGGCTTCCAGGTCAGTGACGAACTGTTCCGGGTTGCCATCTGCCGGTACGTCGGCCGGATTGCCCGCGGCATCCAGGTTCATGCCGGAAAACACGCCAGAATGGCGGTAGCGCATCAACAGGCGCAGGATCTGGCTGCGCCGGTTCATGCCTTTGACCAGCGGGGGATTGCCATTGGCGGTGGGCGGATTGCTCAAGCGGAACTCCCATGCGGCAAAGACGGTCGTGCCGGCCGCTGGCCAGCAATGTCCGGATTCCGCAGTGTCGCCGGGGGGCGGTAGGCACGCGGTGAATCCGACCGCTTCCGCAGCCGCCCCGGTATCGGTCAGAATCCGCTCATTCCCTCTCTGGACTTCCCATGGCCGGTGCCAGCCTGTTCGCCCTGCTCGACGATATCGCCACCCTCCTCGACGATGTCTCGGTCCTGACCAAGGTCGCGGCGAAGAAAACCGCCGGTGTGCTGGGCGACGACCTGGCGCTGAACGCGCAGCAGGTGACCGGGGTCAACGCCAACCGCGAGCTGCCGGTGGTGTGGGCGGTGGCCAAGGGCTCGCTGGTCAACAAGGTGATCCTGGTACCGGCAGCACTGGCGATCAGCGCCCTGGAGGCCTGGCTGCACAGCCGCGGCTGGAACGTGCCGCTGATCGTGCCGCTGATGATGATCGGTGGTGCCTTCCTCTGTTTCGAAGGCGTGGAGAAGCTGGCGCACCGCTTCCTGCACTCAGCCGAGGACGACGCCGAGCATCAGGCCGAACGGCGCAAGGCGCTGGCCGATACGCAGGTGGACATGGTGGCGTGGGAGAAGGACAAGGTGAAGGGCGCGATCCGCACCGACTTCATCCTCTCGGCCGAGATCATCGTGCTGACCCTGGGCGTGGTGGCCACCGCGTCGTTCACCAACCAGGTGGTCACGCTGGCCGTGGTTGCATTGGCGATGACGGTGTTCGTCTATGGGCTGGTCGCGGGCATCGTGAAGCTTGATGACGTCGGCCTGTACCTGTCGCGCAAGGGCGGAGCCATTGCCGCTTTCGGTCGCGGTCTGGTGGCGTCGGCGCCGTGGCTGATGAAGTTCCTGTCGGTGGCTGGCACCATCGCCATGTTCCTGGTCGGCGGCGGCATCCTGGTGCACAACGTGCCGGCGCTGCACCACGCGGTGCAGGCGCTGGGCGGTGAAGGGCAGTGGGGCTGGCTGATCAGTGCTGCGGCCAACATGGTGGTCGGCATCATCGCCGGCGCCATCGTGCTGGCGGCGGTGACCGGGTTCCAGAAGCTGCGCGGGAAATGATCTGTAGAGCCGAGCCCACACTCGGCTGCTCTACGGCGCTGCGCGCCGCCGCCCGAGCATGGGCTCGGGCGCTACAGCGTCTGCACGCTGGATCATCAGCCCGCCTGCACCCGGTTCTTGCCTTGTCGCTTGGCCGCATACAGCGCGTCATCGGCGCGGCGCAGCAGGGTCTCGGTATCGTCACCGGGTTGCCATTGCGCCAGCCCGGCGCTGAAATGCACCGGCACGCGCCGGTCCTGCACGGTCAGCACGCGGTGCGCCAGTGAACGTTGCAGGCGCTGCACGGTGGCCATGCTGTCGGCGCCTTGGGTTTCCGGCAGTACCAGAACGAACTCGTCGCCGCCCAACCGTGCGATGCCGTCGGTGGCGCGCAGCAGCAGCTTGCACACGGCCACCAGGTGCTGCAGCAAAGCATCGCCACCAGCGTGACCGTGCGCCTCGTTGGTCAGGTGGAAATCATCCAGATCGATCACCGCCACGCCCAGCGGCGAGTTGTTGCGCATGGCACGCGCCAGCTCACGCTGCAGCAGTTCGTCCAGGCCGCGGCGGTTCAGTGCCTGGGTCAGCGGATCGATACGCGCCAGGTCACCAGCAGCACGCAGTTCCTGCTCCAGCTCGGCAATGCGCTGCTCTGCGCGTTCCACTTCCTGCCGCGCGCTGGCCAGGTGATCGCGGGCCTGCGCAGCCTGCTGCTGCACCTTGCCGGTATCGCGCATCACCTCCTGCAGCAGCTGGTTGAGGTCGGCAATGCTGCGCGCCTCACGCAGCTGCAGCGCGTAGCTGCCGATGCGGTCATGGTACTCACCGGTGCTGGTGGCCATGCCATCCATGCGCTCGATGAACTCGCCCATCAATCCGCGCATCGCCGCCTTCGAATCATCAATGCCCTGGCGCAGCAGGCCCTGCTTGTAGATCACTTCGCGCAACTCGGCGCGGGTGCGCTCGACCGCTTCGGCTTCCAACGGACCGTCCAGCAACTGGCGCACCGCCGCGATCTGGCCCTGCAGCCAGCTGCGGTCATCCAGCAGCTCGCTCACGTTCTCCAGCAACAGGGCGAACAGCTCCAACAGCAGCGCCTGCTGCTCCTGCCAGCTCTCGGCGCGCACGCCGACCTGGTGGCCGAGTTCGCGCACGCCCTGTTCGATCGGCTCCAGTGCGGTACCCGGTTGCCACTGGCGGAGGCGCGTGGCCAGGGCCTGCGCCTGTTCGCGCAGGTCCGGGTCGTGCTGCAGCAGGGCCACCACCGCACCGCCCAGCAGCAACCGCAGCTGCTCGGACAGGCGCAGGCTTTCCGGCTGCCCGTCTGGGGAATGCTGTTCGATGGTACGGATGTACTTGTCGATCAACTGCCGCATCGCGCGCCCGTAGCGCGGCCAATCGGCACTGGCCTGCGCCGACTGCAGGCGGTCACCCATGTCACCCAGTTCGCCGGGCAGGGTGGCCATGCCGTTGGCGAACGCCGCCAGCAGCGGTTCCGGCGCGTCGGCGCCTGCGAACAGCTGCTGCAGGGCCACGCCACCGCCGCCCTGCAGCACCACGCGGTTACCCAGCCCATCGTCCACCACCGCGCGCACGCGTGCCGGCGGCCCAAGGGCGGTACCGGGGGCAGGGCGGTGGTCGGGCTGGTCCGTCATGGAGCGAATCCTGGGGCTGGCAGGGGCAGGTTCCAGCATATCGGCGCGGCTGCCGATGGCTTGAACGGCTACGATGGGCGACAGGATGCCGCAGCGGAGGTGGTGATGCGCGTGATGTTGCTGGGGGCGACCGGCCTGGTCGGCGGGCTGACCCTGCCCAGGCTGCTGGACGACCCGCGCTGCAGCGCCGTGGTGGCGCCCACCCGCCGCCCGTTGGGCGTAACCCACGGGAAGCTGGAGAACCCGGTGCTGGCCTTCGACGCGTTGCCCACCTCGCCCGAATGGGCGCGCGTAGACGCGGTCATCTGCGCGCTGGGCAGCACCATTGCCCAGGCCGGCAGCCGCGAGGCCTTCCATCGCATCGACCACGACTATCCGCTGGCGTTCGCACGGCTCGCACAGGCACAGGGGGCCAGTACCTATGTGCTGAATTCCGCGGCCGGCGCCAACCCGCAGTCGTCGATCTTCTACAGCCGGGTGAAGGGCGAGCTGGAGCGTGACCTGCGCGCGCTGGGCTTCAACTCGTTGACCCTGGTCCGTCCAGGGCTGATCGGTGGCGAGCGCAACGAGGTGCGTCGCGGCGAGCGTTTCGCACTGACGGTACTCGGCGCGTTGGGGCCGGTACTGCCGCGGGCGTGGCGGATCAACCCGGCCAGCGAGATCGCCAAGGCACTGGTCGAGGCCGCGCTGGCCCCGCAACCGGGCGAGCACGTGGTGGCATCGCGCGCGCTGGTCGGCTGATGTCGCGTGCGCTGCGCCTGACCCAGCTGCTGCAGCTGCTGCGCCGCCATCGACGGCCGGTGGCCGGGCAGACGCTGGCCGACGCGCTGGGCATCAGTCTGCGCACGCTGTACCGCGATATCGAGACCCTGCGCGAGCAGGGCGCCGACCTGCGTGGCGAGGCCGGCGTCGGCTACCAGCTGGCGCCGAGCGATACCCTGCCGCCGATGACCCTGCCACCGGCCGAGATCGACGCGCTGGTGCTGGGCCTGCGCTGGGTCGCGGCCCGCACCGAGCCTGCGCTGGCCGAGGCCGCACGTGATGCCCTGGCGCGTATCGCGCATGTGCTGCCAGCCGCGCGCCGGGAAGCCTTGCGTGATAGCGGCCTGCGCGTGGGCCCTTCGCGCGCTGGGAGCAAGGTTCCCCCCGCGCGCCTGCAGGCCGTGCGTGAAGCTGTGGGTTCGCAGCAGCGATTGAAGTTCGGCTACGAGGACGCGCAGGGCCAGCGTACCGAGCGCACCGTCTGGCCATTCGCGCTGGGCTACTTCGATGAAGTGCCGATGCTGGCGGCGTGGTGCGAGCGCCGCGAGGATTTCCGTCATTTCCGGCTGGACCGCATCCGCCAGGTGCGTGTGCTGGAGGATCACTACCTCGTGCCACGCGCCACCCTGCTGCGGCGGTGGCAGAAGGCACAGGGCATCGCACCGGACTGGCTGGACCGCTCATAACCACAGCAACAGCCGGGAGCGGGGGGGAGAGTCGACTGTTAGTCGACTATCGCGCGCAGCGGGGGGGGCAAGCAGGCTGAAGGAAGAGCAGTCGACTGACAGTCGACTCTACCGACAGACGAATCTGCTGACAGAATCTGTCAGCAGGCCCGTACCACCATGAACGCTCCCAACAACGGAGCTTCCCCATGTTCAAGCCCAGCACCCTGCTGCAGTACGTGCGCGACGTCGCCGCCAGCGCCACCTTCTACAGCGGAATCCTCGGCAAACCACCGGTCGAACAGTCGCCCGGCTTTGCCCTGTTCCTGCTCGGCGATGGCGCCGCGCTCGGCCTGTGGCAGCGCGACGATGTGCAACCGCCGGTGTCCGCGCAGGCCGGTGCCGCCGAACTGGCGATGGTGGTCGCAAACCCCGACGCCGTGCAGCAGATGCACGATGCGTGGCGTGCTCTTGGTGTGCAGATCCTGCAGGCGCCGGTGACGCTGGAGTTCGGCCACACTTTCGTTGGAGCAGATCCTGACGGGCACCGCCTGCGTGTCTACAGCCGCGCCGAGGGTATGGTCGCTCGCGATTGATCGCGGGCATTTTGTGGATCCACGCCATGCGTGGATGCGGGCACAAAAAAACGCCGGGCAGTGCCCGGCGTTTTTCCCGTTCATGTGCCAACCAAGGTTGGCACCACCGATCAGCTGGATCAGCTGGCCAGCGCCAGGTCGTCCATCATCGCGCGCAGGAAGCGGGCGGCTTCACCCCCCGTGGCCGCGCGGTGGTCGAAGGTGACCGACAGCGGGATCACCTTGTGCGCTTCCACGCCGCCCATCACCGGGGTCATCTGGTGGCGGGCACGGCCGGCACCGACGATGGCCACGCACGGCGGTACCACGACCGGGGTCGCATAGCGGCCGGCGAACATGCCGAAGTTGGACAGCGAGATGGTGTAGCCGCTCAGTTCCGAGGCGGCGATCGAACGCGATTCCACCTGCTCGCGCAGGCGGTTGACGCCCTCGCGGATGCCGCGTGCGTCGAGCATGTCGGCATTGCGCAGGGCCGGCACGAACAGGCCGTCGTCGGTGTCCACCGCGATGCCGATGTCTACCTGCGCGTGCAGGGTACGGGTCAGCGCTTCACCGTCGAACCAGGCGTTCATCGCCGGCACCTTCTGCGCGGCGACCACGATCGAACGCACCAGGCGCGCGGTGACGTCGTTGCCCGGCAGCCAGGCGTGGATGTCGGCGTCGTCGTTCAGCGTGGTCGGCACGACCTTGCTGTGCGCGTCGGCCATCACGCGGGCCATGTTGCGGCGCACGCCCTTCAGCGGTTCCGGCTGGCCCTTGGCGACCACGCCCGGCGGCTGGGTGCGCATCGGCTTGCCGGCGGCAGACAGCGGGGTGCGGGCTTCGCTCTGCACCGGGGCAGACACCTGCGCCGGGGCCGGCGCTGCATACGCCGCGGCAGCGACCGGTGCCGGAGCGGCGCCAAGCTTGGCGGTGCCGTTGGCGGCGGCCTGCTTGACGTCGGCCATCGTCACCGCGCCATCGGTGCCGGTAGCGGCCACGCGGCTCAGGTCCACGCCCAGCTTGCGCGCCATCGCACGCACGGCCGGCACGGCCTTGACGCCGCCGACGGCCAGCGCCTGTTCGGCATGCACGGTGTTGGAGCTCTGCATCGCGCCGACCACGGTACCGGCGTCATCACGCTCGGCAGCGGCGGGCTTGGCTTCTTCCGCAACGACCGGTGCAGCCGGCAGCGGCGGCGGGGTCGGGGCGGCTGCAGGCGCTGCGTGGCCATGGCTGTGGCCGGTGTCCTGGCCATCGGCACGCTGCGGCAGGTTCGGGTCCAGTTCGAAGCTGGCCAGCACCGAGCCGGTCGGGATGATGTCGCCGGCGCCGCCGGACAGCTTCAGCACCTTGCCGGAGAACGGCGAGGGCACTTCCACCACGGCCTTGGCGGTCTCCATCGACACCAGCGGCTCGTCCAGCTTGATCACATCGCCTTCTTTGACGAACCACTCGACGATGGTCGCGTCCGGCAGGCCTTCGCCCAGGTCGGGCAGGTTGAAGTTCTTGGTCTGGCTCATTTGCAGTTCTCTTCCAGCAGTTCCAGTTCGCGGGCCGGCAGCCAGCCCGTCGCGCCATTGGCGCGCTCGGACCACCACCACCCACCGTGTTCGTGATGAAGCTTCACCATCTCGCCACTTTCCACATCCAGCTCGCGGGCGTCGTAGTCGCACAGGGCTTCGGCGCGACCCTCGTCCAGCAGCTGCAACCACGCGATGGGCGCCCATCCAGCGCGCCCATCGTTGGTGCGTACCCAGGCAAACGCCGGCCATTCCTCGTCACGGACACCTACTTCGACGATCTGGCCGGTGTGGAACCGGAGCGGGTTGGGATACTGGCTGCGGTAAGCCCCCAGAAGGCGGGCCCGCACGTCAGCCGGCCGCCACCGCGCGCTTGGCTGCAGCCACGATCCGCTCAACGCTCGGCAGGTACTTCATTTCGAGGCGGAACAGCGGAATGTGGGTGTCGTAGCCAGTGACGCGTTCGACCGGCGCCAGCAGGTCGTAGATCGATTCCTCGGCCAGGCGCGCGGCGATCTCGGCGCCGAAGCCCGCGGTCTTCGGGGCCTCCTGCACGATCACGCAGCGGCCGGTCTTGGCCACCGATTCGGCGATGGTGGCGAAGTCCAGCGGGCGCAGCGTGGCCACGTCGATGACTTCGGCACTGATGCCTTCGCCGGCCAGCTTGTCAGCCGCTTCCAGTGCTTCCTTCACCTGCGCGCCCCAGGTCACCAGGGTCACGTCGGTGCCATCGCGCAGCACGAAGCAGACGTCCAGCGGCAAGGCTTCGCCGTCGTTGACGACCACTTCCTTGTACTGGCGGTAGATGCGCTTGGGCTCCATGTAGATCACCGGATCCGGTTCGCGGATCGCGGCCAGCAGCAGGCCGTACGCACGCTGCGGCGACGACGGCAGCACCACGCGCAGGCCCGGCACGTTGGTGAAGATCGCCTCGTTGGCTTCGCTGTGGTGTTCCGGCGCGCGGATGCCACCGCCCCACGGCACGCGCAGCACCATCGGGCAGTGCAGGCGGCCACGGGTACGGTAGCGCAGGCGTGCGGCGTGGCAGACGATATGGTCGACCATCGGGTACATGAAGCCATCGAACTGGGCTTCTGCCACCGGCTTCATACCCTGCGCGGCCAGGCCAATGGTCAGGCCGGCGATGGTGGTTTCATCCAGCGGGGTGTCGAGGATGCGTTCGGAACCGAAGCGCTGCTGCAGGCCGGCGGTGGCGCGGAACACGCCGCCGTTGACGCCCACGTCCTCGCCCAGCACCAGCACCGACGGGTCGTGCTCCAGCTCCCAGGCCAGCGCCTGGGTGATGGCTTCGATGAGGGTGATCGGCGTGGTGGTCATGCTCTCTTCTCCGCGCGCGACAGCAGCGCTGTCGGCGGCGTTGGTGTGCGCGCCGGGCGCGCCGTTCTTGATCTCATCCATGGCGCTTCTCCAGGGCGATCGCCTGGGCACGCTGGGCCAGCAGGTCCGGCGGCGGATCGGCATACAGGAAGTCGAACATCGCCTCGACCGGCTGCACCGGCGTGTTGAGGTACAGGTTCACTTCCTCGTCCACGCGCGTGCCGCACTCGGCAACCCAGGCGGTTTCCTCTTCTTCGCTCCACACACCGGCGTTGATCAGGTACTTGCGCAGGCGCAGCATCGGCTCGCGCTGCCAGGCATCCTTCACCTCGGCGTCGTCGCGGTAGCGGCGCGCGTCATCGGCGGTGGTGTGGTCGGACAGGCGGTAGGTCATCAGTTCCAGCACGGTGCCACCGTCGCCGGCCAGCGCACGCTCGCGTGCCTGCTCCATCGCCGCCAGCACGGCGATCAGGTCGTTGCCGTCCACCTGCAGGCAGTGCAGGCCGCCGGCCAGGCCCTTCTGCGCCAGCGTTTCGGCACCGGTCTGGGCCGAGCGCGGGACCGAGATGGCCCAGCCGTTGTTGACGATGCACAGGATCAGCGGCAGTTTGTAGGCGCCGGCCGAATTCAGTGCCGCGTAGAAGTCGGTCTTGGAGCTGCCACCGTCGCCGCACACGGCCACCGCGATCTGCGGTTCCTTGTTGAGCTTGAACTTCAGCGCGGCACCGGCGGCATGCAGGCACTGGGTGGAGATCGGCACGCAGAACGGGAAGTCCTTGGCCGCGTTGCCGCCGTAATCGTTGCCGCGTTCGTCGCCGCCCCAGTACATCAGCACGTCGTGCGGGCGCACGCCACGCATGAACATCGCGCCATACTCGCGGTACGAAGGCGCGAATACGTCGTCCTTCTGCATCGCTGCGCCGATGCCCACGTGCGCCGCTTCGTGGCCCAGGCAGGCGGCATAGGTGCCCAGCTTGCCGGTGCGCTGCAGCGCGATGGATTTGCTGTCGAACGTACGTACGAACAGCATCTGCTTGAACAGCGGTACCAGGACCTTGGGGTCGCGCAGCGACGCGGGCAGGTCATCGCGGACGAGCTTGCCGTCCGCGTCCAGGTACTGCAGGTATTCGATCTTGAATTCAGCGGCAACCGTCATTGCGTACTGCACCTTCGACAGAGAAGTTACAAATGATATGAATCGCCATGTTAAGGAACGCGTACGGAATAGCCTTCCTGCGCCGCAACACGGCAACGCCCTGTTTTACCCCTGCCGGCGGGTGGGGGGCCAATAACAACAACGTATTCAGTCGTTGCTGCAAAGCATCAGAATACGCCTCTGGCTGACTGCTGGCGCAACGACCCGATCGGTTCCACGCGCAGGCCCCGCATCGGCCAATGCTCCACGGGCACCGCACGCCCCGGTATGGACGGCGCGACTGCCCGCGCGGCTGGCAACGCGCTACCCTTGCCGCCCCCGATCTGGCCGCACCCATGTCCGTCGACAACAACCAACGCGATCTCGAAGCCGGCATCCACACCGACCTGCAGGGGCGCCTAACCTACGGCGGCTACCTGCGGCTGGACCAGCTGCTCAGCGCGCAGCAGCCGCTGTCCAACCCGCCGCACCATGACGAGATGCTCTTCATCATCCAGCACCAGACCTCGGAGCTGTGGCTGAAGCTGCTGGGCCATGAGCTGCGCGCCGCAATCGGCTTCCTGCAGCGCGATGAAGTCTGGCAGTGCCGCAAGGTACTGGCGCGCAGCAAGCAGGTGCTGCGCCAGCTGACCGAGCAGTGGTCGGTGCTGGAAACGCTGACCCCGTCCGAATACATGGGCTTCCGCGACGTGCTGGGCCCGTCGTCGGGTTTCCAGTCGCTGCAGTACCGCTACATCGAGTTCCTGCTGGGCAACAAGAACGCGCAGATGCTGCAGGTGTTCGAGCACGATGCGGCCGGACAGGCGCAGCTGCGCACCGTGCTGGAGGCGCCCAGCCTGTACGAGGAGTTCCTGAAGTACCTGGCCCGCTTCGGCCACGCCGTACCGGCCGTGTATGAAAACCACGACTGGACCCAGCCGCATGTGGCCGACGACGCACTGCAGCCGGTCTTCGAACGCATCTACCAGGACACCGACCGCTACTGGCGCGAGTACGCGCTGTGCGAGGACCTGGTGGACCTGGAGACCGCCTTCCAGCTATGGCGATTCCGACACATGCGCACCGTGATGCGGGTGATCGGCTTCAAGCGCGGCACCGGCGGCTCGTCCGGGGTGGGCTTCCTGGCCAAGGCGCTGGAACTGACCTTCTTCCCCGAGCTGTTCCAGGTGCGCACCAGCCTGCAGGCCGGGCCCCCGTCAGCGCAGGGCTGATCCGTATTCAGCTTGGATCCCGGCCACTGGCTGGATCGTTTCAGATGCAAGTTCAGCGAGCAGGCTGGCACCTGCCTCAAACGGCGTGTATTTGACGTGAACGCCAGAAGTCGGTGATCCTCGCGCGTTGCTCCAACTGCACAGCGGACGTGCTCGTCATCCACCGAACCAGGAAACCCGCATGAGCGTAAACGCCACTGCGAACACCCCAGAGCCGGCGCTGCCGGACTTCAAGACCACGCTGGGCCACCCGCGCCCGTTGTGGATGCTGTTCATGACCGAGTTCTGGGAGCGCTTTGCGTTCTATGGCATCCGCTGGGCCTTGGTGCTGTACATCGTTGCCCAGTTCTACAACGGCAGCGCTGCCGGTGAAGGCGACGCCAGCCGCATCTACGGCGCCTACCTGGCCCTGGTGTATGCCGCAGCCATCTTCGGTGGCTACGTGGCTGACCGGGTACTGGGCTATCAGCGATCGATCCTGACCGGTGCGATCATCATGGCCGCCGGCCTGTTCATGATCTCGCTGCCGCAGGAGCACATCTTCAAGCTCGGCCTGGCCACGATCATCGTCGGCAATGGCCTGTTCAAGCCGAACATCTCGACCATGGTCGGCAAGCTGTACGGCCTGAAGGACGAGCGCCGCGATTCGGGCTTCACCATCTTCTACATGGGCATCAACATTGGCGCGATGATCGCCCCGGTGCTGACCGAGTACCTGGCCCGCAAGGTCTTCGGTACCGATGCCATGCCGTCCTACAAGGTCGTGTTCATCGCTTCGGGCGTGGGCATGCTGATCTCGCTGGTGTGGTTCTACATCGGTCGCGCCGGCCTGAAGGGCATTGGTGCACCGCCGGCCGGCGCTGAAGGCTTCGGCCGCATCATCATGGTGCTGGCCGGTGCCGTGGTCGCCATCCCGGTCGCGTACTTCCTGCTGGCCACCGGCGCCACCGCGCTGGCCTGGATCCTGGGTGCGATGTTCACCGCGCTGGCCATCCTGCTGCTGGTCGAGGGCATCCGCGAGGGCAAGGTGCAGCGCGACCGCGTGATCGCCATGCTGATCATCTTCGCCTTCAACGTGATGTTCTGGATGTTCTTCGAACAGGCCGGCAGCTCGTTTACCTTCCTGGCCGAGAACATCGTCAACCGCCAGTTCGGTGAATGGACGTTCCCGACCGCGTGGTTCCAGTCGGTCAACTCGGTGGCCATCATCACCCTGGCCCCGATCATCGCCTGGATCTGGGTGGCCATGGGCCGCGCCAATCCGTCCATCCCGCGCAAGTTCGGCCTGGGCCTGCTGTTCAATGGCGCCGCCTTCGCCCTGCTGATGTACGCGCTGTCGCAGATGGTCGTGGACGGCAAGATCCCGTTCTGGACCCTGTTCATGGTCTACGTCATCCAGTCCGTGGGTGAGCTGTGCCTGTCACCAATCGGCCTGTCGATGGTGACCAAGCTGGCCCCGGTGCGCCTGGTCGGCTTCGGCATGGGTGGCTGGTTCCTGTCCACCGGCATCGGCAACAACCTGTCGGGCATCTTCGCCGGCGTGGTCAGTGGTGAAGGCGGCATGACGGTCGAGTCGGCCCTGAAGGGGTATACCTTCGGGTTCTGGGCCCTGATCGGCTCCGGCGTGGTGCTGTTCCTGATCGCCCCGCTGATCAACAAGCTGATGCACGGCGTCAAGTAATGATGAGAGGGTAGAAGGCATGCGTAGCAAGCTCGGTACTGCGGTAGTGGTGGTCTGTGCGGCGCTGATCGGCGCCTGTTCCCAACCGCAACCGCCTGCCGTCGCCGAGCCTACGCAGCCGCTGGATACCCGACCCACCGAGCCACCGGTCGCTGACCCCAGCGAACCGGTGGCCTCGGGCAACACCCCGGTGGCGGCGGACATCGCCGCCATCGCCGGGCTCGGCGCGCAGTTCGACCCGGCCCGCAACCCCGCCGACGATCTGGCCACCGCCAAGGTGGAAGCCCAGCGCGGCAAGAAGCGCATCCTGCTCGAGGTCGGCAATGCCGCCTGCGATCGCTGCCGGGCGCTGGACGAGCTGGTGGAAGGCAACGGTGATCTGCGCCGCTTCCGCGATGCCCACTACGTGTGGGTAAAGGTCAACGCCAGCGACGAACAACCCAATACCGCTTTCTTCGCCCAGTTCCCGATGATGGAGCGCGACTACCCGTACCTGCTGGTGCTCGATGCCGATGGCGGACTGCTGGTGTCGCAGGCCACCGGCGAGCTGCGCAAGGGCGAAGCCTTCCAGCCCGCGCGCGTGACCGCGTTCCTCAAGCAGTGGGCACCTGACAAACCGGAATAGGGGAGTGCCGGTCGCTGGCCGGCATGCTCGGCAGGTGCCGACCGTTGGTCGGCACTGATGTCGGGTCGCATCCACGCATGGCGTGGATCTATTGTGGTTGCGGTCACATTCCCGAAATCGGCATCTCAATATCGCAACGCGCTCGCCGTTACCGGCAAGGACCTCAGTCGACGCCCCGTCGATGCAACCTACCGGAACGCCCATGCACAGCGACCACGCCGAACGACTGCCTGAACCTGCCAGCACTCTGGTCGAAGGCGAAGCAGGCGAGGGCGTGACCCTGCCGCCGCAGGAGGCGCTGCTGGATGACGCTGGTACCGGCGAGGACAGTGTTGAACTGGCGCCGCCACGCCACCGCCTGCCGCAGATCGCGTTGCCCGACAACGTGGTGCTGAAGGGCGCGGTGCAGAAGCTGGTCGAGCAGAAGTCCCGGCTCGATGCATTGGCCGCCGACGGCCAGCTGGCCGGGTTGCTGCCGCCGGAATGGCAGGGCCATGGCGTGCGTGCGATCGAACTGTCCACCTTCATCCAGGGCGTGCTGCCGTTCCTGCAGCCAGGCGAGCGTGGCGAAACCGCGCCCGCGCGCCTGCCAGTGCGCCATGTGCTGGGGGACGACAGCCGTTGGGGCCTGGACGATGTGTCCGAACCGAAATCGCTGGCCTGGTACCTGGCCAGCGACGAACGCGCCTCCGCCGGCAGCAAGGACGTGGCCGAGGCCTATCTGGTGGGTGCACTCGGCTTGGCGTGGATGCAGGAAGGGCGCAGCCGCCCCGGTTTCCTGCGCGCGATGGGCCAGGACAGCCTGGCGGCACGGGTGACCATGCTCGGCTATCCGCCGGCCAACGAACTGGCGCTGTACAGCGTCACCGCGCACGGCCAGCCGCAGATCTGGTGCGTGCAGGGCCGCCGCCGCATGCGTCCGCTGGTGGCGCCGTGGCTGAGCGTGCCGCTGCTGACCGCCTATGGCGTGCCGGCGCCGGTGGCGTGGCCGTCCAGCTTCCCGCCGGTGGAGGCCGTGGCCGAACTGCTGGCGACCGCTCGCCTGGGGCGCGCGCTGCCGGAAGTGGACCTGGCCAAGGCGGTGGCGAAGATCGCCGAAGATGCCGCATCCGACGCCTGGCAGCCGGTCAGCCTGCTGCAGCTCAACACCTGGTCGCCGCGCTGGCATTTCTTCCTGGGCACCTTCGTCGGCCTGCCGTCGCTGCTGCTTGTAGCTGCCGCGCTGGCGCTGCCGGGGGCGGTCGAAGCGGCTACGGTTGCCGCCTCGCTCGGCTTCGCCGGCGGTGCCATTGCCGCACTGGCGGTGCCGTGGATCCATGCGCGCCGCAAGCATCTGAGCTGAAATAAGGGGACGGAGGGGATTAAGCCGTAATCAGCACTCGTGTGCCTGAAACGACTTAATCCACTCCGTCCCCTTTTTCTTTCAGACCCCTTCGCCCATCCGCTCCAGGCCGTCACCGGCCAGGCGCAGGATCAGCTTTTCCAGCAGCTGCTCCTCCTCCTCGCTCAGCACCGACATCAGCTTGCGGGTGATCTCGATCACCATCGGCGCGATGGTCTCGTAGACCTCGAAGCCGGCTGCGGACAGCGCCAGCACCGAGCGGCGGCGGTCGTCGCCGTGGGTCTCGCGCTTGATGAAGCCGCGCTCCAGCAGGCGGGCCACGGCGCGGCTGACCGCCACCTTGTCCATCGCCGTGCGGTCGGAGACCTCGCTGGCCGAGGAGCCCGGGTACAGCGCCAGGATGGTGATGACCCGCCATTCGGGAATCGCCAGACCGTAACGATCACCGTATAGCTTGGCGATGTTGCCGCTGACCCGGTTGGACAGCACGCTCAGCCGGTACGGCAGGAACTGTTCCAGGTCGAGCAGGACGTGCGAGGCACGCAGGCGGGTCGAGGCGGGATCGGCGGGGCTCATGTTGCGGTGCACCTTGCTGGTGGTTTCAAGTGTAACTATAAGGGGTAGGTCCAGACCCTGCATTCTCGCCGGGTCCCTACCTGCCCGCACCTGGTTTGTACCGATGCGGTACCGATTCGGAGCCACGCCATGAATACCGCAGTCCCGACCGCCTCGCACCCCAACCCCGGCATGCAGGTCACCACCTTCGAGAACCCGATGGGCATCGACGGCTTCGAGTTCGTCGAATTCGCCGCCCCGGCCGGCCGTGGCCAGGAGCTGCACGAGTACTTCCGGAAGATGGGCTTCAGCGCGGTGCTCAAGCACAAGCAGCGTTCGATTACCGTCTATCGTCAGGGCGACGTCAACTTCCTGGTCAATGAAGACCCCGATTCGTTCGCCGCCGACTTCGCCGAGAAGCACGGTCCGTGCGCCTGCGGCTTCGCCATCCGCTTCAAGAAGCCGGGTCAGGAGGTCTACCAGACCGCACTGGGCAACGGTGCCGAAGCCATTGCCTTCAAGCCGGACAGCAAGGCGGTCAGCGCCCCGGTCATCAAGGGCATCGGCGATTGCATGCTGTACCTGGTCGACCGCTACGGCGCGGCCGGCAGCATCTACGACGGCGACTACGAGCCGATCGCCGGTGCCGACCTGCACCCGGTGGGCTTCGGCCTGACCTTCATCGACCACCTGACCCACAACCTGTACTTCGGCAACATGCAGCAGTGGTCGGACTACTACGAGCGCCTGTTCAACTTCCGCGAGATCCGCTACTTCGACATCAAGGGCCTGAAGACCGGCCTGGTGTCCAAGGCGATGACCGCGCCGGACGGCATCGTGCGCATTCCGCTGAACGAATCGTCCGACCCGAAGAGCCAGATCAACGAGTACCTGGACGCGTACAAGGGCGAAGGCATCCAGCACATCGCCTGCTTCACCGAGAACATCTACGAGACCGTCGAAGCGATGCGCGCGCAGGGCGTGGATTTCCTCGACACGCCGGAGACCTACTTCGATGTGATCGACCAGCGCGTGCCGAACCACGGTGAAGACGTGCCGCGCCTGGCGAAGAACAAGATCCTCATCGATGCCGATCCGGAAACCCACCAGCGCAAGCTGCTGCAGATCTTCACCCAGAACTGCATCGGCCCGATCTTCTTCGAGATCATCCAGCGCAAGGGCAACGAAGGCTTCGGCGAAGGCAACTTCACCGCGCTGTTCGAGAGCATCGAACGCGACCAGATCCGCCGCGGCGTGCTGTAAGGTCATCGGTAGCGCCGGGCCAGTCCCGGCGCCTGCCCATCTGTAGAGCCGGGCCATGCTCGGCTGCTTTCCGTTCCGGTCTCGCCGTACCCAGGAGCCCCCATGTCCCCCGCCATCACCGCCCGCGGCTACCAGTCCGGCTTCGGCAACGAATTCGCCACCGAGGCCGTCGCCGGCGCGCTGCCGGTCGGGCAGAACTCGCCCCAGAAGGTGGCCCACGGCCTGTACGCCGAACAGTTGACCGGCACCGCCTTCACCGCGCCGCGTGGCAGCAATCGCCGCAGCTGGCTGTACCGGATCCGCCCGGCGGTGACCCATGGCGAGTTCACTCCGTTCGCGCAGTCGCAGTTGCAGTGTGATTTCGGCGCACAGCCGGCCTCGCCGAACCAGCTGCGCTGGAGCCCGCTGCCGCTGCCGGAGCTGCCGACCGACTTTGTCGAAGGCCTGTACACGATGGGCGGCAACGGTTCGCCCGACGCGCATGCCGGCGTGGGCATCCACCTTTACGCTGCCAACCGCGACATGGTCGGCCGCTACTTCTACGACGCCGACGGTGAACTGCTGATCGTGCCGCAGCTGGGCGCGTTGCGCCTGCTGACCGAGCTGGGCGTGATCGAGATCGAGCCGCAGCAGATCGCGGTGATCCCGCGCGGCGTGCGCTTCCGCGTCGAACTGCCCGATGGCCCGAGCCGCGGCTACATCTGCGAGAACTACGGTGCGCTGCTGAAGCTGCCCGACCTGGGACCGATCGGTTCCAACGGCCTGGCCAATCCGCGCGACTTCGAGACCCCGCATGCGGCGTTCGAGGATGTGGATGGCGACTTCGAACTGATCGCCAAGTTCGAAGGCCGCCTGTGGCGTGCGCCGATCGACCATTCGCCGCTGGACGTGGTGGCCTGGCACGGCAATTACGCGCCGTACCGCTACGACCTGCGTCGCTTCAACACCATCGGTTCGATCAGCTACGACCACCCGGACCCGTCGATCTTCCTGGTGCTGCATTCGCCCAGCGACACGCCGGGAACCAGCAACATGGACTTCGCGATCTTCCCGCCGCGTTGGCTGGTGGCGCAGAACACGTTCCGCCCGCCGTGGTTCCACCGCAACATCGCCAGCGAATTCATGGGCCTGGTGCATGGCGCCTACGATGCCAAGGCCGAAGGCTTCGTGCCGGGTGGCGCGTCGCTGCACAACTGCATGAGCGGTCACGGCCCGGACGCGCCGACCTTTGACAAGGCGTCCAATGCCGATCTGTCCAAGGCCGATGTGATCAAGGACACGATGGCCTTCATGTTCGAGACCCGTGCGGTGATCCGCCCGACCGCACAGGCGCTGGCCGCCGGCCACCGCCAGGGCGATTACCAGCAGTGCTGGAACGGCCTGCGTAACAACTTCCGGTCGTCCCGCTAGCGTGGTGGGTGCCGACCTTGGTCGGCACGGATCCTGATCGCATCCACGCATGGCGTGGATCTAGCGAAAGGCGGTCGTGATGCAGTAGGTCCACGCCATGCGTGGATGCTCTCCGCCGGAACTTGCGCTTACGCCACTTCGGCGAACGCCTCGCAATGCTCCAGCGGCAACGCCTCCAGCAGGCGCTGTCGCACGCGTTGGCAATAGCCCTCCGAGGTCAGCCCGGGCAGCATCTGCATCGCTGACTGCAGCCGCTGAAGCACCTCTTCTTCCGCACGCGCCTGCTGCAGGTCACGGAACAGTGCTGCCGCCTGCGGGTGGCGCTGCATCTCCAATATGCCCAGCACGTAGATGCGCGCGGCCACCAGCGAGCGGCGACGTTCGATCGCGGGTGCAGCAGGTGTGGCTGCCGGCGGCGTGGGCACCGGCGTTGCTGCGGCTGCGGTCGACGGTGCCGGGGTCGTGGCGCCCGTGCCGGTGCTCAGGTACCCCGCCTGTACCAGCTGGATGACCATCGCCGGTGCTTCCTGGCCGAGCAGACCGGTCAGGTCGGCAACGGTGCGCTGGCCGTCGCACAGGATCAGCAGCCGGCGCTGGCGCATGTCCAGCGGCGCGCGGTGGGCCTGCAGCGCGGTTCGGGCGAGATCGGTCTTGCGCGGTTGCATGGAAGGGACGGCATGTCGGTGCTCGCCGAGCCTGAACGAAGGCGATGAAACCGCGATGACAATGCAGCGCCTGCACACCGGATGGGCTAGCGTGCAGCCATCTTCGTGCCAGGGAACCGCACCGATGAAGCACCTCCCGATTGCTGGTCTGTTGCTCCTTTCGCTCGCCGCCTGCAGTGGCGGCCCCGACAAGCAGGGGGCGGCCGGCAGCGGCAGCGACACTCCGGCGGAAACCGCCTCGGCGACCGGCCCCGCCCAGTCGACGGATCCTGATCTGGCGGCTCGCCCGGCGAACGACCTCCGCAAGGACAGTCCAGCCCGCCTGGACGGCTTCGCTGGTGCGAAGCTGGGGGCCGGCATCGCCGACGTGCGCGCCGGCTTCGGCACGCCGCTGCAGGGGCTGGGCACCGATGCCGCCGGCAAGCCGCTGCCGGCTGACGATGGCAACGATGGCTGTTACTTCCTGCGCCCGCAGGATGCCGAGGACCCGCGCCTGATGATCGAAGGCCGCAAGCTGGTGCGCTACGACGTGCGCAGCGCCGCCATCACCGCACCAGGCGGCGGCAAGGTCGGCATGACCCTGGGTGAGCTGCAGGTGCTGTACCCGGAGCGGGCCGATGTCGGCCCTGACAAGTACGACGAGAAGGCCCAGCACCTGCGCGTTCGCCCGGCGCAGGAGGGCGGGGCGGTGATCGACTTCGCGCTCGGTGCCGATGGCCGGGTGGGTGCCTGGCGCGTCGGGCAGACCCCGCAGGTCGATTATGCGGAAGGGTGTGGCTGATCCTTGATCCACGGCCCAGCCGCGCGTGCGGGCCAAGCGTAGAATCGCGCCACCACTGCTGGGGGGAGTGCTCGATGATCGCCATTGCCATTGCCTGGTTCCTGTTCGGCCTGCTGCTGCTGGCGCTGGGCGGGGACTCCATCGTCAAGGCCGTGTCCGGCCTGGCCCAACGTTTCGGGGCCAGCCCGTTCACTGCCGGGCTGCTGCTGCTCGGGGTAACCACCTCGTTGCCGGAACTGGCGGTCAATGCGCGCGCGCTGGCGGTGGGCCAACCGGAGCTGGCCCTGGGCAACGCGGTGGGCAGCAGCATCGTCAACCTGGGCCTGACCCTCGCCGTGGCGGCCATGGCTGCGCCCCTGCTGCTGCGCGCGCGCCTGCAGACGGTGCTGTGGTGGTCGCTGCTGGCGGCGGGTGTGCTGTTGATCCTGTTCGGGCATGATGGCGGTCTCGCACGTTGGGAGGGCGGCATACTGCTGGCCGGCTTCATCGTGGTGCAGGTGCTGCTGCTGCGCCGTGGCCGCAGCGAAGGCGCGGCGGTGCAGGCGGCCATTGCCGAATCCGCGCTGAGCCGCACGAGCCTGCCGTTGAACGTGCTGCGCGTGCTGATTGCCGCGTTGACGCTGTACTGGGGCGCGCGCCTGGTGGTGGGCGCCGCCGCGGATTTCGGCGTAGCCCTGGGCTGGACGCCCCTGCTGGTCGGCCTGCTGCCGGTGGCGATCGGCACCGCACTGCCGGAGGTGGCCACCGCCATCGCCGCCGCGCGTCGCGGGCATGGCGACATGGTGCTGGGCCACGTGCTGGGTTCCAGCGTGGTCAACCTGCTGCTGGTGATTGGTGCGATGGCAGTGCTGCAGCCGCTGGCGTTGCCGGCCTCGTTCGTGCGCCTGGAGCTGCCGGCGCTGCTGGCGTTCGCGCTGGTGCTGTACCCGATGCTGCGTGGCGATCTGAAGATCAGCCGTGGCGAAGGCGTGATCCTGCTGGTCGCGTTCGTCGGCTGGCTCGTGCTGGAGCTGCTGCTGGTGGGCGCACCAGCGTTGTAGATCCACGCCATGCGTGGATGCGGTTGATTTCGTGCCGACCAACGGTCGGCACCCACCACCGATCACCCGGTGGGTGCCAACCTTGGTTGGCACTCGCGCAAACAATGCGCCGACCAAGGTCGGCCGCTACCGGATTTACCGGCCCTGCGTGGTCTCTTCTTCCCGCACCGGCTCCGGCGGCGGCAGCTGCTCTTCGGCGGCCGGCTCGTTGCCCGGCAGGCTGGGGCGGGTTTCCATCAGCAGCGACAGCGCGGCCTTGGCCATCATGTGTGCGCTGATCGGCGCGGTGATGAACAGGAACACGGTGATCAGCAGCTCGCGCGGCTGCGGGTCCTGGCCCAGGAAGATGTGGTAGCAGACCGAGCACACCAGCACGCAGCCCACGCCCAGCGTGCTGGCCTTGGTCGGTGCGTGCAGGCGCTTGAAGAAGGTGGACAGCTTCACCAGGCCCAGTGCGCCGACCAGGATGAAGAAGCAGCCGAACAGCAGCAGGATCGACAGGCCGATCTGGATCGCGGTGATCATTCGACGATGTCCCGGCGCAGCACGAACTTGCTCAGCACCACGGTGCTGCCGAAGCCGAGCATGGCGATGATCAGCGCGGCCTCGAAGTAGATCGGCGAGTTGAGGTACATGCCGAACAGCATCAGCTCGGCGATCGCGGTCACCGACAGGGTGTCCAGCGCGAGGATGCGGTCGGGCACGGTCGGCCCGCGCAGCAGGCGCCAGGTGGCCAGCAGCATCGCCAGGCCGACCACGTGCATGCACACCACCAGGGTGGTCTGGATGACTTCAAAACCGGTCATGGGAAGATCTCCATCAACGGCGCCTCGTAACGGCGCTTGATCGTATCGATCAGGTCCTGTGGGTCCTCCAGGTGCAGCACATGCACCAGCAGGAACTTGCGGTCGTCGCTGAGCGCGGCCGAGACCGTGCCCGGGGTCAGAGTGATCATGCTGGTCAGCGCGGCGATGCCGTGGATGTTGGCGATGTCCAGCGGCAACCAGATGAAACCCGGGTGGATGTTCTTCTCCGGGCCCAGCACCTGCAGGGCAACGCGGATGTTGGACATCAGGATGTCCCACAGGGTCACGCACAGCAGTTTCGGCAAAGGGCGCAGAGTGCCGATGCGGGCGAACTCGCGATCCAGGCGCGCGGCGAACAGCGGCACCACCACGCCCAGCACCAGCCCCAGCACGATCTGGCCGAGGGTGAAGCTGTCGGACATCAGCAGCCAGAATGCCACCACCATGATGCTGAGCATCGGCGAGGGAATGACGCGGCGGAACAGGGAGCGCTGGGCGGTCATGGCTGGCGGATCTCCGGCGTGGTCGCGCGCAGCTGCTGCACGTACTCGCTGGGGTGCAGCAGCTGTGCGGCGGTGGCGTCGGTGTAGCGCATCAGTGGGGCGGCGGCCAGGGTCATGCCGATGCCGTAACCCAGCAGCAGGCAGGCGGCGTAGAGCTCGACCCGGCGCAGGCGTGCCTTGCGCGGCTTCGGTGCCTCGGGATCGACCGGTGGCACGCGCCAGAACAGGCGGATGCCGCCGCGGGTCAGGCCCATGATCACCAGCAGGCTGCTGACCAGCACCGCCGTCCAGACGGGGGCGGTGTACTGTGCCGGCATGCCAGCCAGCAGCGCGGCCTTGGCCAGGAAGCCGGACAGCGGAGGCAGGCCGGCCACCGACACTGCGCCGATCAGGAACAGCACCGCTGGGGTTTCCTTGCCCGGCATCGGTGCCACCACTTCCTTGCGGTCGCTGGCGCCACCACGTCGGCGGCGGATCAGGTCGGCAATCAGGAACAGCGCGGCGGCGACGAAGCTGCTGTGTGGCAAGTAGTACAGGCCGGCTGACAGCACCTGCGGCGTGCCTACCGAGAAGGCGATGAACAGCGTGGCTGCCGACACGATCACCAGGTAGGAGATCAGCACGCGCAGGCGGGTTGCGGCCAGCGCACCCAGGCCACCGAGCACCAGCGTTGCCACGCCGGCCCACAGCAGCCAGTCGCGGCCATAGCCGGTCATCGCGCCGGCATCGTCGCCGAACCACAGCATCTGGATGCGCAGCACCGAGTACAGGCCGACCTTGGTCATGATCGCGAACAGCGCAGCCACAGCGGCCGGCGCGCGCGAATAGGCTTCCGGCAGCCACAGGTACAGCGGCATCAGTGCGGCCTTGGCGCAGAACACCAGCAGCAACAGGCCCATCGTCGCCTTCACCAGGGTCAGCTGCGCCGCTGGCACCTCGGCGATGCGCTGCGACAGCTCGGCCATGTTCAGCGAGCCCAGCGAGGCGTACAGCAGGCCCAGCGCGATAAGGAACAGGGTCGAGGCGGTGACGTTGAACACCACGTAGTGCAGGCCGATGCGCATACGCAGGCCGCGGCCACCGCTGAGCAGCAGGCCGTAGGAGGCGATCAGCATCACCTCGAAGAACACGAACAGGTTGAAGATGTCGCCGGTCAGGAACGCACCGTTGAGGCCCACCAGCTGGAACTGGAACAGTGCATGGAAGTGCGGTGCGCGGCGGTCCCAGCCCGAGCAGGCATGCAGCAGGCAGGGAATGGCCAGCAGCAGGGTGGTCAGCAGCATCCACGCCGACAGCCGGTCGGCCACCAGCGCGATGCCCAGCCGCGACGGCCAGTCTCCCAGCAGGTAGACGTTGATGTCACCGCTGGCCGTGCTGGCAAACAGCAGGCCCACCGCCAGGGCCAGCGCCGACAGCGCGGTCCAGGCCACCGCGCGCTGCACTCTGGGGCCATAGCGGCGGTGTTCGACGAACAGCGACAGTGCAGCACCCAGCAGCGGAATCAGGATCGGCAGGATCACCAGATGATTCATGCGCGGTCCTCGTCCTGGCGCGGCGGCACGCGCTCATCCTGCAGGTCGTCATCCGGTTCGTGGGCGTCCACGTGGTCGCTGTGGTTGTCGCTGCGGCTGCGCATGGCCAGCACGATGCTCACGGCAGTCATCGCGAAGGCGATCACGATCGCGGTCAGCACCAGTGCCTGCGGCAACGGGTCGGTGTAGTTGCCGAGATGGCTGTCCACACCCTCCTGCAGCACCGGCGCCTTGCCCAGCACCACGCGGCCACCGGCAAAGATCAGCAGGTTGGTGGCGTAGGACAGGAAGGTCATGCCGAGGATCACATCGAAGCTGCGCGCACGCAGCAGCAGGTAGATGCCGATGGCGGTCAGCACGCCGATCGCGGTAGCCAGGGCCAGTTCCATCAGTGCATCTCCCCGGTGCGGGCCGAACGGCGTTGCAGGTCGATCTCACCCTTGCGGGCAGTGCGGGTACGCGACGGCTTGATCGTGCCCATCATCGACAGCATCAGCATGGCGCCGCCGAACACCACCAGGTAGACGCCGATGTCGAAGCCGATGGCACTGGCCAGCGGCACGTCGCCGATCAGCGGCAGGTGCAGGTCCAGGTGCCCGCTTGTCAGGAACGGTACGCCGAACAGCATCGAGGCACTGCCGCTGAGCAGGGCGATCAGCAGGCCCATGCCGATGCAGCGGATGTAGTCGAAGCCGAAGCGCGATTCCACCGACGCGGTGCCCTGGATCACGTACTGGATCAGCAGCGGTACCGCCAGCACCAGGCCGGCGATGAAGCCACCGCCCGGCGCGTTGTGGCCCCGCAGGAACAGGAAGATCGATACGGTCAGGGTCAGCGGGAACATGATCTGCGCCAGGTCAGCCGGCACCGGCAGCTTGATCGGCGGGCCAGGCATGATCTGTTCCGGCGCCATCCGCGTGCGCCGCAGCAGGGCATGTACCACCAGTGCGGCGATGCCGAACACGGTGATCTCGCCGAAGGTATCGAAGCCGCGGAAGTCGACCAGGATCACGTTGACCACGTTCTGGCCGTACGCCTCGGGCAGGGCGCGGGCGAGCAGCTCGCCGGCCATGGTGTTGGGCGGCAGGGTCATCGCCGAATAGGCCAGCGCGCCAAGCCCGGCACCGGCGATGATGGCGATCACCGCATCGCGCCGCTTGCGCCAGCGCGGCCGCTCCGGTCCGGACTGCGCGGGCAGGTAGTTCATGCCCAGCAGCATCAGCACCAGGGTCACCATCTCGACCAGCAGCTGGGTCAGGGCCAGATCGGGTGCGGACAGGAACACGAAGGTCAGCGCCACCATCAGGCCGACACCGCCCACCAGCAGCACCGCCAGCAGGCGCTGCTTGTAGACACGCAGGGTGGCCACCGCACAGGCCATCATCACCAGCCACAGCGCCCAGCCCAGCAGCGGGATCGGCTGCGGTTTGGTCCAGTTCGGCGAGGCCGGGTTGGCGATGTAGGGCGCGGCGGCCACGGTGATGGCCACCAGCACCAGGCCCAGCAGCATGCGCTGCAGGCTGCCATTGGCGATGCCGTTGGTCAGGCGCATGGCCAGCGCGGAGATCGCATCCAGCTGTGCATGGAACACGTTGCGCCCGGTGGTGCGGGTTTCCACGCCGTGCAGGTTGATCAGCCTGCGCAGGCCGAAGTACAGCGCCACGCCACCGACTACGCCGATCGCGCTCATCGCCAGCGGCAGGTTGAAACCGTGCCACACCGCCAGGCTGTACTCGGGCATGGCGTTGCCGAGGATCGAGGCCGCAGCGGCGTGCAGCACCGGCGCCACGGTCAGTGCCGGAGCGATGCCTACCGCCACGCAGATCACCACCAGCAGTTCCACCGGCACCTTCATCCAGCGCGGCGGTTCATGCGGCACGCGGTCCAGGTCGTGCGGGCCGGGGCCGAAGAAAGTGTCGTGCACGAAGCGCAGGCTGTAGGCCACGCCCAGCACGCCGGCCAGCAGCGCGGCGATCGACACCGCCGTGCGCATCGCGCCCGGGCCGCCACCGGCGGTCAGTGCCTCGGCGAACAGCATTTCCTTGGACAGGAAGCCGTTGAGCAGCGGGATGCCGGCCATCGCCAGCGAGGCGATGATCGCCAGCGCGCTGGTGAACGGCATCAGCTTACGCAGGCCTCCGAGCTTGCGCATGTCACGGGTGCCGGTTTCGTGGTCGATGATGCCGGCGGCCATGAACAGCGAGGCCTTGAAGGTGGCGTGGTTGAGGATGTGGAACACGCCGGCCACCACCGCCATTGGCGTGGACAGGCCGAACAGCAGGGTGATCAGGCCCAGATGCGAGATCGTGGAGTACGCAAGCAGGCCCTTCAGGTCGTGCTGGAAGATCGCGTTCCAGGCCCCGATCAACAGGGTGATCGCGCCGATGCCGCTGACCGTGTAGAAGAACAGGTCGCTGCCGGCCAGCGCCGGATGCAGCCGCGCCAGCAGGAACACGCCGGCCTTCACCATGGTGGCCGAGTGCAGGTAGGCCGAGACCGGGGTCGGCGCCGCCATCGCGTGCGGCAGCCAGAAGTGGAACGGGAACTGCGCGCTCTTGGTGAAGATGCCGGCCAGCATCAGGAACAGGGCATACGGATACAGCGCGCTGGCGCGGATCTGCTCGCCGGCGGCCAGTACCACGTCCAGGTCGAAGCTGCCGACGATGCGGCCGATCAGCAGCACGCCGCCGAGCAGGGCCAGGCCGCCGCCGCCGGTGATCACCAGCGCCATGCGCGCGCCTTCGCGGGCGTCCTGGCGGTGCGACCAGAAGCCGATCAGCAGGAACGAGCTGATGCTGGTCATTTCCCAGAAGATCATCAGCAACAGCAGGTTGCCCGACAGCACCATGCCCAGCATGGCGCCCATGAACAGCAGCAGGTAGCAGTAGAAGCGGTGCGCGTTGTCCTGCTGGCTCAGGTAGTAGCGCGCATACAGCACCACCAGCGCGCCGATGCCCAGCACCAGCCCGGCGAACATCCAGGCCAGCCCGTCCAGGCGCAGGGTGAAGTCCAGGCCGATCTGAGGCAGCCAAGGGACCATCGTCCGCACCACCTGGCCGCCGAGTACGGACGGGGTCAGCCAGCCGAGGATGGCCAGCCCGCCCAACGGCGCCAGCGCCGCCAGCCAGGCAGCAGTCGAGCGCGAACTACGGGGGAAGGCCGCAACAGCCGCTGCCATCAGGAACGGCAGGGCCAGCAGCAGGGGCAGGCTGGGGAGCATGCAGGGAATCCATGATTCACGAGCAGGTCAGGGAGGATAACAGGCCGCGAAATGTCGCCGAAACCCATCGAACAGCGATCAATTGCATGTAACGTTCGCTGATTCATTTTTTCTGCGGTGCAGCATCACGTTCCTGCAGTCCTTCCCCGGTTGCCCTCGGGGACACCCTACGCCCACGCAGGGAGACCGCAGGCCCTGTCGCACAGGGGCTGCCGTCGACGGGCGGGAAGTGGGGAGCGAGTCACCGGGGCAGGCTGGCAGGGCCGTCGTGGAGTGCGGGTGACGGAATCTGCCCGTTCAGGAAACGACGGTCGCCGTCGGCCGGCCGCAGTTCAATAGCGCCAGTCGAGCTTGCGGTAGAACTTGGCCATCACCCAGGCCGGGCCGATCAGCAGGTAGGTCAGGTCGGTCAGGAAGCTGGGCTTGCGGCCCTCGAACGTGTGGCCGATGAACTGCGCGATCCAGGCCACCACGAACACGCCCACCGCCAGCCAGCGCAGGGCCTGCAGGCCGATTTCGGCCTCCAGCAGGCGGCACAGGCAGCCGAACACGAAGAACTGGATGAGCATGCCGATGCCCAGCGGGCGCGACAGCTTGTTGTAGAAACACCACGCGCTGAACATCGCGAACGCCGACCAGATGCCGTACTGGAACCAGGTGATCAGCGGCGGCAGGCACCACAGCAGGGCCACCACCGACCACAGGATCGCCGGTACCGCCACCACGTGGATGCGCTGGTTGATCACATTGCGGTGGTCGTCGGAGTAGCTGGCGAAATAGCGGTCGATCGGCCGCGCAAGCTCGGTGGATGTCTGCATGCGGCCAGCATACTCCCGCCAGAGCCGACAGTAGAGCCAGGCCATGCCTGGCTGCGGATTCGCCGAGGTTGCCGGCCAGCGGCCGGCACTACCCCTTCAGAGTGCCCCCGCCTTTCCGGCCGGGGGCGCAGGCGGATCAGTCGACGCTGATCCCGGCCAGGCGCTGCAGCGCCTCGGCGTACTTGGCGCGGGTGCGCTCGATGATCTCGGCCGGGATGGTCGGGCCCGGGGCGGTCTTGCCCCAGTCCAGCGTCTCCAGGTAATCGCGCACGAATTGCTTGTCGTAGCTCGGCGGGCTGGTACCCACTTCGTACTCGTCGGCCGGCCAGTAACGCGAGGAATCCGGCGTCAGCATCTCGTCCATGATGTACAGGCGGCCATCGGCGTCGGTACCGAACTCGAATTTGGTATCGGCCAGGATGATGCCGCGCTCGCGGGCGTAGTCGGCGGCGAACTTGTAGATGCGCAGGGTGGCGTCGCGCACGCGCTCGGCCAGGTCCGCACCGACCTGCTTCACCATCGCATCGAAATCGATGTTCTCGTCATGGTCGCCGACGGCGGCCTTGGTCGAGGGGGTGAAGATCGGCTCCGGCAGCTGCTCGGCCTGGCGCAGGCCATCGGGCAGGTCGATGCCGCTGACCTTCCCGGTGCGCTGGTAGTCCTTCCAGCCGCTGCCGATCAGGTAGCCGCGGGCGATCGCTTCCACCGGCACCGGCTTCAGCTTGCGGGTGACCACCGCACGCTTGGCGTACAGGGCCGGATCCACGCCCTCGGGCAGCACGCTGGCCACGTCGATGCCGGTCAGGTGGTTGGGCATCAGGTGCGCGGTCTTGGCGAACCAGAAGTTGGACACCTGGCAGAGCATCTCGCCCTTGCCCGGGATCGGGTCGGGCAGGACCACGTCGAACGCCGACAGGCGATCGGTGGCCACCATCAGCAGGTAGTCGCCCGGCGGGGTCCCTGCAGGCAGCCGCTCGCGCGGGATATCGAACACATCACGCACCTTGCCGCGATGGCGCAAGGGCAGGCCGGGGAGATCGGATTGCAACAGCGTGGTTGGCACGGGCACTCCTGGGGCGTTGTCGATACGGCTGCCCAACGGACCCGGCGGGCCCGCTGACCAGCGGGCGGCCTAGTGTAAAGCCGTCCGGGCCCGCTGTGACGTAAAATGAGCGTCCATTTCGTCGGTCGACCCCGGAGCGCCATGCGCTGGTACGGAAAACTGCTCGGATTCATCGCCGGCGCCCTGCTGTTCCGGCCCAATCCGCTGTTTGGCGCGGTGGTCGGCCTGTTGATCGGCCATGCCTTCGACTCGGACTGGTTCCGCCTGAACAAGGAGAACCCGTACCGGGAGCTGGGGCTGACCTCCGAGGCCACCGATGCCGAGGTAGAGCGCGCCTATCGCAAGCTGATCTCGCAGTACCACCCCGACAAGCTGGGCGGTGCCGCCCCCGAGCTGCAGCAGCAGGCCGAGCAGAAGTCGCGGCGGATCAACGCCGCCTACGACCGCATCAAGACCCTGCGCAAGCGCTGACCCGACAGTCCCGCCTGCGGGCGGGAGAATCCTTTCCCCGTTCCGAAGGCCCCGGCCATGTCCAACTGCCTCATCGCCCCGTCCATTCTCTCCGCCAACTTCGCCCGCCTCGGCGAGGAAGTCGACAACGTCCTCGCCGCCGGTGCGGACTGGGTCCACTTCGACGTGATGGACAACCACTACGTGCCGAACCTGACCATCGGCCCGATGGTCTGCCAGGCCTTGCGCAAGCACGGCGTCACCGCGCCGATCGACGTGCACCTGATGGTTGAGCCGGTGGACCGCATCATCCCGGACTTCGCCGAAGCCGGTGCCACCTACATCAGCTTCCACCCGGAGGCCAGTCGCCACGTGCACCGCACCATTCAGCTGATCCGCTCGCTGGGCTGCAAGCCGGGCATTGTGCTCAATCCGGCCACCCCGGTGGACATCCTCGACTGGGTGCTGGATGACCTGGACCTGGTGCTGCTGATGTCGGTCAACCCGGGTTTCGGTGGCCAGGCCTTCATCCCCTCGGCGCTGGACAAGCTGCGCGTGGTGCGCAAGATGATCGACGCCAGCGGCAAGGACATCCGCCTGGAGATCGACGGTGGCGTGAAGGCCGACAACATCGGTGAGATCGCCGCCGCTGGCGCTGACACCTTCGTCGCCGGCTCGGCCATCTTCAACGCCAAGACCAGCTACCAGGACGTGATCGCGCAGATGCGCGCGAACGTTGCTGCGGCAAGGGGCTGAGCCATGGGTACGGTGGCCGTGTTGAACATCCGTCCGGCCACCGTGGCCGATGCCGGCCTGATCCTGCACTTCATCCGTGAGCTGGCCATCTACGAGAAGGCCGAGCATTCGGTGCAGACCGATGAGATCGGCATCGCCGAGAGCCTGTTCGGTGCCGACGCGACCGCACGCGCGTTGATCTGCGAAGCCGACGGTGAGGCCATCGGCTATGCGGTGTATTTCTACAACTACTCCACCTGGCTGGGCCGCAAGGGCATCTACCTGGAAGACCTGTACGTCAGCCAGGAAAAGCGCGGCGTCGGCGCAGGCAAGGCGCTGCTGAAATACATCGCCCGGCAGGCCGTGGCCGAAGGCTGCGGCCGCTTCGAATGGTCGGTGCTGGACTGGAATACCCCGGCCATCGAGTTCTACACCGCCGCCGGCGCCAAGCCGCAGGACGAGTGGACCGTGTACCGGCTGGAAGGCGCTGCCCTGAAGGCATTTGCCGGGTAGCCGCCAAGTGGATGCGCTGACCCTGCCGCAACGCATCACCCTGCTTCGCCAGCAGCTGCCCGCGTCCATCCGTATCTGCAGGCAGGCACTGATGGAATCGGGCGGGGATCTTGCCGTGGCGCATGCCTGGATCGTGCGCCGGCTGGTTGCCGAGTACAGGCAGCGCACGGGCGCCCCGGTGGATGAGGCCGCCGCCGACCTGCAGCGGTGCGGCCATGATGTCGAGCGCGCGCTGCTGCTGTGGCAGCGCCGCTATCCAGCACCGCCGCTGCCTCCCCTGGAGCGGATCGCGCAGGGGCATCCGCTGGCAGCAGAGCTCCCAGCACAGGACGACCTGCGCCGGTTCGTGCATGTCCTGCCGGATGCCTACGGTGCCTTCGAGGCGCGTCTTGTCACCCACGCCGCACGCTTCACCGAAACCGCCTATGGCTTCGACTACGACCTGGCCATGCAGGATCCGCTGACGCGGGTCGAGCGCCGGTTTGCCGATGGCATGGCGGCACTCGCCATCCTCCTGCAGCAGCACGGCATCGAGCCCGCAGAGCTGCGCGACGTGGATGATTTTGACAGCTGCCTGCTGCACAGCCCGATCGACGCCTATCTCTGAGCCGTCGCGGCAAGGCAAAAAAAAAGACCACGCCAAACCCCGGCGTGGCCTCGCTGCATGCGTGGGAGGCTGATCCTGCCTCCATCCATCGTCCCTGCTATGGCCTTCCATTCTCCGGTTGCTGAATGACATCTGCGTGACATTCACCGCGGACAAACAGCGCATTGCTAGCCTGTGCGCCCCCGTCCTGGAAGCACCACATGGCCGCACCGCGCTGGCGCCTGATCCTCAATGGCAAATCCGCTGGCAACGATGAGTTGCGCGACGCCGTCGGCCACTGGCGCGGGCAGGGTGTGCAGCTGGAAGTGCGGGTGACCTGGGAGGACGGTGATGCCGAGCGCTACGTGGCCGAGGCGATTGATCACGGCGTGGATGTGATCGTGGCCGCCGGTGGCGATGGCACGCTCAGTGCGGTGGCCGAGACCCTGGCCCACCGTGAGGAACCGGCGGATGCGCTGCCATCACTGGCGCTGATTCCGATGGGGACCGCCAACGACTTCGCGACTGCTGCCGGCATTCCCACCGAGCCGAAGGAGGCCTTCGGCTTGATCGGGCAGGCGACGCCGCATGCGATCGATCTCCTGCGCGTGGACGCCGATGGCACCCACTGGTGGTGCGCCAACCTTGCCAGCGGTGGTTTTGGCACGCAGGTAACGGTGGAGACCGATGCCGGCTTGAAGAAGATGCTGGGCGGGCTGGCCTACGTGATCACCGGCATCGCCAAGCTGGGTCGCATCGAGCCGATCACCGCGCGGCTGTCCGGCCCGGACTTCGCGTGGGAAGGCGACTTCATCGCGCTCGGCATCGGCAATGGCCGCCAGGCAGGCGGTGGCCAGCAATTGTGCCCGCAGGCACTGATCGATGATGGGCAGCTGGACGTGACGGTGCTTCCGGAGCTGGAGGGGGAAGTCACCGCCACGCTCGGCCAGATGCTGAAGTCCGGCACCCAGGCCGCGCTGGAACAGCTGGCAACACGCGCGCGGCTGCCATGGTTGCAGGTGGAGTCCGAGCGCCCGCTGACGCTCAACCTGGACGGTGAACCGGTACAGGCGCGCCAGTTCCGCATCGCGTGCGTGCCGGGCAGGGTGCGGATGCACCTGCCCGTGGGCTGTGCACTGTTGTCCGAGCCGCGCTGAGCCGCACCGGAAGTACTACAACGGCGGTATGTCCTGCTCCTTCGCCGGGAACCCGAATGCTTCACGCTTCTCGCGGATGTACTGCGGCAGCGGCGGCCGGGCAATGCCGTGATCGATCAGCCACTGCTGGCACTTCTTCTGCCACGGCAGCAGGTCCGGTGTGGTGATTTCCCAGTAGATCGCTTCGACCATGGCCATCCGATCGGGCGCGCCCGGTTGCGCCGATGACGGCGATGCAATCGTGGGGTCCGCACCATGTTCAAGCAGCCAGTAGGCCTGCTCGAAGCCGCCACGGCCGGTGTACCAGCTCAGGACCGTATCGGCCTGGCCGATGTTGGATTCGTTGACGTGTGCGCCGCGCTCCACCAGCAGCTGGATGTTCTTCCACAGGTTGCCGGAAATGAAGGCCTGAAACAGCAGCGTTTCGGTATTGGAGGTGCGCGTGTCCGGGTCGCCGCCATGATCCAGCAGGAGGGCCAGGTAGCGCGGATCGTCCATCTTCGCGGCATAGACCATGGCGTTGTTGTGGCGGAACGTCTCGCCGTCCAGCGTTTCAATACGCCGTGCATTCGGGTTGGCGCCGTTGTCGAGCATCGCGCGCAGGCCTTCCAGGTTGCGCGCGCGCAACGGCCACGCGATGAGCGGAATGCCATCCTGCTTCGAGAACTCCTTGTCGGGGTTCACGCCTTCGGTCTTGATCAGGCGCGTGATCGTCGCCGCATCACCCTGTTCGGCGGCAATGGCCAGCTCCAGGGCCTTGCCTTCGAAATAGCGCTCCGCGCCATGTGAAGACGTGCGCGCGCAGGCGCTCAGCAGTATCAGCAGCATCAGCGCCAGCCAGGAGAATGGCGTAAAGGAACTGTGAGGGGGACGGTGCATGTGATTCCTTGACATGGACGCGTTCGGGGGATGATAGCGTTGGCCGTGGTCATTCCAGCAGGTCCTGGATGACCACGTCTTCACTGATGAGCAATGGAGTCTGCCATGAGCGGTCACGATCCCGAGCAGCAGGAACGCCTGCTGCAGGCCCGCGCCAGGAGCGTCCAGGCGCAGCAGCACCTGGTCGAGCAACTGCAGGGCGGTGGACACGCCACCGAAGCGGCGCGCCTGCGCGAGACCTATCACGCCCGCGAGCTGGGTTCGCTTGCTGATGATGTGTATGCCTCGGCAAAGGGCAAAGGAGAACCGCCGGTCGGGTGGACGCGAGCCAGTGCCGTGACCGACCCGGACACGCTCAAAGCGGCGGGCATCAGCCTTGGGGCAGCCGACCTGAAGAAGCTGATGCGGCCGAACGACTCGGGTTTCCGCGCAGAGATCTACATTCCGGACAAAAGGGTGTTCGGTGATGACGCCAAGCCGGTGCTGGTGTTCAAGGGATCCACGGGCGAAATCATCGATCCCCGGGCGAAAGGCGGGCGGCGTGAGTCCGGAGGCGAGGATTTCCTCAACAACGGACGCCAGGGCGTGGGCATGCAGAGTGACTACTACGATCGGGCCATGGCACTGGCGAGTCGCTTGAAGACCTCCGGTACCCACTTTGAACTCGCCGGTCATTCGCTTGGCGGCGGCATGGCCTCTGCCGCTTCGGCGGTGACCGGTGTACGTGCGACCACCTTCAATTCGGCGGGCCTGCATCCGGCCACCGCCGATCGCTACGCGAAATCCCACGGATTGCCGGTGTTCAACACGCGCGACACGGTGCACACCTACCAGACCTCGGGTGAAGTGCTCAACGATGTGCAGAACGGATTGAAGCGGCTCAACGAGCATCACCGGCAGGGCTTTGGCCTGCTGGCCAGCGAGACCAGCCAGCTGCTGCGCCAGCCCGGCGTGCAGCAGATGGTTACCCGCAAGCTGCAGGAGATGATGCCGGCCGGTGCGCAGACGGCCACCGCCCAGCTGGTTGACCAGCTGGCGTCGAAATCCGGGGCGGAGGCATTGCGCAATGTTCCGGTGGCCGCGGGCAGGATGGAACTGTTGCTGGATGCCAAGACCGAAGTGAATGGAAAGGTGGTGGACCGCCGCCATCGAGAAGCGCCAAGCCAGCTTGCCGAATACGGTGGCCCGTTGGCCGAGGTGCTGATCGCAGGTGCGCGTGGCATGCGTGCCGGACGGGTTGCCGGTGAACATGTCGAGCAGGTCGGCGCGCTGGCGGGCCGGGGCATGAGCCTGTCCGGCGTGGCCGTCGAGCGTGCGTCGACCCTGCAGGGAAATGCGATCGGCACCGTGGTCGACTACGGTGGAAAGAGCATGCGGGTCGGCATCGAAGGCGGCGCGACGGTCATTGCCAAGGGACGCGAGCTGCAGGGTCTGGTCGAATCGGTCAGCCACCGCGTGCAGGCCAAGGGCAGTTACGGCTGGAACATCGGGGCCAGCGTGCTGGGTGCGCTCGGTGCCGACGACATGGCCAGGCAGATGCGCGAGCACGGTGACGCGGCCCGCAATCAACACGAAACCAAGGCCCGTGAAGCCACCCGTGAAGCAGCGGCGGATGCCGGCCGCATCCGCGCCGGCGGCCATCATCTGGGCGGCCAGCTGCAGCAGGGCGTGCATGGCGTGGCCAATGGGCTGCGCAATGGCTATGCCGTGTACGGCGCGACTTTCCACATGGGCATGAACTGGAGCAGCCATCAGATCACCGGGCTGACCTCGCAGGCGCCGGCCGTGCTGGCCGGCACCGTCGGGCTGGGTGCGATGGCCAACAAGGGCATTGCCACGCACCTGCCCACGCCGGCACTGCCGCAGAACCTGGTCAACCTTGCCAAGACGTCGTGGGTGATCGGGCGCGGCAGTGCGACCATGGGGGAGTCGGTGGACCGGCATGGCATGAGCGAGACGATGAACCCCAGTCTCGACGCGGCAATCGCGAGCCAGGAGGCGGCCGCGCGCAAGCTGCTTGGACGGCCGCATGCGCAGCTGCAGGAGGGGGCCGCGAAGATGCCAGCGCTGAACGATCCGGGGCACATCGACTTCCATCTGTTCAAGGGCGCGCAGACCGGCGTGCACGGCCTCGATGTGGCACATGGCCGCATCCCGAACCTGCAGAGCGACCAGCTGGCCGGGGCGTTGGCTGCGCAGGCCAAGCGCGATGGGCTGCAGGCCATTTCCCATGTGCTGCTCAGTGACGACCGCACGCGGGCATTCGCGGTCGACACCCCGGATCTGCAGGCGGCCCACCGCCGACATGCGCACGTGGACGTGGCGGCCGGCATGGCCCAGCCGCTGGCCGTGAGCACGGCGCAGGTTGACGCCCTGAACACCGGTCGCGAACAGGCGACGGCGGCTGGATTGGCCCAGCAACAGGGGCTGGAGGCCCAGGAGAATGCCCGGCGGATGGGCTAATGGCCGAATGAACCGCGCCGCGGCGGCGGGGTTCCCCTCCCGCCCCGGCTGCGATACAGTCAAGGGGTGTCCAGCCTGACGACCCCGCATACCCTTTCTTCCGCACGCCGTTGGTGGCGATGGTGGCCCGTTGCCGTCGTCCGCCCCCATAACGCTGTGTCCCGGAAGGAAAGTCGTCTTGAACTCGCACGCTCAGTTTCAGCAGCAGGCCGCTGAAGGCCACACCCATATTCCCGTCGTCCGTGAAGTGCTGTCCGACCTGGACACGCCGCTTTCGGTCTATCTGAAGCTCGCCGACGGCCCCAATACCTACCTGTTTGAATCCGTCGAAGGCGGCGAGCGCTTTGGTCGTTACTCGATCATCGGCCTGCCGGCGCGCCGCGTGTACGCCTTCCACGGCCATACGCTGACCGTGCGCGAAGACGGCCAGATGGTGGAAACCCGCGAGGTGGCCGACCCGTTCGCCGAGGTCGAGGCGCTGCGCAGCGCTCACTCGGTGCCCAAGCTGGACGGCCTGCCGGGCTTCACCGGTGGCCTGGTCGGCTGGTTCGGTTTCGAATGCATCGGCTACATCGAACCGCGCCTGGCGCCGCCGGCCGGCCGTGATGAACTGGGCACCCCGGACATCCTGCTGCTGGATTCCAATGAGCTGGCGGTGTTCGACAATCTCAAGGGCCGGCTGTACCTGATCGTACATGCCGACCCCCGGGTCGAGGGCGCCTTCGAGCAGGCCCAGGCCCGCCTGGATGCACTGACCGCCAAGCTGCGCGCACCGGGCGCCGGTTATCCCGCGCCGCTCAACAGTGATGTGCTGGACGAGTCCGATTTCGTCTCCGGTTTTACCCGCGAAGGCTTCGTCGATGCGGTCCAGCGCAGCAAGGAATACATCCGCGCCGGTGACATCTTCCAGGTGGTGCTCAGCCAGCGCCTGAGCGTGCCGTTCAAGGCGCGCCCGGTGGATGTGTACCGCGCGCTGCGTGCACTGAACCCGTCGCCGTACATGTACTTCCTGGATGTCGGCGACCTGCAGGTGGTCGGCTCGTCGCCGGAAATCCTGGTGCGTCTGCAGGATGGCGAAGTCACCGTGCGCCCGATCGCCGGTACCCGTCCGCGCGGTGCCACCGTCGAGCAGGATCTGGCGCTGGAAGCCGAACTGCTGGCCGATCCGAAGGAACGCGCCGAGCACCTGATGCTGATCGACCTCGGCCGCAACGATGCCGGTCGCGTGTCCAAGGCCGGCACCGTGGAAGTGGGCGAGCAGTTCGTGATCGAACGCTACAGCCACGTCATGCACATCGTCAGCGAAGTGACCGGGCAGCTGCAGCCGGGGCTGAGCTATGCCGATGTGCTGCGCGCCACCTTCCCGGCCGGCACGGTCAGCGGCGCGCCGAAGATCCGCGCGCTGGAGGTGATCCGCGAGCTGGAACCGATCAAGCGCAATGTCTATGCCGGCAGCATCGGCTACATCGGCTGGCACGGCGATGCCGATACCGCGATCGCGATCCGCACCGCGGTGATCAAGGATGGCCGCCTGTACGTGCAGGCCGGCGCCGGCATCGTCTACGACTCGGACCCGGACAAGGAATGGGACGAGACGATGAACAAGGGCCGCGCGCTGTTCCGCGCCGTCGCCCAGGCTGCCAAGGGCCTGTGAGCCTTTCCGTGCCGTGGCCTGCGCCGCGGCACCTCCTGCTGTTCCCGTTCAAGACAAGGAGTACCGCATGAAGCTGCTGAGCGCATTGCTGTGGTCGTCACTGCTGGCCACGATGGCCCCGTCTGCGTGGGCGCAGGCCAATACCATTCCCTCGCAGCCGCACCTGCTGGTGAAGGGCGAGGCGCGCCGCGTGGTGATGCCGGACCGGTTCGGCCTGCAGTTGAACATCGAAGAGACCGACATGGATGCTGACGCCGCGCGCCGCCGCGTGCAGGACAACGTCGCGCGCGTGCTGGCGCTGTTCAAGCAGCACAAGGCGGTGGAAGGCAGCGTGCGCGCGGACAACCTGCGTATCGGTCCGGCGACGCGCTATGAGCAGAACCGGCAGGTCTTCATCGGCACCCGCGTGTCGCGCCAGCTGCGTGCCAGCTTCGCCAGCGTGAAGGCGATGCAGGACGTGCTGGGTGCGCTGAAGGCCAACGAGAACGTGCAGGTCAGCAGCGTGGCCCCGACCTACTCGGGCGAAGTGGCGCTGCGACGCGAACTCAAGGGCGAAGCAGCGGCCAAGACCCGCGAGTCCGCGCAGGGCCTGGCCAAGGCCTATGGAACGAAAGTGCGTGGCCTGTACAGCATCTCCGACGTGGCGCCGGACTTCGCCTACGGCATCCAGGCCGGGCAATGGCCGCAGCCGGGCGAGGATGGTGAGTATCTGGACAGGATCTCGGTGACCGGCAGCTATGCACCGACCTCGGCACCTGCGCCCGGTGCACCGGAGTCCATTGAAGCCGGCCCCATCACCTACACCGAAAACGTATACGCCATTTTCCTGATAAGCGACGGAACCTGACCATGTTGTGGATGATCGACAACTACGACAGCTTCACCTACAACCTCGTGCAGTACCTGCAGACGCTGGGCGCCGAAGTGAAGGTGGTGCGCAACGATGCGATGAGCGTGGACGAGATCGCCGCGCAGAAACCCGAGCGCATCGTCATCTCGCCCGGCCCGTGCACGCCCAACGAGGCGGGCGTGTCGCTGGAATTGATCCAGCGCCTGGGCCCGACCACGCCGATCCTCGGCGTGTGCCTGGGCCACCAGGGCATCGGCCAGGTCTACGGTGGCACGGTCATCCGCGCGGGCAACATCATGCACGGCAAGACCTCGCCCATCCGCCATGAAGGCAAGGGCGTGTTCGCCGGCCTGCCGGATCGTTACCAGGCCACCCGCTACCACTCGCTGGTGGTGGACAAGCACAGCCTGCCCGATGTGCTGGAAGTGACCGCCTGGACCGAGAACGAGGACGGCTCGATCGAAGAGATCATGGGCCTGCGTCACCGCCAGTTCCCGGTGGAGGGCGTGCAGTTCCACCCCGAATCCATCCTCACCGAACACGGCCACGCCCTGCTGCGCAATTTCCTGCAGCGTCCGGCGGCCTGATCCAAGGAGCATTCCCATGAGCTTCTCCCCCCAGGAAGCCCTGCAACGCACCATCGAGCACCGCGAAATCTTCTTCGACGAAATGGTCGACCTGATGCGGCAGATCATGCGCGGCGATGTCTCGCCGATGATGACCGCCGCCATCCTCACCGGCCTGCGGGTGAAGAAGGAAACCATCGACGAGATCGCGGCCGCGGCCACGGTCATGCGCGAATTCGCGCTGGCGGTGCCGGTGGCCGATACCACCCACCTGGTCGACATTGTCGGTACCGGTGGCGATGGCTCGCATACCTTCAACATCTCCACCTGCGCGATGTTCGTGGCGGCCGCAGCCGGTGCGCGTGTTGCCAAGCATGGCAACCGCAGCGTGTCGTCCAAGTCCGGCAGCGCCGATGCGGTGGAAGCGCTGGGTGCGGCCATCGAACTGCAGCCGGCCCAGGTGGCCGCGGCCATCGAGCAGACCGGCATCGGCTTCATGTTCGCGCCGATCCACCATCCGTCGATGAAGGTAGTCGCGCCGGTCCGCCGCGAGATGGGCGTGCGCACCATCTTCAACATCCTCGGCCCGCTGACCAACCCGGCCAGCGCGCCGTCGGTGCTGATGGGCGTGTTCCACCCCGATCTGGTGGGCATCCAGGCGCGCGTGCTGCGCGAGCTGGGCACCGAGCGCGCCATGGTGGTCTGGGGCCGCGACAACATGGACGAGATCTCGCTGGGCGCCGGCACCCTGGTGGGCGAGCTGCGCGACGGCAAGGTGCGCGAGTACGAGATCCACCCGGAAGACTTCGGCATCGCCATGTCGGCCAGCCGCAACCTGCGCGTGGACGGCCCGGAGCAGTCCATCGCCATGCTGCGCGCCGTGCTGGACAACCAGCAGGGACCGGCACTGGACATCGTGGCGCTGAATGCCGGCGCCGCGCTGTACGTGGCCGGCGTGGCCAGCGACATCGGCGATGGCCTGGCCCGTGCCCGTGCAGCCATCGCCAACGGCAGCGCCCGCCAGCGCCTGCAGCAGTATGTGGAGACCACCCGCGCGCTGGTTGCCTGAGCGCGCGGTTCAGCCTGACCCTTTTGATGGCCGATAATGGCCGTCCTCACCGCCCCCGCACCGAACCGACGACGATGAGCGACATCCTGCAGACGATCCTGGCCCGCAAGGCCGAAGAAGTGGCCCAGCGCCGCGCCCAGCGCCCGCTCGAGGCGCTTCAGGCCGCCGTGGCCAGCGCCCCGCCGGTACGTGGCTTCGTGCGCGCCCTGCAGGCGGCCGTGGCCAATGGCGACCCCGCAGTCATCGCCGAGGTGAAGAAGGCCAGCCCGTCCAAGGGCGTGATCCGCCCGGATTTCCGCCCGGCCGATATCGCCGTCAGCTACGAGTTCGGTGGCGCCAGTTGCCTGTCGGTGCTGACCGACGCGGATTTCTTCCAGGGTGCCGACGCCTACCTGCAGCAGGCCCGCGAGGCCTGCACGCTGCCGGTGCTGCGCAAGGACTTCGTGATTGACGCCTACCAGGTGTACGAGGCGCGCGTGCTGGGCGCCGACTGCATCCTGCTGATCGTCGCTGCGCTGGACGACACCCAGCTGGCCACCCTGTCCGAACTGGCACTGTCGCTGGGCATGGACGTGCTGGTGGAAGTGCATGACATCGACGAACTGGAGCGTGCGCTGCAGGTGCCGGCACCGATGATCGGCATCAACAACCGCAACCTGCGCACCTTCGAAGTGTCGCTGCAGACCACGCTGGACATGCAGAAGGCGGTGCCGCGTGACCGCCTGCTGGTGACCGAGAGCGGCATCCTGGGCCCACAGGACGTGGCGCTGATGCGCGATGCCGGCATCCATGCGTTCCTGGTCGGCGAGGCCTTCATGCGCGTGGAAGAGCCGGGCGAGGGCCTGCGTCAGCTATTCTTCGCGGCATGAAAACGCACTATCCGACGCCGCGCGACGATGCGCCGCTGGTGGTCTTCGATTTCGACCACACCCTCTACGACGGCGATTCGGGCACCCACCTGTTCGCCTCGCTGATCAAGCGCAACCCGTTGCGGATGCTGGCGGCGCTGCTGGTCACGCCGATCGCCGGGCCGATGGTGGCGCTGCTGCCGACCCGTCGTGCCGGTATTTCGGTCTATGTGTGGATCGGCAGCTTCGGCCTGCACCGTGCGCGCGACTTCAACAAGGTCATCGACGCCTATGTGCTGCGCAATGAGGCGCAGATGCGCGCCAAGCTGCTGCCGCAGGCGCTGGAGGTGTTCGCCGCGCACCGCGCCAAGGGCGACCGCGTGGTGGTTGCCACCGGCGCGCCGCCAGAGCTGGCACGGGCGATCCTGGCCTTCGTCGCCCACCAGGACGTACCGGTGATCGGCACCGAGGTTGGCCCGCGGCTGGGCGGCGTCGGCCCGACCCGCCACTGCCACAACGAAGAGAAGATGCGCATGCTGCGCGAGCGCGGCTACGGCGATATCGATATCGCCTACTCCGACAGCACCGCCGACCTGCCATTGCTGCTGGCGGCCAAGGCGCCGGTGGTGGTGAACCCGAAGCCGGGCAGGGTGGACTTCTTCCGCCGCGTGCTGCCGGCCGGCACCCGCATCCTCAACTGGGGCTGCGTGGACCGTGGTGGCGACAAGGCCTGATCCGAGCCTGTTGTAGAGCCGAGCCATGCTCGGCTGCTCTTCGTTGCGGTATCCGTGCGCGATCAGCCGAGCATGGCCCGGCTCTACAGGGAATGCCTCAGCGATACAGGTGCCCGTACACCGCGTGGCCGATCTGGAACAGGCTGATGCCCAGCACCAGCACGCCAACGGCCACCAGCACCCAGCGCTCCTTCACCCGCTTGACCAGGATCGCCGCCACCGGCGCGGCCATCATGCCGCCGATCAGCAGGCCGGCGACGATCTGCAGGTGCTGCACCCCCATCGACAGCAGGAAGGTCGCCGACACCGTCAGCGTGACCACGAACTCCGCCGCATTGACCGTACCGATGGTGGTGCGCGCCTGGCCACCACGAGCGAGCAGGGTGGACGTGGCGATCGGCCCCCAGCCGCCACCGCCGCTGGCGTCGAGCAGGCCCGCGAAGAAGCCCAGCACCGGTACCCGGCGGATTTCGCCCTTGGGCATCCAGCGTCCGGCCGCGCGGGCCAGGATGATGATCGCCAGCACCAGCAGGTACAGGTAGATCAGTGGCCGGATGATCTCGCCCGGGATCTGGGTGAGCACGTAGGCGCCCACCGCGCCGCCCACCGCGCCGGGCAGGGCCAGGCGCAGGAACAGGCGTTTATCGACATTCCCGGCGGCGAGGTGCGACACACCCGAGGCGCCGGTGGTGAACACTTCCGCGGTGTGGATGCTGGCGCTGACCTGCGCCGGCGGCAGGCCCATGCTCAGCATCACCGACGATGAGACCAGGCCGAAAGCCATGCCCAGCGCGCCGTCGACCAGCTGCGCGCCGAGGCCGATAAGGATGAACCACCAGAATTCGCTGCTCAGTTCCATGCCCCGAGCCTAGCGCGCGAGGGAGTGCGGACCAAGGTCCGCACCCACCGGGGGCTCAACGGTCAACGGGTGCCGTACAGCACCACGGTCTTGCCGCGGGCATGCAGCAGGCCGTCGGTCTGCAACTTCTTCAGCACGCGGCCGGCCATTTCGCGCGAACAGCCGACCAGGCGCGCCAGTTCCTGGCGCGAGACGCGCAGCTGGCTGCCCTGCGGGTGGCTCATTGCTTCCGGTTCCTGCGCCAGGTCGTGCAGGGTGCGCACGATCCGGTCGGTGACGTCCAGGAATGCCAGTCGGCTGGCCTTGCGGCTGGTGTCGAGCAGGCGCTTGGAGATCTGCTGGCCCAGCGCGTACAGCAGGCGCGGGGCATCGGCCGACAGCGGGCCGAGGAACAGCTGATGCAGGCGCTCGTAGCTGATTTCGGCCAGCTCACAGGCGGTGCGGGTCCGCAGGATCACCTCGCGGCGGTCCGATTCAACGAACAGGCCCATCTCGCCGACGAACTCGCCAGCACCGAAGTAGCCCAGCACGAGCTCGCGATCGTCATCTTCCTCGGCCATGATCGAAACCGAGCCGCTGATGACGTAATACAGGGTTCCCGCCGGGTCACCGGGTCGGAAGACGTCGGTACGGGTGGGGTATCGCCGCCTGTGGCTGTGCGCCAGGAAACGATCGATTGTGGCGATATCCAGGGCCAGTGGACTGCTAGCTAGGCGCACGGTTGACACGATAGGAGCGCTCCCTCTGCGCATGAACGGATTCACGGGGTCGATAGCGGAGCTTAACCAGCGCAATTGTTAAGGGCAAACAGTGTGCCAGATGTGAGCGATCTTCACGTTCCCCCCGGGGACGGTTTGCCCCATAATTCCCCCTTTCCCTTCTTACACAGGAATCGACCGCCGTGGTCAAGCCGTTGCCTCGCCTGAGGCTGCAGGGTTTCAACAACCTCACCAAGGCGCTGAGCTTCAACATCTATGACGTGTGTTACGCGCGCACCGAAGAGGAGCGTCAGCGTTACATTGAATACATCGATGAAGAGTACAACGCCGACAGGCTGACTCAAATCTTGACCGATGTCGCCGAGATCATCGGCGCCAACATCCTGAACGTGGCCCGCCAGGACTACGACCCGCAGGGTGCCTCGGTGACCATCCTGATCTCCGAAGAACCGGTGATCGACAAGAAGCAGGCCGGCAAGGAGCTGATCTCCGACGCCGTGGTCGCGCACATGGACAAGTCGCACATCACCGTGCACACCTATCCGGAAACGCACCCGCAGGAAGGTATCGCCACCTTCCGCGCCGACATCGACGTGGCCACCTGCGGCGTCATTTCGCCGTTGAAGGCGTTGAACTACCTGATCGAAAGCCTCGAGTCGGACATCGTGATCATGGACTACCGCGTCCGTGGCTTCACCCGCGATGTGAAGGGCAAGAAGCACTACATCGATCACAAGATCAACTCGATCCAGAACTTCCTGGCCAAGAACATCAAGTCGCGTTACGAGATGTTCGACGTCAACGTCTACCAGGAAAACATCTTCCACACGAAGATGCACCTGAAGGACTTCGACCTGGACCAGTACCTGTTCGAGGAAAAGGCCAAGAACCTGTCGTTCAAGGAACGCATGAAGATCGAAGCGCTGCTCAAGCGCGAGATCGAAGAGCTGTTCCACGGCCGGAACCTGTCCGAGTAAGCCCCATGCGCGATGCCGGCAGGCATCGCCGCCCAGGCGGGACGACCCGCCCCGTGGAACTGGTGTCGCGCAAGCGACGTGGTTCCACGGTGATGTACCGACCCACGGCCCGGTGTGAAAACACCGGGCCGTTTCGTTTTTCTCAAAAAGGTAAGGAGCCCCCACCCATGCCCTGGATCTACCTGCTGCTGGCCGGCCTGTTCGAGATCGGTTTCGCCCTCGGAATGAAGTACTCCGAAGGCTTCAGCAAACCCCTTCCCACTGCTGCCACGGTCGTGTCCGCGCTGATCAGCCTGTACCTGATGAGCCAGGCGATGAAGAGCATCCCGGTCGGCACGGCCTACGCGATCTGGACCGGTATCGGCGCCATGGGCGTGGTGGTGCTGGGCATCTACCTGTTCAACGACAGCGCATCGCCGGCCCGCCTGGCCTGCGTGGGCCTGATCGTAGCCGGTGTGATCGGCCTGAAGCTGGTGTCGCCGAACTGATTGATGGCCCGACCAACGGTCGGGCCCACCGTCAGGCCCCGCCGCACCTCTTGGTAGGCCCACGCCGTTGGTGCGGGCAAACCCTTCAGATGCGGTAGGCGATGGTCTTCATCACCCTGGAGGCCAGCGCCATCGCGCCCGGGATCGGGAACGGCAGGCGGCGTGCGCCGGCCTGCTCGGCGTGCTCCGCATGGCGGGCCTCGTCTTCCTTCATCACCTGGATGACCGCGCGGCTGCGCAGGTCGCTGGCCGGCAGGTCGACCAGGTGCTCGTCCAGATGGGCTTCCACCTGACGCTCGGTTTCGACCACGAAGCCCAGGTTCCAGCCGTCGCCACGCAGCCCGGCCAGGGTGCCGATGGTGTAGCTGCCGGCATACCAGAGCGGGTTGAACAGGCTCGGACGGCTGTCCAGTTCGCCCAGGCGGGTGGCGCACCAGGCCAGGTGGTCGGTCTCTTCCTGGGCCGCTTCCAGCAGGTGTTCACGCGTGGCCGGGTCGCGGGCCACGGCGGCCTGGCCGAAGTACAGGCCCTGCGCGCAGACCTCGCCGACATGGTTGATCCGCATCAGCCCGGCCGCATGGCGGCGTTCAGTGCTGTCCATGCCCGGCTCGTCGGTGTCCGCAGCCGGGTAGGGGCGGGCCGCCGGCGGGTTGCCGAACACCGTGTCCAGGGCGCGCTGCGCCTCGGTCAGCAGGTGGTCCAGCGGGGTGATCTGGCGGAGCACGGTCATGGCGGTACACGGTGGGGCGGAAGACCCCGCGATTCTCGCCCGGCCCCGTCCCCCTGCCAACCCGGTCAGGGGTCGGCTTGCAACGGGGGTCTGACCTGCGTACAATCCCGCCTCTTACGCTTCACCTTTTCACAACGCGTGGCAGAGTTCCGGTGAGCCTTTCGCCGCAATGAGCCCGACCTAACCTAGAGTTCTTCATGAGCACTTTCACTGCCAAGAACGAGACCGTCCAGCGCGACTGGTACCTCGTCGACGCCGAGGGCAAGACCCTGGGCCGTCTCGCCACCGAGCTGGCCCGCCGTCTGCGCGGCAAGCACAAGCCGGTCTACACCCCCCACGTTGATACCGGCGACTACCTGGTCGTCATCAATGCAGAAAAGATTGCCGTCACCGGCAAGAAGCTGCAGGACAAGATGTATCACCGTTTCACCGGTTACATCGGCAACCTGAAGACCGAATCCCTGGCACAGGCGCTGGAGCGCCACCCGGAGCGCGTGATCGAGATCGCCGTGAAGGGCATGCTGCCGAAGGGCCCGCTGGGTCGCCAGATGTACCGCAAGCTCAAGGTCTACGCCGGCACTGAGCATCCGCACGCCGCACAGCAGCCGCAGGTTCTGGATATCTAATCATGGCTATCACTCAAAACTACGGCACTGGCCGCCGCAAGTCCTCCACCGCTCGCGTGTTCCTGCGCAAGGGTTCGGGCAACATCACCGTCAACGGCCGTCCGCTGGACGAGTTCTTCGGTCGTGAGACTGCGCGCATGATCGTGCGCCAGCCGCTCGAGCTGACCAAGAACACCGAAAGCTTCGACATCCTGGTCACCGCCGCTGGCGGCGGCACCACCGGCCAGGCCGGTGCGATCCGTCTGGGCATCGCCCGTGCTCTGGTCGAGTACGACGAAACCCTGAAGTCCGAGCTGCGCAAGGCCGGCTTCATGACCCGTGACGCCCGTGAAGTCGAGCGTAAGAAGGTCGGTCTGCACAAGGCCCGCCGCGCCACCCAGTTCTCCAAGCGCTGATCTACCGCGCCTGGTTGGGCTCCTTCGGGAGCCCGCTGGATGGAAAAGCAAAAGCCCGGCTTCGGCCGGGCTTTTGTCGTTTCGGTGTCATGCATTCCCGGGTTGCCGGCCAGCGGTCGGTACTACCCGTGGCTTCACATGTCAGAAGGGGGTGGGGTCGGAGCCCTTTTCTCTGAAAAGGATCCGACCCCGGACCCCTCTCTGGAGGAGAGCCCCCTTGATGTTCAAGGGGGCGCGCCGACAGGCGCGGGGATCAGGTGGAATGCGCGACCAAATTAAAAGCAAAAGGCC
>NZ_LLXT01000120.1 GCF_001431625.1 Stenotrophomonas geniculata ATCC 19374 = JCM 13324
ATCCCAACTCATCAAACGGTGGGGTCAGAGCCGGTTACGCAGCAACGGGCCGTGACCCCGTGCCGACCAACGGTCGGCACCCACCATCAGCAGCAGGTTCCGACAGATCGCGGGAAACTGTCGAAGGCGGGGTGGGTCCGGTTGCGGGGGCGTGAGCCGCATGGATGCGGCGACCGAGCTTACATGGACGTACTTGCAGCGGCCCCCGCAACCGGACCCACCCCGCCATCCCTCAGGAGACCCGCCGTTGCTTCGGCTGTTGCTCTTGCTGTTGCCTTGGCTCGTAGCGGGTGCAGGGCCGCAGGCCCTGCCGACCAACCCACTACTTGGCAGCAGCGATCTGCTTTTCGATGTCGGCGGCCGTCACCGGGCCGAGGAAGCTGTGCGCCAGCTTGCCCTGCGGGTCCAGCAGGTGCGTCAACGGCAAACCACGCGGCGTGGCGAAATCCGCCGGCGGGTCGAACGGGTCCACGATCACGATCGGATAGGTCACCGGATGCTTGGTCAGGAACGACTGCATCTCCGGCACCTCGATGTCTTCATAGGCCAGGCCGACCACCTCGATGTTGCTGCGCATCGCGTGCAGCGCCGACAGCTCCGGCATTTCCTTGCGGCACGGTGCACACCAGGTCGCCCAGAAATTCACCACCACCCACTTGCCGCGATGCGCGGCCAAGTCGTAGTCGCTGCCATCCACCGCCTTCATCTTCAGCGTCGGGAATTCGGCAGTGGTGCGCTCGGCCGGGGTTTCATCGACCGGTGCCGGAGTGGTCGGCGTCGGCGCCTGTGCCGGTGGCTGGCTGCTGGCGGGGGTCGGCTCCTGGGCCGGCTTGCAGGCCGACAGCGCCAGCAGCAGGGCCAGCGGGAGCAGCAACGGGGTCTTGCGGGTCATGGCATGTCTCCGGAATCGGTGTAGATATCGCTGACCTTGCGCTTGAGGCGTTCGCGCAGGGGCAGCCGCAGATCGTCCAGTGCCGCCAGCGCAGCACGGCCCAGGCTGTCGTCGCGGTAGGGCAGATGCTGCTCGGCTACCGGGATGCGCAGCTGGGTGCATTCGTACAGATCGGCCAGGCTCACCTGGTCCAGGTCGCGCGAGAGCAGCCATTCGCCGCGTTCATCGCGGCGCAACAGGCCGATTTCCTGCAGGTTGCAGGCCAGGTCCTGCAGCAGCGAGTCGGTCAGCATCGGCTCCAGACGCAGGATTTCATCGTCGGCCAGGCCCTTGCCCTTGGCACGTGCATGGTGGAAGCGGCCGAGCAGGCGCAGCAGGCCATAGAACTCGTAGCCCTGCGGCAGGCGCAGTTCCACCGGCTGGTAGCGGAAGGCCGCCATCGACGAGGACAGCGACGCGCCCAGCAGCACCGCCACCCAGCACAGGTAGATCCACAGCAGCAGGATCGGCACGAACGCCACCGTGCCGTAGAGCTTCTGGTAGGACTGGAAACTGCCCAGATAGGCGCCGATGCCCCACTTCACCAGTTCCAGGATCACCGCCGCCAGGATCGCGCCGGGCACCGCGTGCCGCCATTTCACCGTGTGGTGCGGCACCACCCGGAACATCAGCGTGATGCAGACGAACTCGATCAGGATCGGCGCCAGCCGCAGCGCGAACTCGGCCAGCCAACGACCTTCCTGGGTCCCGAACAATGGCATCGCGAACACACGCGCCGACACGGCCAGCGAAGCGGCAGCGAGCATCGCGCCCAACGTCAGTACGGTCCAGTAGACCAGGAAGCGGGTCAGCTTGGGCCGGGTCGAGCCGACCCGCCAGATCTGGTTGAAGGTCTCTTCAACGCTGTTGAGGGTGATCAGCAGCGATACCACCAGCGCGATGAAGCCAGCGGCGGTGAGCTGGCCGGCACTGGCCGAGAACTGCCGCAGGTAGCCCTCCGCCGCACGCGCGGCGTTGGGCACGAAGTTGGAGAAGACGTAATCGCTGAGCTGGTCGCTCCAGCGGTCGAAGACAGGGAAGGCCGAGAGCACGCCGAACACCACGATGGCCAGCGGCACCAGCGCGAACACCGTGGTGTACGCCAGCGCCGCCGCTGCCTGGAACAGGCGGTCGTCGAGGAAGCGATGCCACAGGAAGCGGCCGAAACTGATGGCCCGTGCGCGATCCCGCGCGCGCTCCATCCACAGGTTGAGCGTATCCAAAGGTTCCATCGGCGAAAGGGTACCCGATGCGGAATGCTCGCAGGATAGCCATACTGGTGGCCACACGACGAGGAGAAGCGGGCACGATGGGCGAGATTCTGGTGCTGTACTACAGCCGGGGCGGTTCGGTGGCACGGCTGGCGCGCCAGATCGCGCGGGGCATCGGCGAAGTGCCGGGCATGACCGCGCGCCTGCGCACGGTGCCGCCGGTGGCCGCGGTGACCCAGACCGCACAGCCGCCGGTGCCCGACGATGGCGCCCCCTACGTGAGCGTGCAGGACCTGGTCGAGTGCCAGGGCCTGCTGCTCGGCAGCCCGACCCGCTTCGGCAACATGGCCGCCCCGGTCAAGCATTTCCTGGATGGGCTGGGCGCCGAATGGGTCAATGGCACCCTTTCCGGCAAGCCGGCCGGCGTGTTCACCTCCACCGCCTCGATGCACGGCGGGCAGGAATCGACCCTGCTGTCGATGCAGGTGCCGCTGCTGCACCATGGCTGCGTGATCGTCGGCATCCCGTTCACCGAGCCGGCGCTGAGCCACACCACCAGTGGCGGCACGCCCTATGGCGCCAGCCACGTCGCCGGTGCCGCCGACGACCCGCAGCCGACCGACGACGAGGCGGTGCTGGCGCGTGCGCTGGGCCACCGGGTGGCCGACATCGCGCAGCGGCTGGCCCGATGAGCCGCCCGCCGCGCACGGTCCTGCTGCTGGCCCTGATGGGGCTGGCCGCGCTGTTCGCCGGCTGGTTCATCAATGACAAGCACTGGCTGGCCACCCAGCTGGTGTTTACCGCGCCGCCACTGGCACTGGCCATCGCACTGCGCCTGGGCTGGCGCAAGGCGGGTTTCTGGGCCTCGGTGCTGGCGCTGGGCTGGTTCAGCCACGGCGTGATGAGCGCCTGGAGCCACCCGGAGACGCGCTGGCTGGCGCTGATCGAGATCGCGCTGGCCCTGCTGGTGATCTTCAGCGCCAGCCTGCCAGGGCTGCGCGCCCGCTTCGGCAAGCGACGCTGACGCTGCGCCCGCCGGGCCGTATCATCTGTGTTCCTGGCCCCGCGCCGCTGTACCTGTCCTGGTTTCGCGCATGCACATGATGGAAGAGCTCCTGGTCGTCACCACCGGTGGCACGATCGACAAGATCTACTTCGACGACAAGTCGGACTACCAGATCGGCGACCCCCAGATCGGCATGATCCTGCGCGAGCTGGGCGTGACGTTCCGCTTCAACGTGATTCCGATCCTGCGCAAGGATTCGCTGCACATCAACGATGAAGACCGCGAACTGATCCGCGCCACCATCGCCGCGCAGCCGACCCGGCACGTGCTGGTGACCCACGGCACCGATTCGATGGTGCAGACCGGCAAGGTGCTGGCGACGATCCCGGACAAGACCATCGTGATGACCGGCGCGCTGAGCCCGGCGCGTTTCCGCGGTTCGGATGCGGAGTTCAACATCGGCTGCGCGATCGGTGCGGTGCAGTCGTTGCCGAGCGGCGTGTACATCGCGATGAACGGGCGGATTTTCGACCCGCAGCACGTGCGCAAGAACGTGGCCGCGAACCGCTTCGAATCGGTTTGAGGAACGGCGTGCCGACCAGGGTCGGCACCCACCACGACGCGGCGGCACGCACACCGCGCGGCCCCATGCAAAAACGCCCCGGCCTAAGCCGGGGCGTGCCCATGGAGAGGGGCTTGGGCTCAGTACTGGGCGTTGAGGGTCAGGCCCGAGAAGGTGCTGTACGCCTTCACCCGCACATACCAGGTGCCGGCGGCGGGGCTGTTGACGGTGCAGGTTTCAGCATTGCCGCTCAGGTACGGACGGCAGGTGTACACCGTGTCGGTCGGGGCACTGCCCTGGCGCAGATACAGGTCGGCGTCACCGCTGCCGCCACTGATCGCCACGCGCAGCTGGGTGCTGCCGGCCGGAACGCTCACGGTGTAACTCAGCGAAGCGCCGCTGGCAGCGCCCAGGCCGGTCACCGGAACGTTGTTCTGCAGCACGTTGCCACCCGGGTTCGGGCCGCCGCCGTTGATCGCTGCAGCGACCGCCGCGTCGGCGTCGATGATGCCGGCGCCGCAGCCACCCGAGCAGGCGCCCGGCAGCGGGCGTGCGGTGCTCTTGATGATGCTCTCCACCTGCGCCGGGCTCAGCGGGCTCGGGGCTACGGATTGCATCAGCGCGACCACGCCGGCCACGTGCGGTGCCGCCATCGAGGTGCCGTTGTACGAAGCGTAGCTGGCACTGCCCGGGGTAGTGGTGCCGCTGTTGAGGGTGGACAGGATGCCCTGGCCCGGTGCCGAGATATCGATGCCGTTGCCATAGTTGGAGAAGCTGGCACGCGCACCGGCCGAGGTGGTGGCCGCCACTGCGATCACGTTCGGGCAGTTGGCCGGCACCGACGAGGACACGTTGGTGTTGCTGTTGCCGGCGGCGACCACCACGGTGGTGCCACGGCCGACAGCGCCATTGATCGCGTTCTGGTAGGTGGTCGAGCAGCTGCCACCGCCGCCCAGCGAGAGGTTGATGACCTCGGCCGGATTGGCATTGGCCGGCACGCCGCTGACGCTGCCGCCGGAGGCCCACACAATCGCGTCGGCGATATCAGAGGTATAACCGCCGCATTTGCCGAGCACGCGCACCGGCACCACCTTGGCGTTGAATGCGGTACCTGCCACGCCGGTGCTGTTGTTGGTCACCGCCGCCACCGTACCGGCCACGTGGGTACCGTGCCAGCTGGAGTTCGAGCCCGGGTAGCCCGCCTGGCACTCGTTGTCGCCGTACCAGTCGCCCTCATCGTTCGGGTTGTTGTCGCGGCCGTTGCCGTCGCGCGCCATCGCCGCGTCGCTGATGAAGTCGTAGCCCGGCAGGATGTTGGCATTGAGGTCGGCATGGTTGGTGATGCCGGTGTCGATCACCGCCACGACCACACCGGTGCCGGTGGCCTTGTCCCAGGCCGGCCGGATGTTGATGCCGGCATTGGAGGTGCCGAAGCCCCATTGCTCGCTGAATCGGGTGTCGTTCGGGGTCAGCGTGGCACGCATGATCTGGTCGACTTCAACGTATTCCACGTTCGGGTCGGCGGCCAGCTTGCGCATCAGTTGCTCGGATTCGGCCTGGTCGAGCGGACGATCGGTCTTGACCAGGGTCGGGCCGACGGCCAGCTTGCGGACCTGCTGCAGGCCCAGCGCGCGGCCCTGGCTGCTGGCCAGGCCGGCGGCGGCACTTTTCAGTGAAGAGGCCAGTGCGGTGGTGTTGGCCACCGGCGCGCTGCCATCGCGGTACTTCACGATGAAGCGCTGGTGGGTCGGCGCGGACTGCAGGCCGCTGAGCTGGACATCACCGGCCAGCGCAGGCGTGGCCAGCAGCAGCGATGACAGGACGGACGCACCAAGGACCACCCACACTCGACGCACACGCGGTTGCGTTACCTGGGACATCGTATTTCCCTTTCTTGTGGTGTGAATGCCGGAATCGGCAGAAGCACCGGCCCGAACCCTGGGCTGGCTTGCATTGGCGAGGTTCGAAGTCCGGCGAGCCAGCGGATCCCCCTTCCGATCCGCCGTGCAGATGACGCTAAAGACCAAAACCGGACACCACAAGATTTTCAGCGTCTTTTCAGCAAGATGAAATGTTCGTTCTGAGACTTCCCGGGTCGAGGGTTTGTGAAGGTGAAGGAACTTTCTCGTGCCCTGCACAGACCTGACTGGGTCGTCACGTGTCCCGGAATGACTTTGCCGACATCGGCGTCCGCTGTTTCGGGGCCAGATCCTTTTCCCATGGAAAAGGGATCTGACCCCCAGGCCCATAACGCAGAAAGCCCGTCACAGGGACGGGCTTTCCAGAGGCGCAGTCGAGCATGGCTCGACGCTACGGTTCGGCGTGGGTGATCAGCCCAGCTTGACCAGCCAGTTGTGGCGGTCCGGCAGGCGGCCGTACTGGATGTCGGTCAGTTCCTTGCGCAGCGACATGGTCACTTCGCCGGCCGGGGCGTTGATGTCCCCCACCGAGAAGCCCTCGCCCTTCAGCTGGCCGATCGGGGTGACCACCGCCGCGGTGCCGCAGGCGAACACTTCGGCGATCTCGCCGGAGGCAACGCCGTCCTTCCACTCGTCGATGCTGACCTTGCGCTCTTCGACCTTCATGCCGCGGTCGCGGGCCAGCTGCAGGATGCTCTCGCGGGTAATGCCCTCGAGGATGCTGCCCGAGAGCTGCGGGGTAACCAGCGTGCCGTCCTTGTAGACCAGGAACACGTTCATGCCGCCCAGTTCTTCCAGGTACTTGCCCTCCACCGGATCGAGGAACAGCACCTGCGAGCAGCCCTGTGCCTGCGCCTTCTGCTGCGGCAGCAGCGAAGCCGCGTAGTTGCCGCCGCACTTGGCGGCGCCGGTGCCGCCCTTGGCTGCACGCGCGTATTCGGTGGACAGCCAGATCGACACCGGGGCGACGCCCTTGGCGAAGTACGGGCCAGCCGGGCTGGCGATGACGTAGTAGCCGGCCTTGTGCGCGCCACGCACGCCGAGGAAGGCTTCGTCGCCGATCATGAACGGACGGAAGTACAGGCTCGACTCATCGGCCGACGGCACCCAGGCGCTGTCGACGGCGATCAGCTGCTTCAGCGATTCGACGAAGATCTCCACCGGCAGTTCCGGCAGCGCCAGGCGCTGCGCCGAACGCTGCAGGCGACGGCCGTTGGCATCCGGGCGGAAGGTCCAGATCGAACCGTCGGCATGACGATAGGCCTTGATGCCTTCGAAGATTTCCTGGCCGTAATGCAGCACGGCTGCAGCCGGGTCCAGCTGCAGCGGGCCGTAGGCGCGCACGTTGGCGTTGTGCCAGCCGGTGTCCTTGTCCCAGCGCACTTCCACCATGTGGTCGGTGAAGTGCAGGCCGAAGCCCGGCTTCTCCAGGATCTGGGCGCGCTCTTCAGCGCTGCGCGGGTGGTCCGAACGGGTGACGGCGAAGCTGGGAATGGACTGGGACACCGGAGATTTCCTGTTCTGGTTGCGGGTAATGCCGGGCCCGCGTCACTGCGGGCCGTGGGTCAAAGCATGCCGGTCTCGAGCCGGGCCGCCTCGGACATCATGTGCTGGTTCCACGGCGGGTCGAATACCAGGTCGACGTCGGCCTCGGCCACCGTCGGGATCATTTCGAGCTTGCTGCGCACGTCGTCGACCAGGATCTCGCCCATGCCGCAGCCCGGTGCGGTCAGGGTCATCTTCACATCGATCTCGCGCTTGCCTTCGTCCAGGTGCTTGATCTCGACTTCGTAGACCAGGCCCAGTTCGACGATGTTCACCGGAATTTCCGGGTCGAAGCAGGTGCGCAGCTGCTGCCACACCAGCTGTTCCACCTGTTCATCCGTGGCATCGGCGGGCAGCTCCAGCGGTGCCGGCGCCTCCTTGCCGATGGCGTCGCCGTCCTTGCCAGCGATGCGGAAGAGGTTGCCCTCGACAAACACCGAATAACTGCCACCCAACGCCTGGGTGATGTACCCATAGCTGCCGGCAGGCAGGGTCACGGTGTCGCCCTGCGGGACCATCACGGCCTCGCAATCGCGTTCGAAGTGGACAGGTTCGCTGCTACGGGAATACATGGGGACCGATATGGGGCCGTGGCCGGGGCCACGCAAGACGGCATTCTAGCCCAGCCGCCCTGCGGCCGCCGGTGCACTGCGGCAAACCACAGTATCCTGTGGGTGATCTTCAGGGAGCTTCGATGTCCTCCAATGCCGCGCGTGCCAGGACCGTGACCTGGCTCTGGCCCATCATGCTGTTGCTGGGTCTGGTTGTTGCTCCCCTTGCCTGGATGGTGCTGGCGCTGATGACCGGCCGGCAGGTCGGCTGGATGGCGGTGGCCGCCGTGGCCAACTGGGCCATCGCCAGCGCCTGGATGGGCGGCTCGATCGGGCTGGATCTGTGGGACGCCACGATGCGGATGGGCCCGCACCTGGCCTGGACCCTGATCACCCTCGCCAATGGCGCAATGGAATGGCTGTGGCTGGCCCTGGGCGTGGCCGTGGGCGCCTGGCTGGCGCGCTGACCGCGCAGATTCACGCCACGCGTGGATGAGGGTAGCGCCGGGCCATGCCCGGCGAGCGCAGCGGTCCGCACGAAACGCCGCCGGGCATGGCCCGGCGCTACCGGTACGGCCTCAATGCCCGCCGTCGAGCGCCTTCAGTTCGCTCACCAGCGAGGCTGCCGCTTCCGCACCGTCGCCGTACAGCATGCGGGTGTTGTCGGCGTAGAACAGCGCATTCTCGATGCCGGCAAAGCCGGTGCCCTTGCCACGCTTGATCACCACCACGTTGCGCGCGTTGACCACGTCCAGCACGGGCATGCCGTAGATCGGGCTGGCCGGGTCGGTGCGCGCCACCGGATTGACCACGTCGTTGGCACCGATCACCAGCACCACGTCGGTGTTGGCGAACTCCGGGTTGATGTCGTCCATGTCGGCGATCAGGTCGTAGGGCACGCCTGCCTCGGCCAGCAGCACGTTCATGTGCCCGGGCATGCGCCCCGCCACCGGATGGATCGCGAACTTCACCTTCACCCCGCGCTGGCCCAGCCGCTGCGCCAGTTCCCAGATCTTGTGCTGCGCCTGCGCCACGGCCATGCCGTAGCCGGGCACGATCACCACGCGCTCGGCGAAGGCCATCATCGCAGCGACGTCGGCCGCCTCGATCGGCTTCTGCGAACCGCTGATCGCCTGCGCTTCGCCACCGGCACCACCGCCGAAGTTGGAGAACAACACGTTGCGGATCGGCCGGTTCATCGCCTTGGCCATCAGCCGGGTCAGCAGGATGCCCGCCGCGCCGACCATCATGCCGGCGATGATCAATGCCTCGTTGCCCAGCACGTAACCTTCGAACGACACCGCCAGGCCGGTGAAGGCGTTGTACAGCGAGATCACCACCGGCATGTCGGCGCCGCCGATCGGCAGCGTCATCAGCACGCCCAGCGCCAGCGCCAGTACGAAGAAGGCGACGATCGCCCAGGTGCTGAGCGTGCTCGCGGCGATGATCGCCAGCACCACCACGGCCAGCGCCACCAGCAGGTTCATCACCTGCTGGCCGGGCCAGGTCACGCGCTTGTCCAGGCGCCCATCCAGCTTGGCCCAGGCGATCACCGAGCCGGACAGCGACACCGCACCGATGGCCGCGCCGACCACCGCCAGCAGCAGCATCGTGCCCGAGGGCTGCCGCGCGGCCAGGTCGGCCAGCGCCTGCGCGCTCCAGTGGCGGGTATCGCGGTGGGCCAGGAAGGCGTAGCGCAGCAGTTCCACTGCACCGATCGCCGCCGCCGAGCCACCGCCCATGCCGTTGTACAGCGCCACCATCTGCGGCATGTCGGTGATGGCAACCTTGCCGGCCGACCACCAGGCCAGGCCGGCGCCGAGCAGCAGCGCCACCAGGATCAGCGGCACGTTGTGCAGTTCGGGCAGGAAGAACGTCGCCACCGTGGCCAGCAGCATGCCCAGCCCGGCCCAGCGGATGCCGCTGCGCGCAGTCAGCGGCGAGGCCATGCGCTGCAGGCCCAGCAGGAACAGCGTGGCGGCGACGAGGTAGCTGGCCTTGACCAGCCAATCGAGCAGTTCGACGGTGCTGATGTTCAAGCCTGCGGCTCCTTCGACTCGTCCTTGCCGCCCTTGGGCGCGCTCGGCTTGAACATTTCCAGCATGCGCGCGGTGACCACGTAGCCACCGGCGGCGTTGCCGGCACCGAGCACCACGGCGAGGAAGCCCAGCGCTTTCTCCAGCGGTGTCTGCGCATGCCCCAGCACCACCATCGCACCGATCAGCACGATGCCGTGGATGAAGTTGGAGCCCGACATCAGCGGGGTATGCAGGATCACCGGCACCCGCGAAATGATCACGTGGCCGGCGATGGCTGCCAGCATGAAGATGTACAGCGCTACGAACCCGTCACTCACTGGCAACGCTCCTGCTCTGTCTTCGTCGTCCCATCATAACCATGGGCTGAACCCGGTGCGCGCCCGGCGTCAACCGAAGCCGCGCTCACGCGTTGTCGATGGTGACCCCGAGCGAGGAACCGTACCCTGTGCTGGTGAGCAGCCCCGTCCCCCCGAGCGCCGAGACCGATGCCCTGCCGGCGTCGCTGGAAGCGTTCCTGGCCAGCGTTGGCCCGCGTGCGTTCCGCTTCGCCGAGGCCGGCCTGCGCCAGCGCGAAGACGCCATGGACGCGGTGCAGGACGCGCTGCTGCGCATGCTGGACTACGCCGACAAGCCGGCGGCCGAATGGGCGCCGCTGTTCTGGAGCATCCTGCGCCGGCGCGTGATCGACGTGCAGCGCCGGCGCCGCTTCCGCCTGCCGTTCTGGCGCGACAACCAGGACGCGGAAGGCGGCGGGATCGATTGGGCCGATCCCGGCCCGGACCCGGCACAGGCGCATGAACAGCGCCAGCAGTACCAGCAGCTGGTGGACGCGTTGCGCCGCCTGCCCGCCCGCCAGCGCGAGGCGTTCACCCTGCGCGTGCTGCAGGATCTGGACGGGGCCACCACCGCCCGCGCCATGGGCTGCAGCGAAGGCGCGGTAAAAACCCATCTGGCACGCGCCCGCCAGGCGCTGCAGGATTACCTGGAGATCCACCCGTGAACCGCTCCCTGCCTTCCGATGACTCCCTGCGCGGCCTGCACGCGCAGTCGCTGCGCGCGCTGTCGCCGGCAACGCTGGCCCGGCTGCGCCAGGCTCGCCACGGCGCCACGGCCACCCATCGCGGGCGCTGGCGCTGGTGGCTGGCCAGTGCCTGTTCGCTGGTGGTGGCGCTGGGCATCGGCCTGCAGTTCACTGGCCATGGCACGCTGACGGGCCCTGCGCCGGCACCTGTGCTTGCCTCGGTGGAAGACAACAGCGCGCTCTACGACGAAAATCCCGATCTGTACCTGTGGCTGGGCGATACCGACCTGGCGATGGAGTGAATGATGTCCCGACTGCACGCCCTGCCCCTGCTAATGACCCTGTTGCTGCTGCCGGCCCTCCCGGCACTGGCGCAGAGCGCCGCGCCCGCCCCTGCCGCACGCCCCGCGCCGCTGCCGGCTTGGGAACAGTTGAGTGAAGCACAGCGGGAATCCCTGCTGGCACCGCTGCGCGACCGCTGGAACAGCGCCGATGCCGGCCAGCGCCAGCGCATGCTCTCGCATGGCCAGCGCTGGCAGTCGATGAGCCCTGAGGAACGCGACAAGGCCCGGCGTGGCCTGCGCCGCTTCGAGCACATGAACCCGGAACAGCGTGAGCAGGCCCGGGCCCTGTTCGGCCAGATGCGGGATCTGCCGCCCGCGCAGCGCGACGCACTGCGCGAGCGCTGGTCGCAGATGACGCCGGAACAACGCAAGGACTGGGTGCGCGAGAACCCGCCGCCGGCGAAGCCGCGGTAACGCCTCCGCTTCGGTAGCGCCGGGCCATGCCCGGCGGATTTCCGCATACCGCTGCGCTCGCCGGGCATGGCCCGGCGCTACCGACTCACGCCTGCCAGCGCGTCTTCGCCAGCAGCTCGTCGTCCCAGTCGAAACCGAGCTGGCCTTCGCGCACGAACAGCGCGACGAAGTTGAGCAGGTTGCGCGCATACATCTCGCTGGCCTGTGTTGCACCGCGGCTGGCCAGACCCAGCGGGCCATCGACGGTCACGCCCTGGTGTTCAATGCACTGCCCTGGCTGGGTCAGTGCGCAGTTGCCGCCGCTCTCCGCCGCCAGGTCCACGATCACGCTGCCGGTGGCCATGCCTTCCACCATTGCGGCAGTCACGATCGTCGGCGCCGGTCGCCCCGGAACCGCAGCGGTGCAGATCACCACATCCACACCACGCAGGTGGTCGGCCAGGCGGCGCTGCTGCTCGGCACGCTCTTCATCGGTCAACGCGCGCGCGTAACCGCCCTCGCCCGCCGCGCTCACCCCGAGGTCGAGAAAGCGCGCGCCCAGCGACTGGATCTGCTCGCGGGTTTCCGGGCGCACGTCGAAGCCTTCCACCTGCGCACCAAGACGCCGGGCAGTGGCAATGGCCTGCAGGCCCGCCACGCCCGCACCGATCACCAGCACCTTGGCCGGTCGCACGGTGCCGGCAGCAGTGGTCAGCATCGGGAAGAAACGGGGCGCGCGTTCGGCCGCGATCAGCGCCGCCTTGTAGCCGGCCATGCCGGCCTGCGAACTGAGCACGTCCATCGCCTGCGCGCGGGTGGTGCGCGGCAGCTGCTGCAGCGGGAACAGCTGCAGGCCGTCGCCAGCGGCCAATGCCGCAAGCGCCGGATCACTGGCCGGGGCCAGCAGGCCAACCACGCTGGCAGCGGGCTTGAGCTGCTCCAGGACCAACGCCGGCGGCGCCTGCACGCACAGCAGGATATCGATCTCGCCCCAACGGCCCGCGTCGAACACACGTGCGCCGGCATCGTCATAGGCCGCATCGGTGAAGCCTGCGGCCAAGCCGGCGCCGGCCTCGTACCAGACGGTAATGCCGAGGGCACCGAGCTTGCGCGCGGTTTCCGGCGTCAACGCCACGCGCCGTTCGCCCGGCGCGGTCTCCTTGATCCCCAGCAACGCCACGGCCATGCAGGTCCCCGCTGATCGGTGAGTTTTCCCGATCCTAGCAGGCAGCCACTGCTCAGTGCAGTGTTGCGCTGCCCGGGTCCAGCCGATCGATCACGCCCTGCATCGCGCTGTCGAAGGCGCCATCGTCGACGTGGGCGCGCAGCCGGCCCAGCCGCACCATCACCGCCAGTTCCTCCGGCGAGGCCACGCAGAAGCGCACGCCGCGGCGGTTGACGAACAGCAGGCGCGAGGAGATCGGGCTGACCCAGGACAGCTTGCCGGCCTGCACCTTGCCGTCCTTGTCGACGAAGTCCAGCCAGTTGCCGATTTCCATGCGGCGGAAGCGGTCGGCGTCGGCATTGTCGAAGTCGTCGGCGTCGATCTGCCCGCCCAGCTCGACCGCGGGCGATTCAGCCACCGGCGGCGCCGGCAAGGCAACCTGCGGCAGTTCCGGCAGCGCGCGCTGCAGTTCCGGGCGCGATTCAGCAATGCCCTGCAGGGTGTCATGCAAGGCGTCGATGGCACCGGTGGCGGCATCGCCGTGCACGCCGACACTGGCAAATACCTTGGCCAGCACCGGCTGCCAGGCCTGCAGCCACGGCTTGCCGACGATCTGGCGGCGGGCCTCGGCCACTTCCTCCAGCAGGCCGTCAGCCAGGCTCAGTGCCTCGGCCACCGACGCGCCCTCCTCGCCCTCGCGCAGCAGCGCCAGGGTCAGGTGGTGCTGCCACGGCTGGCGCAGGAACTCGGCGATGGCCGGCGGCAGGGTGGCATCGCCGATGCGGCGGTCCAGTTCGGCACCGGCACGGCTGCGGGCCATTTCCAGCTTTTCCTGGCCGCGCTGCGTTTCGGCGGCGCGACGCTCGGCGATTTCCACGCGGCGGCGATGCTGCACGAGGAACTCGCGGAATTCTTCTTCCAGGGTCAGGAAGATCGCCAGGTTCTCGTTGAACTCGGCCACCAGCCGTTCGATGATCTCCTCGACCTTGGCCATCAGCATGCGCTCGGCCTGGCTTTCGCCGGTATTGCCTTCGCAGGCTTCGGCCAGCGAGTTGAGCAGCTTGCGTGCCGGGTGGGTCTTCTGCACGAACATGCGGCGGTCGAGCATCGCCACCTTGACGAAGGGCACCACCAGGCGGCCGATCAACTCGCGTGAGCGGCCTTCCAGCTCGCGTTCGTCCAGCATCACGTCGAACAGCATGCCGACCAGATCAATCGCATCCTCGTCCTGTGGGTCCAGCCGGGTCTGGCCGGGATCGACGCCAAGACGGGTGGCGCTGGACAGCACTTCACTCTTCAATCGCTGCGCCAACGATTCGCCGTCCTCGCCGATGGCCGCACGCAGCGTCGCACTGGGCGTGGCCTGCAGCAGCGACAGCACCGACATCATCTCGCGCTGGCTCAACGGGCGGTGCTGGCCAACCGCGACCTGCGCGGCCGAGGTGGCGTCCTCGCGAACGTGGCGGGTCTGCTGCAGCAGCTCATGCAGGGCCTCCAGCAACATCCCCTGCTGGCCGGCATACGCCTCGCCGCTGCCGGCATCCTCGCCCCCGAGGTGCTGCTGCATGTGGCCACGGCGCTCGGACCAGCGCGCGGCGAACCGCTGCGCCCAGGCCGGCGCGGCCTGTTCATCATCGCTGAATTCGGATTCGAAGCCCGCCGCGTGGCGCGGCTCGACCAGATCGTCCGCCCCCGGCGCCATGCGCGGGTCGGGCGCGGCCGACAGCGGACGCCGCGGCGCCCCCATCTGCGACATCACGCCAGCGGCGGCCAGCTGCTCGTCCAGCTTCTCGTAGATGCGGCCCACCGGCGCGCGCAGGTCGCGTTCGCACAGCTTGATCAGCACCAGGTGCACTTCCGGCGCCAGCTCGCAGCCGGCAAAGGCCTCATGGATGGCCACACCCAGGTGCTCGGGGCTGACCGGATTGTGGTCGGCATCCAGCTCGGCGCCGCCGATCAAGCGGCCCAGGCGCCGGTCCAGCCGCGCCAGCACCGGCTTGAAGTCGCGCAGCAGCACGGTGGCGAAATTGCGCACCGCCAGCCGCGATTCCAGTACATGTTCAGCCAGCAGGCTCAGGCCATCCTCGCCCGGTCCGGACAGGGTGGCTTCGGCCGACAGCGGCTCGCCACTGGCCAGTGCATCCCAGGCCCGCTGCAGGTGGCCGGCAAAGGCGGCGGCGATGTCCTCACGGCGGCGGCGCAGCTCGCGCATCGCATCCAGGAACAGCAGCTGCGACGAGCCTGCATTGCCGGCCCGGTCGAACAGTGCATCGTCGAAACGCGCCAGTGCGGCCCCGAAAGCCTGGCACAGCGCCGGCAGGACCATGTCCCGGGCACGCTGAAGCTGGACCGGGTCACGGCCCGGCGACCCCATCGGTGTGGGCGCGCTCATCATTCGGGAAGGCTCCCCACCTTCTCTGATACGACAGACAGCATGGACATCGCGACGACCGGCACACCCCATGTACCGGTACGTCGATGGTAGGCCGGCCAGCCCGTCACGGACAGTGAAACAGTCCTCACTTCAAACCTCATGACCGGCGGCCCGGCAAGATAGATATCGTAAGCCGTGCGAGGCCCACGAGGCGAGAGGAAGCGGTCGTCCCATTCCCGCCAGTGGCATGATGTTCATCACAGTTTGATATCCAGGGGCGAGACGCGACACAGACGGCGTCATTGACCACCCCGACTATAATCAAACACCCGTGATGACCGGTTCAGACTCCATGCCCGACCCCGCTGCCCTGCTTGCCCTGGATGCCCGCCGCTCGGTGCCCTCGCGGCAACTGGGCGAGCCCGGACCGGATCCGGCCACCCTGCAGCGCATGCTGGCTTCGGCCGTGCGCGTGCCGGACCACGGCAAGCGCGTACCGTTCCGCTTCCTGAAAATCGCCGGCGATGCACGTCACACTCTGGGCGACTTCCTGGCCGAGCGCAGCCGCCAGCGCGACCCGCATGCCGGTGAGGCGGTATTCGAAAAGGACCGCCAGCGTTTCAGCCATGCGCCGCTGGTGATCGTGGTGGTGGCCAGTCCGCGCCCGGACCCGAAAGTGCCCGAACAGGAACAGCTGATGACTGCCGGCTGCGTCTGCTTCGCCCTGCTGCAGGCCGCGCAGGCGCTGGGCTTCGGTGCGCAGTGGCTGACCGCATGGATGGCCTTCGACCCGGCCGTGCAGGCCTATCTGGGGCTGTCCGAGGGCGAAGGCATCGCCGGTTTCATCCATATCGGCACGCCGAAGGCCGCCGTCCCCGAACGCGAGCGCCCCGATCCGGCGGCCCTGCTGCGTGACTGGACGCCGCCGGCATGAGCCTGCCGGCAGCGCCGCCCTCGCTGTACCTGGTCGACGCCAGCATCTACGTGTTCCGCGCCTGGCACTCGCTGCCGGACCAGTTCCAGGACGCGCAGGGCTGGCCGACCAACGCGGTGCACGGCTTCGCCCGCTTCCTGCTGGACCTGCTCGAGCGCGAGCGCCCGCGGCACATCGCCATCGCCTTCGACGAAGCACTGGACAGTGGCTTCCGCCACCGCCTGTATCCGGCCTACAAGGCCAACCGCGACCCGGCGCCGGAGGCGCTCAAGCGCCAGTTCGTGCACTGCAAGGCGCTGTGCGCGGCGTTGGGCCTTGCAGTGCTGGCCCACCACGAATACGAGGCCGATGACCTGATCGGCAGCGCGCTGCACGTCCACCGTGGCAGCCACCGCGGGGTGATCATTTCCGCCGACAAGGACCTCTCGCAGCTGCTGCTGGATCACGACGAGCAGTGGGACTACGCACGCAACCAGCGCTGGGACGTGGCCGGGGTGAAGGCACGGCACGGCGTGCACGCTCACCAGATTGCCGACTACCTGGCACTGTGCGGCGATGCGGTGGACAACATTCCCGGCGTCAGTGGTGTCGGCAGCAAGTCCGCCGCCGTGCTGCTGGCCCATTTCGGCAGCATGGATGCGCTGTACGAACGCCTGGACGAAGTGCCGTTCCTGCGCCTGCGCGGTGCCGCGCAGATGGCCGTGCGCCTGCGCGAGCAGCGCGAGCACGCCCTGCTCTGGCGCCAGCTGACCACCATCGCGCTGGACGCACCTCTGGAAGGCAGCCAGCCCGGCCTGCTGCGCCAGGCGGCCGACCCGGAGCTGCTCGGCGGCCTGTGCCAGGCCCTGCGCTTCGGCCCGATGACCCGCCGTCGGCTGTTCGATGCCGCCGGCGTACCCGACATTCTTCCCACCCACAGCGAGCCCGCATGAGCCAGCGCAACACCGAAGCCCCGCGTGTCGTCTATGAAGGCAAGTACCAGCGCATGCTGGTGCGAGGCACCTGGGAGTACAGCGAACGCACCCATGCCGGCGGCCTGGCAGCGATCATCATCGCCGTCACCCCCGAGGACAACGTGCTGTTCGTCGAGCAGTTCCGCGTGCCGCTGCAGGCCCCCACCATCGAGATGCCGGCCGGCCTGGTCGGCGACATCCACGCGGGCGAATCAATCGAAGTTTCGGCCGTTCGCGAGCTGGAAGAAGAAACCGGCTGGACCGCCGACCACGCCGAAGTGCTGATGATCGGCCCGACATCTTCCGGCGCCAGCAGCGAGAAGATCGCCTTCGTGCGCGCTACCGGCCTGCGCCGGATCGGCGAAGGCGGCGGCGATGACAGCGAGGACATCACCGTGCACGAGATTCCGCGCAGTGAGGCTGCGGCCTGGCTGGTACAGAAGATGGGCGAAGGCTACGAGCTGGATGCCAAGCTCTGGGCCGGGCTGTGGATGATCGAGCACCACCTGGACGGACGCCCGCGTGGCTGACGCCGACCTGCATGCGCTGCCGGCGCTGCTGGGCGCCGACGACCCGGCGATCTACACCCTCCACCGGCCGCAGGGCGCCTCACCGTACCTGCTGCTGGCCGACCACGCCGGCCAGCAGGTGCCGCGAGCATTGGAAGGCCTTGGCCTGGCGCAGGCCGAGCTGGACCGCCATATCGGCTGGGACATCGGCATTGCCGGCACCACCCGCGCACTGGCCGAACGGCTGGACGCCTGGGCGATCGAACAGACCTATTCGCGCCTGCTGATCGACTGCAACCGTCCGCTGGCCTCGCCGACGCTGATTCCGGAAGTGAGCGACCACACCGTGGTGCCGGGCAATGCCGGGTTGTCGGCGGCGCAGCGGCAGCAGCGTATCGATGCGATCCATGCGCCCTACCATGCGCGCATCGACGCCGAGCTTGATGCACGCCGTGATGCCGGCCGCCCCACGCTGCTGGTGATGATGCACAGCTTCACCCCGGCGATGAACGGCGCGCAGCGGCCGTGGCATGCTGGCGTGCTGTACCACCAGGACACGCGCTTTGCCCATGCCCTGCTGCAGGCACTACGCGACGAAGGCGACCTGGTGGTGGGTGACAACGAACCGTATTCGGTCAGCAGTACCAGTGACTATGCGGTGCCGGTGCATGGCGAAGGCCGTGGCCTGGTGCACGTGGAGCTGGAGATCCGCCAGGACCTGATTGCCGACGTGGCCGGGCAGCAGGCGTGGGCGGAGCGGCTGGCGCGGATCTTCAGCGCATTGCAGCCGCAGTTGCTGGCGTTCGGTTGAACGTCATCCACCCGACCGAAGCTCGGTAGCGCCGGGCCACGCCCGGCGAGCCGCATCGCGGCGGCGCAACGGAATGCCGCCGGGCATGGCCCGGCGCTACCGCAGCGTAGGCGCGTCCATCCACGGGAACGGTTTGAAACCCTGAACCTGCAGCGTTGCGCCGACGGCGGTGAAATCATCCTTGAACGCCTGCGCGCGGCGACGATCCAGCGCTTTACCCAGCACCAGCGGCAACGCGCGGCAGCACGCCAACGCCTCGCCCACCGGAATCTCCAGCAGGCGCGCCACGCGCTGGGCTGCGGCTTTGATCTGCTCCTCCGGGCACGCTCTCAGCGTCAGATCGAAGGACGCGAAGATGCCTGTGCCCACACCCGCCGCGCGCGCAGCCACCTGTTCCGCAGCTTCCGCTTCGGCCAGGGCCTCGTCGATACCCTCGACCTGCTGGAACGCGTCGTACTCGGCGTAGTACGCCAGCGCCTGTGCGTAGTCCTGCAGCGACGACAGCGGGCGTTGCCGCTTCTGCACATCCAGCACGTCGGCAAACGTCGCCGGTTCCAGATACGGGAACAGCCCCATCGCTGCCGAAGCGGCCGATCGCTCGCCATCGTCATCCAGCGCTTCATCACTGGATGACGGCAACCACAGCCGTGCCGACAGCAGGTCCTCGTCGCTGGCCATCACCCAGCCGAAGGCGTTCCACACCTCATCATCATCGTTGCAGGCGGCGAAGGCATGCAGGGTCTGTCGCAGGTCCAGCAGTTCGATCATGCGTCGGTGCTCAGGCAGGCGGTCGCTGCCGAGTCTACCGGCGCCGGGCGCAGGCCCAGCGCGATCACCACGCCGAGCGCGGCGAACAGCGCGGCGCCGTACTGTGCATTGACCATGCCCTGCAGGGCATCGGGACTGGTTGCTGCCTGCGTGCCGCGCGCGGCGTTGGCGATCATCACCAGTACCGCCAATCCCAAGGCGCCGCCGATCTGCTGGGCGGTGGCCGCCATGCCGGACGCGACACCTTGCTGCGGTCCCGGCACCCCCTGCCCGGCCACGATCCACATCGCCGTCCAGCTCATGCCCTGGCCGATGCTGAGCACCACGATGCCCGGCAGCAGCGGCCAGTAGCCGGCGCCATGCGGCATTGCCAGCGCCACCGCGGCGATGCCGATGGCACCGGCGGCGAAGCCCCGGGCCAGCACCTGCCGTGGCGAACGGCGCCGCAGCATGCGTTCGGCAATACGGATGCCGAAGGTGCACACCAGCGTCGGCAGCAGGAACGCCATGCCAGCCTGCAGCGGGCTCCAGCCATAGCCATCCTGGAAGTACAGCGCCAGGAAGTAGTACTGCACGCCGTAGCTGCTCATGAAGGCAAAGGTCAGGCCCAGTGCCGCGCGCAGGCCGGGCAGGCGCAGCAGCGAAAACTGCATCAGCGGATCACGGCTGCGCTTCTCGATCTGCACGAACACGGTCAGCAGTACCGCTGAAAGCAGCAGGCAGATGAGCGTGGCCGGCGCCGTCCAGCCCCACTCCGGCCCTTGCACCAGGGTGGTAACCAGCAGGCTGCCGCCGGCGGTGACGGTGAGGCAGCCGGCCAGGTCGAACGAGCGCCCCTGCACTCGGGGACCATCGGCCGGCAGCCACGCACCGGCGGCGACGGCGCAGGCGGTGGCCAACGGCACGATCACCGCCAGCACCGCCGGCCAGCCGAATGCCTGGGTCAATACGCCACCCAGAAGCGTGCCCAGCGCCAGGCCGACAGCGCTGGCCATGCTCCAGATCGCCAGCGCGCGGTTGCGCACCGGGCCTTCGGCGTACAGCGTGTTGATCAATGCCAGCGTAGCCGGGAACAGCAGCGCCGCACCGACGCCCTGTGCGGCACGCGCGATGATCAGCAGGGTCGCATTCGGCGCCAGCGCACCAAGCAGCGAGGCCAGTGCGAACAGCAGCATGCCCAGCCGGTAGAAACGGCGGCGGCCGACCAGGTCGGCGGCACGGCCCCCCAGCAGCAGGCTGCCGCCGAAGGCGACGGTGTAGGCACTGACCACCCATTGCAGCTGCTGCGCATTGATCTGCAGCGCGCGGCCCATGTCGTGCAGGGCGACGAAGATGATGGTGGCGTCCAGGGCGATGATCAGCTGCGCGGCGGCCAGCAGGGTCAGCGCCCAGCGCGGGTATTTGAGGGGAGGCATCGGCGGGTTGGAGCGGTGGGGGGAGCGCAGTCTCATTGATGCGGGCAACTCAATAAACCCCCTGCCGCCCATATCTGTCATGATTTTCAGCATGAATGCAGCCTCGATGGACCTCAATGCGGTGCGCATGCTGGTGCAGGTCGCCGAAGCACGCAGCTTCACGGTGGCCGCCGGCCAGCTCGGCCTGAGCCAGTCCGGCCTGTCCCGCGCGATCGGCCGGCTGGAGGCCACGCTGGGGGTGAAGCTGCTGCAGCGGAACACCCGCAACGTGGCGCTGACCCCGGATGGCCGCCAGTTCGTGGAACAGGTGGCCCCTCTGCTGGCCGGCCTGGACGATGCCGAGCGGCAACTGGCCGACCGCCCGTGCACGCCCTCGGGCACGTTGAAGATCAGTGCGCCGTCGATGTTCGGGCGCAAGGTGCTGGTGCCGATGCTGGCGCCGTTGCTGCAACAGCATCCGCAGCTGCAGGTGGAAGCCGTGCTCAGCGACCGCCTGGTCGATCTGGTTGAAGAAGGTTTCGATGCCGCGCTGCGCACCGGCGTCATCGCCGACCAGCGCATCGTCGCGCGGCCCTTGCGGCCGCTGCGCTGGGTGACGGTGGCCAGCCCCGCCTATCTGGCCCGCTGTGGCGCACCGGGCGATGTAGCCTCGCTGCAGGATCACGCCTGCCTGGCGGTGCGCAACCTGCGCAGTGGCCGGCTGGTGGACTGGCAGTTCCTGCAGGACGGGCAACTGCGTGAGGTCACACCACCGACGCGGATGGTGTTCGACAGCGGCGATCCGCTGGTGGAAGCGGCCATCGCCGGTATCGGCATCGTGCAGGTGATGGATTTCGCGGTGGCCGATGCGTTGGCCGACGGCCGCCTACAGCGCGTGCTGCAGCCCTTCGAGGGCCGCAGCCGCGAACTGTCGTTGATCTACCCGCCGTCGCGCCAGCATTCGCCGAAGCTGCAGGTGCTGGCCGACGCGTTGCTGGCGGGGGATTGGTAGCGCCGGCCGCTGGCCGGCGTCTGCGCGATCCAACCCTTTCCCGGTTGCCGGCCAGCGGCCGGCACTACCGATCAGGCAAAGCTATCGGTGGCGCGTACCAGCGCATCCACGTTCTCGGCCTCGAACGCCGAATGACCCGAGGCCGGGGTGATTTCCAGCTTCGCCTTCGGCCACACCTTGGTCAGGTCCCAGGCGTTGGCCAGCGGGCAGACCACGTCGTAGCGGCCGTGCACGATCACGCCCGGAATATCGGCGATGCGGTGCGCGTCGCGCAGCAGCTGGTCTTCCACTTCGAAGAAGCCGCCGTTGACGAAGTAGTGGTTCTCGATGCGGGCGAACGCCAGCGCGAAGTGCGGGTCTTCATGGCTGTTGATGAAGTCGTCATCGACGTGCAGGAAACTGGTCGCGCCTTCCCACACCGCCCACGCCTTGGCCGCTTCCAGGCGGGTGGTTTCGTTTTCGCTGGTCAGGCGGCGGTGGAAGGCCGAGATCAGGTCATGACGTTCCACCGGCGGAATCGGCTTGAGGTAATGCTCCCACGCATCCGGGAACAGGCGGTTGGCGCCTTCCTGGTAGAACCATTCCAGCTCCCAGCGACGCAGCATGAAGATGCCACGCAGGACCAGTTCGGTCACGCGCTGCGGGTGGGTTTCGGCATAGGCCAGGGCCAGGGTCGAACCCCAGCTGCCACCGAACACCTGCCAGCGATCGACCTTGAGGTGTTCGCGCAGCTTCTCGATATCGGCAACGAGGTCCCAGGTGGTGTTGTCCACCAGGTCCGCGTGCGGGGTGGAACGGCCGGCACCGCGCTGGTCAAACAGGATGATGCGGTACTTGGACGGGTCGTGGAACTGGCGCATCTTGTCGCTGCAGCCGCCGCCCGGGCCACCGTGCAGCATCACCACCGGCTTGCCATCCGGGTTGCCGCACTGTTCGAAGTACAGGGTGTGGCGATCGTCGACCTTCAGGGTGCCGACGTCGTAGGGGGTGATGGCGGGGTACAGCGTACGCATGCGTGCAGCTCCAGGGTGATGCCCTGCCGGGGCAGGAGAACCTCCATTCTAGGCCGGACGCCGGCCCAGGGTGATGCGGTCGCGCTGCTCCAGGTCCTGCACGGTCTGCACCTCGGTAAAACGCGCCGCGTCGAACAGCGCGCGGATCGCCTCGCCCTGGTCCCAACCGTGCTCGATCAGCAGCCAACCATCAGGCAGCAGGTGGGCCTGGCCACCGTCGACGATGCGGCGGATGTCATCCAGGCCATCCGGACCCGAGGCCAGCGCGGTGGCCGGTTCGAAGCGCAGGTCACCCTGTTCCAGGTGCGGGTCGTCGCTGGCGATGTACGGTGGGTTGCTGGCAATCAGGTCGAAACGCGCGCCCTGCAGCGGCGCATACCAGTCGTGCCCGCCCTCGGCGAAGCGCACGTTGCGCAGTTCATGGCGCGCGGCGTTGCGCTTGGCCACGGCCAGCGCGCCCGGGCTGGCATCGGTGGCCAGCACCTGCGCCTGCGGCCGCTCGCTGGCCAGCGCCAAGGCGATCGCACCGCTGCCGGTGCCGAGGTCGGCCACCTGCAGGTCGCGATCGGCCGGCAGGCGCTCGAGCGCCAGTTCCACCAGCAGCTCGGTTTCCGGGCGCGGAATCAGCGTGGCCGGGTCGACCTCCAGGTCCAGCGTCCAGAAACCGCGGCGGCCGGTCAGGTAGGCCACCGGCTCACCGGCCACGCGGCGGGCCAGCAGTGCTTCGAAGGTGGCCTGATCGGTGGACGGCAGCGGGTCGGTGGCGTGCGCGAACAACCAGCTGCGCGGGCGCTCCAGTACGTGCAGCAGCAGCAGTTCGGCCTCGTGGCGGGCGTCGATGCCGCCCAGGCGGGCGCTGGCCTCGGCCACGATCTGGCGCAGGGTGGGTTCGGTTTGGGAAGACATGCCTCAATTGTAGAGCCGAGCCCATGCTCGGCTGCTTCTGGGACAGCCGAGCGTGGGCTCGGCTCTACAGATCCGCAACCGAGCGTAGGCTCGGCTCTACAACAGCGGAATCCGTTCAGGTTCTGGCGAACGGAATAAGGACGGGCTATCGGCCGCATTCACCTGCCGGGAAAGATTTTCCTTGTCATACAGGCAGTTGCAGGATGGGAGCAGCAAGGTTCAGTGCCGGCTCATGGCCATTTGATAGACTCCATCTATCGAATAGATGCAATCAATGGATTGTTCTTATCGCCAGCGAGTCGGTAACCTAGCTCCTGTCGATTCACCCACTCCCCTTCACCAGAGGAAAAACGATGTCCCTGATCAACACCCAGATCCAGCCGTTCGAAGCCAACGCTTACCACAATGGCGAGTTCATCAAGGTTTCCGACGCCAGCCTGAAGGGCCAGTGGTCCGTCCTGATCTTCATGCCGGCCGCCTTCACCTTCAACTGCCCGACCGAGATCGAGGACGCGGCTGACCATTACGCCGAGTTCAAGAAGGCCGGCGCCGAGGTCTACATCGTCACCACCGACACCCACTTCTCGCACAAGGTGTGGCACGAAACCTCGCCGGCCGTCGGCAAGGCCCAGTTCCCGCTGGTCGGCGACCCGACCCACCAGCTCACCAATGCCTTCGGCGTGCACATTCCGGAAGAAGGCCTGGCCCTGCGCGGCACCTTCATCATCAACCCGGAAGGCGTGATCAAGACCCTGGAGATCCACTCCAACGAGATCGCCCGTGACGTGTCCGAGACCCTGCGCAAGCTGAAGGCTGCCCAGTTCACCGCCGCCAACCCGAACCAGGTCTGCCCGGCCAAGTGGAAGGAAGGCGAGAAGACCCTGACCCCGTCGCTGGACCTGGTCGGCAAGATCTAACGCAGTACCGGCCTGCCGTGGCCCCACGCCACGGCGCGCCTTTCATCCCCGTGCCGGTCCCCCCGCCGGCGTGGGGGTGAACCCAAGACAGCCAACGCGCGCCAGCCTTGGCCAGCCAGCCCCTTCCACGGTCGCTGTCTTGGGTTCACCCCTACCCCCTGCTGGTCCGCTACCTTCTACAGCGGTGCCACGCCCCCTGTTTGCCTGAAGCCAGGAGATGACCCGATGTTGGACGCCAACCTGCAGTCGCAGCTGAAGACCTATCTGGAGCGCGTGACCCGCCCGATCCAGATCACCGCGCACGCCGACGACGGCGCCAAGTCGCAGGAAATGCTGGAACTGCTGCAGACCCTGGAAAGCCTGTCGGACAAGATCTCGCTGCAGGTGCTGCGTGACGGCCAGGGCCGCGTGCCCTCGTTCGACCTGGGCACGCCGGGCCAGGATATCCACCTGACCTTCGCCGGCCTGCCGATGGGCCACGAGTTCACCTCGCTGGTGCTGGCCCTGCTGCAGGTGGGCGGCCACCCGTCCAAGGCCACCGCCGAGCTGATCGAGCAGGTGCAGAACCTGGAAGGCGAGTACCGGTTCGAAACCTACTTCTCGCTGTCCTGCCAGAACTGCCCGGACGTGGTGCAGGCGCTGAACCTGGCGGCGGTGCTCAACCCGCGCATCCAGCACGTGGCCATCGACGGTGCCCTGTTCCAGGACGAAGTCGAGAAGCGCGAGATCATGTCGGTGCCGACCGTTTACCTCAACGGTGAAGTGTTCGACCAGGGCCGCATGACCCTCGAGCAGATCGTGGCCAAGCTGGACACCAATGCCAGCAAGCGCGATGCCGAGAAGATCGCCGCCAAGGACGCCTTCGACGTGCTGGTGGTGGGCGGAGGCCCGGCTGGTGCGGCAGCAGCGATCTACGCCGCACGCAAGGGCATCCGCACCGGCATCGCCGCCGAGCGTTTCGGTGGCCAGGTGCTGGACACCATGGCGATCGAGAACTTCATTTCGGTGAAGGAGACCGAAGGCCCGAAGCTGGCCACGGCGCTGGAACAGCACGTGCGCGAGTACGAGGTGGACATCATGAACCTGCAGCGCGCCAGCGCGCTGGTGCCGGCCGGTGATGACGGCCTGGTGCAGGTGCAGCTGGAGAACGGCGCGGTGCTGAAGTCGCGTTCGGTGATCCTGTCCACCGGCGCACGCTGGCGGCAGATGAACGTGCCGGGCGAGGACCAGTACCGCAACAAGGGCGTGGCCTACTGCCCGCACTGCGATGGCCCGCTGTTCAAGGGCAAGCGCGTGGCGGTGATCGGCGGCGGCAACTCCGGCGTGGAAGCGGCCATCGACCTGGCCGGCATCGTGTCGCATGTGACCCTGCTGGAATTCGATTCCAGCCTGCGCGCCGATGAAGTACTGCAGAAGAAGCTGCGCAGCCTGGCCAACGTCACCGTGCTGACCAGCGCACAGACCACCGAGGTGCTGGGCGACGGCAGCCGTGTCACCGGCCTGGTCTACAAGGACCGCGTCGGCGGCGACGCCCACCGCGTCGAGCTGGAAGGCATCTTCGTGCAGATCGGCCTGCTGCCCAACACCGAGTGGCTGAAGGACACCGTGGCGCTGTCGCCGCGTGGCGAGGTCGTCATCGACGACCGCGGCCAGACCAACCTGCCGGGTGTGTTCGCTGCTGGCGATTGCACGACGGTACCCTACAAGCAGATCATCATCGCCATGGGCGCCGGTTCGACCGCCGCACTGAGCGCGTTCGACCACCTGATCCGCTCGTCGGTGAGCAGCAGCAGCGGTGCCGTTGCTGAAGCTGCCTGATCCACCGTTCCCAGATCACCGGGAACATTGTCTGCCTGTCGGGTAACCACGCCGTCAGCCGGTCCGTTACCCCTGGGGTGTAAGGATGAACCTACGTGATCTGAAGTACCTGGTAGCCCTGGCCGACCACAAGCATTTCGGCCGGGCTGCCGCCTCCTGCTTCGTCAGCCAGCCAACGCTGTCCACGCAGATCCGCAAGCTGGAAGAAGAGCTGGGCCTGCCGCTGGTGGAACGCGCACCGCGCAAGGTGATGCTGACCCCGGCCGGCCAGGAGGCTGCCGCGCGGGCGCGGGTGATCGTGTCCGAAGTGGAACAGCTGAAGGAAGCGGCGCGACGCAGCCGCGACCCGGAAGCCGGTACGGTGCGCCTGGGGATCTTCCCGACCCTGGGCCCGTACCTGCTGCCGCATGTGATCCCGCGCATCCGCGATCGCTTCCCGGAGCTGGAACTGCTGCTGGTCGAGGAAAAGAGCGATGTGCTGCTCGACCGCCTGCGCGAAGGCAAACTCGATGCTGCGCTGCTGGCCCTGCCGGTGATCGACGACCAGCTGCACGCCGAGTTCCTGTTCGAAGAACCGTTCCTGCTGGCTGTTTCCGGGCGCCACCCGCTGGCCCGCCGCGAACACCTGGACGTGCAGGAACTGGCCACGCAGAAGCTGCTGCTGCTGGAAGACGGGCATTGCCTGCGCGACCAGGCACTGGAAGTCTGCCGCCTGTTCGGCGCCAACGAGAAGTCCGAGTTCCGCGCCACCAGCCTGGAGACGCTGCGGCAGATGGTTGCCGCCGACGTCGGCATCACCCTGCTGCCGAGCCTGTCGGTGCAACCGCCGGTCCCGCGCTCGAACAACATCCGCCTGCTCGATTTCACCGGCGAAGGCCGTCCCAGCCGCCGCATCGCCATGATCTGGCGCCGCAGCTCGGCCATGAACGACTTCCTGATGGAGCTGGCCGACCAGTTCAAGCGCCTGCCGCAGGCGCTGTTCACCCTGGAGGCGGTCAACACCGCCGGCGACACTGCCGCCCTGCCCGGCCCCGCGCTGAACGGCTGAGCCCCCGCAGTACCGGCCTGGAATCGGCAGGAGTCGATTCCGGCCGCATTTGTCCCCACAATACAGACAGGCGGCGCCAGCAGGTGCCGCCTTTTGCATGGCTTTCAACCAAGGAGCTTCACCATGAGTACCGCCAGCGGCCTGCCGCCGTCGATCACCGTTTCCACCTTCGACATGGACCGCCTGGACGCCATGCTCGAATCCCCTGCGCTGAGCCAGACGCCTGCCGCGCTCGCGCTTGCTGAAGAACTCAACCGTGCCACCGTGCTGGCACCGGACCAGATTCCCGAAGGCATCGTCATGATGCATTCGCGCGTGGAGTGCGAAGATGAAGTCTCGGGCGAGAAGCACGTCCTGACCCTGGTCTTCCCCCGCGAAGCCAACGTCGATGAAGGCAAGGTTTCCGTGCTGGCCCCGGTCGGCAGTGCCCTGCTCGGCCTTTCGATCGGCCAGAGCATCGACTGGAACGCGCCCGGCGGCCGCAAGCTGCGCTTGCGCGTGACCGCGGTCCACAACGACCGCCCCTGATTACCGCTGCGCACCGCGCGCGATTCGATCCCCCTGCACCAGGAGCCGTAATGAGTACCCCGTCCAAACTGTCCCAGCTGCGCGAACTGTCCGTGGTCGTTGCCGATACCGGTGACTACGACGCCATCAAGCGCCTGCAGCCGGTGGACTGCACCACCAACCCGACCCTGGTGAAGAAGGCGCTGGACCTGCCGGTCTACGCCGAGCTGATCGAACGCGAACTGGCCTGGGGCCGCCAGCAGAGTGGCGACCGCGAAGCCGTGGTGCATGCCGTGGCCGACCGCCTGACCATCGGCGTCGGCGCGCTGCTGAGCACGCTGGTACCGGGCCGCGTGTCCACCGAAGTGGATGCCGACCAGGCTTACGACACCGCCACCACCGTGGCCAAGGCCCGCCAGTTCATCCAGATGTACGCTGATGCAGGCGTGCCGCGCGAGAAGATCCTGATCAAGATCGCCGCGACCTGGGAAGGCGTGGAAGCCGCGCGCATCCTGCAGGCCGAGGGTATCGACTGCAACCTGACCCTGATCTTCAACCCGACCCAGGCGCTGGCCTGCAGCGAAGCCGGCGCGTTCCTGATCTCGCCGTTCGTCGGCCGCATCCTCGATTGGTACGTGGCCAACGGCCAGACCCCGGCCAGCATCGACGAAGACCCGGGCGTGAAGTTCGTGCGTGGCGTGTATGCCGAATTCAAGCGTCGCGGTTCGTCGACGGTGGTGATGGGTGCCTCGTTCCGTTCGACCGCGCAGATCGAAGCACTGGCCGGCTGCGACCGCCTGACGATTTCGCCGGACCTGCTGGAGAAGCTGGACGCCGACCACGGCGAGCTGCCGCGCAAGCTGGTGGCCGGTGCCGCCGACGGCGTGGCGGTGACCCCGATCGATGCAGCGAAGTTCGCGGCGGATCTGGCGGCCGATCCGATGGCGACCGAGAAGCTGGCAACCGGTATCGAGGCGTTTGCCAAGGATCTGGAAGCACTGCGCGAGCGGATCCGCGCGGCACTGTGATTCCGGCCAACGGCTGAGCCCCTCGTGGCGGGGGGCTTGGTCGCGAAGAGCGGGTCATGTGGTTGGCAGGGTGGGTAGGCCGTGCAGGGGACGCTGCAAGTACGTCCCTGTAAGCTCGGTCGCCGCATCCATGCGGCTCACGCCCCTGCACGGCCTACCCACCCTGCCTTCGACAGTTTCCTGCGGCCGCCCGCCACGGAAGAAGGAAAGAAGAGCAACAGCGGGTCGCGCGCTTCGCTTGCTCGGAGCCGAGCATGGCTCGGCTCTACAAGGGCAATGCAGAACCAAACAAAAAGGACGCGGCGAACGCCGCGTCCTTTTTGTTTTCCATCAGTTCGTCAGTAACCCAATGCTCTTTCCCACCGTCACCGGGAAACTGTCGAAGGGGGGACGGGGGCGGCTGGCAGGACCGTTGGCGCCATGGGCCCGAGGCATGCCTCTGGCGGGTTGGGCAGGACGCCCAACCCCGGTCTTGCCGTGTGCGCAGGACAGCGCACACGAGCAAGGCGCCATCGAGCCCCCATGGATGGGTTTACGGCGTGTCCTGCCAACCCACACCGCCCCACCCAACAAGCAGCAACCCAGAGCCGCTTTGGCTTTGGCTTTCAGCCGTTGACGTTGCCCGCCGCAGGCGGACCACCGCGCGTCAGCGCGGCGCCTCCACATCCAACCCGATCGGGCAGCTCACGCCGGTGCCACCAATCCCGCAGTAACCGTTCGGGTTCTTCGCCAGGTACTGCTGGTGGTAATCCTCGGCGTAGTAATACTCAGGCGCCGGATACACGATCTCGGTGGTGATCGGGCCGTAGCCAGCCGCGTCCAGCTGCGCCTGGTAGGCCTCGCGGCTGGCCAGCGCTGCCTTGTACTGCGACTCGTCGGTGGCGTGGATCGCCGAGCGGTACTGGGTGCCGGTGTCGTTGCCCTGGCGCATGCCCTGGGTCGGGTCGTGGCTCTCCCAGAACAGCTGAAGCAGCCGCTCCAGGCTCACCACCGCCGGGTCGAACACCACCTGCACCACTTCGGTGTGGCCGGTCAGGCCCGAGCAGACCTCTTCATAGGTCGGGTTCGGGGTAATGCCGCCGGCATAGCCGACCGAGGTGCTGTACACGCCCGGTTCGGCCCAGAACTTGCGCTCGGCGCCCCAGAAGCAGCCCAGCGCGAAACGGATCTGCTGCAGGCCGGCGAAACGGTCCTTCAGCGGATGGCTGTTCACGAAGTGCTGGTTGCTGTGCAGCGGCAGCGGTTGGTCACGCCCCGGCAGTGCTTCTTCCGGGCGCGGCAGGCGCTGCTTGAAGGCGCCGATGCCGAGGATGCCCTGGCCAATTCCCAACATGATGCGCTCCTACGCCGGAAGTCCGGCTATGTCGTCTGCATCTGAGATGGGGGCGTCCGGTGCGTGGCCCAAGTCCAGCGCCGCCACGATGTCCTCGGCCTGCGGCCGCGCCGCGTCGGGGATGCCCACCCGCAGCACGCCGAACAGCGGCAGCTCGCCCATGCCACCCAGCAGCGACTCGCCGAACACGAAGGCCGGGATGCCGGCATCTTCCAGCGCGTGCTTGACCAGGTGGGCGTCGAACAGGTTGTCGGCCTTGTACACGATGTGCATGCGGCGGCTCCATGGGACATGGGGTCCAGCATACGCCCGGGGGCTGAATGGTGGTGGTGACGGCGCGTGACCATTCCGCCGGCCAGCCCTACCGGGCAGCCCTGCCCCGTACGCGCTAGACTGTTGGTCTTTCTGCCTTTCTTTTCGCCGACTCATGTCCGAGCACACCCCCGCCAGCCCCGAGACCCCCGCCGACAGCCACGAAAAGCGCGATTTCATCCGCCAGATCGTGCGCGAGGACCTGGCCAGCGGAAAGCACCAGGCGATCAAGACCCGCTTCCCGCCGGAGCCGAACGGCTACCTGCACATCGGCCACGCCAAGTCGATCTGCCTGAACTTCGGCATCGCCGGTGAATTCAGCGGCGTCTGCAACCTGCGTTTCGACGACACCAACCCGGCCAAGGAAGATCCGGAATACGTGGCCGCGATCCAGGACGACGTGCGCTGGCTTGGCTTCAGCTGGAACGAGCTGCGCCACGCCTCGGACTACTTCCAGACTTATTACCTGGCCGCCGAGAAGCTGATCGAACAGGGCAAGGCCTATGTCTGCGACCTGTCGGCCGAGGAAGTGCGCGCTTACCGCGGCACCCTGACCGAGCCGGGCCGCCCGTCGCCGTGGCGCGACCGCAGCGTCGAGGAAAACCTCGACCTGTTCCGCCGCATGCGGGCCGGTGAATTCCCGGATGGCGCGCGTACCCTGCGCGCCAAGATCGACATGGCCAGCGGCAACATCAACCTGCGCGATCCGGCGCTGTACCGCATCAAGCACGTCGAGCACCAGAACACCGGCAACGCGTGGCCGATCTACCCGATGTACGACTTCGCCCATGCGCTGGGTGATTCGATCGAGGGCATCACCCACTCGTTGTGCACGCTGGAATTCGAAGACCACCGCCCGCTGTACGACTGGTGTGTGGACAACGTCGATTTCGCCCATGACGATGCGCTGACCCAACCGCTGGTCGACGCCGGCCTGCCGCGCGAAGCAGCCAAGCCGCGCCAGATCGAGTTCTCGCGCCTGAACATCAACTACACGGTGATGAGCAAGCGCAAGCTGATGGCGCTGGTCACCGAACAGCTGGTGGACGGCTGGGAAGACCCGCGCATGCCGACCCTGCAGGGCCTGCGTCGCCGTGGCTATACCCCTGCGGCGATGCGCCTGTTCGCCGAACGCGTGGGCATCAGCAAGCAGAACTCGCTGATCGACTTCAGCGTGCTGGAAGGCGCGCTGCGCGAAGACCTGGACAGTGCCGCGCCGCGCCGCATGGCGGTGATCGATCCGGTCAAGCTGGTGCTGACCAACCTGCCGGAAGGCCACGAAGAACAGCTGACCTTCAGCAACCACCCGAAGGACGAGAGCTTCGGCAGCCGCGAAGTACCGTTCGCACGCGAAGTGTGGATCGACCGCGAGGACTTCGCCGAAGTACCGCCGAAGGGCTGGAAGCGCCTGGTCCCGGGTGGCGAAGTGCGCCTGCGCGGCGCCGGCATCATCCGCTGCGACGAAGTGATCAAGGATGCCGACGGCACCATCACCGAGCTGCGCGGCTGGCTGGATCCGGAATCGCGTCCGGGCATGGAAGGCGCCAACCGCAAGGTCAAGGGCACCATCCATTGGGTCAGCGCCGTGCACGGTGTGCCGGCCGAGATCCGCCTGTATGACCGCCTGTTCTCGGTGGCCAATCCGGACGACGAATCGGAAGGCAAGACCTACCGCGACTACCTCAACCCGGAATCGCGCCGCACCGTCACCGGCTATGTCGAGCCGGCCGCGGCCAGCGCCGCGCCGGAGCAGTCGTTCCAGTTCGAGCGTACCGGCTACTTCGTGGCCGACCGCCGCGACCACACCGAGGCCAAGCCGGTGTTCAACCGCAGCGTGACCCTGCGCGACACCTGGTCGGCCTGAGGACCTGCGCGGGCGCCGGGAAGGCGCCCGCACGAACCCTACGATGATCACCGCCCTTTCCGCCCTGCTCTGGTTCATCTCGCAGCATCCGCTGCTGACGTTCTTTTCGGCGATGGTGCTGGCCGGGCTGGTCTCGTGGTGGCGGCGCTTTCCGGGCTACGCCATCGTGGTGTTCCCGCTGGCGATGCTCAACATCTTCCTCGGCCACTTTCTCAACGCCGCCTTCCTCAACGTGGTGGGCGAGCGCGGTGAAGCGGTGATCGTGAAGTCCGAGCGGACCAGCTCGACGATGAACGAGCAGTACATCTGGCGCTACGAAGCGGTACTGCGCACTGCCGAAGGCCGCGATGTGGAAGTGGTGTTCCACACCAACACCGCCTCGCTGTGGCCGCTGGAGAACGCGATCCGCATCCCGGCGCCCGACCAGCCATTCGTGGTGAAGTACACGCCGGGTTTCCCGCGCAACTTCGTCATCCTCACCAACGAATCCCCGCACGGCATCGCCCAGGCCCGTGCCACTGCGCGCGAGCGCGTGGAGGTGGCGGCACGCAAGCTGCACTTCAGCCCAGGCAATGCCGGTTTCCGCGCGGACTATCGCCGCGAGCTGGAAACCTGGCTGCGCGACCACGGCAACGATCCGCAGCAGCAGCCCGACGCGCTGCGATATCGCGCCGAACTCGACGCGCTCGACCGCTAGATCCCCAGGCCCTGCCTGGATGTTTCACCCCATCCACCCACAGGCCTGACATGACCACGACCTCCGCCGCCCTCCTCCCGCTGCTGCAGCAGGTCCTGCAGGACGCCGGCATCGCCAGTCGCGTCGACGGCGGCGCGCTGCTGCTGGACAGCGGCCTGCGCCTGACACCGCATGCGATGGCGGCACACGCGCGCGACAACGGCGGGTGGCAGACCTCCACGGTCATCGAGATCGAGCACCCCGTGCTGTTCGCCGATGGCCTGTTCGAGTACCAGCACGCCAACGGTGCCGATGAGCAGGCGTCGCTGCTGTCCGGCTTCCAGACCTGGGTGCGGGTGGATCTGGCGACCCTGCAGACCGCGATCGGCGCCGAAGATGCACAGGGCCTGCCGATGCTGGGCCTGACCTATCCGGCCAGCGACGACGGCGAGGAACACGAACGCACCGTGGTGCTGGGGCCGTTGGCGCACTACCGCGCGCAGGAGGTGGATGCCTCCACCTGCAGCGAGGACGACCACGGTTCCTGCCCCTGCTGTCTGTTCACCAAGAGCATGGACGCCTTCGACGACCTGCTGAAGGCGCGCCAGTTCCTTGCCATCCGCCTGTTCGCCTCGCGCGATGCCGATGGCCTGTGCGAGGCCGATTGCCGGGTCAACGGCCACGACTTCGCCGGCGCCCTTCCCCTGCTGCGCGCCTACGCGGCCAGCTGGCCGCCGGCCGGGCTGGAATTCCGCAAGCAGTACGTGGTGATCCGTACCGGTTCACCGGGCTGATCCGCCGCCACACCCGATACAGGCCGGTGCAGCTACACTGCGCGCCGGTTTCCCAAGCAACCGCACTTTCCTCCATCCCACTACGAGGCACCCCCGCGATGCTGTACGCGCAAGTCCACCTGACCCTTCCCGCCTGGATCCACGACCAGATCGACCTGGATCGTCGATATCCGGGCGATGAAGCCAAGGTCGCGCTGGCGATCGAGCTGTCGCGGCTGAACGTCGAACACGCCAGTGGCGGCCCGTTCGGTGCCGTGGTGTTCGGCCCGGATGACAAGGTCATCGCCGCCGGCGTGAACCGGGTGATGCCGCATGCGACCTCGCTGGCGCACGCCGAGAACATGGCCTACATGCTGGCCCAGCAGCGCCTGCAGACCCCGCGCCTGAACGCGGTGCTGTCGCCGGTCACCCTGGCCACCAGCTCGCAGCCGTGCTGCCAGTGCTACGGCGCCACCGTGTGGGCCGGCATCGACCGCCTGCTGATCGGCGCCAACTCGGCCGACGTCGAGGAACTGACTCCGTTCGACGAAGGCCCGCTGCCGGCGGACTGGGTGGGTGAACTCAACAAGCGCGGCATCGAAGTCGTGCAGGGCTTGAACCGCGACGCTGCGCGCAGCGTGCTGCGTGCCTATGGGGAAAGCGATGGCGCCCGTTACTGAAACCGGCATCGGCCTGCTGTGCCTGTGCCGCCAGGGCTTCGAGCCCGAGCTGGCCGGCGAGCTGCAGTTCCGCGCCGGTGAAGCCGGTTTCGCCGGCTACGCGCGCACCCAGCGCAATAACGGCTACGTGCTGTTCATGTGCGACGAGGCGGCTGCGCTGGCACCGCGCCTGCGCTGGCGCGAGCTGATCTTCGCGCGGCAGAAGCTGGTGGTACTGGCCGAGCTGCCGCAGCTGGACCCGGCTGACCGGATCACCCCGATGCTGGAGGTGCTGGCCGATGCGCCGCGCTTCGGTGACCTGTGGGTGGAGCACCCCGATTCGGACGCCGGCAAGCCGCTGTCCGGGTTGGCCCGTGCCTTCGGCAATGCACTGCGCCCGGCGCTGCGCAAGGCCGGCAAGCTGACCGACAAGCCCAATACGCGCCTGCCGCGCCTGCACGTGGTGTTCGTCGACGGTACCCACGCCTTCGTCTGCGTGGCCGACCCGGCCGACAGCGCGCCGTGGGCGCTGGGCATCCCGCGCCTGAAGCTGCTGCCCGAAGCGCCTTCGCGTTCGGCGCTGAAGCTGGACGAAGCGCTGCTGACCCTGCTGACGCCGGAAGAGCGCGAAGCGCTGGCCAAGCCCGGCATGCGTGCGGCCGACCTGGGCGCCGCACCGGGCGGCTGGACCTGGGTGCTGACCCGCCAGCACATGCACGTACTGAGCATCGACAACGGTCCGCTGCGCCAGCACGTGCTGGACACCGGCCTGGTCGAGCACCTGCGCGCCGATGGCTTCCACTGGCATCCGGAGCAGCCGCTGGACTGGATGGTCTGCGACATGGTCGAGCAGCCGCGGCGCGTGGCCGAACGCATGGCCACCTGGTTCCGCGAAGGCTGGTGCCGGCACGCGATCTTCAACCTGAAGCTGCCGATGAAGAAGCGCTGGGACGAGACCCGGCTGTGCCTGGACTTGTTCCAGGACCAGGCCGGCAGGCCACTGGTGGTACGCGCCAAGCAGCTGTATCACGATCGGGAAGAAATCACGGTGCTGGCCTCGCCGCTGCGCTGAACCCATTGCATCCGCCGGGCATGGCCCGGCGCTACCGGGGAACGGAACCATGCGCTACCACTCGCTCACCCTGCTGATCACTTTGCTGGCAGCCGCACCGGCCACGGCCCAGCACCTGCCGCACACCCCTGCGCAGAGCCAGCCGCTGGGCCCCACCGGCGGCGCGATCCGCCAGCAACCGCTGGATGCTGGCCGGGTCAGCGGCAGCGTCGAGATTGCACGACCAGCTGGCGAGGCACAGGTGACCGTGCGTTCGCTGGAACCGAGCAGCGTGGTCGGCCAGTACCGCATCCACTTCGCCGCGCTGGATGTGAACGGCGATGGTTTCATCAGCCGCGAGGAAGCACAGGCCAACCCGGCGCTGGCCGATGAGTTCAATGCATTGGACGTGAAGCGTCGCGGCAAGCTGGATCGTGCAGACCTGGCCGGTTGGCTGGTCGACTGAAAAAAGGGACGGAGGGGATCAAGTCGTTTGTGGCACAAACGACTTGATCCCCTCCGTCCCCTTTTTTGTTCACTGATGCCGGAAGCGTCGTGCGGCATGTATTCCGCTTACACCCCAGCGGCGCGCTTCCAGAACGCCTGCACCAGCGGCGGCCATTTGCCGACACAGCCCAGCGCACGACCGCGGGCCAGGGTCAGGTGCATTTCGTCATTGGAGAACAGGCGGTTGATCGCATCGAAGCTGTAGGCGGCGATGTGGTTGTCGCTGCGCCGTTCGCGCGCCCAGCGCTGCAGGCGCTGGGGCGACAGCCGCGGCTGGCCCCGACGCTCGGCGGACGGCGCCAGCCACTGCTGCAGGGCGGCGGCATCGCGCAGCCCCAGGTTCACGCCCTGCCCGGCCAGCGGATGCACCACATGTGCGGCATCGCCCAGCGCCAGCACCCGGCCGGCCACATAGTGACGGGCCAGCTGGCGGCGCAGCGGGAACGCCGCACGCGGCGAGGCCAGACGCAGTTCGCCCAGGCGTGCAGCGAAGGCGCGGGTCAGTTCGCGGTTGAAGCTGTCCTCGTCCAACGCCAGCACGCGAGCCGCTTCATCCTCGGGCAGGGTCCAGACGATGGAGCTGCGGCGCTCGGCCACCGGCAGCAGCGCCAGTGGACCGCTCGGCAGGAAACGCTGCCAGGCCGTGGCCTGGTTGGGAAGATCGCTGTCCACGTAGGCCACCACGCCACGCTGGTGGTAGTCATGCTTTTCAACCTCGATCCCGGCCAGCTGGCGCAGGGTCGATTCGGCACCGTCGGCGGCCACCGCCAACGCCGCTTCCAGGCGGCGACCGTCATCCAGGCGCAGGCGCACGCCATCCTCGTCCTGCTCCAGTGCTTCCACCCGTGCCGGGCAGTGCAGCTGCACGCCCGCCGCCGGCAGCGCCGCCCACAGGCGGTCCTGCAGCAGGCCGTTCTCGACGATGTAGCCCAGTTCGCGCCGGCCGAAACGATCAGCGTCGAACAGCAGATCCTCGCCACCGGCCGCGTCCCACACCTGCATGCGCCGGTAGGGCCAGGCGCGGGCCTGCGCGATCGCCGGCCACACGCCCAGGCGGTTCAACAGCTGCACGTTGTCGGCGGCAAAGGCGAACACGCGCAGGTCAGGCTGTGCGGCCTGCCACGGCGCGGGTTCACGGCCTTCCACCAGCGCAACCGACAGGCCGGCATCGGCCAGCGCCAGCGCACACGCGGCACCGACCACGCCACCACCGACGATGGCCACATCAAGACGCGTGCGCCGGCTCATGCGGCTTCTCCACGGCACAGGCGCGGCACGTCGCCACGGAAGCCCATCGCGCCACCGACCAGCATCGACTGCACAGAGGCGCGTTGCGCGGCCACCAGGCCGAGGCTGCGCAGCGGCCGCATCAGCGGCGCCGGGTTGCTGGTCAGGCGTGCCAGCCCACCGGAGAACGCCACCGTCTGCCGGCGGTCTTCCTCGCGGCGCGCGACGTAGGCCTGCAGCAGTGCATCACTGCCGGCATCCTCATGCGCATCCTCCAGCAGCTCGGCCAGGGTCAGCGCATCGCGCAGGCCCAGGTTGAAGCCCTGTGCACCCAGCGGATGAATGGTCTGCGCGGCATTGCCCAGCAGTACCGTGCGTTCACCGGCCAGCGCGCGCGCCAGTACCTGGATGAGCGGATAAGCACTGCGTGGACCGGATTCGAGCAGGCGGCCGGCACGCCAGCCGATCGCGTTCTGCAGGCGTTGCAGCCACGCCGCATCGTCCAGCGCCATCACCGCATCGGCGTGGTCGCGCGCTACGCCATGCACAGTGCCGAAGTGACGATCGCCACGCGGCAGCAGGGCAGTCGGGCCGGTATCGGTGAACCGCTCCCAGGCCGTGCCGTCCGGCGCGCGCTGGCTGCGCACGCGGGCCACGAACAGGGTCTGCTGGAAATCATGGCGGTCGACCTCGATGCCCAGCGCGCCACGCACGCCGCTGGTGGTGCCATCGGCCCCCACCACCAGACGTGCCAGCAGCACGCGTTCACCCGCCTCGTCAGCCACCCGCACCTGGCGGTAGCCGTCCACCACCTCGCCCAGTCCCAGGAACCGCATCGGCCGGTAACGGCGCAGGCGCGGCAGCTCCTGAAGCCGCGCTTCCAGCGCCTGGCCGAAATCGCGCGCGACCACCACCTGGCCGAACCACGGCCGGTCGTAATCGGCCGCTTCGAGCTGCACACGGCCGAAATCGCCGGCACGACTGACATGGATGCGCCGGATCGGGCCCGGTGCCATCGCCAGCTTCTGCATCACCCCCAGCGCGGTCAGCGCATTGACGGTGGCAGCGGCGAAACTGAGATTGCGCTGGTCGAACACCGCAGGCAGCTCGCCGGCCGGGCTGGCCTCGAGCAGGCCCACGTCGCGGCCCAGGCGGTCCAGGGCAATGGCCAGGCTGGCACCGACCAGGCCACCACCGACGATCAGCACGTCATGTCGTTCACTCATGTGTTCATGATACGCGCTCGTCCCGACTGTACGCCGAACGGGCGGCACCTGCGCCAACCTGCGCGGCGGGCTAGAATGAAACCTGAATCCGCTCCGGGCCCCCGCCATGTCCGATACCGCCAACCGCGCCTTCGTCCTGTCCGTACTCGTACTGCTGCTGGCGGCGACCCGGGTCAACCACTTCGCGGCCATTCCGGATGCCTCCTGGGCCGTGTTCTTCATCGGTGGCTTCTACCTGGCCCGCTGGACGCGCTGGGCGTTCCCGCTGCTGATGGTGTTCGCCGTGCTGGTCGACTGGATCGTGATCCGCAGCAGCGGACTGGATTTCTGGCAGCACTACTGCGTGTCGCCGGGCTACTGGCTGCTGCTGCCGGCCTACTTCTCTTTGTGGGCCGGCGGCATGCTGCTGGGCCGCAACTACCAGAGCGCGCGCTGGCCGGTACTGGCCAAGGGCGCACTGCTGCTGGTCGCCTCGGTGGCGGTCTGCCACCTGCTGGCACAGGGCGGCTTCTACTGGTCCAGCCGCAACGTGGCCGAGCCGACCCTGGCCGGCTGGGCGCAGAACTACGCGCAGTGGTTCGGGCCCTACCTGCGCACCACGGCGATCTATGTAGCGCTGGCCGCCGCCCTGCAGCTGGCCGTGGAGCAGGTGTTGAAGCTCCAGCAGGCCCGCCGCGACATCCGCCACTGAGCCGCGCCATGGGTCATCGCCTCTCGCGCATCTACACCCGCACCGGCGACGACGGCAGTACCGGCCTTGGCGACGGCCAGCGCGTGGCCAAGGATGACGCCCGCGTGGCGTCCTTCGGCACCGTCGACGAGGCCAACGCCGCGCTCGGCCTGCTGCTGGCCGCTCCCCTGCCCGAGGATGTGCGCGCGCTGGTGGTGCATCTGCAGCACCAGCTGTTCGACCTGGGCGCCGAACTGTGCATCCCCGGCCACGCTGCGATCCATGCCGCCGACGTTTCGGCCCTGGAACAGCAGCTGGACCATTACAACGCCGACCTGCCGATGCTGAAGGAATTCATCCTGCCAGCCGGCGGCGAAGCCGCCGCGCGCTGCCATCTGGCCCGCACCATCGTCCGCCGCGCCGAGCGCGAAACGGTCACCCTGGCCCGCCACGAAGCCGTGCGCAGCGAGGCGCTGCAGTACCTCAACCGGCTGTCGGACCTGCTGTTCGTGCTGGCCCGGGTGCTGGCCCGCGCCGATGGCCAGGGCGAAGCGCTGTGGCAACCGCAGCAGCGCCAGCGCTGAGTCGGCACGATGCTGGTCTATACCCACCCGTCCTGCCTGCTGCATGACCCCGGTCCCGGCCATCCCGAATGCCCGCAACGCCTGCAGCATGTGCTGGACGCGCTGCACGCGGCCTTCCCCGGCCAGCTGGACTGGCGCGAAGCACCGCCGGCCAAGTTCGGCGAACTGACCCGGGTCCACGACAGCGCCCTGCTCGACTTCGTGCTGCAGCCGCAGACCGCGCCGTTGCGCCAGCTGGACATGGACACCTGGACCTCGCCCGGCTCGGCCAGCGCCGCCGTGCACGCCGCCGGTGCCGGTGTGGCCGCAGTCGATGCGGTGATGCTGGGCGAGGACCCGCTGGCCTTCTGCGCGGTGCGCCCGCCGGGCCACCACGCCACCAGCAGCACGGCGATGGGCTTCTGCCTGTTGAACAACATCGCCATCGCCGCCGCCTATGCCCGCGACCGCCATGGCCTGGAGCGGATCGCGGTGGTCGATTTCGACGTGCACCACGGCAATGGCACCCAGGACATCTTCCAGCACGATGCCCGGGTCTCGTACTACAGCACCCATCAGGCCGGGCTGTTTCCCAATTCCGGCCTGCGCCGCGACCGCGGTGCCGGCAACCTGATGAACATCCTGCTGCCGCCGGGCAGCGGCGGCTTCCGCTTCCGCAACGTCTGGGCCGACGAGATGCTGCCGGCCATCGACGACTTCCGCCCGCAGCTGCTGCTGATCTCGGCCGGCTTCGACGCCCACCTGCGTGATCCGCAGGCGGACCTGATGCTGGAGACCGACGATTTCGCCTGGATCACCCGTGAACTGCACGCGTTGGCACGCCGGCACGCGGCCGGCCGGGTGGTCTCGATGCTGGAGGGAGGCTACGACCTGCAGGCCCTGGCCGAGTGCAGCGTGGCCCATGTCCAGGCCCTGATCACCCCCTCTGCGGGTGCCTCCGCCGGATGAACCCAAACCGGCAGGCTCCGGCGCCCTTCATTGCCCCTATGCAAGGGATGGGGCAAGCTACCGTCCGTTTTCGCCCGAATCCGAACCGCGTGCGCCGAGCCCTCCGCCTGCTTCCCCTGCCTCTGAGCATCGCCATCAGCCTGCCGGCGATGGCCGATGATAAGCCGCTCAACTGGGGCCTGTGCCCGGCCACCGACGTCATTCCCGCGTTCACAGACGCCCCCACCCCGGTCCCGGCCCAGGACAAGGCTGCCGCCGCGGCCGCCCGCGAGAACCAGCCGACCGACATCGAAGGCGACCAGCTGCTGGGCACCACCACCGTGCCGCAGTACGAGGGCAACGTGGCGCTGCGCCGCGGTGACCAGTTCGTCGGTACCGACAAGCTCAGCTTCGACACCGAGACCGGCAACTACATCGCCGACGGCAATGTCCGCTACCAGGACGGGTCGATCCGGATGGTCGCCAAGCGCGCCGAAGGCAACCAGGAAAGCGACACCCACAAGATCTCCGACATCAAGTACCAGCTGGTGTCGCGCCGGGGCAACGGCGATGCCGAGTCGGTCGACCTGCAGGGCGCGGTCGGCCAGATGCACCGCTCCACCTACACCACCTGCGACCCGTCGCAGCCGGTATGGAAGCTGTCGGCGCCGCAGATCGAAGTGGACAACGACGAAGGCTTCGGCACGGCCCGCAACGCGGTGCTGCGCATCGGCAAGGTGCCGGTGCTGTGGGCGCCCTACTTCAAGTTCCCGATCGATGACCGCCGCAAGACCGGCCTGCTGTTCCCGCAGCTGGGCATGTCCGGCCGCAACGGTTTCGACTACGCGCAGCCGATCTACTTCAATCTGGCGCCGAACTACGATGACACCCTGACCCCGCGCTACATGAGCCGGCGCGGCCTGCTGCTCGACAACGAGTTCCGCTACCTCTACAACGGCGGCCGTGGCGAGGTGCTGACCAGCTACATGCCCAGCGACAAGCTGCGCGACCGCGACCGCGGCCGGGTGATGTTCGACGGCTACCACAACGTGAACAGCCACTGGCAGGCCCGCGCCAACCTGGCCTGGGTGAGCGACGAGCGCTATGTCGAGGACTTCGCCAACCGCCTGGTGGGCGTGACCGCCTCCAACCTGCAGAGCACCATCGGCCTGTATGGCACCGGCCAGAACTGGACGGCCGGCATCATGGCCGACCGCTGGCAGCTGACCGACTACACCCTCGACGAGCGCGCCCTGCCCTACAACCGCGAGCCACGCCTGTTCTTGAACTGGAACAAGCCGGTGCTGCCGTGGCTGGAAACCGGCATCTACACCGAAGCGGTGCGCTTCACCCACGACGACGTCAACTTCAAGTACGGACCGGACCGGGGCACGGATCTGCAGTACACGCGGAACGGCATCCAGCAGACATCCGGTCTTGGCATCAGCGGTGGCTCGCGCCTGGACGTGAAGCCGTACGTGTCGTTCCCGATCAGTGGCGCGGCCTGGTACATCACCCCGACCCTGGCCTACCGCTATACGGCCTACCAGCTGGACCGCGGCCTGGTCGACGGCGTCAACGGCATCCAGGCCCAGATCCTGCGCTCGCAGGGCATCGACCCGGCCACGGCCACCCCGGAACAGCTGCGCGGCAATACCTCGCCCAGCCGCAGCCTGCCGATCGGCAGCCTTGATGCCGGCCTGTTCTTCGATCGCGAGACGTCGATCGGTGGCAAGTCATTCCTGCAGACCCTGGAGCCGCGCCTGTTCTACCTGCGCACGCCCTATCGCAACCAGGACGAGCTGCCGATCTTCGACACCCGTGACTTCACCTTCAGCTGGGGCCAGCTGTTCCGCGACTCGCGCTATACCGGCGCCGACCGCCAGAACGATGCCAACCAGCTGACCCTGGCACTGGGCACCCGCTTCATCGACCAGACCACCGGCAAGGAACGCTTCTCGGCCGCGATCGGCCAGATCCAGTACTTCGACGAATCGCGGGTCAGCACCACGCCGGGCGGCGCACCGGTGGAGAAGGGCAAGTCGGCCTGGATCGCCGACGGCAACTACATGATCAACGACCGCTGGACCCTGGGCGCCACCTACCAGTGGGACCCGAAGTACAAGCGCGAGGATCTGGCCAGCGTCCGCGCCCGCTATCTGATGCCCAACGATGGCGTGATCAACCTCAGCTACCGCTACCGCATCAACGCCGGCGCCCCGGCGACCGCCAACAAGCATGACCGGACCCTGCTGGAGCAGGCCGACCTGTCGTTCCTGTACCCGCTGAATGCGCGCTGGAGCCTGGTGGGCCGGTATTACTACTCGCTGCAGGACAAGGAACCGCTGGAGATCATCGCCGGCGTGCAGTGGGACAGCTGCTGCCTGGCGGTCCGTGCGGTGGCCCGCCGCTACGTGCGCAACCGCGAAGGCGACATGAACAACTCCTTCCAGCTGGAGTTCGTGCTCAAGGGCCTCAGCTCCATCGGCCAGGACACGGACCGTACGCTGCGCCGTGCTATCCTCGGCTACAACCGCGACGACCTCTATCTCGTGCCGCCCAGCAACACCGGGGCGACCCGGGATGACTACGATCCGAATCAGATCCCATGACCAAGCGCTTCCCCGTTCTTCTCGCCTCCCTGCTGGCGGTGTCCAGCGTGTCCGCCCCCCTGCAGGTGCTCGCGCAGGAGGCGCAGCCGTTGGACCGCATCGCCGCCGTCGTCGACGAGGACGTGATCCTGCAGAGCGAGCTCCAGCGTGCGATCGCCAACATCAAGGCGCAGTACGCCGGCCGTGAAAACCAGCTGCCGCCGGAAGACGTGCTCAGCCGCCAGGTGCTCGAGCGCCTGGTGCTGGTCAAGCTGCAGGTGGCCCGCGCCCAGGGCAGCGGCATCCGCGTCAGCGACCAGGAGCTGAACCAGGCGATGAATGCCATCGCCCAGCAGAACGGCTCGGACCTGGATGCACTGCGCCAGCGCCTGGCCCACGACGGCATCGATTTCAACGATTTCCGTGCTTCGGTGCGCGATGAAATCACCGTGCAGCGCCTGCGCCAGAGCTTCGCGCAGAGCCGCATCAGCGTCAGCGAGGGTGAAGTGGACGCCGCGCTGAAGCAGCAGGCCACGGTGGGCAACCAGTACCACCTGGCACACATCCTGATCGCCCTGCCCGACGGCTCCAACGCCGACCAGATCGCCACCGGCCAGAAGAAGGCCGAGGGCGTGAAGGCCCTGCTGGACAAGGGTGAGCTGGACTTCAACGCGGCCGCCGTGCGTTATTCGGACAGCCCGAACGCGCTGGAAGGCGGCGATCTGGGCTGGCGCAGCCTGGATGAAATCCCGCAGGCCTTTGCCCAGCTGATGGAAAAGATGAAACCCGGCGAAGTGGTCGGCCCGATCCGCGGCCCCAGCGGCTTCCAGTTGCTGAAGCTGGTGGAAGTGCGTGATGCCAGCGCCGCCAGCGGTGGCGCGCACACGGTCACCGAATACCACGGCCGCCACATTCTGGTGCGCGTGGACGATCACCAGACCGACGCTGCCGCCAAGGCCAAGATCGATACCCTGCGCGCCCGCATCGCCGGCGGCGCGGATTTCGAAACCGTGGCCAAGGAATCCTCCGAGGACAACAACAGCAAGGGCCAGGGCGGCGATCTGGGCTGGTTCCCGGTCGATGCGTTCGGTCCGGCGTTCGGCCAACAGGTGGCCGGCATCCAGGACGGCGGCGTCAGCCAGCCGTTCCGCACCGATGCCGGTTGGCACATCGTGCAGCGCGTGGCCACCCGCCAGACCGACGTAACCAACGACAACCAGCGCGCCCAGATCCGCGAGACCATCGGCCGCCGCAAGCTGGAAGACGAGTACAACCGCTTCCTGCAGGAACTGCGCGGCGAAGCCTATGTCAGCTTCCGCAGCGGCGACCGCGCGGAAAACACCGCCACGCCGCCGCAGTCCTGACCGATGCGTCCCGAGCTCGCTCTGGTACCGGGCGAGCCCGCCGGGATCGGCCCGGAGCTGTGTGTCCGCCTCGTCCAGCAACCGCGTGAAGATTGCCGGCTGCTGGCCTTCGCCGACCCGGATACCCTGCGCGCGGCCGCCGCCGCGCTGAACCTGCCGCTGCAGCTGCTGCCCGAGGACGCCGAAGCACGCGTCCCCGGCGATCTGCGTGTGCGCGTTGTGGCCAATACCGTGCCCAGCCACTTCGGCCAGGCCAGCCCGGCCAATGCCGGCGCCGTCATCGGTGCCCTGCTCGGTGCTGGCCAGGCCTGCCTGTCCGGCGAACTGCACGGCGTGGTCACCGGCCCGGTGCACAAGGCGGTCATCAACGAAGGCGGCATCGCCTACAGTGGGACCACCGAACTGCTGGCCGACCAGGCCGGGGTGAAGGTGGTGATGATGCTGGCCAACCACATCGTCCGCGTGGCCCTGGCCACTACCCACCTGCCACTGCGCGAGGTGGCCGACGCGATCACCGCGCCCCGCCTGGAACACATCCTGCGCACCGTGCATGCCGCCCTGCGCCGCGAGTTCGGCCTGCCTGCGCCGCGCATCGCCGTGCTCGGCCTGAATCCGCACGCCGGCGAAGACGGCCATCTGGGTCGTGAGGAGCTGGACCTGATCATCCCGCTGCTGCAGCGTCTGCGCGCCGAGGGCATGGACCTGATCGGGCCGCTGCCGGCCGATACCGCCTTCCTGCCGGCCAAGCTGGCGGGCTTCGACACCGTGCTGGCGATGTACCACGACCAGGGCCTGCCGGTGCTGAAGTATTCGGGCTTCGAGCAGGCGGTGAACCTGACCCTGGGCCTGCCCTACCCGCGCGTGGCGGTGGACCATGGCACGGCACTGGATATGGCCGGGCGCGGCATTGCCGATCCTTCCAGCCTGCAGGCGGCAACGACGTTGTGTGCGCAGCTTGCGCGGCAACGTACACTGAGCGCATGAATTCCCCGCATTCCCCCTCCGGCCCGGTGTTCACCGCCCCGGCCAAGAAGCAGCTTGGCCAGCATTTCCTGGCCGACCGCCACTACATCGACAAGATCGTGATGGCGGTCAACCCGAAAGACGGTGACCGCCTGGTCGAGATCGGTCCCGGCCAGGGCGCGATCACCCTGCCGCTGCTGCGCGTGCATCCGAAACTGACGGTGATCGAGTTCGACCGCGACCTGATCGCGCCGCTGACCGCCGCCGCCGAGCCGCTGGGCGAGCTGACCATCGTCCACCGCGACGTGCTGCGCGTGGACTTCACCGAGCTGGCTGCCGGCCAGCCGATCCGCCTGGTCGGCAACCTGCCCTACAACATCTCCTCGCCGATCCTGTTCCATGCACTGGAACATGCCGCGGTGATCCGCGACATGCACTTCATGCTGCAGAAGGAAGTGGTCGACCGCATGGCCGCCGGCCCCGGCAGCAAGGTGTACGGCCGGCTCAGCGTGATGCTGCAGGCCTACTGCCAGGTGACCTCGCTGTTCGTGGTGCCGCCGGGCGCGTTCCGGCCGCCGCCGAAGGTCGATTCGGCCGTGGTGCGGCTGGTGCCGCGTGACCCGGCCACAATCAACATCAACGACCACAAGCGTTTCGCCGAGGTGGTCAAGGCCGCCTTCGGGCAGCGCCGCAAGACCCTGCGCAACGCCCTGAACAACGTGGTGTCCGCCGAACAGTTCGTTGCCGCCGGCGTGCGTCCCGATGCCCGCGCCGAACAGCTGGACGTGGCCGAATTCATCGCCTTGGCCAATGCCTCCTGATTACACTGCCGGTATGGAAGACGCTGACGTTTATGCCATCTCCGTCGAAGTCGCACCGCGCTTCCTCGACGATCAATCCGCGCCGGAAGACGGGCGCTATGCGTTCGCCTACACGATCCGCATCCACAACCAGGGACGTGTTGCCGCGCGCCTGGTCGCACGGCACTGGCGCATCACCGATGCCAACGGCCGCGTCGAGCATGTCGACGGCGACGGGGTGATCGGCGAGCAGCCGCGCCTGCGTCCCGGTGAAGACTTCCATTACACGTCCGGTGTCATGCTGGGGACCGATCACGGGACCATGCAGGGCCACTACGACATGGTCGCCGACGACGGCACCGAATTTGCCGCGCCGGTCGCACCTTTCGTGCTGGCCATCCCGCGTACCCTGCACTGACACGGAGGCCGAACGATGAGTGTGTGGGCGATCGGCGACCTGCAGGGCTGCTATGACGTCACCCAGCGACTGCTGGAAAAGATCCGTTTCGACCCGGCGCAGGACACCCTGTGGTTCTGCGGCGACCTGGTGAACCGGGGTGGCCAGTCGCTGGAAACGCTGCGGCTGGTGCATTCGCTGCGCGATCACAGCGTGGTGGTGCTGGGCAACCATGACCTTTCGCTGCTGGCCGTCGGTGCGCGCACCGAAGAGGAACAGCGCAAGGTCAACCCGGACCTGCTGCGCATCGTGCAGGCCGAGGACCGCGACGAACTGCTGGACTGGCTGCGCCTGCAGAAGCTGGTGCACGTGGACCGCGAACTGGGCTGGATGATGGTGCACGCCGGCCTGGCGCCGAAGTGGACCACGCAGATGGCCGAGAAGCATGCGGCTGAAGTCGAGGCACAGTTGCACGGCGCCGGCTACCGCAAGTTGTTCCGCAACATGTACGGCGACAAGCCGAGCTGGGCCCCCAACCTGTCCGGCTACGACCGCTCGCGCGCGATCATCAACGTGCTCACCCGCATGCGCTACTGCACCCCGCGCGGACGCATCGGCATCGAGGACAAGGGCACGCCGGGCACGCAGGAACAGGGGCTGTATCCCTGGTTCGAAGTGCCGGGCCGGGTCGAGCGCGACCTGAAGGTGGTCTGCGGCCACTGGTCGGCGCTGGGCCTGACCATCACCCAGGGCGTGCACGCCATCGACACCGGCGCGGTCTGGGGCGGCAAGCTCACCGCGATCCAGCTCGATACCGATGAACTGCGCGTGGTGCAGGTACCAGGCCGCGATGTACCCGCCCCCGTGCCCAACGCCCGCCCGCCCGCGCGCCCGGCGCACGAGCGCCCGGCTGCGTCGGCGCAGGGCAAGGAACAGGGCGGCGGTAACGCTCCGGCCGCCCCCCCGGGCAATCGCGGCCCGCGCCGTCGTCGTCGCCGTGGTGGCGGTGGTGGTGGCTCCGCGGGCCCCGGCAACAACAGTCCTCCGCCGCAGGCATGACGCGGCGCGGCTGGGCACCATGGATGGTGCTGCTGACGCTGGCCCTGGCCAGCGGCTGCCAGCCCACTTCGGCCCCGGCCCCCACCGGCGGCGGAAACGTCGGCCACACGCCATCGCAACCGCAGGCGCCTTCGCCGCCACTGGTGGCTGCAGCGCGCGCGCAGATCGGCGTCACCACCCGCTACGACCCTGCCTACCAGGTGCTGGCCTATCCCGGTGGAGACGTCCCGGTTGATCGCGGCGTGTGCACCGACGTGGTGGTGCGCGCGCTGCGCAGCCTGGACGTGGACCTGCAGGCCCGCGTGCATGAGGACATGCGCGGCAACTTCAGTGCCTATCCGGCGATCTGGGGCCTGTCACGACCGGATCGCAACATCGATCATCGCCGCGTACCGAACCTGATGCGCTGGTTCGAACGGCAGGGCTGGCAGCAGCCGATCACGGCCCTCGCCGCCGACTACGCGGCCGGCGACATCGTCGCCTGGAAGCTCAACGGCAACGGCCTGCTGCACGTGGGCATCGTCTCCGACCGCAGGCTGGCCAACGGCACGCCGCTGGTGCTGCACAACATCGCGCGCGGCACGCGCGAAGAGAATCTGCTGTTCCAGCACGCCATCATCGGGCATTACCGGATGCCGTAGGCAATCCTGTAGAGCCGAGCCATGCTCGGCTACGGGATGTGTCCGGCAACAGCAGCCGAGCATGGCTCGGCTCTACAGGAAACCATCTTCAGCGGCGCACGTAGTGCACGAAGCGGAACGCGTGGGCATGGCGTTCGTCGGCCGGGTGCGGCTCGCTGCTCACTTCCCGCCAGTCCTGCGCATCCACCACGGGGAAATGGGTATCGGCGGGGACTTCGGCATCCACCCAGGTCAGGTACAGGTCACTGGCCTGGTCCAGCAGCTGGTGGAAGATCTCGCCGCCGCCGATGATGCACAGCTCGCTGGCGCCCTCGCGTTCGGCAATCGTCTTCGCCTCATCCAGCGACGCTACCGCGCGCATGCCCTCGAACGGCACCTGCCCGCTGCGGGTCAGCACCAGGTTGGTCCGCCCCGGCAGCACGCGGCCGATCGACTCGGCCGTCTTGCGCCCCATCAGGATCGGCTTGCCCAGGGTGAGCGCCTTGAAGTGCTTGAAATCATCCGGCAGGTGCCAGGGCATGGCATTGCCCTGGCCGATGCCACGATTACGATCCAGCGCCACGATCATCGACAGCTTCATTGCTACCACCTCCTCAGCTGGCGTCGATCTGCAGGCGTTCGCAGGCAGCGTTGGCGGCACTGGCAGCCTGCAGCGCCGCTGCCAGCCCGGGGCTGGATGTGGACTGCTCATCCAGGCCATCGAGGATCTTCTGCTTCTGCGCCTCTTCGATATCCTTCAGGCCCGGTCCTGACAGGATGTCTGCCGACAACGCAGCAGTGTCGGTGCTGGCACGACGTGCCAGAAATGCCTGCAACTGGTCACTTGAATAGACGGTGGCAAGCTGCTGCTCGAGCACGCGCTGATAGGCCGGATCCTCGACACCCGCCTTCAGGTGCTCGGTCATCGCCGTGTACATGCCGGTTACCGCCTCACGCATCTGCGCCCGGCAGCCTTCCGGCACATCCTGGGGCATCATCGTGCTGCCGTTGAACGCCCCAGCGAACGCCTGCACTTCCTCGCGCATGTGCTTGTGCACGATCTGCTCATTGACCTGCCGGGCCAACGACAGCGCATCGGCCGGTCCCGCCTGCACCATGGCCAGCGGCAACATGCCGCACAGCGCCAGCAGGCCGCTGGAAATCAATCGGGAACTCATACCGCCACCGGCGCCTTGATCGCCGGGTGCGGATCGTAGCCGTCGATGCGGATGTCGTCGAACTGGAAGCCGAACAGGTCGGTCACCTCCGGGTTCAACCACAGCTTCGGCAGCGCGCGCGGTTCACGCGACAGCTGCTCGCGCGCCTGCTCGAAGTGGTTCGAATACAGGTGCGCATCGCCCAGCGTATGCACGAAATCACCCACGCCCAGGCCGGTGGCCTGCGCCACCATGTGGGTCAGCAGCGCGTAGCTGGCGATGTTGAACGGCACGCCGAGGAAGATGTCGCCGCTGCGCTGGTAGAGCTGGCAGCTGAGCTTGCCGTCCACCACATAGAACTGGAACAGGTTGTGGCACGGCATCAGCGCCATCTGCGATAGCTCGCCTACGTTCCAGGCGCTGACCACCAGCCGGCGCGAATCGGGGTTGCGCTTGATCTCGTCCACCAGCCACTGCATCTGGTCGATCTCGCGACCATCGGCGGTGGCCCAGCTGCGCCACTGCTTGCCATAGACCGGGCCGAGGTCGCCGTTCTCGTCGGCCCACTCGTCCCAGATCCGCACCTGGTTGTCCTTCAGGTAGCCGATGTTGGTGTCGCCCTTCAGGAACCACAGCAGCTCATGGATGATCGAGCGCAGGTGCAGTTTCTTGGTGGTGACCAGCGGGAAGCCGTCGGCCAGGTTGAAACGCATCTGCCAGCCGAACACGCTGCGGGTACCGGTGCCGGTGCGGTCGCTCTTCTCGGCGCCGTGCTCGAGCACGTGCGAGAGCAGGTCCAGGTAAGCCTTCATGCCTTGCCCTCGGCAGCCATCGGCAGCTGCGGCTGCAGTACCGGCGCGCGGCGCGACATCACCAGCAGCACCAGGCCGAAGGCGATCAGCGGCAGGCTGAGGATCTGGCCGCGGGTCAGCCAGTCGAAGGCCACGTAGACACCGTTGTCGGGCATGCGCACGAACTCCACCGCGAAGCGGAACAGTCCGTACAGCAGCGCGAACAGGCCACCCACCAGGTAACGGTGGCGCGGCTTGGCCGACACGGCCCACAGCACCACGAACATCACCAGGCCTTCCAGGAACGCTTCATACAGCTGCGACGGATGACGCGCGAACTGGTTCAGCGCACCGGTCGCGAACTGCGTCTGCAGGGTCGCGTGGTCCAGCTGGTTCAGCGGCGCCGGCAGGCCGGACGGGAACACCACGCCCCATGTGCCGTCGGTGTACTTGCCCCACAGCTCGGCGCCGATGAAGTTGCCGATGCGGCCGAAGCCCAGGCCCAGCGGCACCAGCGGCGCCATGAAATCCATGGTGTCGAAGAAGTGCAGCGCGTGCTTGCGTGACCACCACCAGCAGGCACCGAGTACGCCGAGCAGGCCGCCGTGGAAGCTCATGCCGCCATCCCAGACCTTGAACAGCAGCAGCGGGTTGTGCAGGAAATCGCCCAGCGCGTAGAACAGCATGTAGCCGATGCGTCCGCCCAGCACCACGCCGAGCATGGCGTAGAACAGCAGGTCGGAGAACCCGTTGGCATCGACGCCCGGCAGGCGACCGGCGGCGATGCGCTTGCGGCCCAGCAGCCAGGCCGCGGTGAAGCCGAGCAGGTACATGATGCCGTACCAGTGCACCTTGATCGGCCCCAGCGAGAGGGCGATGGGGTCGATGTCGTGGAAATAGATCATGGAAGGTGCCTTGCGGTTGAACGCCTATTCTCGGGCCAGTGCCGCCCCGGCTCAACCAAGGAGCTGGGGCGAGTTCGGCAACGCGTCATCGTTCGACCGCGTCGAGGCCGGAAAGTGCCCTTCGATCAGGCTGGAGACCTCGTCGATGGCATCCTGCAGCGCTTCCACCGGATGGGAACCACGCAGGCCCTCGCGCAGATGGGTGCAGACCCGCTGCCACTGCGCCGGGCTGACCCGGCCGTGCAGGCCACGGTCGGCGACGATCTCGATGGCGTGGTCGGCCAGCAGCAGGTA
>NZ_LLXT01000121.1 GCF_001431625.1 Stenotrophomonas geniculata ATCC 19374 = JCM 13324
TTTACAATCACGGGACACAACACAGGACACATGTCCGGTTTGCGATCTGCTGCAGGGTCAAAGGGTTAGATTTGGGTCGATCCGATCCCCCTCTCTCCGCCAGATAACTGAAAAAGGCTGCCTGAAAGGGCAGCCTTTTTCAGTTATCTGGCGCGGGACGCGAAGTGCGCTGCGCGCGCTTCGCCCCAATCGTTGCTGCGCAACGTTTGGGCCCCTCCCTTTGCCTGCCTCTCCCCGCCCCTGCCGGGGCAGCCCCTCAACAGAGGGGCTTGTTCCTCCAGAGACGTCGGTAGATCCACGCCATGCGTGGATGCTCTTCGCGCGCCCCCCCCCTGCTTCCCCACATGCTCCTCAAACAAGCTGGCGCGGGACGCGAAGTGCGCTGCGCGCGCTTCGCCCCAATCGTTGCTGCGCAACGTTTGGGCCCCTCCCTTTGCCTGCCTTCTCCCCGCTCCTGTCGGGGCAGCCCCTCAACAGAGGAGCTTGCTCCTCCAGATCCATCAGTAGATCCACGCCATGCGTGGATGCGCTTGATCGCCTTACGCACGCTCGATAGCACCCCAAAACAAAACTGAACGAATCCTGAAAATTCGCTATCGTAGGCGCCTTCAACCGACGCTTGGCCCATTGCCCATGAGCTCGATCGACAGCGCTCACGCCGCCTGCGAAAACTGCGACACCGCCCTGCACGGCCACTACTGCCATCGCTGCGGGCAATCGGCGCACAACCCGCTCAAGCATGTGGGTCATGCCATCGAAGAAGTGTTCGAATCCTTCTGGCATCTCGATGGGCGTATCTTCCGCACGCTGCGCGATCTCTGGGTGCCGGGCCGCATCGCGCTGAACTACCTCAAGGGCCGCCGGGTCGGATACGTGCAGCCCCTGCGGCTGTTCGTCATCCTCACCCTGTTTACGTTCTTCGTCGGCAAGCTCTTCGTGCACGTCGACGATTTCAGCATCGGCGGTGGCACCAACTCTGTGTACGCCAAGACCACGACAGTGGAGCAGGTCGAAGCCGCCCGCGCGGCGCAGCTGGCGTTGATCGACCAACAACAGGCCAACTCACCCGGAACCGGCAACGCCGGCTTCGCCATGGCCAGGGCCGCAGTGAATGCCGCAGCCGCGCAGCGCAAAGCCGAACTCACTGGCATCGGCAAGCAGGCCGCCGCGGCGGAGCACGGCACGTTCTTCAACCACACCGTCAACGGAAAGCCCTGGGATGCGGACACCAACCCCATCGTGATGGCCGGCTGGCCCCGGTTCGCCAACAACTGGCTCAACAAGCGCCTGCACAACGGCAACGCCAACATCCAGCGCATGGGGGGCAAGACCGATCTGTACATGCAGGCGATCCTGACCGCATTGCCCGGCGCCCTGTTCTTCCTGATGCCGGTGTTCGCACTGGTACTGCGCGTCGCCTACATTCCGCGGGCGATGGGTTATCTGGAACACCTGGTGGTGGCGCTGTACAGCCATTGCTGGCTGATGATGGTGCTGCTGGCAACCTTCCTCATCGCCGGCAGCAGCAGCGCGCTCGCATCACCCGCATTCGGCGCCGTCAGCCAATGGCTGTATGCACTGTTGTGGCTGGCAGTACCGGTCTATCTGCTGTGGATGCAGCAACGCGTGTACGGCGGCAACAAGGCGCTGACCGTACTGCGCTACCTGGCCATCGGCGGCGTCTACCTGTTCCTGGTGAGCTTCGTGGTGATGTATGCGGTGCTGGCGGGAATCTCGGCCTGAGGGATACACGCACGGCATCACGCCCATGAATCCACGCATGGCGTGGATCTACTGGCGATCGTCTATCGTGGGCCCATGAACCTCCGCCTCTACTACCCCACAGATGCCAGCGCCTGCCTGTCGATTTTCGACAGCAACGTACCCACCTACTTCGCGCCCGAAGAGCGCAGCGACTTTGAACGCTTCCTGCGCGAACAAGCCACGGACTGTGCATTCCAGGTCATCGAGCGCGATGGCAGCATCGTGGCCTGTGGCGGCCTGTCGCGACGCAGCGACGGCAGTGCCGGTTTCTGCTGGGGGATGGTCCAGCGCGCGCTGCACCGGCATGGACTGGGCCGCGAACTGGCACTGGCACGCCTGCGCCAGGCTGAAGCGGATCCCTCGATCAAGCGCATCGCGCTCAGTACCAGCCAGCACACCCAGGGCTTCTATGCCGGGCTGGGCTTCCAGGTGACGCGGATCGTGCCCGATGGCCACGGCGCCGGGATCGACGCCGTGGAAATGGAGCGGGAGCTCTAGCGCTCCCGCCCCGGCCCCATCCGCGCAGTGCGTGGATCTACCGCTGGCCCGCTCCCCTCAGAAGCCTACGCGCAGGTTGATCTGCCCGCCAACATCACGGCGGCCATCGCCGTGCTGGCCCTGCACGAACATCGACAGCTGGCTGTTGCGGCCGAGCCCAACCGCCACGCCGACCTGACTGACCAGCGCATTGCGTGCCATCACCGCGCTGTAGACGTCGAACGCGTTGCCACCGACGGCGAAGCGGTTGCGGCTGGCCACATCGGTGTCACCCGAGGCGTGCTGCCAGCCGAGGCCGACCGTCAGCTGTGCCGGGAAGCGCTCGCCGCTGCCCACATCCCAACGTCCACGCACGCCCACGGTGCTGACATTGAGCGTGTCCTTGCCGCCTTCCAGCTCCAGTGCAGCAGTGCCACCCTGCTCTACTGCGCGATCGCTGTCGACCCAGTGCTTGGTGAACTGCACGTACGGCTGCAGCTGGGTCCTGCCATGGGTCCAGGTCCAGCTGCTCTCCACCTGCGCGATGGTCACGTCCGAGTCCTGGCGGCTGTACAAGGTCTGGCCCAGCAGCGGCACCTCACGTGTGGTGCGCGTACGGTAGTCGCCGCGCGATACGCTGCCCCCCACCGCGAAGCCGTTGTTCCACTGGCCCTGTGCATACAGGCCGAACGTGTTGCCACGCAGGCGGGCCCGCGAACTGCGATCGTACAGGCGCGTATCCAGCCGCTCGTTGCCTGCGGCCGCACCCAGCACCACGTGCTCGCCCAGCGGCCAGTCCACGCCCGCCATCAGCGCATTGCGGTTGGAGCGGATGTCATCGCCGTTGCCGTCACCGTCCTGGCGGAACACCTTGCCACTGCCGGCCAGCCACGCCGAAGCACGCTCACCACGCACGGTCGGCAGCTCACTGCCCAGGCGCTGGCGGATACCCTCTTCCAGGTAATTGTCGTACAGCAGCACCGCGCGGCTGGCCGCATGCACTTCACCGGACAGCTGGTCGAAGGCAGCGCGCGCGGTACCCGCGTCATACATCAGCAGCGTGTTGTACAGGCCCAGTGCCGAACCACTCTGCGGCAGGCTGTCCAGCGCTGCGGCGGTGTTGTACTGGTTGCGCGTCTTCGCCGCCGTGGTGAATGCCGCGGTCTGCGCCACGTCGATCTGCAGGTTGGCCGTGTTCGCGGTGTAGACCGGGGTGATGGTCAGGAAGGCCGACGGCGTGGTCGCCGAGGCGAACTGCCCGCTCACCCCACCGCCCGCGTTGACCACGGTGTACTGCTGGCCCTGCTGGTAGCTGGTGCTCGGCGAGATGGTGTTCACCTGCACGGTGCTCCCAGCCACGTTGGCACTGCCGCCCACCTGCACCGTGTCGCTGCCGGTGGCACCCAGATCGATGCCCAGCGTGCTGCCCGGCGACAGGGTCAGGTTGCCCCCCACCGTGATCGTGCCGGTGCCATTGCCCGCACCGCTGCCGTTGCCCGGACCATTGCCCGGCGACAGCACGCCGCCGCTGGATACAGTCACGCCACCGCCGGCGCCACCGATGGTGCCGGTGCCGGACAGCGTGGTGCCGCTGCCGATGGTCCACTGGCCGCCGATGTTGCCGGTGACATTCAGGCCACCGCCGGTGACCTGGCCGGTACCGCTGAAGCCACCGCTGTTGCCGCCCAGGTTCAGGCCCCCCGGGCCGGCCTGCACGATGCTGCCACCACCACTGATGGTGCCGCCCAGCGTGGTGGTGCCACCGGTGTTGATGATCAGGCCACCGTTGTTGGTGATGTTGCCGGTGACCGAACCGCTGGCCCCGCCGTTGCCGACCTGCACCGTGCCACCTGCATTGATGGTGGTGCCGCCGGTGTAGGTGTTGTTGCCGGTCAGCGTGATGGTGCCGTTGCCGGCCTGGGTCAGGCCACCGCTGCCACTGATGGTGCCGCCAACGGTGGTGTTGCCACCGATGTTGAACACCAGGCTGCCGTTGTTGCTGACGTTGCCGGCGATGGCACCGCTCGCGCCGCCGTTGCCAACCTGCAGCGTGCCACCGGTGTTGATGGTGGTGCCACCGGTATAGGTGTTGTTGCCGCCCAGGATCAACGTGCCGCTGCCGGCCTGGGTCAGGCCACCGCTGCCGCTGATGGCGCCGCCGACGGTGGTGTTGCCACCCACGTTGAACACCAGGCTGCCGTTGTTGGTGACGCTGCCGCCAATCGCACCGGTCGCGCCGCCATTGCCCACCTGCAGGGTGCCACCGGCAGTGATGGTGGTCGGGCCGGTATAGGTGTTGTTGCCGGTCACGGTCAGCGTGCCGCTGCCGGCCTGGGTCAGGCCGCCGCTGCCGCTGATGGTGCCGCCCAGCGTGGTGTTGCCCGCCACGTTGGACACCAGCGTGCCGTTGTTGGTGACGTCGCCCACGATCGAGCCGGTCGCACCGCCGTTGCCAAGCTGCAGCGTGCCACCGGCATTGATGGTGGTACCGCCGGTGTAGGTGTTGGTGCCGGTCAGCACCAGCGACCCACTGCCCGCTTGGGTCAGGCCACCCGTACCGCTGATGGTGCCGCCCAGCGCGGTATTGCCGGCCACGTTGGAAATCAACGCACCATTGTTGGTGATGTCACCGGCAATCGAACCTGTGGCGCCGCCGTTGCCGACCTGCAGCGTGCCACCCGCATTGATGGTGGTGCCGCCGGTGTAGCTGTTGTTGCCGACCAGGGTCAGCACGCCAGCACCGGCCTGGGTCAGCGCGCCAGTGCCACTGATCGCACCGCCGACCGTGGTGTTGCCACCGACATTGAACACCAGGCTGCCGTTGTTGGCGACGTTGCCGGTGATCGCGCCGGTCGCACCGCCATTGCCGACCTGCAGCGTGCCACCGGTATTGATGGTGGTGCCGCCGGTATAGGTGTTGTTGCCGGTCAGGGTCAGCGTGCCGGCACCGGCCTGGGTCAGGCCACCGGCGCCGCTGATGGTGCCGCCCAGCGTGGTGTTGCCGGCCACGTTGGACACCAGCACACCGTTGTTGGTGATGTCACCGACGATCGCACCGGTCGCACCGCCATTGCCGACCTGCAGCGTGCCACCGGCATTGATGGTGGTACCGCCGGTGTAGGTGTTGTTGCCGGTCAACACCAGTGTGCCGCTGCCAGCCTGGGTGAGGCCGCCGCTGCCGCTGACCACGCCGCCCACGGTTGCCGTGGTACCGAGGTTGTAGACCAGGCTGCCATTGTTGGTGATGTCGCCCAGCACCGAACCGGTGCTGCCACCGTTGCCGATCTGCAGCGTGCTACCACCGTTGATGGTGGTGCCACCGGTATAGACGTTGTCGCCGCTCAGGGTCAGCGTGCCGGTACCGCTCTGCACCAGACCGCCGGTGCCACTGAGCACACCGCCGAAGGTGGTGCTGCCGTTGTTACCGCCGGTGGTCAGGGTCGCACCGCCCAGCACCACGCCGGATCCGGTCACGCCGGCCAGGCCTCCGATGCTCTGGCTGCCACCGGCACTGATGTCCAACGTGCCGGCGCCGGCCAGGTTCACCGTGCTGGCACCGGACAGGCTGCCACCGGCCGCCACCGCCAGCGTGCCGCTGTTGATGGTGGTGGTACCGGTATATGTGCTGGCACCGCCCAGGGTGACCGTTGCTGCGCCATCCTTCAGCAGGCCGCCAGCACCGCTGATCGGGCCGTTCAAGGTCAGCGCGTTGCTGCCGGCCAGGGTCAGCGTGCCGCTGGCCAGCTGCACGGTGTTGGCCAGGGTCAGCGCGGTGGTGCCGTCCAGGCTGGCATTGCCGCCCACGGTCAGCGTGCCGGTTCCCAGTGCACCGTTGTTGCCCAACGCAAGGCCACCGGCGTTGAGTGCCACGCCGCCACTGAAGGTATTGCTGCCGGTCAGGCCCTGGATCCCAGCGCCGTTCTTCACCAGGCCGCCGGTGCCGGTGATGTCACCAGCAAACGTAGTGTTGCCCACGCCATTGAGTGTCAGCGTGCTGCCACCCAGCGCCACGGTGCTGCCGGCCACGCCTGCCAGCGAGCCGATGGCCTGCGGGCCACCCGCGCTGATGTCAAAGGCGGTACCGGCGTTGGCCAGATTCACCGCACCCGTGGCAGCCAGGCTGCCACCGGCGCCGATCGCCAGCGTACCAGCGTTGATGGTGGTGCCACCGGTGAAGGTATTGGTGCCGGTCAACGTCTGGGTGCCCGAACCTTCCTTGACCAGGCCGCCGGTGCCCGCCACCGAACCACTGAAGGTGCCATTGGTAGCGCCTCCGATCGTAAGCGTGTTCGCGCCCAGATTCACCGTACCGCTGCCGATCAGGGTACCGAACTGCTGCGTACCGCTACCCGCCGACAGATCGAAGGTCGCACCCGAGGCCAGGTTGACGATGCCACTGGCGTGCAGGCTCGCGCCGGCGCCCAGTGCCAACGTACCGGCGTTGATGTTGGTGCCACCGGTATAGGTATTGGTGCCGTTCAAGGTCAGCGTCGCTGCTCCCTCCTTGGTCAGGCTGCCGGTACCACTCAGGTTGCCGTTGAGGGTGAGGTTGTTGCTGCCGAGTACGGTCAATCCGTTGTTGAGGATGAAGTTGTTGGCCAGCGTCACCGCGGAGTTCGAATCGAGCGTAGCCGCGCCTCCAACCGTCACCGCACCGGTGCCCAGCGCAGCGTTGTTGCCGACCACCAGGCCACCTGCGTTGAGCGCCACGCCACCGCTGAAGGTGCTGGCGCCATTGAGCGTCTGCACGCCTGCGCCGTTCTTGATCAGGCCGCCATTGCCGCTGATCGCACCGTTGAAAGTGCTGTCCACGGTACCACCCAGGGTCAGCGTGCTGCCGCCCAGTGCCACCGTGCTGCCGGCCACGCCGGCCAGCGAACCGATGGCCTGGTTGCCCGCCGAGATGTCGAGCGTGCCGGTGCCGGCCAGGTTCACCGCGCCGGTTGCGGCGAGGCTGCCACCGGCACCGATCGCCAGCGTGCCACTGTTGATGGTGGTACCCCCGGTGTAGGTGTTGGCACCGCTCAGGGTTACGGTGGCCGCACCGTCCTTGATCAGCCCGCCCGTGCCGGAAATCACACCGCCCAGTGTCAGCGCCTGGCTGCCGAGCAGGTCGAGATTGGCACCCGAAGCTAGGTTGATGTTGTTGGCCAGGTTGACGCCGGTCGATGCATCCAGTGTCGCGTTGCTTGCGACCGTCAACGCACCGCTGCCGAGCGCAGCGTTGTTGCCGACCACCAGTCCACCGCCGTTGAGTGCAACGCCACCACTGAACAGATTGGCGCCGCCCAGCGTGAGGATGCCGGCGCCATTCTTGACCAGGCCACCGGTGCCGGAAATCGCGCCATCGAAGAGGCTGTTGCCCACACCACCGAGTGTCAGCGTCTGTGCCCCCAGGCTCACCGTCGAGCCCGCCACGCCATTCAACGACCCGATGGTCTGGCTGGCCCCTGCGGTGGAGATATCGAAGCCGGTGCCTGCAGCGCTCAGCGTCACAGCGCCGCTGGCGGCCAGGCTGCCGCCCGGACCAATCGCCAGCGTGCCGGCATTGATGAAGGTCCCGCCGGTGTAGGTATTGGCACCGGTCAGCGTCTCGATACCGGCACCGACCTTGGTCAGGCCACCCGTGCCTGCGATCGAGCCGCTGAAGGTGCCATTGGTGGCGCCACCGACCTCGATCGAGTTGGCACCGAGGTTCACCGTACCGTTGCCGACCAGCGTGCCGAACTGCTGCGTGCCACTGCCGGCAGACAGATCCAGCGTGGCGCCGGTGGCGAGGTTCACGGTACCGCTCGCCGCCAGGCTGGCACCGGCCCCCAGCGCCAGCGTGCCGGCGTTGATGTTGGTGCCACCGGTGTAGGTGTTGATGCCATTCAAGGTCAGCGTCGCGCTGCCATTCTTGGTGAGGCTGCCGGCCCCGGACAGGACGCCGTTGAGCGTCAGTGCATTGGTCCCGAGCACGGTCAGCCCGGCGTTGAGCGTGATGTTGTTGGTCAGCGCTGCCAGGCCGGTGGTATCCAGCGTGGCGGCACCACCAACGGTCAATGCGCCGCTGCCCAGCGCCGCGTCATTGCCCAGGACCAGCCCGCCTGCGTTGAGTGTCACGCCGCCGCTAAAGGTGTTGGCGCCGGACAACGTCTGTACGCCCGCGCCCACCTTGATCAGACCGCCACCGCCACTGATCACGCCGTCGAACGCGGCGTTGCCGGCCGTACCGAAGGTCAACGAATTGCCGCCCAGCGCCAGCGTGCTTCCGCCCGCACCGTTGAGCGCGCCGATGGTCTGGCTGCTGCCGGCACCGGAGATATCGAAGCCAGCACCTGCGCCCAGCGTGATATCACCCGCTGCGGCAAGACTGCCGCCCATGCCCAGCGCCAGCGTACCGGCGTTGATGGTGGTACCGCCGGAGTAGGTATTGGCACCGGACAGCGTCAGCGTGGTGGCACCATTCTTGATCAGGCTGCCATTGCCGCCGATCACACCCGACAGCGTCAGCGCGTTGCTGCCCGGCAACGTCAGTGCAACGCCCGAGCCCAACGTGACTGCATTGCCCAGTGTCACCGCAGCGCCTGCATCCAGCGTGGTACTGGCATTCACCGCCAGCGTGCCGGAACCGAGTGCGCCGTTCGCGCCGACCACCAGGCCACCGCCGTTCAAGGCCAAGCCACCACCGAAGGTATTGGTGTTGCTGAGCGTCAGCAGGCCTGCACCGTTCTTGATCAGGCTGCCGTTGCCAGCCACCACGCCACCAAGGGTGAGATCGTTGCTACCGCCCAGCGTCAGCTGTGTACCGGCACCAAAGTTCACCGCGTTGGCAAGGTTCAGTGCCACCGTGTTGTCGAGGCTGACGGTGCCACCCACACCGAGCGCGCCGGTCCCCAGCGCACCGGCGTTGCCCAGCACCAGCCCACCGCCATTGAGCGCCAGGCCACCGCTGAAGGTGTTGGCACCGGACAGCGTCTGGATGCCAGTACCGGTTTTGACCAGGCCGCCAGTGCCGCTGATCGCGCCATCAAAGGTGGCGTTGGCATTGCTGCCGAAGGTCAGCGAATTGCCGCCCAGCGTCAGCGCGGTTCCGGCCACGCCGTTCAACGCAGCGATGGTCTGGTTGCCGCCGGCCGCGGAAATGTCAAAGCCCGCGCCGGCATTGCCGAGCGTCACATCGCCGCCCGCCGCCAGGCTGCCACCGGCCCCCAGCGCCAGCGTGCCGTTGTTGATGGTGGTGCCGCCGGCATAGAGGTTGGCACCGCTCAGGGTCAACCGTGCCGCACCGTCCTTGATCAATCCACCGGCGCCGAACACCGGCCCACCCAGCGTCAGGTCGTTGCTGCCCAGCACGGTCAGATTGGCACCTGCGGCCAGGCCGATGCTGTTGCCCAGGTTCAGTGCGGCGCTGGCATCCAGCGACGCGTTGCCACCCACATCCAGTGCGCCGGTGCCCAGTGCGCCGGCATTGCCCAGCCGCAGCACACCGGCATTGAGGCCGACACCACCGGAGAAGGTGTTGGGGCCATTCAAGGTCAGCGTCGAAGCGCCGTTCTTGACCAGTTCGCCGGTTCCGGCGATGACACCGCCCAGCGTTACATTCTCCGTGCCAAGCAGGTTCAGTACCGTGCCTCCGCCCAGATTCACCGCATTGCCCAGGCTGAGCGCCACACTGCTGTCCAGCGTCGCGCTTGCGCCGACATTCAGTGCGCCCGTGCCGAGTGCACCGGCATTGCCCAGCAGCAGGCCACCACCGTTGAGCGTCAGCCCACCATTGAAGGTATTTGCGCCGTTGAGGGTCAATAAGCTGGCACCGTTCTTCACCAGGCCACCTGCGCCGGAAACCACGCCGCCCAGAGTAATGGCCTGTGTGCCCGGCAGCGTCAGCAGCGCACCACCGCCGAGCGCGACATCATTGACCAAGCTCAGCGGGGCACTGCCGTCCAGCGAAACACTCCCGCCGACGCTGAGCGCCCCGGTACCCAGCGCACCGTTGTTGCCCAGCAGCAGACTTCCGGCGTTTGCGCTCAGTCCACCACTGAACGTGTTGTTGCCGTTCAACGTCAGCAGCGACGCACCGTTCTTGACCAGGCTGCCGGCGCCGGTGATGTTGCCGGCCAGGGTCAGGTTCTGGCTGCCCGGCAGGGTCAATGCCGCGCCAAGGTTGATCGCATTGCCCAGGTTGAGTGCTGCAGTGGTGTCCAGCGAACCGTTGCCACTGACCGTCAGCGCACCGCTTCCCAGCGCGCCGGCGTTGCCCAGCACCAGGCCGCCGGCCGCAAGATTCAGCCCACCACTGAAGGTGTTGGCGCCGGTCAGCGTCTGCACGCCACTGCCCTGCTTGATCAGGCCACCGGTGCCGCCGATCACGCCGGCGAAGGTCTGGTTGGTGGCATCACCGAAGGTCAGCGTGCTGCTGCCCAACGTCACCGTGCTGCCAGCGATGCCGGACAGTGCGCCGATGGTCTGGTTGCCCCCCAGCGAGATATCCAGTGTGCTGCCCGCGCCGGCCAGGCTGACCGCGCCGGTCGCCGCCAGGCTGCCACCACTGGTCAATGACACCGTTCCGGCATTCACCGCCAGCCCACCGGTGAACGTGTTCGCGCCGCCCAGCGTCAGCGTGGCAGCGCCGTTCTTGACCAGGCTGCCGGCCCCGCCAATGACACCCCCCAGCGTCAGCGCGTTCGAGCCCAGCACATTGAGCGAACCACTGGCGCCCAGTGTGATGCCATTGCCCACGGTAAGCCCGGTGCTGGCGTCGAGCGATACCGCACCGCCGACGTTCAGTGCCCCTGCTCCCAGTGCACCGCCGTTGCCCAGCACCAGGCTGCCCGCGTTGAGCGCCAGACCACCGCCGAACGTATTGGCGCTGTTGAGGGTCAGTGACGATGCACCATCCTTGATCAAGCCGCCGGCGCCACCGATCACCCCGTTGAACGTGAGCGCCTGCCCGCCAAGCAGATTCAGGCTGGCGCCGGCACCGAGGTCGACGGCATTGGTCAACGCCAACCCGGTCGTGCCATCCAGCGTGGCATTGCCGCCGATAGACAGCGTGCCGCTGCCCAACGCGGCGTTGTTGCCCAGCAGCAGGCCACCGCCGTTGAGCGCGACGCCGCCGCTGAGGTTATTGACACCGGACAGGGTCTGTACGCCGGTACCCAGCTTGATCAGACCACCGGTGCCTGCGGCGAACGTGCCGGCATAACTGGTATCGCCCACTCCACCGAGGGTCAGCGTGTGGCTGCCGAGATTGACCGAACCACCGAGGCCGGCCAGCGAGCCGATGGTCTGGTTGGTCGCCGCTGAAAGATCCAGGCTGGTACCAACGCCCAGCGTGATCGCACCGGTGGGCGACAGGCTGCCACCCGCGCCCAGCGCCAATGCGCCGCCAGCCAGGTTGAAGCTGCCGGTCAGCGAATTGGCGCCATTCAAGGTCAGCGTGCCGGCACCGTTCTTGGTCACGTTGCCGGCACCGGAAATCGAGCCACTCAATGTCAGCGCATTGCTGCCCAGCAGGTTCAGCGAGCCCCCGCCATTGACCACCAGGTTGTTGCCCAGGTTGAAGCCCGCCGTCGTATCCAGCGAGGCGCTGCCACCCACGGTCAGGTTGCCGCTACCGAGCGCACCGGCATTGCCCAGCACCAGGCCACCGGCATTGAGGTTGACGCCGCCACTGAACAGGTTTGCACCGCCCAGTGTCACCACACCGGTATTAGTGACGGTGAGGCTACCCCCACCGGACAACACGCCACCCAGACTGAAGGGGTTGCTGCCACCGAGGGATAGCCCAAGGCCGCTGCCGAGGGAGAAATTGTTGGCGAGGGTCAGCCCCGCCGTGCTCGCCGCGATGCTGCCGCCGGCACTGGTGATTGTGCCCAAGCCGAACGCGCCTGGATCATTGAAGTTGGCCAGACCGCCATTGAGGGTCACCGCACCGGTACCCGACCACGGTCCCTGCAGGTTCCAGGTGCCGCTGTTGACGGTCAGCTTCTGGAAGCCGATGTAGTTGGTCCAGCCGATGCTCGATAGCGGGCCGTTGTTGCTTGCGTTGTCCTGCAGTACAAGCATATTGCTGGCGGCACCAGTACCGGCGCCTGCGTTGACAGTGCCCGCCGCTGCAACCTTGACCCCGGTTACGCCCGTGAGCACGCCGGCCCCGATAAGACTGCCACCGGCGGAGACCGTGGATCCGGCCACGGCGGTAAAGGTATTACCACCGGTCGAATCGCCCAGGTGCACGCTGCCGTTGACCGTTCCCGCATTGAGGAAGGTATTGCCCGACGAAGAGCCCAATCCCACCCGCCCGTTATTGCTGCCATTAGTGCTCTCATTGTCGCCGCCCCCGCCATAGGTCACCACCGTAGTCGCATCAACGACATTGCCAAGGCCGATCAGTGACACGCCAATCGTGCCATTGTTGGTAATGGTGG
>NZ_LLXT01000122.1 GCF_001431625.1 Stenotrophomonas geniculata ATCC 19374 = JCM 13324
CGACCTGTCGGAACGGCGTATTGCCCTGGTGGGTGTCGACCTTGGTCGACACGGTAGATCCACGCCGTGCGTGGATGACTCATTCGATATATGCAAGAAAAATCGTGTCGACCAAGGTCGACACCCACCAACAACCGCGCTGAACAACGGCCGCAGTTACCAACAGACCGCAGGGATCTATCAGAGGCGGGGCGGTGGGGGTGGACAGGACCGTTGGCGCCATGGATGGCGCCATCGAGCCCCCCAGGATGGGTTTACGGCGTGTCCCGGCCAGCCCCTCCCCCCGCCAGAACCGATATCAACAAAAGCGCCGGCAGGCGAACCCGCCGCCAGCGTTTTCATCAACTCAACTCAACCAATCCTTGCACGCGCCATCTACCTGATCGCCGCACGCCTGCTGCATCCTCTGCTGCAGCCGCGCCAGCGTCTCCGCGCCCTGGTGCTTGCCGCTCCACGTCTTCAACTGTCCTGCCAGGCGTTCGAAACGCTGGCGGGTACGCTGGTGGTAACCGGAAGGCTGCGCTTCCAGTTCGGCGATCAGCGAGGCGGTGGCCTGCTCGATGCGTGGTGCGTCGTCCGGCGCCAGCTTCAGCAGGCCCTCCACGTACAGCACGCCCCACTGCACGCGGGTGGCCGGGCCCTGCGCACCGTCGTAGGCACGCTTCAACCACTCCAGCGCACCGGCGGTGTCGCCGCGCTGCTCGGCCAGTTCGGCCAGCTCGGGCATGTAGTAGTACGGCTGTTCGCTCCGCTTCAGTTCCGCCAGCAACAGCGACTCGGCGCCTGCGTCGTCGTCGACCTGGCGTAGTGCGTAGACCGCGCTGCTGATCGTGGCCTGGCGCGCATGCGCATCGGTGGCGGCAGCGTCGGCAGCAGCCACGCGCTGCTTGACCCGATCAACCAGGGCCGCGGGCAATGCGCCCTTCGGCTGCTGCTGGCGGGCCAGCGACACTTCGGTCAACGCACGCGACAATGCGTCGTCGGCGCGGTCGCCGCGCTCGGCGTCTGCCCGCTCCAATGCCACCAGCAGCTGCTGTCCCAGCGTGTTGCTGGTGGCCGGCCCGGCACTGGCCTGCTTGACCAGCTGTACGCCTGCATAGCCCAGCAACTCACGGTTGCGGCGGACTTCGGCGGGCTGCGCCAGCACGGCCTGCAGCAGCTCGCGTACTTCGGTGGGCGAGGCATCGGGCTTTTCGGCCGTTGCCAAGGCCAGCAGGGCGAAGCGGCGCTGCAGGGCAGCGTCGGGTGCGGCCTTGGACAACTGGCGCAGCACATCCTCGCTGCTGCGCTCGCCGGCCAGGCGGTTGGCGTCCACTTCCCAGCCGTAGTCGCCCAGCACCTGCCAGTCTTCTGCGGCCAGTCGGTCCGGCGTTGCCAACGCGGTGGCCAAGGTGGCGGCAACAGCACTGCGGCGGCCTCCGGCGACGGTCAGTGCCCGGGTCAGTTCGGTGGCATCATTGCCGCCGGCCACGCGGGTGATTTCGTTGCGCTTTGGGTCCAGCACGATCAGGGTCGGATAGCCGCGTACGCCGAAGCGCTCACCCCAGGCTTGCGCACCTTCCTCGTCGCCATCCAGGTAGACGGGAACGAATTTGCTGGTCAGCGCGATGAAGGCCGGGTCCTTGAACAGGCCCGCCTTGAGCTGGTTGCACGGTGGGCACCAGACGGCGCCCCAGTACAGCAGCACCGGCTTGCCGCTGTCGGCGGCCTCGGCGAAGGCATCATCGACATCGCCCTGGCGCCAGGCGATTGCCTTGGCCGGCGCGGGCACCTCGGCGGAGTTGGCGATGGAAACCGGGGCCGGGGTGCAGGCGCTCAGCGCCGAAGCCAGCAGCAACATAGAAAGCGCGACGCGCATCGGCAGCATCTCGAAGGCCAGGGTGACAGGCCATTGTAGGAACGGCCGGGGAGCCTGCTGATTCAGTTTGCTTATGACGGGCGTGCCGCAGGGCATGACGCCCGCCGGGCATTGGCCGGCGGATGCCTTCAGGCCGCTGCCCGCACCATCTGCTGATACACCAGCCCATTGAACTCGCCGACGTCGCCGTCCAGCACGAAGCCATAGCGCAGGTAGGTTGGCACTGCATTGAGTGAGGCGCGCACGGTCAGGACCGGCTCGCGCACCTGCGGGAGCACCGCGTCGAACAAAGCATGGCCGATGCCCTGGCCCTGGTAGCCGGGATCGACGAACAGCATCGCCAGGTGCCGGCCTTCCTTCAGTTCGATCACGCCGACGACGCGGCCGTCCTGCTCGGCCACCAGGATGTGGTTGTCGCCGTGCAGGCGCGCGCCGAACGCTTCGGCCGCGGCGACGCTGCCGAAGGTGGCGATGCCGGCCGCGCTGAGCGAAGGTGCGACCGCCGCAGTGAAGGCAGCCAGGCACACCGTGCTGATCGCGGGCAGGTCATCGACGTGGGCGGGGCGGATCGTCGGCATGCAGTGTTCTTCCGGTGGTGGGCGGCGCGTCATTGTTGCCGCAGGCCTTCACGCTAAGCTGGCGGCATGAGTGATTTCAATCCCGCGTACGCTGCCTTGTTTCCGCAGCAGGGTCTGAGCCTGGGCCTGATGACGCCCGTGGCGTCGCATGGGTTGGCCGATCCACGTGAGGCGCGACGTATCGCGCGACTGGCCGATGACCTGGGCTTTGCCGCGTTGTGGACGCGCGACGTGCCGCTGATGGTGCCGCAGGGTCCGGACGCGACAACGAGCGCGTTGGACGACCCGTTCCTGTGGCTGGGCATGCTGGCTGCGGCGACCGAGCGCATCGTGGTCGGCAGCGCGGCCATCGTGCTGCCATTGCGCCATCCGCTGCAGGTGGCGAAGTCGGCCTTGAGCCTGGACCGGATCAGCGACGGCCGCTTCGTGCTGGGCCTCGGGTCTGGCGATCGGCCGGAAGAGTTCGCCGCATTCGGCGAGGATCTGCAGGGCAGGGCGGCGACGTTCCGTGAACGCTGGACCTTGTTGCGCGCGGCGTTGTCACCGGAGTCCGAAGAAAGGGTCGCGGTAGTGCAAGCCACCGGTGGCTTAGACGTACTGCCGGCCCCGGCCACGCGCATTCCGATGCTGGTGGTGGGCACTGCGCGGCAGAGCCTGCAGTGGATCGCACGCGAAGCCGAAGGCTGGGCCACCTATCACCGCGAAGAGGCCGCGCAGGAAGGGCGCATCGGCCTGTGGCAACAGGCGCAGGCGCAAGGCGCTGGGCCAGGCAAGCCGTTCGTGCAGTCGATGCTGCTGGATCTGCAGGCCGATCCGCAGGCACCGCCCGAGCCGCTGCCACTGGGCCTGAAGGTCGGCCGCGACGGCTTGCGTGACTACCTGCTGCGCGTGCATGCGCAGGGCGTGGGGCACGTGATGTTCAACCTGGTCGACAACGGGAGGCCGATGGACGCGGTGCTGCGTGAGATCGGGGAGCACGTTCTGCCATACACACTCCGGTAGGTGTCCACCTTGGTGGACACGCTCCAGCAGTCGAGCACGGCTCGACTCTACATGGCGTTCGCATCTGCGTATCATTCGCATTTGATATCCCGATGCCGGAGCCCCGCGTGACCCAACGTTCCCCCATGCACTCGACCGGACGCCTGTTCGCCGCGGTCGCTTTCATCGAGGCCGTGACCTGGGCCGGCCTGCTCATCGGCATGTGGATGAAATACGGCCCCATGACCAACGTGGCGCTGGTGAAGCTGTTCGGGCCCCTGCACGGCGTGGCCTTCCTGGTGTACGTGGCGGTCACGCTGTTTGCGGCGGTGCGCCTGCGCTGGCCGTGGTGGGCCAGTGCCCTGGCCCTGCTGGCGGCCATCCCGCCGTTGGTGACGCTGCCGCTGGAGTGGTGGTTCAAGCGCCGTGGTCTGCTGGGCCTGCGTGCAATGCGCTGAACCCACTGTTGCATGCCCATTCAAGAGAATGGGTATCAAATGCAAATACGAGCCGTTATCATTTAAGGGTGGCATCCGGTCCTGAGTGGGGCGGGTGCCGGGCGGGGCGTGCAGACGCGCCCGGCCAATCCTTTCCTGTTACGGCTGGTGTTTCATGCACGCACGTCCCGTCGTTCCCGGCTTGCCGGCGCTGGTGTTGGCTGCCCTGATCGGCACCATGGCGATGATGTCCTTCGTCGCTGTGATCGGCCCGGTGGTCCGCATGCTCGGCCTGTCCGAGTGGCATGCCGGCCTGTCGGTCACCGCCGCAGGCGTGCTGTGGATGCTGGCCGCGCGCCCCTGGGGCCAGCTCAGCGACCGCATCGGCCGCAAACGCGTGCTGATGCTGGCGATGAGCGCCTACACCGTCGTCTATATCGCGCTGGCGGTGTTCATCGATGTCGCCCTGCAGGCAGCGCCGCCGGTGCTGGTGTCAGTGCTGGTGCTGGTCGGTGCGCGTGGCCTGATCGGCCTGTTCTACGCGGCTGTGCCTCCTACCGCAGCGGCGCTGATCGCCGACAGGGCACCCACCGGACAGCGTGCAAAATTCCTCGCCCGCCTGGGCAGTGCCAACGCGCTGGGCATGGTGCTCGGCCCGGCCGCCGCGGGCTGGCTGGCCTATACGAACCTGTCGCTGGCGCTGTACGTGGCCGCGCTGCTGCCGTTGCTGGCACTGGCATTGCTGGCCTGGCGGCTGCCGGCTACACCGCCCGTGGTGGGCGCGTCCGCACAGCGCCGCACGCCGATGAGCCGCCTCGACGCGCGCCTGTGCCTGCCGCAGCTGGCAGCGTTCATCGCCATGGTCTCGGTGACTATCGCGCAGGTCACGGTCGGCTTCTTCGCAATTGATCGCCTGGGTCTGGATGCGGCGACCGGTGCGCGCATGGCCGGCATTGCACTCACCGCCGTTGGCGTCGGCCTGATCCTGGCGCAGGCGCTGGTGATGAAGCTGGAGGTGCATCCACGTCGCTGGATCGTCCTCGGCGCTCTCATTTCCGGCATCGGCTTCACTTCGGTGGCGGGCGTGCAGCAGGCCTGGCAATTGCCTGCGGCGTATGCGCTGGCTGCGTTCGGCATGGGCTTCGTATTCCCCTCGTTCCAGGCGCTGGCCGCCGATGCGGTAGAGGCGCACGAGCAGGGCGCCGCCGCAGGCACCGTGGCGGCCGCGCAAGGGCTGGGCATGGTGGCCGGTCCGATGCTCGGCACGCTGTTGTATCGCGGCGGGCCAAGCCTGCCTTACCTGCTGGTGGGCGCGCTGCTGCTGTTGCTGTGCGCGCTGGCCGCAGCGCATCGGATGAAGGAGACCCCATGAACGATTCCCTGATGCAGGGCGCGTGGCCGGAGGCTGCGCCAGCACCACAGGAGAGCACCGACGACGCGTCGCTGTTCCTGCTGCAGCATGCCGGCCAGCACGTGCACGCCCGCGGTTGCCGCGCCACGTTGCCAGCCGGTGCACTGGCGACGTTGGCAGAACGCGTTTCGGAGTTCTTTGCCCAGCAGCGTGGCGGCCCGGGCCTGCTGGTTGGCGCGGTGCCGTTCGAGCCGCGTGCCGACGATGCGCTGTACCAGCCCGAGCGCCTGCTGCCGGCGCTGGCACTGCAGCCGCAGGCCGCACCGCCGCTGGACGGCGCCCTGCGGGCCGAACCTGTGCCGCAGGACTATGCCGCTGCAGTCGCTGCGGCAGTGCAGGCCTTGCGTGCGCCCGAGCAGAACCTGCACAAGGTGGTGCTGGCGCGCAGCCTGCTGGCACGCACCCGCCAGGCGCTTTCTCCGGACGTGCTGCTGGCACGCCTGGGCGCGGATCCGTCGGTGGCGACCTACGCGGTGCCGCTTCCGGTGGAGCTGGGCCAGGCACCGGCATGGCTGGTCGGTGCGACGCCGGAGCTGCTGCTGCGCAAGCGCGGCGCCGAACTGTTGTCGCATCCGTTGGCGGGTTCCGCGCGGCGCAGTGCCGATGCCGCCGAGGACGAGCGTGCGGCGCAGGCGCTGCTGGCCTCGACCAAGGACCACGACGAGCACCGCCACGTGGTCGAAGCCATCGTCGAGGGCCTGGCACCGTACTGCAGCCACATCGATGCACAGCCGCGCCCGGTGCTGCATGCCACCGCCAGCATGTGGCACCTCGGCACCCGCATCCACGCCACCCTGAAGGTTCCGCAGACATCGGCGGCCGAGCTGTTGGCACAGCTGCATCCCACGCCGGCGGTCTGCGGTACGCCGCGGTTGGCGGCGCTGCAGCGCATCCGCGAGCTGGAACCTGTACCGCGTGGCTTCTATGCCGGCGCCGTGGGTTGGTTGGACGCGCAGGGTGACGGCGACTGGTACGTGGCGATCCGCTGCGCGCGCCTGCAGGGCACGCAACTGCGCCTGTATGCCGGTGCCGGCATCGTCGCCGAGTCGCACCCCGAGGCCGAGGTGGCTGAAACCGCAGCGAAGTTTGCTGCCCTGTTGAACGCGCTGGGTGTCCATGAATCCGCGCCCGCCATCGAGCCTGCCGCATGAATGCTTCCGTTGAATCCTCCCGCCTGCCACTGCAGCAGGTGTGGCCCGACGCGCTGGTGGCGCGCTATCGCGAGGCCGGTCACTGGCGTGGCGAGACCTTCCCGGCGTTCCTGCGCGACCGTGCAGAACGCTATGCCGATGACATCGCGGTGGTCGCCGGCGACGTCCGCCTGAGCTATGCACAGCTGTGGCACGAGGCCGGGCGGATCGGCGCCGGCCTGTTGGCGCTGGGCCTGCAGCCAGGGGGGCGGGTGCTGGTGCAGCTGGGCAACACGGCAGGCTTCATCACCACGGTCTGTGGCCTGTTCCGTGCCGGGCTGGTGCCGGTGTACGCGTTGCCGGCGCACCGCATCACCGAGCTGGTGCACTTCGCCAGCAAGGCCGAAGCCAGTGCCTACATCACCACGGCACTGCACGACGGCTTCGATCACCGCGGGCTGGCGCGGGCGCTGCAGGCCGAGGTCCCGGCGGTTCGCCATGTGGTGATCGACGGCGATGCGGCGGAGTTCGTCGCGCTGGAGGCGCTGCAGGGCGATCGCAGCCAGCTGCCGGTCGATCCGGACCCGCAATCGGTAGCGTTCCTGCAGATTTCCGGAGGCAGCACCGGGCTGTCCAAGCTGATTCCGCGTACCCACGACGACTACATCTACTCGTTCCGCGCCAGCAATGACCTCTGCGGCATAGACCGCGACAGCGTCTACCTGGTCGCGCTGCCGGCTGCGCACAACTTCCCGATGAGCTCGCCCGGCTTCTTCGGCGCGCTGTACGCCGGTGCCCGCGTGGTGCTCAGCCCCGGCCCCGGACCGGATGCGGCCTTCCCGCTGATCGCACGGGAGCGGGTGACCTGCTGTGGCCTGGTGCCGCCGCTGGCGTTGCTGTGGGCGCAGGCCGCCGCCACCAGCAGGCATGACCTGTCCAGCCTGCAGGTACTGCAGGTGGGCGGCGCCAAGCTGGTGCCGGAAGCCGCGCGGCGGGTGATCGACGGCCTCGGCTGTACCTTGCAGCAGGTATTCGGCATGGCCGAAGGGCTGGTGAACTACACCCGCCTGGATGATCCGGAAGAACTGATCGTGGCCTGCCAGGGGCGACCGATCAGTCCGGATGATGAAGTGCGCGTGGTCGATGACCATGACCAGCCGGTGGCCGAGGGCGAGGTGGGGCATCTACTCACCCGTGGCCCGTACACCATCCGTGGCTACCACAACGATGCGGTGGCCAATGCGCGCTCGTTCACCGACGACGGCTTCTATCGCACCGGCGACCGTGTGCAGCAGCTGCCCGGTGGCTATCTGGTGGTACAGGGCCGTGCGGGTGACCACATCAACCGCGCTGGCGAGAAGATCTCCGCTGAGGAGATCGAGGACCACCTGCTGGCGCACCCGGGTGTGTTCGACGCCGCCGTGGTCTCCATTCCCGATGAGTATCTGGGCGAGCGCAGCTGTGCGTTCGTGATCGCGCAGGGCGAGCCGTTCAAGGCCCCGGCACTGAAGGCCTGGATGCGCGGGCGCGGCCTGGCGGCGTTCAAGGTGCCCGACCAGGTCGTGTTCGTCGAAAGTTTCGATACCACTGCGGTCGGCAAGATCAGCCGCCGCGAACTGCGCGCGCAATTGCGTGCGCGTCATCTGCAACAGACAGGAGGAACGCGCTGATGGCGCTGCCCCGTATCACCGATTATCCCTTGCCGACTGCCGCCGAACTGCCGCAGGCGCGTGGCCCGTGGCGCCCGCAGCGCGCTCGTGTCGCGCTGTTGGTGCACGACATGCAGCGTTACTTCCTGGCCGCCTTCGACGCCGGTAATGCACCGCTACGGCCGGCCGTGGACAACATCGCACGGCTGCTGGCGCACTGCCGCGCGCACGGCATTCCGGTGTTCTACACCGCCCAGCATGGTGACCAGGATCGCCGTGACCGTGGCCTGCAGGCCGATCTGTGGGGGCCGGGCATGCGCCGCAGCGCCGACCACGAACCGATCATCGAGGCGCTGGCACCGCAGCCAGGCGAGCACGTGCTGGTGAAGCACCGCTACAGCGCCTTCCAGCGCAGCAACCTGGAGACGCTGATGCGGGTACGTGGGCGCGACCAGCTGCTGGTGACCGGCGTGTACGCCCATATCGGCTGCACCGCGACCGTGGTCGAGGCCTTCCAGCGTGATATCGAGGCCTTCATCGCCGCTGACGCGGTGGCGGACTTCTCGCGTGCCGATCATGATCAGGCGCTGCACTGGATCGCACGCACCAGCGGGGTGCCGATGACCACCGACCAGCTGCTGGAGGTGCTGTGATGGCTGCCACGGGTGAGGTGCTGGATTTGGAGCGGATGCGTGCCGATGTGGCGCGCGTGCTGGAGTGCACACCGGCAGAGATCGGTGACGACGACAACCTGATCGACCTGGACCTGGATTCGATGCGCATGCTCGGCCTGGTCCTGGCCTGGGGCAACACCGGCCTGCCGCTGGAGTTCTCGCAGTTGGCCGAACACACCACGCTGCGCCAGTGGTGGAACGTGGTGCAGACGCTGCAGGCCGCGCAGAACGCATGAACGCCGCCGCGCTGGCCACGCCGGTGGCATTGACCGAGGCCCAGGCGGGACTGTGGTTCGCACAGCGGCTGGCACCCGACAACCCGTCATTCAATACCGCGCACGCGGTGTGGATCGATGGCCCGCTGGACGTGGCCGCGTTCGTCGCAGCGGCAGACCAGGCTGCAGGCGAGGCCCAGGCCTTAGCACTGCGCTTTGCCGAAGGGGCCGATGGCCAGCCGCTGCAGTGGCATGACCCCGCACACGTGCCGTTGCTTTCGGTGCGTGATGTGTCCACCGAGACGGATCCCGCCGCTGCGGCACGCAACCTGATGCACGCCGACCGGCTGAGCCCGGTCGATCCCACCCGCGACCGGATCAGTCAGCAGGTGCTGCTTGAGCTGGGTGGGCAGCGCTGGGTCTGGTACCTGCGTGTGCATCATCTGGCCACCGATGGCTATGGCATGGCGCTGTTCACTGATCGCATGTGCGCGTTGTATGCCGGTCGTATGGGTGAGCCACTGCCGGGGCTGGCGGGCGTGCTGGCCGACGATGCTGCTTATCGTGCCGACCCGCGCCGCACGCAGGCCGGGCAGTGGTGGCGCGAGCACATGCAGGGGGCACCGGCGGGCGTCGGTCTGGCCGGTACGCTCGCGGCCAGTGACGACGCGCTGCGCTGGGTGCAGCCGCTCGATGCGGCATTCCGTGAGCAGTTGCTGCAGGCATCGGTACGTTGGTTGCAGCCCTGGCCAGACGTGCTGGCCGCGTTGTCGGCCGAGTACCTGCGGCGGATGAGCGCGGCCGATGAAGTGGTGCTGGGCGTGCCCTACATGGGCCGGCTCGGCAACGCGTCGGCGCGGGTGCCGGCGATGGTGATGAATGTGTTGCCGCTGCGCGTGGCCGCCGGCGAGGGCAGCGTCGAGACCTTTACCCGCAGCGTGGGCCGGCAGCTCAGCCAAGGGCGCAAGCACGGCCGTTACCGAGGCGAGCAACTGCGCCGGGATCTGGGCCTGGTGGGCGCGCAGCAGCGCCTGCACGGTCCCATGGTAAATGTGCAGCCGTTCTACAAGCCGCTTGCGCTGACGGGCGTGCAGGCGACGCTGGAGGTGCTGTGCACCGGGCCGGTGGATGACCTGACGCTGGGCTTCCGTGGCGATGGCCAGCGTCTGCTGGATCTGGAGATCGAGGCCAATCCCGCGCTGTACAGTCGCGAGGATGTCGAGGCACACGCGGCACGGTTGCTGCATTTCGTGTCGGCGGCACTGCAGGCTGACGATATCGCAGCCGTACCTCTGGCGACGACCGACGAGGTGCAGCAGGTGCTGCACGGTTTCAATGCCACCGCGCACGCGCTGCCGGAGACGACCCTGGTCGAGCTGCTGCAGCAGGGCATGGATCGGGACCCGCACGCGCCGGCACTGGTGTTCGGCGACACTACGCTGGACTACGCAACGCTGGAAGCGCGCAGCTTCGCGCTGGCGGCACAGCTGCGGGCAATGGATGTCGGCCCGGGCAGCGTGGTGGCGGTGGCATTGCCGCGCTCGCTGGAGCTGGTGATCGCTCTGGTCGCGGTGCTGCGAGCAGGCGCGGCCTACCTTCCGCTGGACCTGGCCCATCCCGATGAGCGGCTGGCACGTATTTTCGCGTCGGCACAGCCGGTGTGCGTACTGGCTGCGGCGGACGTATCGGTGCGCGTGGCCGGCGTACCGGTGCTCGCGCCGGAGCAGTGGACTGCGCTGAGTTTTGCCGCACCGTGGGCCGATCCGGCACCTGACGATGCGGCCTACGTGATCTATACCTCCGGCTCGACCGGCGAGCCCAAAGGCGTGGTCATCGAACACCGTGCCATCGTCAATCGCCTGCTGTGGATGCGCGAGCACTACGACATCCGCGCCGATGACCGCGTGCTGCAGAAGACCCCGGCCACCTTCGACGTCTCGGTCTGGGAGTTCTTCCTGCCGCTGCTGTGCGGGGCCACGCTGGTGGTCGCCGGGCCGGACGCGCATCGCGATCCCACTGAACTGGCGCGGCTGATCCGCGAGCATGGCATCACCACGGCGCATTTCGTGCCATCGATGTTGGATGCCTTCCTCGCTGCACCGGCCTCCGAAGGGCTGCAGCTGCGACGGGTGTTCACCAGTGGCGAGGCGCTGGATGCTTCGTCCCGCGACCGCTTCCACGCGCGTGTGCACGCCGAGCTGCACAACCTGTATGGCCCGACCGAAGCTGCGGTGGACGTCAGCTACTGGCCGGCGTCGGCGCAGGATCGTTCGCGGCCGGTGCCGATCGGGTTCCCGGTCTGGAACACCCGCCTGTACGTGCTGGACGCCCGGATGCAGCCGGTGCCGGTGGGCGTGCCCGGTGACCTGTACCTGGGTGGCGTCCAGCTGGCGCGTGGCTATCTCGGTCGCGATGATCTGACTGCCGAACGTTTCATTGCAGATCCGTTCCGGGCGGGCGAGCGTATCTACCGCACCGGCGACGTAGCCCGTTGGCGCCGCGATGGTGCGGTCGAGTATCTCGGCCGCAGCGACCACCAGGTGAAACTGCGCGGCCTGCGCATCGAACTGGGCGAGATCGAGGCGGCACTGCGCGAGCTGCCTGGCATGGAGCGGGTGGAAGTGCTGCTGCGCCAGGATGCTCCCGGCGAAGTGCGTCTGGTGGCGTATCTGCCGACCGCGCTTGCCGATGCCGTAACGCTGCGCAGCCACCTGGCCACGCGCGTGCCGGACTATATGGTGCCCTCGGCATTTGTCGGCGTGGACCACTGGCCGGTGACCGCCAACGGCAAGCTCGACCGCAACGCGTTGCCGAAGCCACCGCAACTTGAAGTTGCCGGCTTGGCGCCGCGCACGCCGTTGGAACAGGAGCTGGCGTTGTTGTTCGCCCAGGCGCTTGGGCGTGAGGCGCCGGTGGCAGTGGATGCAGATTTCTTCAGTCTCGGCGGTGATTCGCTGTCGGCGGTGCACCTGCTGCTGGCGATCGAGCAGCGCTGGCGCTGCGATCTGGGTCTGGGTGCATTGTTTGCGCAGCCCACCGTGGCCGCGCTGGCGGTTCGTATTGCCGAGCCTCCCGCGCTGGCCGATCACGCACTGGGGCCGGTGATCGCATTGGCCGCAACCGACGCCGCCGGGCCCACGCCGCTGTTCGTGCTGCATCCGGCCGGGGGGATCGCCTGGAACTACCGCACCCTGGCCCGGGCACTGCAGCCGGCACGCCCGGTGTACGGCCTGCAGTCGCCGGCACTGGACGCCCGGCAGCCGCTGCCGAGCAGCATCGAGGCGATGGCCAACGACTACGTGCAGCGCGTGGTCGCACTACAGCCGAAGGGGCCAGTGCATCTGCTGGGGTGGTCGGTAGGTGGCATCCTCGCCCAGGCGATGGCGGTGCGCCTGCATGAAATCGGCCGCGACGTCGGCGAGCTGGTGCTGCTGGACGCGTATCCCAGCGAGTGCTGGCGGGCCGAACCGGAACCCGATCCCATCGCCGCATTGCGGGCATTGCTGGCGATTGCCGGCCACGATCCGGATGCGCATCCGGAACTCGACAGCCGTGAACGCATTCTGGGGTTCCTGCGCCGTGGCGGCAGTGCACTCGGCAGCCTGCCGGATGTGGTGCTCGATGGCGTGGTGCGCGGGGTGACCGGCACCAATCGACTGATCCGCGAACATATTCACCAACCGTTCGACGGCACGCTGGTGCACGTCCGTGCGGGTCGGGATCATCAGGCGCGGCCACAGCTGCAATCGACGTTGTGGCGGACCCACGCGCGCAGGGTGCAGGCGCTGGAACTGCCGTTCCTGCACGCCGAACTGACCGGCCGCGATGCGGTGGCGCAGCTGGCGCCGTGGTTGTCGGCGCGGCTGCGCCACTGGGATGAGCAACAGGAGATCGCAACATGCAGTTGACCGGTTTCGACGGCCGCGTGGCGTTGGTTACGGGTGCATCCGGCGGCATCGGCGAGGCGTTGGTACGGCTGTTGGCCGAGGCCGGCTGCACGGTGGTGGCGACCGATCGCGAGACGCCGCGCGTGGCCGATACCCGGGTGAAGTCGCTCGCACTCGATGTAACCGACAGCGCCGCCGTGGACGCCTTGGTGGATCAGGTCGAGTCCAGCATCGGGCCGATCATGCTGGCCGCCAGCGTAGCCGGCGTACTGCATGTGGGCGGCGTCACCGGGACCACCGACGACGACTGGCGCCGGGTGTTTGCAGTCAATGCCGATGGCGTGTTCCATGTCGGAAGGGCGTTGGCGCGGGTGATGTCACCGCGTCGGCAGGGCGCGATCGTTACCGTCAGCTCGAATGCGGCCGGTGTACCAAGGCACGGCATGGCGGCCTATGCGGCCTCCAAGGCCGCCGCCACGATGTTTACCCGCTGCCTCGGGCTGGAACTGGCGCCGCTGGGCATCCGCTGCAACATCGTTGCCCCGGGTTCAACACTGACCCCAATGCAGACCGGCATGTGGCTGGACGAGCATGGTGCCGAGCGGGTGATCGCCGGCAACCTTGAAACCTACAAGGCCGGCATTCCGCTGCGCAAGCTGGCCACCCCGGAGGACATCGCGCACTCGGTGATGTTCCTGCTCTCCGAACAGGCCGGGCATGTGGCGATGAGCGACCTGTATGTGGACGGCGGCGCCACCCTGCGTGGGTGAGCTTTTGTAGAGCCGAGCCCATGCTCGGCTGTTCCTTCAGAGATACGGATGCCTGAAGGAAAAGCAGCCGAGCATGGGCTCGGCTCTACAACAAACAGCGGGTTGATCCGGTAGCGGCGGGCCAAGCCCGGCGACGATTCAAGGCAGGGTCAGGCGGTACACCAGCACGCGGTTGTCGTTGTCGTACGGGCTGTCGCAGGCCTGGCCCTGCATGCGGCAGTGGCGGGCGATGAAGTCGTTGTCGTTGCCGATCAGCAGCAGTACGCCGTTCGGGTGCTGCGGGTCGAGCGCCGGCAGCACGTCCATGGCTTCCCACTTCTCTGACAGCAGTCCGGCATGTGGGCCGCGCTTTGTGTCCAGGTCCAGCCCGGCACGGGCCAACTGCGGGCGGTCCAGCAGGTTCAGCAGTTCGTCGCTGCGTGCTGGCATGATTTCCGGCTTCAGCGCGGTGTCGGTCGGGTCGGCCAGAACCGAGGCCGTGCCGGTTTCATAGGCACTTTCGGCCAGGTTGGTGGCATCGGCCACATCGACCAGCAGCACCGACTTGTAGACGATCGGGTCGTCGCCGTCCTTGCCCAGCCCGTTTCCGTCGCGGGCCAGCAGCAGAAAGCGATGGCCATCCAGCGCGCGCAGCTCGCTCTGCGCCGCGGTTCGGTCCAGCTTGCCCTTGCCGTCGTGCGCGTAGGCAGGCAAAGCCATCACGTAATGGCCGATCGGCTGCTGTGGCGTTGGCGAGGCCGTCACGTCGTAGACCAGCACGCGGGTGTTGATGCGGCCCGCCGCGTTGCCCTGCGCGCTGTCCTGCAGCGTCGCGCTCTGCAGGGCGACGAACAGGCGGCTGCCGTCGGGTGACAGGCCCATGCCTTCCACGCCCTGGTTGTTGCGTCGGCCGGTCTGCGGTGGCGCCAGCGAACCGAACGCCGGCTTGCCGTCGCGCTGCGGACGGATCGCGGGTGGTGCCACGATCACACCCTGCACCTGGCCCTGCGCATCGAAGTAGTAGACGTTGGCGGTGTACTCGTCGCCGATATAGAAGTGGCCATCTGCGGTGAACTGCAGTGACTCAGCATCCAGCGAGACCTTGCCCGCACCGGCGCCGCTGGCCGGCGAAGGCAGCACCACCTGGCGCTGGGTGACCGTGTGGTCGCCCGGGTCGGCACCGGTGAACGGCTGCCCGTTGAAATCCTTCAGTACCACACCCTTGTCGGGCGCCATCGTCAGCGTGCCAAGCTCGGACTTGCCCGGGGAAACGTCGATGCGCAGCTGCATGCGCTCCACGCGGCCGGTGTAGTCGTAGAACAGGCCAGCCCCGGGATCGTTGCGGCCGCGGTCGGGCAGGGTCCACAACACGCCTTCGTAGCCGTTGGCAGTGCGCTTCCAGGTGCCGGGCTGCACCGCCAGCGACGAGAACGATCCCAGCGTGTCGCCCAGGAAGTCCACCGTGCCCGCCGACAGCCGCCCGGCGGCGACCAGGCCTTTGTCCACATAGCTGCGACCGCCCAGCTGCAGGGTGCGCGGCGCTGCGCCCGTCGCCTCATGCGGAGCGGAGTATCCGCTGGCGGAGAGAGTGGCCATCAGCAGGGCGGTCGTGAGCATCAGTGGACTCCGGACGGTCAATCAGAAGCGAAGGTCGATCGTACCGAACACCTGGCGTGGTGCCGAGGCATGGAACACGTACAGTTTGCCGGCCGGGTCGCTCGGGGCGAACACGCTCGAATCCAGGTTGCTGGCATAGCGCTTGTTGGTCAGGTTGGTCACGTTGAACGACACGCGCATGCCCTTGGCGAAGCCGACCTGGCCGAAGTCATAGCCACCGGCCAGATCGAACACGGTAAAGCCGCCGAAGCCCTGGTCGTTGGTGTAGGTGTAGAAGCGTTCGCCGGTGTACTTGCCGCGCAGGCTGGCGAACCAGACGTTGTCGCGCCAGGTGATCTCGGTGGCCAGCAGCTGCTTGGGTGTATCGGTCTGGATCTTGCCCTTGATCTGCTGCTCGACGCCGGCCTGCACGTAGTTCGACGCATAGGTCGAGCGGTTCAGCGAGGCCGAGGTGTACCAGCTGAAGTGCTCGTTCGGGGTCCACAGCACGGTCAGCTCGGCACCACGGCTGTCGACGCCGCCCACGTTGTAGAAGCGGTTGCCGCAGGTCGGGCCGACCGGCTGCCGCGAGTCGCAGGGGTTGTACTGCAGCAGGCGGTTGTCGAAGCGCACGCTGTAGGCCGCGACCGAGGCCTGCAGGGTATCGGTGACGAAGCGGTAGCCGGCCTCCAGCGAGCGGGATTCTTCCGGCTTCAGGTTGCCCTGCGCGTTCCAGGTGGCCTGGCTGACTGCCTGCGGGCCCAGCTTGAAGCCGCCCTGGAACATGGCGATGTTCTCGGCGTAGCTGGCGAAGATTTCGTGGTGCTCGGCCAAGCGGAAGTTGGCGCCGATGCTGGGCAGGAAGTTCTTGCTGGCCTTCAGCGAGCCGGTGGCGAACTGGTTGTTGGAGGTCGGCGAGATCGGCGTCTTCGCGTCGCCCGGCAGGGCCTGCGCATCGGAGGTGGCATGCGGGCTCTTGGCACCGAACTCCAGGGTCAGGCGATCATCGAGCAGGCGCCAGGTGTCCTTCAGGAAGAACTGGTGGGTCTTCCAGCGCGTGCGCTGGGCGAACACGCCGACGTCGGAGGGCAGGGTGTTCATGCCACTCAGGTCGCGCGGGCCGTCCACGGCGGTCTGGTAGCGCTCGGCGCTGCTGGTGTTGCGCTCGTACCAGACGCCGCCCTCGATGCGGTGCGCGCCCAGTTCCCAATCGAACGACAGCGTGCCGCCATCGCGGTCGATGGTATAGATCGTGTTGCGGAAGATGATCGGGATTTCCTGCGCGGTGCCCTTGTTCGACCACGCGCCGCTGTTCCAGTTGTGGCCTTCGCCGCGGTCGTCGTGGTGGTAGGCCAGGGCACGCAGGCTGAAGCCATCGGCCAGGAAGAAATCGCCGGCCAGGTAGTACAGGTTGTCATCGCGCAGGATCTGCCCGGCGGTGAACGCACCGTCGGCATCCTTGTCCGGGCCGCTGCTGTCGCACTTCTTCGCGTTGAAGCTGGCGGTATTGCAGTAGGCCTTGGCCACGGCCTTGTTCCAGTCCGGCGCATAGCCGCCCCAGTCCCAGCCCAGCCCGCGCGACATCTCGTCCTTGGACAGGTAGAAGTAGTCGGCCTGGGTGGTACGTGACGTATCGACGAAACCGGTGATCTGGCCGCGGTCGAAGTTCCACACGCCCTTGGCGTTGAACTGCTTGGTGGTGGATCTGTTGTAGGCGGTCTGGTCGTTCCACAGATCGGAGACCGCGTTCATGCCGGAAACGTAGCCGGAGAAGCCGTTGTACTCGCCGCTGTCCACACGCACGAAGGTGCGGCGGTTGGCATCGCTGCCGAAGGTCTGCACCACGCGGCCGCCGAGTTTCTGGGCCGGGCGGTCGGAGGTGTACGAGATGGTGCCACCGAGGTTGCTGGTGGACGGCGTGCCGAGGCTGCCGATACCCACGGCCAGTTCGGCGCCGGCCATGTTCTCGCTGATCAGCGCACGGTTGATGGTCAGGCCGTTGTAGTTGTTGTACGCGCCATCGCCCAGCGGCACGCCATCCAGCGTGTAGCCGAGGCGGGTGGAGTTGAAGCCACGCAGGCTGAGGGTCATCGACTGCTCGTTGGTGCCCAGCGCATCGGCCGACTGCGCGTTGACGCCCGGCAGCAGGTTCAGGGTCTTCTGCAGGCTGGTCCCCGGCGGCAGGATGTCGAGGTTCTCGCGGGTGATGCGCTGCACCTGGCGCGCTTCACCGCTGCCGATCACCGAAACCGCATCGAGGTCGGTGGCGGACGTGCCATGGGAGGTCGGGGCAGCATCCTGTGCCCAGGCCGCGGGAGCAAGCGCGATCGACAGCGCGGCGGCCAACAAAGTCTTCGTCATGTTGCAGACACTCAGGCAGGCACGAGCCACCGCGCTGGCGCGGAGCTCATGGAATTGAAAAGGGGAGACAAGCGATGCGACTGCAGGCGCTGCACGCGCCGTGGGCCCACGTGAAAATGGTGCGCTAGACAGATGACTGTCTGGTGACACCGCTACACGCGTGGCATGCCGGAGCATGCATTGATATATGCCAACCTTGGTTGGCATGCGCGGCGTCGTTGGTGGAACGCCAACCAAGGTTGGCGTCTACGGGGGCGCCGAACGAGGTCGGCGTCACTGTGCGATCAACCCGCGTTGCGCGGCTTGCGCGTGCGCTTCGGCTTTGCGGTGTCACCACTGCTCACGGCACCGTCCTGCAGCGCCTGCAGCCAGGACAGGGTGTCCACGTAGTCGATGAAATGGCGCAGGTAACCTGGGCTGGTGGCCTGCATCGTGTCCAGCATGCGCTGCACCAGCACCGCCGAGTTCAGCGGGCCGCCGTCAGCCGGAGCCTCGGCGCGCAGCGAGCGGCGCACCTGCAGTTCGCTGCGCAGTTCCGACCACTCGCGCTGTACCTGCTGCAGCATCGGCACCTGCGGGTAATGCGGCAGCGACCGCGACCCCGCATCGAGGTCACGCACCAGTGCGCGCAGTCCTTCGAGTGCTGGCGGCTTATTTGGCATCCGTGGCCTTGGGCTTGGGAATCGGTGCGATCTCCACGCGACGGTTGCGTGCACGGCCTTCCTCATTGGCGTTGGAGCTGACCGGCTGCTCGCTGCCGAACGCGGCGGCGAACACGGCGTCGGCCGGTACGCCATCGGCAATCAGGGTGCGGGTCACGGTCAGCGAACGCTGCGCGGACAGCTCCCAATTGTCGGCGAAGCGGCGGTTGCCTTCGCGCACCGGCGCATCATCGGTGAAGCCGCTGACCATGAGGATTTCTTCGCGACTGCCCAGATAGGCGGCCAGCGGTGCCGCCAAGCTGCGCAGCAGCTCCTGGCCTTCCGGCTGCAGCTGGTCGGAGTTGAGCGCGAACAACACGCTGCCGCTGATGCCGATGCGGCCGTCGACCAGCGTCACGCGACCGGCAGCCAGCGGGCCAGCCAGTGCCTGTTCGAGCGTCTGCAGGCGCTTGGCTTCGGCCTGGCGCTGCTTCACTTCCTGGTCCAACCGCTGCGACAGCTCCAGCTGCACCGCGACCACACCCACCAGGATCAGCACGAACGCACCCAGCAGCACCGACATCAGGTCGCCGAAGGCGGCCCAGATCGGGGCGTGTGAGCCGCCATCGACCTCCAGCTCGTCGCTCATGCGCTGCCGGCCTTGCCGCGGCGCGTGGCCAGCTGCTGCAGTTCTTCCATCACCTGCTTCTGCGACAGCAGGCTGAGGTCGACCACCTCGCGCGCCTGTGCCACGTAGTAGGCCAGCTGCTCATCACTGCGGGCCAGCGAGGCATCCAGTGCGCTGCCAATCTGTTCCAGGCGGCCGGAAAGCTCGGTGGAGGCACTGCCGAACTGCGCGACCGCTTCACCAAAGGTGCTGGCCAACTGGCCCACTTCACCGGCGCTGCCGTTGAGCGCTGCGGCGATGCCGTCCAGCTTCCCGGTCTCGGCGGCGATATGGTCGGTGAAGCGGTTGCCGACGCGCTCCAGCAGCTCGGCCGATCCGCCGACCAGCGCGTCCACGGCGGTGCGCTGCTCGTGCGAGGCATGGTTGATCGCATCGAGCAGGGTCTGCACGGTGGCCAGCAGGCGACCGCGTTCTTCCAGCATTGCGTTGTCACGCACCAGGCTTTCAGAGAGCGTGCTGCGCAGTTCGTTGATGACGTCGGCAGCGGCCTTCGGCGCGGCTGCCGCGGTCTGCAGCAGGGTGGAGACTTCGGCCAGCGTTGCGCTGGCCTGTGCACGACCGTTCTCGCCGATCTGCTGTGCGGTCGCCGCCAGCGTGTCGCAGACCTGCTGCTGCTGCGCAGCCAGGCGCTCGCCATTGACCTGCAGGCGCTCGGCCAGCTCGGCGGAAACGTGCTGCAAGGCATCGCTCCAGCGTTGCAGGCGCTGTTCGTCGCCGGCCTGCAGCTGCGCATGCAGCGCGGCGTGGGCTTGCTGCAGTTCGGCGCTGACCGCGTCCCAGCGCGCCTGGCGCTGCTGCTCGCGAGTGTCCAGGTTGGCCTGCAGTTCGGCGTGCGCAGCTGCGGCGGCAGCCTGGGCGGCCTGCCACTGCTGCGAGCGCTGCTGTTCGTGGTCCTGCAGCAACGACTGGCTGGCGTCGTGACGCTGCTCCAGTGCCCGCAGCAATGCCTGCGCATGCTCGTCCAGCTGCTGACCGGCCGCCAGCAGCGCCTGCTGCTGGCGCTCGACCAGCGCGCTGTTCAGTGCCTGCTGCTGCTCGATGGCGGCGCGCCAGGCCTCGGCGTTGCCGTTGGCATCGACCTGCAGGCGCTCGCCGATGCGCGCGACCAGTGCTTCGGCCTGCGTGCCCTGGCCATCGCTGAAGGCCTGCAGGTGCTGGCGCAGATCGTTCACCAGGGCCTGCTGTGCCTGGCTCTGTTCACTCACCACCTTGGCCCAGCTGGCTTCGGTCGCAACGCGGCTGCGCTCGAAACCGTCGCTCAGGCCAGCCAGCTGCTGCTGCACGGCCTGCTCGACGCGGGCGTGCAGTGCTTCGCTGTGACGGGCCAGGCCAGCCAGCGTGGTCTCGGCCATCGGCTGCAGCGCACCGCCGATGGCGGCGGCGCTGGCTTCGGCGCCTTCGCGCAGCGACTGCTGCAGCGAGACCGCCAGACGCTCCTGCAGCGCCTGGCTCTGGGTCAGGAATTCGGCCTGGCCGGCCAGCAGGCGCTCGTTGGCGGCCGTGCTGTGCTGTTCAAAGGTCTGTGTCATCGCCTGTAGGCGGTCGACCAGTGCCGGCAGCGCGGCGGACTGTGCCTGCAGCAGGCGCAGCGACTCGGCGCGCTGCCAGGCCTGCGAGTAGGGATGCAGGTCGCCTGCAATGGCCCGGTCCAGCTGCTGCACGGCCTGCAGCCGATCCCGACGCAGCAGCGCCGCCAGCAGGCCGAGCATGGCCGAGCTGGCCACACCGGCGATCGAGGTACCGAATGCCACCGCCAGGCCCTGCACCGGCGAGGCCAGCGAGCCGCGGATGGCGGCCATGTCGGTCGCGCTCTGCAGGGCCAGTCCGGTGCCACGCAGCGTGTCCATCATGCCCAGCAGGGTACCGAGCATGCCCAGCAGCACCAGCAGGCCGACCAGGTAAGGGGTCAGCACCGGTGCGGGCAGGGCGGTGCGCTCGCCCTCCACGCGCAGGCGCACGGCGTTGCGCAGGCCTACCGGCACGCGCTCCAGCCAGGGGGCGAGGCTTTCCTTCGCGCTGGACAGGTCGTTCAGTGCGGCGCGCAGGCCGTTGCTGGCCTGGCGGTAGCGGTACAGCTCCACGCCACCGGCGATGTAGCAGGCCGCGATGATCGCCGCCACCGCTGCACCCAGCGGATGCACCGAAACGTAGCCAATGCCGATCCAGCACACGGCCAGCAGGCCGACAAGGAAGACAACGACATGGAAAGCAGTTCTGGACATGGTGTTCCGGTCAGTGGGAGCGCAGGGCGTCTTGCAGCCCTTCGATCGGGTGGAAGCGCAGCTGCAGCTCGGCGAGCAGCAGCGTGCGCATGTCATGGCGGAAGGCCGTGCGCCAGCCGGGTTGGCCGTGCACGCGTTCAAATCGGGCGCCGAGCACGGCCGGCGCAGTGGCCAGCAGGCTGTGCTCGCGCGGGGTGAGGGTCTGTTCCATCACCGCATCGACCTCGGCCAGCCGCGCCAGCTCGGGCGAAACCTGTACCAGCTGGTCGCGCAGGCGGCCGCGCAGGCGGCCCGTGGCGGTCTGGATGGCCTGCTGCAGTACCCGGTAGCGCTGGCGCAGCGAGGCGAAGTTGGGTGCGGCGGCAGCTTCGGCCAGGTCCAGCAGGCGCTCGGCCTCGGCATCCTCACTGATCGAGGCGAGCAGGCTGGCGTGCGCCTGGGCGCAGTCGGCCAGTACATCCTCGACCGCTTCGGCGGCTTCACCGGGCTCGGGCAGGCGTCCGCCGAGCGCCCCGGACAGGGCCACGGCACGGCTCCAGTCCACCCACTGGCCGAGGCGATCGGTCAGGGCGGGACTGGTGGCCGGCATCGCGCCGTCGCTGAGACGGGCGAGCAGGCGGAGGAACTCCGGTCCACCGAGGACCGGCTGCGCTGCGTTCGCCATCAAGGGGTGAGGGGCCAAAAACCATTGATTTTACAACCAGATGACCCCGGTTGGATGAAGGCGGGGCGGGGCGGGGGCGCCCGCAGGCGCGACAAGGCTTAGAATGTCCGGCTGCACCCATCCCGTTCGACCCCTGGAGTTCCCCAATGACCGTTGCGCAGTTCTACCCGATCGGCACCCCCGGACAGCCCTGGGGCGACGCGGAACGCGCACAGTGGCGGGCCCGCCAGCAGCGCCGGCGCAGCTACCACGACGACGTGGTGGCCGCGCTCGAGCGCCTGGACGACAGCTTCGATGTGATCCAGTACGGCCAGCTGGACTATGCGCCGGACCATTACCCGCTGTTCGCCGTGGTCAACCACGACTGGAACCCGGCGCTGCCGACCGCGCTGATCACCGGTGGCGTGCATGGCTACGAGACCAGCGGCGTGCACGGTGCCCTGCAGTTCCTGGAGCAGCAGGCGGAGCGTTACCTGGGCCGGCTGAACCTGATCGTGGCGCCGTGCGTCAGCCCGTGGGGCTACGAGCGCATCCAGCGCTGGAACCCGGACGCCATCGACCCCAACCGCAGCTTCCGTGACGGCGGCCAGATCGTGGAAGCCGCCGCCCTGATGGCCTGGGTGGCCGAGCGCAAGCCGAACCTGCTGGTGCACCTGGACCTGCACGAGACCACCGACAGCGACCTGCAGGAGTTCGATCCGGCGCGTTGTGCCCGCGACGGCAAGCCATTCGAGCGCGACACCATTCCGGATGGTTTCTACGTGATCGGCAACAGCGAAGATCCGCAGGCCGAGTTCCAGAAGGCATTGATCACCGCCGTGGCCCCGGTCACCCATATCGCCCCGGCCGATGCCGAAGGCAACCTGGTCGGCCTGCCGCTGCAGTCGCCGGGCGTGGTCTGGGGTGAATCGCGTTCGATCGGCGCCTGCGCCGGCTTCACCGACGCGCGCTTTGCCACCACCACCGAGGTCTACCCGGACAGTCCGCGCACCAACCCGCAGGAATGCAACGACGCCCAGGTGGCGGCGGTGTGTGCGGGCCTGGATTTCGCCCTGGCGGCGCAGTAGCGCGCCACGTTCCGGGCAGCGACCGGCATCAGCCGGCGCCTTTCCTTGGCCGGTGAGGTGGCCACAGCCGGCGAAGCCGACGCGCGGCAACCTGCGAACACATCCAGATCGTGCTGGTACACCCCGCTGTTGACCGCGAACAGGCCCAGCAGCGAGTGGAAGAGGTTGTCGTGGCTGTGCGCCCGGTGCAGGGCATTCTGGTGCAGGCAGGCCAGGTCCAGGCCTGCGTTGCGGCTGAATTCCGGTGAGAACCACATCACCATCGGCACCTGGGTCTGCTCGCGCGGGGCGATGAAGTAGGGCGTGCCGTGCAGGTACATCCCGCGTTCGCCCAGCGACTCGCCATGGTCGGACACATAGATCAGTGCGACATCACGCTGGTCCGCATAGCCCTGCAGCAGGTCGATGGCCTTGCCCAGCAGGTGGTCGGTGTGGACCAGAGTGTTGTCGTAGGTGTTGACCAGCGCCTCATTGCTGCAATGCTGGATCTGGTTGCTGTCGCAGGTCGGGCTGAAAGCCCGCGACGCTGCGGGATACCGTTCAAAGTAGGTCGGCCCATGACTGCCGAGCTGATGCAGCACGATCAGGGCGTCGCCGTTGATGGCATCGATGCGTGCGCCCAACTGGTGCAGCAGCACGTCGTCGTAGCAGGTGCCGTCGGCGTTGACGCACTGGCCGGCCACCTTCAGCGCAGGCATGTCCTCGGTCGATACGCGTTCGCACACGCCCTTGCAGCCGCCGTTGTTGTTGTTGCGCCAGAGCACGCTGATGCCGGTGCGCTGCAGGATGTCGAGCACGTTCTCCTCGGTTGCGGCGCGCACGTCGTCGTACTGGCCTCGGGTCATCTGCGAGAACATGCACGGCACCGAGATGGCCGTGGCGGTCCCGCATGAGGAGACATCATTGAAGCTGATGACGCCTTCCTTGCGCGAGAGCCGGGGATTGGTCGCGCGTGGGTAGCCGTTGAGCTGGAAGTTCTGTGATCGCGCGGTCTCGCCGACGACCAGGATCACCAGCTTCGGGCGCGGGCCCGGCGCGCGCCGTGCGTCCATGCCAATCGCGCGCAGCGGTTGCTGGCGGGTGCTGTAGAGGCTCTTCAGGTAACCGTGGGTATGCCGCACCACGTTCAACGGCAGCACCTGGTCGCGGATGTAGCGGTTGTTGCGAAGCAATGACGAATAGTCCTTGTAGAACGCAAAGCCGATCGCCAGCAGCACCATCATGGATACCAGGACGTTGACTGGCCACACCAGGAACGAACGTATCGAGCCCGCCCCGCTGGCGGTGCGCATCAGGACCAGCCCGGTCGCGGGCAGCCCGCCCAGCGCCAGCAGGGTCAACAGCAGTGGCAGCGACAGATAGGCGTTCAGTTCAGCCTGGTTGGTCCCGAACACGTTCTGCACCATGCTGCGATCGATCAGCACGTTGTAGTGCAGCATGAAGTAGCTGCAGGCGGCGCTGACGACAACGAGCAGCACCAGCAGCGGCCTGCGCAGGAACGGCAGTGCCAGCAGTGGCGTCAGAAGCAGGTTGAACAGGCAGAAAAGCACCACCGGCAAGCTGGCCAGGAACAGCACGCTGCGCAGGCTGTTGAGGTCGATCAGCCCCCACAGCGTCTTCCAGAGGGCGATGTTTCCAATCGTGGTGAAGAACAGTGCGGTGGCCCAGACCAGAACGATCGGATGGGGCCGTGGAAAACGGCGGCGTTGACGCACGAGCAGGTTCCGTGGAGCGGGAGTGCGCGCAGTATCGAAACCGCTTTATCAGGAAGTTGTCAGGTTGGGCGGACTAGCCCAGCAGGATCACGCCCCACACCGCGCCCACCATCAACAGTGCGGTGGTCTGCGCGGCGCTGCCCATGTCCTTTGCGTTCTTGGACAGTGGATGCCGTTCCAGTGAGATGCGATCGACCACTGCTTCGATCGCCGAGTTGAGCAGTTCCACCAGCAGGCTGATGAAGCAGACCGCCAGCACCAGCGCCCGTTCGAGCTTGCTGATGTCCAGCACGAACGCTGCAATGATCAACAGCGCGTGCAGAAGCAGCAGTTGGCGAAAGGCCGCCTCGCCGCGGAAGGTGGCGATGAAACCATCGCGCGAATGGATGAGGGCGTGGAAGATGCGGCTCAGGCCGCTCTTGCCGTGCGGGTACTTGCCGCTGTCCTTGGGGTGCTGCATGCCGTTTCCGCCGTGAAGTGAGCAATCCCCAGCATGTGCAGGCGCGCGTCAGGAAACCGTCAGATGGGCCACTCCAGTCTGAACCGGCAGCCCTGCTGCGAGGAACGCACCGTCATTCTCCAACCCAGGTGCTCGACGATGCGCTGCACGATGGACAGCCCCAGTCCCTCGCCACTGTGCGGGCTGCCGGGCACGAAGCGCTGGAACTGCTGTGGGTCGATACTGGAGGGCAGGCCGGGTCCGGTGTCGGCGACGGTGAGTGCGGTGTCGTGGAGGGTGATCCTCACTTCGCCCCTTTCGGTGTACTGGCAGGCGTTGCGCAGGAGGTTCCAGATCACGCTGTGCGCCAGATCTGCGTTGGTGTCCAGCACGGCGTCATGCCGGGCATCAAACGCAACGATCACCGGCTTGCCGGAAATCCACGGCTGGCAGCGCTCCATGCAGGATTCGATCAGCGGGCGCAGGGCCACCTTGTTGCGCGGCACGGTACTGGGGGCGCGTGAGAGCAGCAGCAGGCAGGTCAGCTGGCGCTGCATCTCCTGGGTGGTGCGCAGGATGCGCTCCGCGCTGGGAACCAGGTGGCTGTCGGCCGGAAGCTGGCAGGCGAGCGTCTCCGCAGCGCCGCCGATGATGGCCAGCGGCGTGCGCAACTCGTGGCTGGCATCGCCGCTGAAGCACTGTTCGCGATGCAGGAACCGTTCGAGCTCGTCACTGTGTCGGGCGAAGGCGCGGGCGAGTACACCGATCTCATCGCGCGCGTCCTGGTAGGGAAAAGGCTTCTGGCCGTCCTGCACCGCGTCCGCCAATCGCGTGATGGGTGCGATGACGTGCGTCGCTACCTTGCGGCCGATCAGGAAGGCGCCGAGCACGCAGATCGAAATGACCAGTGCCGCAAAGGCGTTGATCAGGTGTTCCAGATAGCCATAGTGCGCCGCATCCTGCAGCAGGTAGTAGCGCTGGTCGCCGTTGTTGAAGACGCTCAGGTGCCACTCGTTGGGCGCCTCTTCGCCGTGATGGCCCGGGCCGTACTGGCGCAGCACGACAGGCGCGTCATGGGCATCGAACAGCTGGGTCCCCGGTGGCAGGGCGGGGCGTTGGCCACGAGCCAGCGCGGCCTGCAGCCTTTCCACTTCACCGTGCTGGGTCCGCGCGACGACAGCAGCCCGGACCTGGTCGTAGTCGACCTGTTCGGCCAGAACGATGAAACCCATGGCACCGGCCATCAACAGCACGAACGAGATCGTGATGCGGGCACGCAAGCTCAGGCGGCGGTAGAGGGAGGCAGGGCTCACGCCTGCATGCGCCAGCCGACGCTGTGCACCGTGGTGATCAGCGCGGCGTCGAAGCTGCGGTCCACCTGCAGGCGCAGCTCATGGATGTGTGTTCGCAGCGCGCCGCTGTCCGGTGGCTCGTCGCCCCAGACCAGGTATTCCATCTCCTGCTTGCGCACCACGGCGGGCGCCGCGCGCACCAGGCACATCAGCAGCTTGTGCGACGTGGGTGTCAGCGCAATGCAGCGGCCTTGCCGCCAGGCCTGCGGCGAGCGCGTGTCCACCTGCAGATCCTTCCACGCCAGCACGCTCTGGACCTGGCGGCCCTGGGCGCGTCGTATCAGGGCCTTGATCCGCGCATCCAGTTCCGTCAGCGAAAACGGTTTGACCAGGTAGTCATCCGCGCCCAGGGCCAGGCCCTGCACGCGGTCTTCGACCGGATCGCGCGCGGTCAGCATCAGGATCGGTACCGGGTTCTGGAACTCCTGGCGCAGCTTCTGGCACAGCGTCATGCCGTCCAGCCGGGGCAGCATCAGGTCCAGCAGGATGGCGTCGTAGTCGTGCTGCGTGGCCCGGCGCAGTCCGCTGGCGCCGTCGCGGGCGTCGTCCAGGACGTAGCCCAGCGGTTCAAAGAAGGCATACAGATTGGCAACCAGCTCGGGGTTGTCTTCGATGATCAGCAGGCGGGTCATGGCGTGCGTCCTTGCGCGTGGCCGAACTCTGCCCGATCTCTTGCCGGATGCCAATGCCCTGGCTGAATGGATCGCAATCGGCAATCGGCGCTCAGCGTCCTCAAGCGACGTTCAATCGGCCGGGCTGCGTGAGTCGCGGATCGAATAGATCACCGAAAAGATCTTCCAGCCCTGTTCGGTGCGGATCAGCTGCCACATTTCCTTGCCCCAGTTGGTCTTCACCCCATCGTCGTGGAAGCTGTAGTCGAACGACACCGAGGCCACGTCGCCGTCTGTCTCGATCTTCGTGTTGGAGAACTTCTCCTCCTTCGGCTTCGGCGAGGCCACCGCTCCATCGATCAGCGCGATGAAGTTGTTGGCGGGAATCTGCCGCACCTTGATCGCATCGGGCTTGGCCTTGCGGATGTCCTGCAGGCGCACGTCCTCGGAAACATACTGCCAGCCGATGTCTTCCGGCTTGTCCGAAAAGAACAGGTCCATGTAGGTCGGCTTGTCCTTGTTGATCAGCGAGGTCCGGAAGGATTCGACAACCTGTTCGATCGCTTCGATGTCGGCGGGGGCGTTCTGCGCGGCGTAGGCCGGCAGGCACGCCGCGAGAGAGAGGGCGAGGGCGGCGAGGCGTGCACGCGCGTTGGGCATCATGGGTTCCTGAGAAGAGGGGCGGCGGTGCGGGCGCATCACCGTGCGTAGGTTCGCCAGAAGAGCACGCGGTCTTCGGTCCTGTTGATGGCGACGAAGACCGATTTTCCGGATTCAGGTGCGCAGCGAAAGACGCGGTACGACGCGCTGAGCGTCGCGTCGCCAGGCCACCAGTGTCGATTGAACGCAACAGGATCGCTGTCGTTGAATATGGTTGCCTGGCAATCCGCAGGCAGCTGCAGTGGTATCGCAGGGGGCTTGGTGAAGGCCAGCGCGCTGGTGTTCGAGTCGAGGTCGTGTACCTCGCGCAGGTCGGTCGCCTCGTGGGGTACCCAATCGGGAATCCATCCCTTGTTCACCATGTCGGCGTCAAGCGCCTCGCACAGAGTGTCGAACGAACTGTCCATCACCAGTCCGCAGGCGCCGAGCGCGCTACAGAATGTCACGACGATGGCGCGCCTGGCCATTCCGGCGGGGCTAGTCATCGTCGTCCTCTTCTCCGGAAAGCAGCCTACCCAGTTCTTCCGGTGGCAAGCGCTTGAGCCGCGCTTCCAGTTTCCGATCGTACGGCCGGTCGTTGGGTCCGGTATGGCGCTGCGCCTTGCGCGCGTACTGCTGCATGAACAGGCCGATCTCCTGCGCGATCCTGTCCTTCCGGCGCTTGCCTGCCATCGACGGGCGTCCCTGTGTTCATCCTGAATCATCGGTCGGCGCACGCTAGCACGGATGCCGGGCGCTGCAACAGGCCCGCTTGTCGAGGTTTGACGTTGAAGAAGGTCTGCGCGGATGATGCGCGGGCGCGAGGCGCGGGAGGGGGTCTGTCAATGAGGACACTGATGGGGGGGCTTGCCGGCCTGTTCGTGGCGTACGTTGCCAGTTGCTCGGCGATCTCAGTGTGGCATTCCCACGCGCTTGCCTCGGTCCCGGTCGGGGCGAGCAGGGCCTAGGTACTGCGGGTGCTGGGGCAACCTGACGTGGTGGAGCATGCCGGTGCTCCCTTTACCCGCTATGCCAGCAGTGGATGCGGGGTCGCTGTGCGCAGCGATGGTGGTATGAGAACCGGCTGGGCCTGGATACCCAAGCCTGGTCGGTGGAGTTGGCTGCTTCCGATCACGTGCTCGTAACGTCGCGCTTGACATCACTGTAGAAGACCGCGACAAGCGCATGCGTATCCATCGACCTTTCATCTTCATCGCAAGCTTGGCCCTGATGGCGTCGTGCGGGCTGATGGGCGTAATGGTGCTCATTTATGGCTTCAACGAGCACGGCCTGAGCTGCGGCAGGCTGTGCTCACTGGAGATCTCCATCCGCCTGCTCTTTGGTGATCGGGGATTCGAAATACTGGTTGCGATGGGGCTCGTTGCCGCGGCGCTGATGGTCGGGCATATCGCACTGCGGGAGGGCATGCATGCCGGGCGGCAGCGGAGGCATGTGGGGCGCGGTGGGCGCAAACACCCCCGACCGGAGCGACCCCGGTCGTAGGGTGTCTGCACCGGGGTAAATCGCTCCATGTCGGACGCTGCAGGTCGCTTCAGCGATGCAGGGCGTCGATGATCAGCCCGGTGGCGATCTCCACCAACAGGTACTCGTTGTCGGACTGGCGCACCCAACGCCGGTCGCGGCCCGGCTCGCGCAGGTCATAGCGCGCGTAATCGTCTACCCAGTAGCGGCGGTCCACTTCGGCCCACGGCAGGCGCTCGCCACGTCGCCAGGCCTTCTTCTGCCAGCCCGGCGGCGGCGCATCACGGTTATGCGGGCCGCCCGCATGCGGTGGCGGGCCGTTGCCGCGGGCGTGGTGCGGCGGATCGGCGAAGGCGGGCGCTACGGCGAGTGCTGCGGCCGAGCCCACGGCAATGGCAAGAAGACGTATGGATGTCATCGGGATGCCTCCGTCATGGCCGCGATATGCGGCGCTGTGAGCGCGAATATAGGGCAGGCCGTGTGAATGAATACGGATGTGGACAGGGCTTTCATGAACAGATCGGGTAGCGGCTGCTGCTGCGAAGACGACGTCAGCGGGCCGCACCAATGGCGACGGCCCCTGCAGCCCAACCGCCACCCAGTGACAGGAACACATCCATCTGACGGTCGACCCGCTCCGCGCGGGAGGCCGCCAGTGCGGACTCCGCATCTGCCAGCGCGGCCTGGGCCGAAAGCACGTCGAGAAAATCGATCCTGCCGAAGCGGTAGAGCTGCTGTGCCTGTCCGGCTGCGCGCGCCGCGTCCCCGCGCGCCTGCGCCAGGCTGCGCTCGCGTTCAAGCTCCTGCGTGCAGGCAGAAAGCGCGGTCTCGGTCTGGCGCAGTGCCTGCAGCACGATGCCGTCAAAGGAAGCAAGAGCGGCATCCACATTGGCGCCGGCCGCCGCGATGCGGGCCTTGGCCACGCGGCGGTTGGGCCAGTGCCATGAGAGCAGCGGCCCGACGCTCGCCCCGAAACCGTCGGCCGAAAACAGCTGCCCTCGCGTGCCTGCTGTGCCCAGGGATGCGCCCAGGGTGACCCGCGGATAAAGTTCCGCGGTCTCTACGCCGATCATCGCCGTGGCCGCGGCAAGGCTCCGCTCGGCGGCACGTATGTCAGGGCGCCGCTGGAGCAGCTGCCAGCCCTCACCGACCGGCAGCGCCTGCTCCAGCTCCGGGGGGCGCGGGCACGCTTCCGCCTCCCTCGGATAGTCCGCCGGCACCCTGCCCATCAATGCGGCCAGTTCGAACAGTGCGGCCTGACGTTCGGCCAGCAGGTGCGGTATCCCCGCCGCGCTGCGGTTGACGGCGGCACCGGCACGGCTGACATCGAAGTCCGTTCCTCGGCCGCCTGCGGCGAGGCGGCGGGTTGCCTCCAGCGTGGCGCGCTGTATCGCCAGCACCTGCCGGGTCGCAGCGAGCGTGTGATTGCTTGTGCAGATCTGGAAATAGGCACGGGTGACGGCAGCAGCGACGACCACGCGGACCTGGTCGCGTGCCGCAGCGACGGCCTCGGCGTCCGCGTTGGCGGCTTCGATGCCGCGGCGGATGCCGCCTGCAAGATCCAGTGGATAGGAGAGGTGAAGGCCCAGCGCATACGACTGCGGCGCGGCCGGCGCTTGGGCGTAGCCACCTGTATGGGTGAGCGTGCCCGATGCATCCACGTCGGCTTGCACGGCACCGCGCGCGCGGTACTCCAGCACGGTTGCGCTGGCGCGCCGAAGGTTGGCATCGGCGGCGCGCAGGTCGGTATTGGCCGCCAGTGCTTCGCGTACGTAGGCGTCAAGCCGGGGGTCGCCGTACAGGTGCCACCATCGATCTGGTGGCGCGTCCTGGCTGAACGATGCCTCCTGGCCCGAGACGAACGCCCGCGCCACCTGGGGGGAGGCCGCGACCGCATTCGCAGGCAGGTGATAGTCGGGGCCGGATACGCAGGCCGTCATGGGCAGCAGCAGGGCAAGCAGCCCACCGCGTAGTGTTCGCACGCTCACTTGCAGGCTCCCGGTGCCGAGGGTGTGATGGTCACACTCGCAGTGCGACCCACGATCAGGCGGATATCCGACGGCGCATCATCGATGCGGATGCGTACCGGGATGCGCTGCGCCAGCCTCACCCAGGTATAAGTTGGCGCCACGGCGGGCAGCAGGTTGTGTGTGCTTGAGCGCTGATCGTCGGCAATGCCGGCGGCGATGGTATCCACGTGTCCGCGGACGTCGTGGTTGTCGCCCATCAGCCGGGCCACGGCGGCATCCCCCTCGGTGATGCAGGCCAGTTTGGTTTCCTCGAAGTAGCCCTCGATACGCAGGCTGCCGGTGTCGATCAGCGCCAGTGCCTGCGCACCGGGTTGCAGGTAGTCGCCCGCGTGCAGGTCGAGGTTGGTGATGATGCCATCGGTGGTTGCGCGCACCTCGGTGCGTTGCACGTTGAGCTGGGCAACGCGCTGTTCGGCCCGTGCCTGCGCCAGCGCGGCCAGCTCGGTATCGACCTTGGCGGCATTGCGTTCGCGGGTTTCCGAAGCGACCAGGTTGCCAAGTGCGTTGTCCCGCGCCGATTCGCGGCGGGCCAGCGCCAGCGTGGCATGCGCGCTCCTGACCGCCGCGTCTGCCTTCTCCAGCGTGGCGGCGAAGCGTGGCTGATCGAGCACCAGCAGCAGCTGGCCGGCACTGACCCGCTGGTTGTCGTGCACCAGCACCTGGGTGACCAGCCCCCCCATGTCCGACGCAACGCGCACCACATCGGCGCGCACCCGCCCATCCCGCGTCCACGGGCGCATTTCGTAACGATTCCAGAGGGAGAACGCGGCAATGGCGGCAAGCGCACACACGCCCAGAGTTGCGCTCCAGCGCCCGATGACAGCAAGCAGGTGTTTCATTTCATTTCTCGAGCAGGGGCGAGAGCCGGATCATCAGCTCCGCCAGGATCACGAACAGGGACAGGCCCACCAGCGGCCGCGCGGCGAACAGCCGGTACAGACCGAGGCTGGCGAGCAGGCGTGAAGTCAGTATCGACAGCACCAAGGCGGCAGCGGCCACGGCGAGCAGGCCGGGAATGTGCACGCCATCAATGGAAAGATCAGAGAGCATGCGGTCAGTGCCGATGGGTGAGCGGTGAGGCCAGCAGGTCGCGGCGCAACCCGCTGAGCAGGTGCAGCAGATTCCCTCGATCGGCCTCGGCGATGGCTGTTGCGGCCTCGCGCATGCAGTCCAACAACTTCAGAAGATGGGCATCGACACTGCGTGGCGCGTGGGCGCGAACCCTGAAATGTGCGGCGACGCGTTCGACCAGCGCCGCGTGTAGCGCCCGAACGTGCGGGTTGTCCAGGTACTTGTCCAGTGTGCGGAGTTGGCTGGATGCATGTGCCGCACGAACGTCCGCAAACAATACCCGCAGCTCGTGTACTGCGCTGGAACGGCCCTGCAACCTTGGAGCGAGCAGCCCGATGCGATCCAGCATGCGGCTGAGCCAGGCGCGGGTCACATCACCTCGTCCGGCGGTGTGTCGTGCGATATCCCGACGGATCGAATGCTCCAACCGTGCGCGGTTGCGGCCCGCGTCGGCGGTCTGGAACAGCTGCATGCTGCACAGTGCCACCGTCGTACCCACGAACAGCGCAACGCTGTTGTTGAGTGCGCCGACGATGTTGACCGAATTGGTCGCGCCCAGGCCTGCGATGATCGGGAAGGTCAGTACCACGCCCAGGGCGGCCATGATGAAGGGCGGCCGGGCCAGGAACGATCCGCACAGCAGCAGCACCGGCGCGAGCGCGGCAATCAGGCCGGTGATATCGGACAACGCGGGGAAGATCAGCAGACCGTAGAGCAGGCCGACGGCCACGCCGATGCACGATCCCACCAGGTAGCGCATGACATGCGGTGCCGGCGCTTCGATCGTGCCGAACAGCACGCACGCCGTGCCGATGATGGATACCGCCGTGGCGCCCTCCGACCAGCCGGTGACGATCCACAGAACGCAGCTCAGCAGGATGCCGGCGAACGCGCCCAGCGCGCTGCGCAGGGCAAGCCGATGATCCCGGTGAAGTACCGCACCCTGCACATGTCGCGCAAGGCGGGCAGGCACATGCCGACGCCAGTCGGGACGGGCAGTGTGCAGTTGCGCCTGCAGCACGCGGCAGTCGGCGTGGGCGAGGTCGAGCTCGGCCTGTTGCGCGGCGAGGCCGGCCTGCAGCAGATCGCGCCAGCCCGTTGCATCCATCGCGCCGGCCTGTGGTGAACGCAGCCGGTCGATGGAATCTTCCACCGCGCTGGACAGCATCAGGACGTCCAGCATCCGGTCGTGCAGGGCGCGCAGGATCTGCACCTGCGCCACGCCGTGGGCGCTGTCGTAGGGCAGGTGGATCGACAGCACATGCAGCTCGAGCAGGTCGGCGGCCACTTTCGAGCGGTCCGTCGCCAGTACCGTGTCCGATGCACCGGCGCGCATGTCCCGTGTCCATCGTTCCGCATCATCCAGCACGGCAGCAACCCGCGCGTGCACGCGCATCGAGACCCGGCGCGGCAGCACCAGCGCATGTACCAGCGTTGCAGCCAGGATGCCGATGGCGATTTCCTGCACCCGCGTGATGGCAATGGTGAACACGTCTCCCGGCACCATCACCGCAGGAAATCCAATCAGGCTGGTGGTATAGCCGGCCAGCAGGAACGCATAGGCACGTGGCGTGCGGTCGAGCATCGCCAGATACAGGCACAGCGCCATCCACGTGGCGAGTGCGGCGCTCAGCACCAGGGGGGCATTGGCGAAACGTGGCACCAGCACGACGGTGGCGACGGCCCCGCCCACGGTACCGAGCAGGCGGAACAGGCCGCGGCTGAGTGTTGCCCCGGAAAAGGGCTGTGACACCAGATAGACCGTGCCGATCACCCAGAACGGGCGATTCAGGCCGACCCTCAGAGAGACATACAGCCCCAGCGACGCGGCGAGCAGGCATTTGAGCGAGAACAGCAGCGCTTCCTGATCGGTCCTGAGGGCAGGGTTTTTCAACCGGGCAAATGCCTGGCGCATGTAGGGGCGGAACGGGGTGGGGGAGTGCATGCGGCTCATGCTAGTGATCGGCCGCACTGGCGAATTTCGCTACAATGACAATCAATCGCTAAAACCGGTCAATGTGAGAATGGCTCGCATTTCGCTCCCCGGCTTTGACCTGGACCCGGACGAGACCGATCGCCCGGCGGTCGCCAGCCGCCTGCAGGTGGCCGAGCACGACGCGGAGATTCCCGTGCATGAGCACCGCAAGGGTCAGCTCATTCTTGCGCTGCATGGGGCGGTGACCTGCGAAGTGGCCAATGCGTTGTGGATCGTGCCGCCCCAGTGTGGCGTCTGGATTCCGGGTGGCATGCCGCACAGCAACCGCGCCACCGCCAACGCGCGCCTGTGCTACCTGTTCGTCGAGCCCGGCATTGTCGATCTGCCCATGCAATGCGTGACGCTGGCGATCTCCCCGATGCTGCGCGAGATGATCCTGCACCTGGCCGACGCGCCGCTGGACTACCCGCATGGCAGCCACACCGACCGGCTGGCGCGGGTGTTGCTGGACGAGCTGGTGCAGATGCCGGCCGAGCATCTGTCGCTGCCGGTCAGCCATCACCCGAAGGTGCGTGCGCTGGCGGCGGCGCTGTCGGCGGATCCGGCAGACCGCAGCACCATCAGCCAGTGGGCCATGCGCCTGGCCCTGGGCGAGCGGACGTTGACCCGGCTCATCGAACGCGAAACGGGATTGTCCTTCGGGCGCTGGCGGCAGCAGTTGCATCTGCTCATCGCCATTCGTGAACTCGCCGCGGGTGCACCGGTACAACGCGTTTCCGAGACGCTGGGCTATGAGTCGGTGACGGCCTTCATCACGATGTTCAAGAAGGCGCTTGGCCTTTCCCCGGCGCGGTACTTTGCCGTGCGGCTGCGCGGGCAGTAGCGGGGAACAACGGGGGAAGCCGTTGCCTGGAACGTGCGCGATATCCAGGGCCGCATCAGCCAGATCGGCCTGACCCGGCCCGGCCAAGCCCGCCAGATCGTGGTGAACAACGTGACCTATGCGGCCTTCGGACCGGCGACCGGTTGGACTTATGGCAACGGCCGCCAGTTGCAGCGCCCGCTGGACCTCGACTATCGCCCGCAGGCGGTGCACGACCCGGCGGCAGGCGGCCTGTCGCTGGGCTACGGCTATGACCCGGTCGGCTCGGTCACCGAGCTGAAGAACGGCACGGGCTCGACGGTGCTGGCCAAGTACGCCTACGACACGCTGGGTCGCCTGACCCAGACTCAGGACGGCGCGACTGGCACGCCGATCGAAACCTATGCCTACGACGCCACGGGCAATCGGACCGCGCTGACCATCTCGGCAGGCACCGCCAGCTACACCTATCCCGCAACCAGCCACCGGCTGACCGCCGTGGATGGCGAAGCGCGCACCCAGGACGCGGTGGGCAACACCACCAGCATCGGCAGCAAGACGTTCATCTACAACGATGCGAACCGCATGAACGCGGTGAGGCAGGGTGATGCCGTGCTGGAAAGCTACGGTTACAACCATCGCGGCGAGCGCGTGCTGCGTACCCCGGCCGGTGGCGCAGCGCAGATCACGTTTTACGACGAGGCTGGGCAGTGGCTGGGCAACTACTCGGCCACGGGCCAGGCGCAGCAGCAGGCCATCTGGTTGGACAACTACCCGGTGGCGCTGATCAATGGGCAGAGTACCGGCGTGCCGGAACTGGCCTACGTCCAATCAGATCACCTGGCACACCGCGCGTTGTGATCGACCCGGTGCGGAATGTCTCGATCTGGGAGTGGAGCAACAAGAGCGAAGTATTTGGCAACCAGATTCCCAGCGCCGATCCGGACGGCGATGGCGTGGCATTCGAGTTGGCGCTGCGATTCCCGGGCCAACAGGCGACGGATGCGAGTGGGTTGTTCTACAACTACCAGCGGGAGTATGACCCTGCGGTGGGTCGTTATTCGCAGAGTGATCCGATTGGGCTCGCAGCGGGGCCAAATACCTTTGGCTACGCGATGGGAAATCCGATGAGTTGGATTGACCCTGAGGGCTTGGAAGTACTTGTATGTAGTCAGCCGGCCTTTGGAGTATCCAACAATCCAATTGATCACCAATGGATTCGTACGGATACAGTTGAGGCAGGCATGGGTGGCACTCGTGGAAACGTACCTGGTAACGACAGTGGAGACATGCCAGGCGATCCCGTGCAGGTGACCAACCATGTCGGTCGTAGCAATGAGCCTGGAGCATCATGCAAAGTGGTTAAAAATGTCGACGAAGCGAGAGTCAATTCCCAGCTTCAGATAGGGAGATCACTTGGTAGGTGGGGGCCTGCCAACCATTGCCAATCATTTGTAGCCAAGACACTTTGGAATGCTAGTACAGTCGAACTGCAGCAAGAGCAGAACAAACGATTGCTCAACTCGAAGGTTCCTGGGCTGAGGTAGGTATGAAGAGATACATGACATGCGTCCTGCTGGCGTCACTTTCTTCGGCATGTGCGGATCAGAAGCAGGGCGCAACGACGAATTCGTTCGACGATGAGCGGATAGAATGTGTTGAGCCCGCTCGACTGAAGACCGGGCCGTGGGGAAAAGCGGGCTCTTTGAAGGGGTGCGAGATTGCTGATGGTCCATTTGTCGCCGCAGATGATGGGTATATTCGTATGCGTGGACAGTTTAAGAATGGGCATAAGGCCGGTGTGTGGCGATGGTACGACCGAAGTGGAAATGTCACTAAAGAAGTCAATTACTCACAGTAGTCTTTGCGGGGGAGGCTGGATGCAGTGCCCTGAAGGACATCCCGTGCCCAGATTCCTCACCCCCGACGAGGTCTCCCTCATCCACAGGCTGCTGCCCGAGACGAACGAGCTGTCCGAACGGTTGTTGAAGGATCTGGCGCTCGCCCAGGTGGAGGACGTGGAGGTCGTCGGATTCGGAGGCGTGGTGTTCCTGTCCAGCACGACCCAGGTCTTCGGAAGCGACATTGCCACTGCAATGCTTGCCGATGCCGACGGCGTGCCGGTGAGAGTCACCCTGTGCCTGGACAATCACGATCAGCTCTTCGAGCTGGAGCTGTGCAAAGTGGACTTCTCACCGATCATCGGGGTCGATCTGAGGAGCGCTTTCAGCGAGCACTGACACCTGCTGAAAGTGGTCCTCGCCGAAGGGCGTGGCGCATCGCGTTCACCCTTCGGGCTGCAACCGCCCCACCGCCTGCGCGCACAACGACTGGCAGGCCATGACCAACCCCTCCATCACCCGGTCGCCCACGTACTCTTCCGGTTCGCCATTCTGCCGGGTGCGTTCGGCCGCCAGCAGCATTTCCAGCACCACCCGCAACCCGGTCAACGCGCAATCGGCGTCGGCCAGGGCGAGGCGGCGGCCGGGCAGCTGGTGACGCTCCGGCCACGGTTGCCCATCGGCCGCCGCACCGGAGCCGATGCGGTGGAGATTGGCAATGAAGGTGTTCCTGTCCACTGTTGGCGCAGCCTGTGGCGAACCGTCATCGCCGGCGGCGCTGCGGTAGGCGTGCAGATGCGGGAAGTCCGATTCGTTCATGGCGAGGCTCCGTGCAGGGCAATCGGTAGCCGCCACTCGAAAGGTGGCGGGCGGTACGTGGTTCGAATCCGGGTTGGCCTCAAGCCGGCGGGCGCGAACGCCCCCAACGCACCGCCCGCCATAGCCGGCAGACGGATTGCCAGCCGGCGCCACGCATGGTGACGCCGGCTGGCAAGCGCACTTACTCAAGGCCAACACGGGATTCGAAGCCCGGCCACCCTTTTCCGGTGGCACGCCATCTGAGCCCCTGGCGCTGTGCAATGCCAATCAGAAGAGTTGCAAACATCACTCGATTGGAGACGCTTTTGACATTGTCCTACGCTGTTAAGCCCCGCCAGTGCTGGCTGGCGTAGTGATCCGCCCGCAACGTGCAATCTGCGACATGTGTCCAGGTTGTCACGGCGAACGGGACGGGCGGGGAGGGCCTATCACGACAGGCGGTGCCAATTCAGGCTGCGTGCCTCCCGGGTTGACGCTTTCAACGCCCCAGCGCACTCTGCGGGTTGGGGTCGACAACCCGTTCAGGGGCAGGGCTGCAGGGTGGTACCAGGAGGCGGAACAGCGATGAGCCAACTCACCGACAGCTTCGGACGCAGCTTTCCGTACCTGCGCTTGTCGCTCACCGAAGCCTGCAACTTCCGGTGCAGCTACTGCCTTCCCGACGGGTACCAGGCCGACGGCCGCCCGCGTTTCCTGCAGGTGGATGAGATCGGCCGCTTGGTGCGGGCCTTTGCCGCGCTGGGCATGAGCAAGATCCGCCTGACCGGTGGCGAGCCCAGCCTGCGCAAGGATCTGGACGAGATCATCGCCACCGTGGCGGCGGTGCCGGGCATCCGCAAGGTGGCCATCACCACCAATGGCACGCTGCTGCCGCGGCGCCTGCCGGGTTGGCACCGGGCAGGCCTGACTGCGCTGAACGTGAGCATGGACAGCCTGCAGCGCGAGCGTTTCCACACCATCACCGGCCACGACCGTCTGCCAGAGATCCAGCAGGGTCTTGCGCTGGCGCAGGCGCTGGGCCTTTCGGCAATCAAGCTCAACGCAGTGCTGCTGCGCGGCCTGAACGACGACGAGCTGCCGCAGTGGATGGAGTACCTGCGCGATCGCCCCTTCAGCGTGCGCTTCATCGAACTGATGCGTACCGGCGACAACGAAGCCTATTTCCAGCGCCACCACCTGCGCGCCGACGTGGTGATCGAGCAGCTGCTGGCGGCTGGCTGGCACGAGCGCCCGCGCGCCGCCGATGCCGGCCCGGCGCGCGAGTTCGGCCACCCCGACCATCGCGGCAGCATCGGCATCATCGCGCCGTACTCGCGTGACTTCTGCAAGGGCTGCAACCGCCTGCGGGTGACCGCCAAGGGCGACCTGCGGCTGTGCCTGTTCGGCGAGTTCGGCGTGCCGCTGCGCCCGCTGCTGCAGCGCGACGAGGACCACGACGCGCTGCTGGCACGCATCACCACCCAGCTTGGCCTGAAAGCGGCCGGGCATGGACTGCACCAGGGCCAGACCGGGCTGACCCCGCACCTGGCCTCCATCGGAGGATGAGCAACACGATGAGTGGGGAATTGAATGCGGCCTTCCACATGGCCGATGTCCGCAACAAGCGCATCAGCCGCCGTCGTGCGGTGGCGGTGGGCGAGCTTCATGCCGGTCCGGTGGCCTATCCGCTGATTGTCGAGCGCCGCCTGCCCAAGGGCGATGCGCTGGTGATGGCCGAGATTGCCGGCCTGCAGGGCGCCAAGATGGCGTCGATGCTGATGCCGCTGTGCCATCCGCTGCCGCTGGAACTGGTGCAGGTGTTCTGCGCACCGGTGCCGGAGCGGCAGGCGATCCGCGTGTGGTGCGAGTGCGCCAGCGAGGCGCGCACCGGCGTGGAGATGGAGGCACTGGCCGGCGTCAACGCGGCGCTGCTGACCCTGTACGACCTGAGCAAGCCGGTGGAGCCGGCGCTGCGCATCGAAGGCATCCGCCTGCTGTTCAAGGAAGGCGGCAAGCGCGGGGTCTGGCTGCACCCCGACGGCATGGACGAGGCCGAGCGTGCGCGTTTCAAGCCGCGTGCACCGAAGGGGTTGGAGGGTGCGGCCTGCGCGGTGATCACACTGAGTGATCGCGCCAGCGAGGGCAGTTATGAGGATGTGTCCGGCCCGACCCTCGTGACCGGGCTGAAAAAGCTGGGTGGCGAGGTGGTGGCCGCCGAGGTCTTGCCTGATGGCATCGAGCCGTTGGCCACCCGCCTGCAGGCCTTGGCGGCCGAGGGCGTGCGCCTGTGCCTGTGTACCGGCGGCACCGGGCTGGGCCCGCGTGACCTGACCCCGGAGGCGCTGCGTTCGTTGAACGCGCGGCCGGTGCATGGCCTGGCACAGATGGTGCGGGCGCTGAGCGCGCAGCACACGCCGATGGCCTGGCTGAGCCGCGCCGAGGTGGTGCAGCTGGGCAACATGCTGGTGTTTGCATTGCCTGGCAGCCCGAAGGCGGCGGCGCAGTGCCTGGATATCCTGGCGCCGGTGCTGGGCCATGCGCTGGCGATGGTCGAGGGGGATGGCCACGCATGATTGCCTACAGTGAAGCGCTGCAGCACCTGCTGGACGCGGCCACGCCGTTGCCGGCCGAACACCTGCCGCTGCATGAGGCGGCCGGGCGGGTCCTGGCCAGTGACATCCACAGCGCGCAGTCACTGCCGCCGTTCGACAATTCGGCGATGGACGGCTTCGCGCTGCGCGCCAACGGCGCGACGTTCGAAGCTGGTACCGAGTTCGCTGTTCAGGGCTGGCAGGCAGCAGGCGATGCCGGCGCCGAAGGCGGCGAGGGTGCCTGGGAAATCATGACCGGTGCGCGCATGCCGGCAGGGCTGGATACGGTGGTACCGGTCGAGAACGTAGAAATCCTCGCCAGCGAGGATGGCCGCCCGACCCGCATTGCCCTGAAGGCATTGGTGAAGCCGGGCCAGAACGTGCGCCTGCGCGGCGAGGATGTAAGCGACGGCGAGCGCGTGCTGCAGGCCGGGCAGGTGCTGGACATCAACGCGCGCACCCTGCTGCATGCCATTGGCGTGGGCGAGGTGGCGGTGGTGGCGCGGCCAAAGGCGGCGGTGATTGCTACCGGCAAGGAGCTGGTGACCGAGGCGGCGCAGACGCTGGCATCCGGGCAGATTCGTGACAGCAACCGGCCGTATCTGGTCGGCCGCCTGCAGGCCGCCGGTGCCGAGGTGGTCTGGCAGGGCACGGTGGGCGATGAGGTGGCGGCGTTCAACGCGGTCCTGGATGAAGCGCTGGACGCGGGTGCGCAGCTGTTGATCAGCACCGGCGCGGTGTCGGCCGGCCGCTACGATTTCATTCCCGACGCGCTTCGCGGCCGGGGTGCGCGCATCGTGTTCCACAAGGTGGCGATCCGGCCGGGCAAGCCGTTGCTGTTTGCGGTGCTGCCCAATGGCGCGCTGTATTTCGGCCTGCCCGGCAACCCGGTGTCGGCTGCGGTGGGCCAGCGCTTCTTCGTCGAGCCGGTACTGCGCCGCCTGCTGGGGCTGGCACCGGAGCCGGTGTTGACATTGCCCCTGCAGACCGACGTGCGCACGCCGCCCGGCCTGCGCTTCCACGCGCGGGCGCGGGTGGAAGTGGATGCGCAGGGTCGCCTGAGTGCGCGCGTGCTGGCCGGGCAGGAGTCGTTCCGTTTGATGTCCATGCTGCAGGCCAACGCCTGGGTGGTGCTGGAAGGCGAGGGCGGTCTGGCCCCTGCCGGCACGCCGGTGCGTGTGCAGGGCTGGGGTCATCAGGACCCGGTGCAGCTGGCGAGCCAGGAGCCGTGATGAGACAGGTAAATCTGCAGTTGTTCGGCGCGTTCTCCGATCTGGATGCCAGCCGCGAGATTGCCGTGGAGGTGGCCGGCGGCACCGTGGCCGATCTGCGCCAGGCGCTGCGCGAGCTGCTGCCGCTGCGTTGGCCGGGTTTCCGTGCCGGGCTGCTGGATTACTCGGCGTTCGCCGACCAGCAACGCGTGCTGCGCGACCACGAGGCGTTGCCCGACGATGGCCGAGTGGCGATCCTGCCGCCGGTGAGCGGGGGCTGAGCGATGAGCGAGACGATCATCGCGAAGGTGGTGGACCGCGCGCAGGCGGCGATTGATCCGGCCGAAGGCATCGCGGCGGTCTCCGATCCGGGCTTCGGCGGCATCGATGTGTTCATCGGCAAGGTGCGCGACGTCAATGTGGGCCGGCGGGTGACCGGGATCACCTACGACCTGTTCGAGCCGTTGGTGCTGAACGAGTTCAAGCGCCTGGCGGCCGAGGTCGAGGCTACGTTCGGTCCGAAGTTGAAACTGTATGTGGCCCATGCCAAGGGGCGACTCGGCATCGGCGATGTGGCGGTGGTGGTGGCCGCCGGCAGCCCGCACCGCGACGAGGCGTTCCGCGCGTGCCGGCAGCTGATCGAGGTGGTGAAGCACCAGTGCCCGATCTGGAAGCAGGAGCATTACGAAGACGGCGACAGCGCGTGGAGCGAGGGCTGCAGCCTATGCCATGCAGACAGCGAAGCTTCGCACTCCCACGACCACACACATGACCATGGGCATTGACCGCGCCCTTCGGAGGGGCGCGGGACTCAGTAGATCCACGCCATGCGTGGATGAGGCCTTTCCCGCGCGTCCGGCCGACACAGCCACGCATGGCGTGGCTCTATTGCGATGACCATCAACGGCATCGTGCTGGCCGGTGGCCTGTCCAGCCGGATGGGCCGCGACAAGGCGCTGCTGCCCTGGCACGGCCGCACAATGCTGGAACACATGCGGGGGCTGTTGCTGCAGGCGGGCGCCGGGCGGGTGTGGGTGAGCGGTGACTACCCGGCGTTTGGCGGAATCCCGGACCGGGTCGCACGCTGCGGCCCGCTGGGCGGCCTCTACAGTGTCGCGATGAAGATGACTGATGGCCCCGCCTGGGTGGTGCCGGTCGATACGCCGCGGGTGACACCCGCGCTGTTGCAACGGCTGCAGGCCGATCAAGCGCGTGCCTGCACGGTGTTCGACGATGAACCGTTGCCGATGCGGTTGCCGATCGATGATCATTGCCGCCGCGTGCTGCAGGAGCTGATTGAGGATCCGACGGCGCGTCGTTCACTGCGCGCCCTGCAGGAACGCCTGGGCGTGACGCGGTTGCCACTGGCGCCGGAGGATCAGGCGTTGCTGCTCAACTGCAATACCCCGTCGGAATGGGAGTCCATCACAGCATGAAGGTCCAGCTGCAACAGCAATCGATGCGCCTGCGCGTGGATGAAGAGGAACTGGCACGACTGCTTGGCGGGGAGTCGGTGGAGAACCTGACCCGCTTCGGTGGGAGTGGCGGCTGGGGCGCCGCGGTCTCGTTGCATGCAGGCGATCAGGCCGTGCTGCTTGATGGCGGCACATTCTGCCGGTTGGTGCTGCCACGCGAAGCTGTTGAAGGGCTGGCGGGGCGGCTGCCTTGCCGCGATGGCCTGGGCTTCGGCATCGCCCTGGATGACGACAGCATGTTGCAGCTCCAGTTCGACGTGGATGTGCGAGACAGCGTGCGGCAGCGTGGCCCGCAGCGACGTTCTGAACCTGCGCCGGAGTAAGCGCAGGTTGCTCAGGGCCGGGTGACGCGCTGTCGTATGATGAGGGCCTTCGTTCCTGCGTTGCTGCAATGCCCCTGAATCCCTCCGCTCCCTCCGCGTCCCGACCGGCCACGCCCAATCCGGCAGCGGCCGATGACGGTGACGCGCTGCACTTCTGCAGTACCTGTGCGTTCTCGGACGCCTGCATGTCGCAGGGCTACGACAAGACCGCGCTGGGCGAGCTTCATGTGCTGGTCGATCATGTGGGTCCGTTCCAGGCTGGCGACTATCTCTTCCGTGCGGGCGATCCGTTCGATTCGATCGCAGCGGTCCGCGCGGGGATGGTCAAGACCTTTGTCGATGACAGCCAGGGCAACGAGCAGGTGCTGGGATTCAGCCTGCCCGGTGAAGTGATCGGGCTCAATGCCATCCATGGCGCGCGCTTCCCCTGCAATGCCATAGCGCTGGACACGGTCTACCTGTGCCGTATTTCCTTTCCGCGCCTGAGCCTGCTGGCCACCCGCATGCCGGGACTGCAGGCCCGGCTGTTCAGCCTGCTCAGTGCGGAGATCGGCAAGGTCGCCACGCTGGCGGCCAACCATCGCACCGAGGAGCGCATGGCCGCGTTCCTGCTGGATCTTTCCGAGCGCTATTCCCGGCGCGGTTTCTCGGCCACCCGTTTCAACCTGAGCATGGCCCGTACCGAGATTGCCAACTACCTGCGGATGGCGCCGGAGACGGTGAGCCGGGTGCTGCGCCGGTTGAGCGACGAGGGTGTGATTGCGGTGAACCAACGTGAGATGCTGTTGCTGCAACCCGAGCGGCTGGCGGAACTGGCCGTGACCCGGGAATCCGGACTGGACTGATCAGGCAGGCGAGGGGCCGACCCATGATGCGAGCGGGGCTGTTGTTGCTGGGAATGCTGGTTGCAGTACCGGCCTGGGCGGCTGAGCTGACGGTGTCGGCGGCATCGAGCCTGACCGAGAGCTTCCGCGAACTGGGCACCGCCTATGAGAAGGCACACCCGGGAACCAAGGTGGATTTCAACTTCGCCGCCTCCGGCGTGCTGCTGCAGCAGATCAGCCGCGGCGCACCGGTGGATGTGTTCGCGTCGGCCGATGAAACCACGATGGACCATGCCCAGCAGCAGGACCTGCTGGCGGCCGGCACCCGCGAGGTGTTCGCGGTCAATGCGCTGTGGGTGGTGGTGCCGCCGCAGGCCAAGGCTGCGCCGCATACCTTGAAGGACCTGGCCGGTGCTGGTGTGCAGCGCATCGCACTGGGCAACCCGGACAGCGTGCCGGTCGGCCGCTATGCCAAGGGCGCGCTGGAAGCGGCGGGCCTGTGGCCGTCGGTGCAGGGCAGGATCATCACGACGCAGAACGTGCGCCAGTCGCTGGATTACGTGGCGCGCGGTGAAGTGGATGCCGGCTTCGTCTATGCCACCGATGCACAGGCAATGCCCGACCGGGTGCGCCGTGCCTTCGCGGTTCCGGTGCCCGGGCGCATTGCCTATCCGCTGGCGGTGACCAAGGCCAGTACGCAGCCGGTGGAGGCCAGGCGCTTCGCTGCCTTCGTGCGTTCGCCGCAAGGCCAGGCGATCCTGGCCAGGCACGGGTTCGGCACGCCCTGAGGCATGGATCTGGACTGGAGCGCACTGTGGTTGTCGCTGAAGGTGGCCGGCTGGGCCACCGCGATCAATCTGGTGCTGGGCGTGGCACTGGGCGCATTGCTGGCGCGGCGGCGATTTCCCGGCCGTGAGCTGCTGGATTCGCTGCTGACCTTGCCGATGGTGCTGCCGCCGACGGTGCTGGGCTACTACCTGCTGGTACTGATCGGTCGCAACGGCCCAGTCGGCGCATGGCTGCAATCGTGGTTCGGCATCAACCTGGTGTTCACCTGGCAGGCCGCGGTGATCGCGGCGGCGGTGGCCTCGTTGCCGCTGGTGTTCAAGCCGGCGCGCGCGGCGTTCGACGAAGTGGACGGGCAGCTGGAACAAGCCGCACGCACGCTCGGTGTGTCCGAAGCCGCGGTGTTCTTCCGCATCACGTTGCCGCTGGCCTGGCGTGGCATTCTTGCCGGGCTGCTGCTGGCATTCGCACGCGCCATGGGCGAGTTCGGTGCCACGTTGATGGTGGCGGGCAGCATTCCGGGTCGCACGCAGACGCTGTCGATCGCCATCTACGAGGCGGTGCAGGCCGGTCAGGATGGCAAGGCCAATGCGCTGGTGATCCTGACCTCGGTGGTCTGCATCGTGATCCTGTTGCTGGCTGCGCGGCTGGTGGGCGGACGTCGCCGGGAGCTGCGTGATGTGGCTTGACCTGCAGGTGCAGCGCCGCCTGCGGGCGGCCGGCCAGGATTTCGTGTTGGACGTATCGCTGCAGTGCACGCAGCGGCAGGTGGTGCTGTTCGGACCCTCGGGTGCCGGCAAGAGCCTGACGCTGAAGGCGGTGGCCGGGCTGCTGCGGCCCGGGCAGGGACATGTGCGCGTGCAGGGGCAGACCTTGTTCGATGCGGCCAACGGCGTGGATCTGCCGCCGCATCGCCGCCGGCTGGGCTACGTGTTCCAGGATTACGCGTTGTTCCCGCACCTTAGCGTGCGCCAGAACGTGGCGTTCGGGCTGGAGCGCGGGTGGTTGAATCCGCGCGCGCGCCAGCGCTTCGATGCGGTGGAGCAGTGGCTGCACGCATTCCGCATCGACACGGTGGGTGATCTGCTGCCCGCGCAGGTCTCCGGTGGCCAGCGCCAGCGCACTGCATTGGCGCGCGCCCTGGTGACGCAGCCGCAGGCGCTGCTGCTGGATGAGCCGTTCTCCGCACTGGACCACGACCTGCGCCAGCACCTGCGCCAGGAGCTGGAAACCGTGTTGGACCGGACCGGCATCCCGTTGTTGCTGATCAGCCACGACCCGCAGGACGTGGCCATGTTCGGCCAGCAGGTGGCGCGCGTGGTCGACGGCCGCATCGTCGGCGATTGACCTGCACCTGTAGAGCCGAGCCCATGCTCGGCTGCTCTGCGCGACACCGCCAACAGCAGCCGAGCGTGGGCTCGGCTCTACAGGATCAACGGATCAATACAGTTCACAGTGCGTGCGGCCTTCATTCCGCAGCGCGTCCCATTGCCCTGCACCCGCGACGGCATCGATGGCCTCGCGCACCGCGCCTTCCAGGTGGCGCTTGCTGCCGCACAGGTACAGATGCCCACCGCGGGCCAGGACGTCGCGCACTTCGCTGGCGCGCTGCTGCAGCACATGCTGCACATAGACCTTTTCGGTGCCATCGCGCGAGAACGCGGTATGCAGGCCGGCCAGCACGCCACGCGTGTGCCAGTCCTGCAGCTGGTCGCGGTACAGGTAGTCGTGCTGGCGATGCTTCTCGCCAAACACCAGGTGCACTTCACGTTCGCAGGCGTTGGCCTGCAGTTCCTGCATCAGGCCCATCAAGGGCGCGATGCCGGTGCCGGTGCCGACCAGCAGCAGCGGTGCCTCGCCGGTATCGGGCAGGTGGAAGCCGGGGTTGGAGCGGCAGTACACACGGGCATGGTCGCCGCCATGCAGCAGGCTGCCGGTGGCAGTGCCGAAGCGTTCGCGGCCGCGCAGAGTGTAGCGCACTTCGCGCACGCATAGGCTCAGCTGGTCGTTGAACGGGTGCGAGGCGATCGAATAGGCGCGCGGCAGCCGCGGTGACAGCAGTTCGCGCAGCCGGTCCAGCGGAACGCTGTCCGGGGTGGCGTGGTCCTGCAGCACGTCCAGCAGGTCCAGGCCATGCAGGTAGGCGTCCAGCTCGCGCTTCTGGCTGACCTTCAACAGGCCCTTCAGTACCTCGCTGCCACCGAGCCTGGCCAGTTCGCGTAGCACGCCCTTGCTCGGCAGGCGCAGCTCGCGGTCATGCAGGGCGGCCACGGCGGCGGTGTCGCCGTACCAGGTGGCCAATGCCTGCAGCAGGGCAGGATCGTTCTCGGGTACTACGTGCAGGGTGTCGCCCGCGCGATAGGCCATGCCACTGCCGGCAATGTCCAGTTGCAGGTGCCACGCGGCCGGGTCGCTGCTGTTCAAGCGGCGGCGTTCGAAAATGGGGGCGGAAAAGGCATTGTCTTCGCCATAGGCGGTGACCTGCAGGCGCAGGTCCTGGCCAGCGCTGAGGTCACCATCCAGCACCTGGCCCAGCACCGGCTGCCATTGCTGGAAGAACTGCTCGTAGCCCAGATCGGCGTCCACTCGGTGCAGTAGCGGCTGGGCCTGGCGCTCGCTTAGTGCAACATCCAGCGCCTTGGTGAAGCCGCAGAAACTGGGGTAGCCGGTGTCACCCAGGCCGAACACCGCATAGCGCAGGCCGCGCAGCGTCGGGGTCTGGCGCAGTGTTTCGAAGAACTGCTCGCCATTGGCCGGCGGTTCGCCATCGCCGAACGAGCTGGAGATCGCCAGCAGCACATCGCCGTGGCCGAGACTGGCCACGTCGATGTCGTTGAACGGGAGCACCTGCGGCCCGTGCGGCTGCAGGTCCGCGCCCAGGCGCTGGGCCAAGGCGCGGGCGTTGCCAGACTCGGACGCGAAACCCACCAGCAGGCGGCTGAAGGGCGTACTGGCCGGGAGGGCGTTCACGCGGCCTCGTAGAAGTCGTCGAACTTTTCCTTGCTGAACTCGACCAGGTCGTAGTTCTGCATCAGGTCGTTCACCACGCGGCGGATGCTGATGTACGAGGTGATGTTGCCGTCGGCGTCGAACAGCGGCTGCACGGTGGTATCGACCACATAGAGCACGCCGCCCTTGCCGAGGTTGGGCACGATGCCGGTCCAGGTCTTGCCGGCCTTGATGGTGTCCCACATGTCCTTGTAGACCGCCTTGGGCACATCCGGGTGGCGCACGATGCTGTGCGGCTGGCCGATCAGCTCCTCGCGGGCGAAGCCGGTGAGCGTGCAGAACAGGTCGTTGGCATAGGTGATATTGCCCTGCAGGTCGGTGGTGGAGATCACCATGACGTTCTGCATGGCGTTCAGAAGCTGGACGTTGTCGGGGGTGTAGCTCATCGCAGGGTCCTTGTGGATGCCGGTAACGCCGGCGTGTTCGGGTCCTGCATAGAAATACGCCCGCGCGGCGGCGGGCGGTTTGACATTGGTCAAGTGGGGCGCACGATGGCCTGCGACCGGGTGTCGCAGGAAGAATCTCTGTAGAGCCGAGCCCATGCTCGGCTCACGGGGCAAACGGGATTGCCAGCAGCCGGGCGCGGGCTCGGCTCTACAGGAGAGACACAGGCAGCAGGCGGGCGCACGTCATGTGTACTGAGCTCATGACGCCTTGTCACAAAGAAATCGCCATGGCTTCACGGTTGGTTGATCGCATGCAGGGCTATTGTCGTCCTGAGCCTCTCGCTGACGTCCCCCACGTCCTGCGTCGACTTCCCTCCCAGCATCAGCGCCCGTCCGGGCGCCGCTGGCGTCTGTCTGCCTGAAGCATCCGAGATCATCCCCATGGCCCGCGCCGCCCAGTCCGCTTCACCCGTTGCGATCTCTCCGGTCACGCCCGTGCCGATCGGCACCCGCCGTGGCCACTCGCAACCACTGCAGCTGCCGGAACTGGTACAGCGTGTGTTGTTCGTCGCGACCGAGATGGCCGACTTCATCAAGGCCGGAGGCTTGGGCGACGTGGCCGCAGCCCTGCCGCGTGCGGTGCGCGGCGCCTGTGATTCGCGCGTGCTGCTGCCCGGCTACCCGGAAGTACTGCAGCGCCTGCCACAGTTGCAGCGGGTGGGGCAGGTCAGCGCGCGGGCCGGCTTGCCGGCGTGCACGATCGGCATGGCGGTGCAGGCAGACGGTCTTCCGATCTATGTGCTGCTGTCGCCTGAGCTGTACGAGCGTGAAGGATCGCCCTACGTCGACGGGCAGGGCCAGGAGTGGAAGGACAACGCGGTTCGCTTCGCCACGCTCTCACACGCGGCCGCGGAGATCGCGGCCGGGCGTGCCGGGCTGGACTGGTCGCCGCAGCTGCTGCACCTGAACGACTGGCCCGTGGCCATGGCGGCCGCCTACGTGCGTTGGGACCGGACCACCGTGCCGACCCTGCTGACCATCCACAACCTGGCGTACCAGGGGCTGTTTCCGTACGCGCTTGCAGCTGTGCTGGGCGTACCGGCCGAACACCTGGATGAACTGCACTTCCACGGGCAGATGTCGTTCCTGCAAGGCGGGATCACCAACGCCACGCGCCTGAACACGGTCAGCCTGCGCTACGCGCAGCAGATCACCGCCCCGGATGACGGCTGCGGGCTGCATGATCTGTTGGCGCGTCGCGCGGCCGGCGGGCACCTGAGTGGCATCGTCAACGGCATCGACGCCAGCTGGGACCCGCGTCGCGATATCCATCTCAAGGCCCACTTCGGCATTGGTGAGTGGACCGGGCGCGCCACCAATGCGCATGCGGTGCGCAAGGCATTCGGCCTGGCGCCCTCCGCCGGCCCGCTGTTCGCGGTGGTCTCCCGCCTGGTGCACCAGAAAGGCCTGGACATCACCTGCGACGTGGCGCCGCAGATCGTGGCGGCCGGCGGCCAGCTGGTCATCATCGGCGGTGGCGAGCCGCAGGTGGAAGCGCAGGTGCAGGCGCTGGCCCGGCGCTACCCCGGACGGGTGGGCGCATTCATCGGCTTCGAGGAGGCGCTGGCCCGCCAGATGTTTGCCGGCGCCGACTTCCTGCTGATGCCTTCGCGTTTCGAACCCTGTGGGTTGAGCCAGATGTACGCGCAGCGCTTCGGCTGCCTGCCCATCGCGCACGCGACCGGCGGGCTGGTCGATACCGTCGAGGATGGCGTAACCGGATTCCTGTTCCACGGCGCCAATGCCGACGGCCTGCGCCGCTGCGTGGAACGGGCGATGCGCACCTTCCGCCTGCCCGGCCTGCTGCAGGCCATGCGCCGCGCGGCCATGCTGCGGCCGGGCGGTTGGGATGCGGCGGGGCGTGCCTACCTGGCGTTGTACCAGCAGACCTGCCAGGTGGCCGCATGAGTCACGACAGCCTGCATCTGGCCGCCCTGGAGGATGAGACGATCCCGGAGACGGGATTGGATCAGCGCGTCGCGCCGGCGCTGGAGGACCTCGTCCATGCGCGACCGGCCGATGCGTTTGCCTGGCTCGGGCCGCACCAACAGCCCGATGGCCAGCGCCAGCTGCGCGTTCTGGTGCCCCACGCGCGTCGCGTGGAGGTGATTGCGGGCCCGGAGCGGCGCTGGGACCTGCAACCGGGCCCCTTGCCTGGCCTGTTCGAAGGTGCAGCAGGTGAAGCGCCCGTGCCGCTGCTCGCCCTGCATTTCGAGCAGGGTGTGGAACAGATACACGATGCCTATTCCTTCGGTCCGCTGCTGGATGAGGCGCTGCTGGAGCGTTTCCATGCCGGTGATGCTGAGGCAGCGCGGCAGTTGGGCGCGCTGCCGATGCAGCTGCAGGGCATCGACGGGGTGCGCTTCGCGGTATGGGCCCCCAATGCGCGACGGGTTGCCGTGGTTGGCGATTTCAATGGTTGGGATGGCCGACGCCATCCGATGCGTCTGCGGCATACCGCTGGCGTCTGGGAGTTGTTCCTGCCTGGCGTGCAGCCGGGCGCCCGTTACAAGTTCCGCATTGTCGGCGCTGATGGCCAGGTGATGCCCGACAAGTTCGATCCGATGGCGCGCTGGGCCGAGCTGCCTCCCGCGACTGCTTCGCGGGTGCCTTCTGCGGGGCGGATGGAGTGGCACGATGACGCATGGATGGCGGCCCGTCCCCACGCCGGAACCCGCGCGCCACTGTCGATCTACGAGGTGCATGCGGGCTCCTGGCAGCGCAGCGACGAGGGCGCGCCGCTGGACTGGGATGCCCTGGCCGACCGGTTGATTCCGTACGTGGCCGGGCTTGGCTTCACCCACATCGAGCTGCTGCCGGTGAGCGAGCATCCCTTCGGCGGTTCCTGGGGCTACCAGCCGCTGGGGATCTACGCGCCGACGGCGCGCCACGGCACGCCGCAGGCCTTCGCGCGCTTCGTGGACCGCTGCCATCAGGCCGGCATCGGCGTGATCGTGGACTGGGTGAGCGCGCACTTCCCCAACGATGCCCATGGCCTGGCCGGGTTTGATGGGACCGCGCTGTACGAGCACGCCGACCCGCGCGAAGGCGTGCACGCCGACTGGGACACGCTGATCTACAACTATGGCCGCAACGAAGTGGCTGCCTACCTGATCGGCAGTGCGCTGGAATGGGTGGAGCGCTTCCATATCGACGGTCTGCGCGTGGACGCAGTAGCGTCGATGCTGTACCGGGATTACAGCCGTGCCGAGGGGGAGTGGATACCCAACGAGCAGGGCGGACGCGAGAACCTGCAGGCGGTCGCGTTCCTGCGGCGGATGAACCAGACGCTGCGCGAGCGCTTTCCGGACGTGCTGGTGATCGCCGAGGAATCCACCGCATGGCCAGGGGTGACCGCGCCGGTGGAGCAGGGCGGACTTGGTTTCACCCACAAATGGAACATGGGCTGGATGCACGACACCCTGCAGTACCTGGGGCGCGATCCGGTTCATCGCCAGCATCATCATAGTGAGATCAGCTTCGGCCTGGTCTACGCCTTCTCCGAACGGTTCGTGCTTCCGCTTTCGCATGACGAGGTGGTGCACGGCAAGGGGGCGCTGCTGGCCAAGATGGCGGGCGAGCCGGCGCAGCGGCCGGCCCAGCTCCGCGCGTACTACGGTTTCATGTGGGCGCACCCGGGCAGCAAACTGCTGTTCATGGGCGGCGAGTTCGGCCAGGGACAGGAGTGGTCGCACGATGCGGCACTGGACTGGGTACGGGCGGCCAGCAGTGAGGGCCAGGGCCTGTCACGCCTGGTGGGCGACCTCAATGCCGTGCTGCGTTCCGAACCTGCGTTGCATCGCGACGAACGCGACGAACGCGGTTTCGACTGGAGCGTGGCCGACGACAGCCGCAACAGCGTCTACGCCTTCATCCGCCGGGATCCTGCCGGTAGCGGCCGCACCCTTCTGGTGGTGAGCAACTTCACTCCGGTGCGTCGCGACGGCTACCGGGTCGGCGTGCCGCAACCGGGGTGTTGGACCGAACGGCTCAACACCGACAGCGCGTATTACGGTGGCGGCAATGCGGGAAACCTCGGTGCAGTGCATACCGAGTCGAGGCCGATGCACGGCCACGCCCAGTCGCTGCGGCTGACCCTGCCGCCGCTGTCCACGCTGTACCTGCAGGTTGATGCATGACCACAGTGGCCCCGCGCCTGGGCGCTTGGCCGGTGGCCGGTGACGGGGTGGAGTTCCGCGTGTGGGCACCGGACGCAAGGACGATGGCGCTGTGCCTGCGCGGCACGCAACAGCCGATGCAACGTGACCCGGACGGCTGCCACTGGCTGCGGACACCGGCATCGCATGGCGACCGCTACCGTTTTCGCCTTCCTTCCGGTCAGGACGTGCCCGACCCGGCCTCGCGCTGGCAGCCGGACGGCATCGACGGAGACAGCGCGGTGGTGCTGGACACGGCCATGGCGCAACCCGCTTGGCGCGGGCATGCCTGGCAGGATCTGGTGATCTATGAAGCACACATCGAGGCCGGCGGCGGCTTCGCGGCGTTGACCGCGCAGCTGCCGATGCTGGCCGCGCTGGGCATCACCGCCATTGAACTGATGCCGGTCGCGCAGTTTCCCGGCCAGCGCAACTGGGGCTACGACGGCGTGTTCCCGTATGCGCCGGCCCATGCCTATGGCGGGCCGGCAGCGCTGAGGGCCTTCATCGAAGCGGCGCACGATGCAGGGCTCTCGGTGCTGCTGGATGTGGTCTACAACCACTTCGGACCACAGGGCAACCACCTGCGCGACTACGCGCGCGGGTTCTTCCGTGACGACCGCAGCACGCCGTGGGGCGAGGCCATCGACTTCCGCCAGCCCTGGGTGCGGCGCTTTTTCATCGACAACGCGCTGATGTGGTTGCGCGACTACGGCTTCGATGGCCTGCGCCTGGACGCGGTGCACGCCATTGACGATGACGGTTTCCTCCAGCAGCTGGCCGATGAGGTACGTGCGGTGGCCCCGCACGCGCACCTGGTGCTGGAGAACGAGCGCAACCAGGCGCGGTGGCTGCGCGGCGCCTACCAGGGGCAGTGGAACGATGACTTCCACAATGCGCTGCACGTGATGCTGACCGGCGAGCAGGAGGGCTATTACGCGGCCTATGCCGGTCGCGCCGAAGCACTGCTGGCGCGCTGCCTGGCCGAAGGATTCGCCTGGCAGGGTGAACCGGACCTGCGCGGCGATCCCCGCGGCGAACCCAGCGCCGACCTGTCTCCCGCGTGTTTTGTGGCATTCGCGCAGAACCACGACCAGGTAGGCAACCGTGCTTTCGGCGAGCGCTTGTCGATGCTGGTGGATCCGGCGCGGCTGCGTGCGGCGCTGGCGTTGACCCTGCTGACGCCGATGATCCCGCTGCTGTTCATGGGCGAACCGTGGCAGGCGCAATCGCCGTTCCTGTTCTTCACCGACTACGCGCCGCCGCTGGACGAGGCGGTGCGCGAAGGGCGTCGCCGCGAGTTCGCTGGTTTCAGCGCCTTTGCCGACGCCGCCGCGCGCGCGCGTATTCCCGACCCGAACGACCCGGCCACCCTGCAGGCGTCCTACACGTCGCCGCCCGGCGATGATTCCTGGTCGCAGGACTGGCTGCGCTGCACGAGCGGGTTTCTGGCACTGCGCAGGCGCTATCTGCAGCCCGGGTTGCTGCAGGCGCGGTCGTTGGGTGCGCGCGTGCTGGGCGAAGGCGCGGTGCAGGCGGGCTGGCAGCTGCCGTCGGGCCAGTGGTGGATCGCGGTCAATGTCGGCCCGTCGCCGGTGGTGCATGCGATGCCGGCCGGGGAGCACGTTGTGGGGCCGGACGCTGCCACGTTGCTGCCCGCAGGCGGCGGCGTGCTTGCCTGTTGGGTCGCCGCATGAGTACCGATGCGGCGGTTCTGGAGGCGGCACGGCGCGCGGGCCTGCTGGTTCGCTGGACCGACGTGGCCGGTGTCGAGCGCGAGGTCGCACCGGACGTGCTGCGCGCGGTGCTGGAGGGGCTGCAGGGCGATGCAGCGCCCGAGCACGGTGGCCTGCGCACGGCCTGCTGTGGACAGCTGCTGGCGATGCCGGACGCAGCCGGCGCAGCGTGCTGGGTGGATGAGCATGGCGCAGTGCTGCCGGCACGCGCCGATGCGCAAGGGCGCTGGCGCGTGCCGGACCAGCCGGGTTACTGGCAGTGGCGCCGGGGCGACCGGCAACAGGCGGTTGCGGTGGCGCCACAACGTGCCTGGTGGCCGCAGGGCACGCTGCGCGGCTGGGGCCTGTCGGCGCAGGTCTACAGCCTTCGCGCCTCTTGCGACGCTGGCATCGGTGACAGCGCCGGCTGTGCACGATGGAGCGAACTGCTGCACCGTCACGGCGGCGATGCAGTGGCGTTGAGCCCGCTGCATGCCGGCTTGCCACCTGGGCCAGGCTACAGCCCCTATTCGCCCAGCGACCGGCACTGGCTCGATCCACTGCAGGTGTCCCTGCCGCAGGTACTGCCGGAGGCAGCCGACGCCGTGCTGGCTGAAGACCAAGCACTGGCGACGGCAGTTGCAGCCGCCACCGCAGCGCGCCGCATCGACTGGCCGCACTCGGCGGCGTTGAAGTGGCGCTGGCTGCGCCAGGTGCACCAGTGGCTGCGGCAGCAGGCGCCGGCACAGTGCGAACAGATGCAGACGTGGCGCGATGCGCAAGGCGAACCCCTGCTGCGCTATTGCCAGCACGCCGCCGACCGGTTCACTGGAAGCGCCGACGACCATGCGTTTGCGCAATGGTTGGCGCGGCAGGGCTGGGCGCAGGTGCAGGCGGGATTGCGCAACGACGGCGCGTCGATCGGGCTGATCGCGGATCTGGCGGTGGGTTGCGCACCGCAGGGCGTCGAGGCGCGGACCGGCGGCGACCAACTGCTGCAGGGTCTTGAACTGGGCGCGCCGCCGGATGCGTTCAATCCGCTGGGCCAGGCCTGGGGTATCACCAGCTGGTCACCCTTCGCCCTGCAGCGCGAGGGCTTTGAGCCGTTCATCCGCGTGCTGCGCGCTGTGATGGCCGGCCGTGGCGGGCTGCGCATCGACCATATCCTTGGCCTGCAGCGCCTGTGGGTGCTTCCCCGCGGGGCGGGCGCCGGGCAGGGCGTTTACCTGCGCTATCCGTTCGATGATCTGATCAACCTGCTGGTGCTGGAATCGTGGCGGCATCGCTGCGTGCTGATTGGTGAAGACCTGGGCGTGGTGCCGCCGGGCGTTCGCCAGCGGCTGGCAGCCCGCGGCATCCTGGGCATCGAGGTGCTGCCGTTCGCCCGCAACGGTGAGCGCTTCCTGCCGGCGCCACGGTGGCGCCGCGATGCGGTGGCCATGCCCTCCACCCATGATCTGCCACCGCTGTCCGGCTGGCTGCACGGGCGCGACCTGCGCTGGCGTGCCCGCCTGGGTGAGCTGAGCGGGCTTCCGTCGGCGCTGCACGCGCGCTCCAGAGAGGTCCAGGCGCTGTCCGCAGTCGCCCGGGGCGAGGGGGCCACGCTTGAAGCGCGTGCGCTGTCGCTGGTCGCGCACGCATCGTCACGGCTGGCGCTGCTCCCGCTGGAAGACGCCCTGGGCAGTCGCGCGCAGGTGAACCTGCCGGGCACCGTCAACGGCCATCCGAACTGGCGCCGGCGGCTACCGCTAGCGTGGGACCAGGACGCGGTTGACGCACGTATTGCCCGCTTCAGCGCCACGCGGCGGAGGGAGCGGCGATGACTCCATTGCGTGCCACCGTACGCCTGCAATTGCATGCAGGCTTCGACCTCGAGGCCGCCGCGACGAAGCTGCCGTACTACGCCGCGCTGGGCGTCAGCCACCTTTACCTGTCGCCGATCACCGCTGCGCTGCCCGGGTCTACGCATGGCTACGATGGCATCGACCCGGCCCGCATCAATCCGGAACTGGGCGGCGAAGAAGCCTTCCGGCAACTGGCCACAGCGACGCGCGCGCACGGCATGGGCCTGATCCTCGACATCGTACCCAACCATCTGGCGGCGTCCCCGCACAGCCATTGGTGGAACGATGTGCTGATGCACGGGCGTCGAAGCCCGCACGCAGAATGGTTTGACATCGACTGGGAGGCGCCGGGCTGCGAGGGCCGGCTCTGGCTGCCTGCACTGGACCGGCCGTTGCACGACGCGGTGCGCGATGGCGTAGTGCGCGTGGTGGTGGACAACGCGCGTCCCGTGCTGCGCCACCACGGGCTGGCGTTGCCCTTGTCGCCGCGCAGCCATCCACTGGACCCCGCGCAGTGGCCGGCGTGGGCCGAGCGCTGCAACCGCAGCGTTGAACGGCTGCATACGCTGCTGCAGCGGCAGCACTACCGGCTGGCCTGGTGGCGCACGGCGGGCGATCAGGTGAACTACCGGCGCTTTTTCGATATCAATGAACTGGCCGCGCTGCGGGTGGAGCGTGACGACGTGTTCGAGGCGGTGCATGCGCTGCCGCTGCGGTTGGTACGCGAGGGACGGGTGGACGGCCTGCGTATCGATCATGTGGATGGCCTGTCCTCCCCGGGCGCCTACCTGCGGCGCCTTCGTGAATCGCTCGACGCAGCCTGTGCGGCCGGCGGTCGTGATCCGCAGGCGGTGAGCCTGCATGTGGAGAAGATACTGGCCGAGGGCGAGCAGCTGCCCGACAGCTGGGCCTGCGACGGTACCACCGGCTATGACTTCATGGACCAGACCGGTGCCTGGTTGCACGATCCGGCGGCTGCCCCCGCGCTCTCGCGCACGTGGCAGGCGCTGGGCGGTGACTCGCGCAGCTTTGACTGGATTCAGCAGGACGCTCGCGGCATGATGTTGCGCCAGGGCCTTCACGCAGACTTCCAGCGGCTGCTGCGCAGTGCGCAGCAGGTCCTGCAGCCCCGGCTGGCCGAGGCCGATATCGGAGTGGCTGCGCTGGCACGCGCATTGGCTTCATTGCTGCGGCATTACCGCACCTACCGGCCCTATTCGCTGCAGTGGACGGGTGAACGAAAGGCGCTGGTGGACGCTGCAGCTGCTGCGCGCGAGGCGCTGGACGGTGCGGCACGCGCCGCGCTGGATCTGCTGCTGCAGGCACTTCCCGGCCAGGCGCCGGCTGAAACCGAGCTGCGTGTACGGTTCGGGCAGCTGGCCGCGCCGTTGAATGCCAAGTCGGTGGAAGACACAGGCTTCTATCGTTACTTCAGGCTGCTGTCGCGCAACGAAGTCGGCAGTGATCCGCAGCGGCTGGGCATGGAAGGGCGCGAGCTGCTGGAACATGCAGCCGGGCGCCTGCGGCGCCATCCCAGGGCGCTGCTTGCGCTGGCCACCCACGATCACAAGCGCGGGGCCGACAGCCGGGCACGGCTGGCGGTTCTCAGTACCTGCACGGTCGAGTGGCGGGACGCGGTGCGGCGCTGGAGCCGGATGGCGACCCACGCCGGCGCGCCGATGCCGTTGCCGGGTGCCGAGACCTATGCGCTATGGCAGGCGCTCGTCGCCGCGTGGCCGATGCACGGTACCCCCGGCGCCGACTTCGCATCGAGGATGGTGCAATGGCTGACCAAGGCATTGCGCGAGGGTAAACGGGTCAGCAGCTGGTCCGATCCCAACGTGGCCGTGGAGGAGGCCGCCGCGCAGTGGCTGCACGCGCTGCTGGATGGAGCGCCATTGCAGCCGGTGCGGGAGGCGCTGGCGACGTTCGTGGCGCGCATCGCGCCGGCGGGCGCCTGCAACGGCCTGGCACAGCTGTGCCTGCAGCACTGCCTGCCCGGCGTGCCCGACCTCTACCAGGGCGGCGAAGGCTGGGACCTGAGCCTGGTGGACCCGGACAACCGGTACGCGGTGGACTATCCGGCGCGGCACGCGTGGCTGCGTGATGCGCGCGGGTGGCCCGCGCTGCTGGATGACTGGCGGGACGGTGGGATCAAGGCATTCCTGCTCCGGCAGTTGCTCGATTGCCGCCGCAGGCACCCGCATCTTTTCCTGCACGGCGCGCTGCAGCCGCTGTCCGCGCCTGCGCGCTCGCCGTGGCTGGCGTTCACGCGCAGGCATCAGGCGCAGGTGCTGCTGGTGGTCGTACGGCGAAGTTCGCCCACCACCATGCCGGGGCCCAGCCTGCACATTCCGCGCGACGTCGGCAGCGGCGTGACGCTGCGTGGGCTGCCGGCAGGCCCCATGCGCAATGTCCTGGACGGGCGCATCGAACATTTCAACGCAACCGCGGACGTGGCCGGGCTTCTGGCTGGCAGCCCGTTGGCGATATGGATCAACGAGGAGACAGGTAGGGATGGACAGCAGGGAACGACGGCAGCGGATTGAGGCACTTGCCCACCAGATCTGGGAGGCAGAAGGGCGCCCGGACGACCAGCAGCAACGGCACTGGCACATGGCCGAGCGGCTGGTGGAAGCCGAGATTGCCGCCGCGCGCGGGGAGGAGGGCACTGATGGCGAGCCGTAAGTGGACGCAGACCTCGCGGGTGCGCGAAGGCCGGCCGTTCCCGCTGGGGGCGACCTGGGACGGATTGGGTGTGAACTTCGCGCTGTACTCGCGGCACGCCACGCGGGTGGAACTCTGCCTGTTCGATGGACGCAACCGCGAAGTGGAACGCATCGCGCTGCCCGAGTACACCAACGAGATCTGGCATGGTTACCTGCCGGACGTGCGGCCCGGGCAGCGTTACGGCTACCGGGTGCACGGCCCGTATGCGCCGGAAGAGGGCCATCGCTTCAATCCCAACAAGCTGCTGCTGGACCCCTACGCCAAGCAGATCGTCGGCGAACTGAAGTGGGCCCCCCACCTGTTCGGCTACACCCTGGGTCACCGCGATGGCGATCTCAGTTTCGACCGCCGCGACAGCGCCAGCTACATGCCGCGCTGCGCCGTGATCGACCCGGCCTTCAGCTGGGGTGTCGAGCGTGCACCTGCCACGCCCTGGGACCGGACCGTGATCTACGAAGCGCATGTGCGCGGGCTGACCATGCAGCATCCCGATGTCCCGCAGGCCGAGCGTGGCACCTTCTCTGCCCTGCGCCATGACGCAGTGGTCGACCACCTCAGCCATCTGGGCGTGACCGCCATCGAACTGCTACCCGTGCACGCATACGTCGATGACCAGCAGCTGCTCGAGCGCGGGCTGCGCAATTACTGGGGGTACAACACCATCGGCTTCTTCGCGCCGCAGCCTCGCTACCTGTCGCTGGGCATCGTGGCCGAGTTCAAGCAGATGGTCGCGCGGTTGCACAATGCCGGCATCGAAGTGATCCTGGACGTGGTCTACAACCACACCGCCGAAGGCAATGAGCTGGGCCCTACGCTGTCGTTCAAGGGCATCGACAACGCCAGCTACTACCGCCTGGCCGATGATCGCCGCTACTACATCAACGATACCGGCACCGGAAACACGTTCGACCTGACCAATGCCGGTGCACTGCGCATGGTGATGGACTCGCTGCGCTACTGGGTGACCGAGATGCGGGTGGACGGCTTCCGCTTCGACCTGGCGACCATTCTCGGCCGTGAACGGCATGGCTTCGATGCCTCGGGCAGCTTCCTCGACGCGGTGCGCCAGGACCCGATCCTGAGCCAGGTGAAGCTGATCGCCGAGCCCTGGGACATCGGCCCGGGCGGCTACCAGCTGGGCCAGTTCCCGCCGGGCTGGGCCGAATGGAATGACCGTTTCCGAGATACGGTGCGCGCGCTGTGGCGCGGCGATGGCGGCCAGCTGCCGGAATTCGCTACCCGCTTCACCGGCTCGGCCGACCTGTTCGAGCACCACGGCCGGCGGCCGTCGGCCAGCATCAATCTGGTAACGGCACACGATGGGTTCACGCTGCATGATCTGGTGAGCTACAACGACCGCCACAACGAAGCCAACGGCGAAGACAACCGTGATGGCCATTCGCACAACCTTTCCAGCAACCATGGCGTGGAGGGTGAGACCGATGATCCGGCGATCCTCTCCGTACGTGCGCGGCAGATGCGCAACCTGCTGGCCACGCTGCTGCTGGCGCAGGGCACCCCCATGCTGCTGGCCGGCGATGAGTTCGGCCATTCGCAGCGGGGCAACAACAACGCCTACTGCCAGGACAATCCGCTGAGCTGGATCGACTGGGAGCGCGCAGCATTGCCGGCTGCACAGGCGCAGGTGGCGTTCGTGCGGCGGGCGCTGTCACTGCGCCGGCGCTACGGCCTGCTGCGCCGGAACCGGTTCCTGCGCGGCGAATACGATGAGGCGCTGGGCCTGCGCGATATCGACTGGCGGCATCCAGATGGTCGCGGCATGGAGGAAGCGGACTGGCATGACGCAGGGCTGCGTGCGCTACTGATCGTACTGGACGGTCGCAGTCCGGACAGTGGCCTGCGCGAGCCCGGGCGGCATGTCAGCCTGGCCCTGCTGTTGAACGCCGGGGAGCAGCCGCAGCGGTTCTGTGTGTCAGACGACGCCCTGTCGTTCCGGCGCGTACTCCTGCAGACCGACGAAACGCCGTTGGGGCCGGATGAGGAAGGCGCCTGGACGCTGCCGCCGCGCAGCCTGTGCCTGCTGGCGGCAAGCAGCAGCGCCTGATTGCACTGCGGCGCCACTACAGTGCGCCTGGCGTTGCCCGGCGTACCGGTAGCTACCCCATCAGATAGCGCAGCACACCCGCCGAGACCACGCCGATCAGCACCGTCGGCAGCATCGACAGCCGTGTGGCGGCCAGCAAGGTGATCGCCAGTGCGGCCAGGTCGGCCGGCTTGTCGGCGACGAAGTCCGGGGCGATCACCGAGATCAGCACGCAGCCCGGCGCGGCTTCCATCACCGTCACTGCGCGTTTGCTCAGTGTGCGGTTGCGCAGCGCGAGGAAGCCGACGATGCGGGTCAGGTAAGTGGCGGCGGCCATCAGCACGATGGTCAGCACCGAGGTCCAGTGGATCAGTCCATTGAAGATCATGCCGCGTCCTCCGCCAGCAGCCAGGCGGCCGCCAGGCCGGCCAGTGCGCCGCTGGCCACGTACCACGCGCCCGGGATCAGCAGGTAGGTGGCGGCGGCTACGATCAGGCTGACCAGCCACGGCCGTGCTGCCTTCATGCCCTGCCACATGCCGCGCAGCAGCACCAGGAACACGGCGGGGAAGGCCATGTCGAAGCCATAGGCGTGGATGTCGCCCAGCATCGGCCCGACGATCGCGCCCAGCGCGGTGCAGGCCACCCAGACTGTGTACAGGCCTGCCGAGACGCCCAGGTAATAGGCCAGGCTGAAGCCGAGTGCGCGTCGGCGCGCATCGGCCACGCCCATCGCCCAGCTTTCGTCGCACATGAAGAACAGCGCCGGCAGCACCCGGCGGCGCGGCAGATGCTGCAGCAGCGGGGCCAGGCTGGCGCCCATCAGCAGGTGGCGGCTGTTGACCAGCGCGGTGATCGCCACGATCAGTGCGATATGCGGCGGCGAGGTCCACAGTTCGACGGCGGCGAACTCCGAGCCGCCAGCGAAGTTGAGGCCGGTCATCAGCGGCACTTCGAGTGCGCTCAGGCCCTTCTGGGCGGCCTGGGCGCCGAGCACCAGGGCGAAGGGAATGAAGCCGATCATCACCGGCACGGCGGCACGCAGGCCGCGCAGGAATTCGGCACGCGGGGCGGTATCGCAGGTGTCGGGCAGGGGGAGGGTGGTACGGGCGTCCATCGAACGGCACAACAAGGTGGGGGTGGCCCATGCTAGCGGTCCAATCGCGAAATCGGGTTGCGTTGATGCCACTGGATTCCGGATGATTGATATTTCATGCGGCCAGAAGTGACAAGGGCGAAATTCCATGCAGTACCAGCTCGACAACCTCGATCGGCGCATTCTCGACGCCCTGCAGCGCGACGGCCGCCTGCAGAACCTGGAGCTGGCTCGCCTGGTCGGGCTGTCGCCGTCGGCCTGCCTGCGCCGGGTGCGGTTGCTGGAGGAGGGCGGCTACATCGATCGCTATGTGGCCTTGTTGAACGAGGCCAAGGTGGGCCGCGGCTTCACGGTGTTCGTGCGGGTGTGGCTGCGCGGGCAGGACGAGGACACCACCAACCACTTCATCAACAGCATCAAGTCTTTCCCGGAAGTGCTTGAATGCCATCTGATGGCGGGCGACTGCGATTTCCTGCTGCGGGTGGCGGTGGCGGACCTTGATGCCTACCGGCAGTTCCAGATGCAGCACCTGAACCGGATTGCCGGGGTGCAGAACACCAAGACCGAGATTCCGATGCAGCGGATCAAGCAGACGACCCAGCTGCCGCTTTGAGGGATGGGTGGTTGCGGCCGGGTTGCACCCGGCACCCGCGGGTAGTGCCGGCCGCTGGCCGGCAACCTCAGGCGCAACAGCAACAGCAACAGCAACAGCAACAGCAACAGCAACAGCGATTCTCCGTGGGGCGGCGGGGCGGCATGGCCAGGCAGGACACGCCGTAAACCCGTCCATGGGGGCTCGATGGCGCCATCCATGGCGCCAACGGTCCTGCAAGCCCACACCGCCCCACCTCTGACAGATTTTCGCGATTGGGTAGATTCACGCCATGCGTGGATGAACGTCCATTGAAATCGAACATTTCGATATCTGTGAGATTTGAGCCGAGCATGGCTCGGCTCTACACAGGGCGCCGGCAGCTCGCGAGAATCTGTCGAAGGCGGGGTGGGTCCGGTTGCGGGGGCGTGAG
>NZ_LLXT01000123.1 GCF_001431625.1 Stenotrophomonas geniculata ATCC 19374 = JCM 13324
GCGCCGGGGCATTTCCCGCAATCCAACAGTCCAGGAGCCCCCTTGTTGTTCAAGGGGGCGCGCCGACAGGCGCGGGGATAAGGTGGAATGCGCGGGCAATTCTGCCTGAGCCGGGCACTGGGACCATGGTCTATTTGGGACCTCGGCCCCGGCTCAGGCATAATTGCCGGTGAAACTTCCTTTGCGCCGGCGTTTCCGGGCACGTCCGGACGGCGTTTTTCCCCCTGTTCGGAACATCGATCAATGACGCAGAAAATTACGGTCATCCGCGGCGACGGCATTGGCCCGGAAATCATGGACGCCACCCTGTTCGTGCTCGACCAGCTCAAGACTGGCCTGGAGTACGAAGACGCCGACGCCGGCCTGGTGGCCCTGGAAAAGCACGGCGACCTGATGCCGGCGGTGACCCTGGAGTCGATCGCGCGCAACAAGGTCGCGCTGAAGAGCCCGCTGACCACCCCGGTCGGTGGTGGTTTCACCTCGATCAACGTCAGCCTGCGCCGTCACTTCGACCTGTACGCCAACGTGCGTCCGGCCCACACCTTCCCGAACACCAAGTCGCGTTTCGACAACGTCGACCTGATCACCGTTCGTGAGAACACCGAAGGTGCGTACCTGGCCGAAGGCCAGGAAGTGTCGGCCGACGGCGAGACCGCCTTCTCCGGCACCCGCATCACCCGCAAGGGCTCCGAGCGCATCGTGCGCTACGCCTTCGAGCTGGCCAAGAGCACCGGCCGCAAGAAGGTCACCGCCGTGCACAAGGCCAACATCATCAAGTCGACCTCGGGCCTGTTCCTGAATGTCGCCCGTGAAGTGGCCGCGCAGTATCCGGACATCGAATTCCAGGAAATGATCGTCGACAACTGCTGCATGCAGCTGGTGATGCGTCCGGAACAGTTCGACGTGATCGTCACCACCAACCTGTTCGGCGACATCATCTCCGACCTGTGTGCCGGCCTCGTCGGCGGCCTGGGCCTGGCCCCGGGTGCCAACATCGGCAAGGACGCGGCGATCTTCGAAGCCGTGCACGGCACCGCGCCGGACATCGCCGGCCAGGGCAAGGCCAATCCGTGTGCGCTGCTGCTGGCAGCCGCGCAGATGCTGGACCACGTCGGCCAGCCGGAAAACGCCGCGCGCCTGCGCAAGGCCATTGTGGCGACCATGGAAGCCAAGGACTCGCTGACCGGCGACCTGGGCGGCACCGGCACCACCATGAGCTTCGCCAAGGCCATCGCCAGCCGCCTGTAAGCGGCCGGTCGGCCTCGGTTGGATCCCAGCGGGGCGCCTTCGGGCGCCCCGTTGCGTTTTCCGGTAGATCCACGCCATGCGTGGATGACGGAATGATCGGTTGTGCGGGTTTCGCACAGGTCATGTGCCCCGGCACGGCTGGTTCGTGCGCCAATCGCTCCGCATCCTGTGCCCCACACCCACCGCACAGGAACCCTCCCATGAACCTCACCGCCTTCGGCCTGGCCAGCCTGATCGGCATGGCCGCCACCGCCCCGGTCGCTGCCGCCGAACCGTCCCATCCCACCATCCGCCACATGGCCGGCGCGCCGGTCGCGGCCTCGCTGGATGCAGCGAAGACCGCCGTGCTGGTGATCGACTTCCAGAACGAATACTTCGATGCCAGCGCCGCGCCCGGCTTTGCTGGTGGCCGCATGGTCATTCCCGATGGCGTGGCCGCACTGCGCCAGGCCAGGCGGGTGGTCGAGTTCGCCGATACTCACGGCATCCGCGTGATCCACGTGCAGCATGTGTTGCCGGCCGGTGCACCGCTGTTCGCGCAGGGCAGCGTCAATGCCGCCTTCCATCGCGACCTGCAGCCGCGCAAGGGTGAGATCGTGGTGCAGAAGGACAATGTCAGCGTGTTCGCTGGCAACTCGGCCGCGATGCTCGACACGGTGCTGAAGGATGCCGGCATCGACACCCTGATCGTCACCGGCCTGCAGACCCATGCCTGTGTGGCCGGTGCTGCGCGCGACGCGGCGGCGGCACCGCGCGGCTACCGGGTGATCGTATCGTCCGATGCCAGCGCCAGCCGCGACCTGGACCTGGCCAGTGGCCAGCGCATCGATCATCGCGCGCTGCATGACGCCTCGCTGGCGCAGATCGAAGACGCCTTCGGTGATGTCATGAACACCGACGCGATCCTGGCGCTGCCGGTGCGCAAGGCCGGCGACGGCGCTTGATAAGCTGGTGGGGCCCGCATGCCATGGGCCCCGTCACCTGGAGTCGCTCGCCGATGGATCACTTCGCCGCCCTGCGTGCGCTGCGCGCCATCGTCGACGCAGGCAGCTTCACCGCTGCGGCTGAACGCCTGGGCACGACCCACTCGGCGATGTCACGGCAACTGCGGCAGCTGGAAGATCACCTGCAGGTTCGCCTGCTCGATCGCAACAGTCGGCGGCTGTCGTTGACCGAAGCCGGGCGCGACTATCACCGGGAGGCCGGCGTGCTGCTCGATCGCCTGCAGGAAGCGGACGACCGCGCGCGCGCCGGGCAGGCGCAGCCCAGTGGCGCCGTACGCATCAGCGTGCCGCAGGTGGTCGCCAGCCAGGAGCTGCCCCAGTGGCTGCCGTCGTTCCTGCAGCGCTACCCGCAGGTCTCGCTGGACCTGTCGGCCGATGATCAACTGGTCGACGTGGTGGGGGGCGGTTTCGACCTGGCTCTTCGCATCGCGGCCTCGCTGCCGGACAGCCAGCTGGTCGCGCGCGAACTGGCCAGCTGCCCGCGCATCCTGGTTGCTGCGCCGGCCTATCTGGCACGTCGTGGTCTGCCGCGACAGGCTGCAGATCTCGAACAACATACGCTGCTGGGATTCAGTCCCACGCCGTCAATGCCGCCCTGGCAGCTGCAGGGGCCGCGCGGTGCCAGCGTGAGCATCGAGGCCGGCCAGCGCCTGCGCGTGGATGCCACGCCCGCGCTGTATGCCGCGGCGTTGGCCGGAATGGGCATCAGCCTGTTCACCGCACTGACCGTACAGGAGGACCTGCGCGCCGGTCGTCTGATCCGCGTGTTGCCGGCCTGGCATGCCGGGCAGCGCCGCTACTTCGCGCTGTATCCGCATGCACGTGCGCTGGCGCCGAAAGTGCGTGCGCTGGTCGAGCACCTCGCGGCGCACTACGCTGCACAGGTGGGCGCGGCAGGATAGTCGCGCGGCTGCAACCGAGGTGGTGATGGAGTCGGTGTATCTGCTGGTCGCGCTGGGCGCGATCGTCGCCGGATTCGTGCAGGGCCTGTCCGGCTTCGCCTTTGGCATGGTGGCGATGTCGTTCTGGGCATGGGGACTGGAGCCGCGGCTGGCGGCGACGCTGTCGGTGTTTGGTGCGCTGGTCGGTCAGCTGGTGGCTGTGTTCACTGTGCGCCGTGGCTTCAACCTGCGCCTGTTGCTGCCCTTCGTCTTGGGCGGGCTGGCCGGCATTCCGCTGGGCGTGATGGTGCTGCCGCAGCTGGACATGGACTGGTTCAAGGCGCTGCTGGGCGGCTTCCTGGCGCTGTGGTGCCCGGTCATGCTGATGGCGCGCTCGTTGCCTCCGGTGCGCGTCGGCGGCCGTATCGGTGATGCGATCGCTGGCATGGCCGGTGGCGTGCTCAGTGGCATTGGCGGCTTTGCCGGGCCGGTGCCGACGTTGTGGAGCACCCTGCGAGGCTTCGGCAAGGACGAACAGCGCGCGGTCATCCAGAACTTCAACCTGGCGATGCTGGCGGTGACCATGGCCACCTATGTCGGCAGCGGCCTGGTCAGCCGGCAGATGCTGCCGTATTTCGCCATCGTGGCACCGGCCATGCTGGTGCCGACCCTGCTGGGTGCAAGGGTCTACATCGGCATCAGCGAGGCGCGCTTCCGGCAGCTCGTGCTGGGCCTGCTGACCGCGTCAGGCATCGCGTTGCTGGCATCGTCGCTGCCGGTGCTGCTGGCGCGCTGAGGGAGGAACGACAAAGGGCGCCACGAAGGGCGCCCTTTGTCGTCTATTGCATGTTGCGGCTCAGCGCTGCTGGATTTTCGACAGCAGGCGCAGGAATTCAACGTACAGCCAGACCAGGGTCACCATCAGGCCGAATGCGCCATACCACTCCATGTACTTCGGTGCACGCTGGGCGACACCGGTCTCGATGAAGTCGAAGTCCAGCACCAGATTCAGCGCGGCCACGACCACCACGAACAGGCTGAAGGCGATGCCCAGCCAGCTGGAGTCATGGATCACCGGCACGTTGATGTTGAAGAAGCCGAGCACGAACGATGCCAGGTAGAGCAGGGCGATGCCGCCAGTGGCCGCGACCACGCCCATCTTGAAGTTCTCGGTGGCCTTGATCAGGCCGCTGCGGTACGCGAACAGCAGCGCGAACAGAGTGCCGAAGGTCAGCAGCACGGCCTGGAACACGATGCCCGGGAATTTGGCGTTGAACACGGCCGAGATGGCGCCGAGGAACAGGCCTTCCACCAGCGCGTACATCGGCGCGGTGACCGGCGACCATTCCTTCTTGAAAACGGTGATCAGCGCCAGCACCAGGCCGCCGATGGCGCCGCCCATGGCATACAGCCTGGCACCGGGCAAAACCTGACCGTAGTCGTCGATGGTCTGGTTCCAGGCGAAAGCGGCCGTCAGCACGGTCAACAGCAGCAGGAAACCGGTCTTGTTGACGGTGCCGTTGAGGGTCATTGCCTGGTCGGGGCTGGTCACCACCGAGCCGCTGGCGAGGTCGAGGAAGGTGGACTCGGAAAGAGCCGGGTTGCCGCTGCGCATGCGCGTTCTCCGTGCGAATGAGGGTCTGGACGGCCATCCGGCCGATGGGCGTGAGCATAGCCGATGACTGCTTTCGGCGTTGTGGCAGGCGCCGGATCTGCACATCCTGCGTTGACAGTTCCCAATGCGCTTGGCGACAATGACCAGCTCCCCGGGCATGGCCCGAGGGGATTGCAAGACCGGGGTATAGCGCAGTCTGGTAGCGCGCCTGCTTTGGGAGCAGGATGTCGGGGGTTCGAATCCCTCTACCCCGACCAATCCCACATCACGTCGGATTGGACACCGTTCCGGTTCGGGCGCCCGTAGCTCAACTGGATAGAGCACCGGCCTTCTAAGCCGGCGGTTACAGGTTCGATTCCTGTCGGGCGCGCCAATAAAAACAAATAGTTAGGCGTCGTTT
>NZ_LLXT01000124.1 GCF_001431625.1 Stenotrophomonas geniculata ATCC 19374 = JCM 13324
GTCCGTGGATCCGGTGACGGCTTACGCAAACCCAGTTGGTATGTTCAACCGCTACAGATACGCATCGGGGAACCCTTACCGATATACGGACCCTGATGGCCGCTGTGATACATCTTTCTGCCAGTTCTGGGGAGGAGTTGGACGCGCGGTCGGTGATGCTGCCTACAGCATTGGCCGGAATGCTGGCCCGAGCGTATACGGCACCGTAGATATGTCCCGAACGCGGGAGCTAAATGGCGGCCCGTTGTTTGGTGCGCCGGCGAGTCAAGTTGGGCAAGGTGGCTACAAATTCGGTTCCGCACTAATGGTTGCGGAGGGGATGCGGGGCGCTGGTCAGGCCGCCGGAGGGCTCGCAACGGCTGAAGCTCGATTGGCGAACAGTGCATTGGTAGTTCGAGGTGGCTCCGCTCAGGGAGCGAATTCAGCGGCCGGAATTGGAAAGGGTACCGGCCAGCATCCAGCAGGACCCTTCGGTTTCTCCGCAGAGAGTGCAAATGGATCGTCGTTCTGCCAGTTGTGCAGCAATGTAACTCACAATCAGGTCGGTGTTTCCACGGTTGGGCAGGTAAGGGCTGCGGGAGGTGATGTCATCTCGACAGGCGGGGTCTCGCCGACGCACGCAACAGTTGTGGGGCTTGAGCCGGAAGCAGCGAGCCGGTTGTTTTCCCCTACAGTATCCAATCCGGTTCCGGCCGTTGAAAGGCTGCAGAGGCCATAGATGTCTGAGCTCAGAATATTTGTCGACTTCAACAATAGAGATTCTGATGGCTTCTTGAGGCTTAACCTCACGGGGACGCTGGAGGATCTGAGAAGAGAGCAACTGGTTCTCGAAGATGGGATGCCCGCTACAGGATCAGACGGTGATCTCACTGCCAAGATCATCGTTGTTGCACCTGGAATTGAAGGCGTATGGCGGGGGAGGATCGTTGAAGGTCCTTGGGAGGAGGGTGCATAAACTGGTACCCGTTGTTGGTTAGGTTGGGAGACGCTCCTCGTCCGATCGGGGGAAGCAAGAGCCAAGCCCAAATGACAGGCCCGTTGGCTTCCGGATCCTACCCAAGGAGGGCTTTGGGGATGAACGGTGAAAGCTGCGCTTCTGGCCAGAATTGTGGATAGAATTTGGGCGAGCGTGGTTGAAGATGCTCTGTGACATTTGCGCCGGTATGGCCGACTGCTGCATGGCGTGTTTGGCCTTGGCGCGGGTTGACTGCTGTTGAGGTTCAGTTGGCGAGTCACCTTTGCGTAGGTCGCAGGTTCGACTCCTGTTTCCGGCACCAGTTGCAATGAAAAGCCCCGGCCTTGGTCGGGGCTTTTTGTTTGGGCTGTGTTGGCGCGGGTGTTGGAACTTATTGATGGGAAAGGGATTCGCTGCAAGCCGATCATTGGTCGATGCTCATGTTCTCTATTGCGGATGGTTCGCGTCCACGCGATTAGAGCGGGTTGATCCTGATCACTTGGCTTCATTCCAACTTACATGGAAGCGCCTAACTGCCTCACTGATCGAGCCTCCCCCGGTATCTCGGCGACTTCGCATGGTAGTAGCAAGGTAGGCCTTGATGAGGTACGTTCCGCCTTGGCAGTGAAGCCAGCACAGGGGGGATAGGATGCGCGTATCTCAGAAATACAAGCTAAAACGAAAGCAGGCCGAGCTTGATTTCGTTGACGTTCCTTTGGATACAGATCTTCCAGTTTTTGTGGAGCCCACGGCAATTCGGGCAATGGACACTCCGTGGTCTAGTGAGTGCGTGGCACTCCTTCAGAACTTCTTTAGCAATGTTCTCAGTGCGGTTAAAAAGGGCGACAAAGCTAGGGCTGTTTCGCTACTTGGTTCGTTGAACGAGAGAAATGATTTTCATCTTGGATATTCATCTGGTGAGTCGCGTGGCCACGCATTCGGCAAGGGATCTGCAGGCTCAGTGTGGGAGTCACTTCTGACAAGCAAAGCCGCGAAGTCTGGCGTGCTCTCTGACTTGGAAGATACCGCCCTTCTCATCGAAGGCGTGGGTGCAGACATGATCTCTGATGCGGTCTGCAACATAATTCGTGAACCGCTGATTGAGTACACTCAAGACATGTGCCGATATTACGGCATTCCTATGGTCGCAAATGTTTCGTCAGGCCCCTGCTGGGACATGCAAGCGCAAAACTGGGTGGCGAGGCATGTAGAGCTTCCGATGCCGAAGGGCGAGAGTCTCGTGTTGGTCCCAAAGTCGATTGTTCGACTCGCGGGTGCTTACGACGCTGGGGCCTACTATCGGCACTATTTGTTGCCGGAACTACAGAAACAACACTTGGCCAGTGGATCTGGTCTGGTGGAAGTGCTGAAGAGTAAGAGGCGAAGGGTTACGAAGACCGCTTTGATGAGGCACTATGGCAAAAACAAAGATGCTGTAGCAAAATTGACGGAGGACAATCCTGATGTCCTCGCCAAGTATAAAAAGGCGAAAGCGGCAGATCCTTCACCTCCGATAAGCAATAGCGCGCTTGCAGAGATTGAGAACGTTCCGAACGTTCAACTGTACGATCTCTATAAAAAGGTGGTGGCTGTCCCTCCTGGAAGAGCGCGCGCTCACGACTATGAGCGAGCTGTCGAAGGCCTCCTTTCGGCCTTGCTTTACCCGTCTCTCATACACCCTGTGCGTCAAGCCCCAATCAATCAGGGGCGGAAGATTGTCGATCTCCGGTTTTCTAACTCAGCCACGGCAGGATTCTTCAGTTGGCTTTCAAAGCACTACACCGCGCCCTACGTCTTCATTGAGTTCAAGAATTACACAGAGGATGTCAAGAATCCGGAGCTTGACCAATTGTCTGGGCGGTTCTCAAAATCCAGAGGGCAAGTTGGCATTCTGATTTGCCGTGCGGTTAGTGATCGCAAGAAGATTGATGCTATGTGCAGAGATGCCGCAAATGATGGGCGCGGCTACATGATCGTGCTTGACGATGCGGATTTGGAGACCCTGGTCAAGTCAACGACGGCGATGCATTACGATGGATCGAGAACCATATTGAATGATCGGTTTGATCAATTGGTACTCTGACTTCGATTAGAGCTAAAGGATGGCTTGGATGGGCTATGAACTGTGGACGTCGCCTGTGACTGGACATCGTCGCCACGGCACGAGGCTTGCAGATTTCAACGACGCGCTGGGCCTGAGGATTATGGCGAGGGATATCTGTGAGTCCCTGAAATGTTGTGCTTCCGGAGCGCCCGCAGATCTGGTGCAGAATGAACTGAGTCGTCTCGATTTTTCCGTTTGTGGAGTCCGAGATGCGGAAGATGGTCCGGTTACCGGCTTCGTGAGAGTTGAAGAGCTGTCCAGTGGATCAGTGCAGGCTCATCTCTATTCCCTAACAGCTGGGACGGTCATCGATGATGAGGTGTCATTGCAGTTTGTTCTTGAATGCCTGGGGAAGGATTCATTCTTGTTTGTACGAACAGCTGGTGACATATCTGCCATCCTTACATGGGCGGACTTAAATAAGCCAATTGTTCGCGTATACATATTCGGGCTTATCTCGCTGCTGGAGATGCATCTTAGCTTTTGGGTCGCTCACACTTACTCCGACGGCGACTGGCAGCAGGCCTTGACTGAGGGCAGGCTGGGCATGGCTGTTGAAGTTAGGAAAAAGCGCGCGGCGCTGGGTCAGGATGTATCTTTGATTCAATGCCTGCAGATGTGTGACAAAAGGACTCTGGTTAGTAAGTCCATTGGAATACGACATCAGCTGGGTTTTGAATCTAAGGCGGCCTGCGAGCGATTTCTAAAGGATGTTGAGGTGTTGAGAGATACACTGGCCCACAGTCAATATGAGTTGGCGCCGGATAACGGCTGGAAGGAGTTGCTCAATCTAGTCGATGGAGTTAATTCAGTGATCCTTAGATCTGACGGTCTAGTGGAGAATAAAGCTCTAGACAGCGCTGCTGGCTTTAAGGGGCTTCTCTGGTAGCAATTATCATTGTGGCGTTCTTTTCCCTTTTGAGTATTTGTTGCCGAAGTTCGCGGGCGATGCGCCGAGTGGGTGATCCCTCCAAGGAGGTCGCTTGTGTCTTGCGCTAGATTTCACTAACAAGGTAAGGGGCTGGACAAATGGATTCTGGGGTCTACCGAGTGGAGATGGATGGTCGCTGGAGCTTGAAAGATTTATATGAATTTCCACACGCTTATATGCAGGTCTATGCCTTTGCATACGCTTTTGATACGGATCTTCCGGCGGTTGATTCTGATAGGATCAACTACGCACTCGAAAGCTATCCTTGGGCTGGCGGGTACTCTGTCGTCAACATCTATAGCGTCCTGCAGAGTCAAGTTAGTCCGAGATCGAAGCCGGTAATTAAGGAGATTAGATACGCCTCGCCTGGCTGGTTGGATTTAATTCTTCATATTCATCCGGCGGTCAAGGTTGCGGGCGCTGTCGCCGCGATCGCGAGTTCTATTGCAGCTACTGCAAAGGCTTATGCGGCTGTTCAAGATGTCTTGTATAAGATCAGCGCTAGGTCGAAAAAGGCGCGTGTGGAGAGTATTCAGCTTACGCGGCTTGAAGTTGAGGAGTTGCAGGCGCTAAATGAACAGCTAGCTAAGGTAATGAATTTTTCCGACATAGCAGGGCTGGAGGGGAGGACGAACAATCCCCACGTTACGGCGAAACTGCTGAGTGCTCAGTACAGAAGACTCAGGAAGCTTGCAGGTTTTGTAAAGCAGGGGAAGGCAAAGCTCCCGCTGGTCGCTCCTGGGTTGCCACCCTTGCCACCCTTGCCACCTAAATCGCCGCGAATCGATGATTGATGAAGAGGGTGTCGCAGGTGGTGCTGCGGGCGTAGGTAAGATCCGCCCAGTGATCTAGGATTTCTACCTGCTAAGTGCGTTCTGCGAGCGTTGGTCCGGAGAAATGTATGCGGACGATCCTCATCCAAGCACCGCCTCGCATCCTGTCCTAAATTGGCCTTATCGCCACTTACGGACCTCCCGCCCGATGTCATCCGCCCTTACCAAGCGCATTGTTCTCACAGCAGAACCCCGAGATCGCCCCTACGAGCTCAGGGACGCTCAGGTTCGCGGCCTGATCCTGCGAGTGCAGCCCTCGGGCCACAAAGCTTGGATCGTCACCTGGGCGCACGGTAAGCGTCGTACTTTAGGTTCGGTCGAACATCTGACACTTGATCAGGCCCGCGACCAAGCCCGGCAAGCGGTCGCTGAATACGTTCAGTCCGGATTGCCGTCACTCGCAAAGTCCAAGCCCACTAGCTGCACGCTCGAAACGCTGCTCAACGAGCATTTTGAGCCTTGGGCGATAGCTGAGCTCAAGGGCGGTCGTCAATACCCAGACCGCATTCGATCAGTGTTCCCGTGGCTGTTACGCCGTCAGATCATCGAAATCGACGTGCCCACGATGGAGCGATGGTGGCGCGGGCGTGTCACTGGCCCCGATGCCGTCACCAAGGCTACTGCAGCGCGCGACTTCGCTTGCCTGCGGTCTGCCTTGTCCCGTGCGGTCGAGTGGAAGTTGATCGAGACCAATCCTTTGATGGGCATGCGTCAACGATCAGCGGCTAGCCGCAAGGTGGTTCGGTTCCTGTCCCCGGACGAAGAAGCGATGCTCCGGGCTGCGCTCGCCGCGCGCGATCTAGCTGGGGTTGAGGGGAGGGCGAACGCCAATGCGGCCCGACGCAAGTACCGGCAAGCGGTTCTGCCTGATTTGCCGATGGACGGGTACGTCGATCACCTGACCTCGGTGGTTCTTACAGCCATTAATACCGGTATGAGACGTGGTGAGTTGTTGTCGATGAGCTGGGCTGACATCAACTGGGAAGCCAAGATGCTGACCATCCGGGCCGAGAACGCTAAGTCTGGTAGAGTCAAACATCGAGTTGCCGATCAGGCGGAGGCAAAGAACGCGTTCAATACACCTCAAACCGGAAACAATCCGAACCACCATACCGTGGAACTTCCCAAGCCAGTAACGGAGAAAGTGGCTCAGAAGTTCAATGAGGTTTACAAATTAAAATCGACTTGATTGTGGAATGGTACGACGGTGAGTTGCAGCAAGTCATGGAGGATGGTGGTCGATACTTCTACGCTATCTGTGTGGAGGCGGACTTCAGCAAATCCTTTCAGGATAGAGTCTACTTCGTGATCAATATTATTGCGCAGGAAAAGCATCTGATTGAACGCTTTCTTGCTGATGCAGACGTGGATGGCCTTGATCGTCTGCTGCGCGATGAATTGTACGGTCGCCGAGGTGCGATTTTCTTGGGGTGTCCAAACGACTGGAGGGTGGAGTCGGCTGATTTCAGTATTGAGCCAGCCCCCTATCTTAAATTCTTCGCGTTTCCGGTCGTCGACGTGCTGGCGGCCTGAATCTATGGATAGCGGCACCGTTATGGGTAATTTCCGTCCCGCTGGTTAACTAAGGCAGCGGCACATGGACCCGCAGTTGGGTGTGTTCCTGTCGGTGGATCCGGTGACGGCGTATCAGAAACCGGTTGAGCAGTTCAATCGGTACCGGTATGCCAACGGGAATCCTTACAAATTCACCGATCCTGATGGACGGGTCGTCACGTGCGATGAAAAGCGGTGTGCTGGTGAGGTCAATACCATAGCCGATGCTCTAGCTCTTCCTGTCATTCTAACGGTGGCCTAAGGCGGTTGGTTGCTTTCAAACCTGATCGATACGGTTCAACGAAATGAGTCGGCTGATCCGTCCGGCTCTACAGCAGCCCCCAGTGGCACGAAGCCACCGGCATTGCCAGTGGATCTGGTAGGTGATCAGAGCAGCCCCTTGGCAGGGTCGAATAAGAACGGCACGCGGCATACAAGTGGCAATCTGAAGCCGGAGTTCGGTGGCACCGGGAACTACGACGAAGACCTCAAGACTCTCGCCGGAGAAACAAGGCCCGCGGTTCGCGGGGACAGCGCTCCTCCTGGAGCACAGATCGGAGAGAATGGCGTCTTTGGTCGCCAGACGAACAGCTCGGGCGGCAAGAGTATCGACATCCCGGCAAATGGTGACAAGCCACGTGAAACCCTACACTACGATTGAAGTACTTCCGGACGGCACGCGTTATTTGCCGATACAGTGGAATGGTGCGAAGCCGACTGAAGTGGCTCAGCTGCTCCAGGGGCGTCGGCTTCTGGCTTGCAGGTTTCCCTCTACGCACACGGCGAACCTGGCTTGGCAAGTAGTCTTTAGCTTTGATTCCAATGTGTCTCTTGAAGTGACATCGTCTAGTACCGTTGTTCATGGATGGGACGAATTTGGAACCATTAATGTTGAGATCTTGTCGAGTGCTCTGACTGAATCGGAATGTGAGTGGGTCAATCTAGAGCTTTCGGAAGCACTTGACGTTACGTGTGTTGAAGTCGTTCGTTGGCAAGGTGCTGGATTGATCGTTGACTCTGGTATTCGCCTGCGCTTCTCTGATGACCGTATCCTCTCAGTCGTTGCGGTGGACGTGCCGGGTGCACTGCTCTTGACTTTGCCGGGAGATGTAGCCCCCTGTTCGTGGCAATTTCCGGCAAATGACTACGTCTACGTATCGATTGAAGAGGTGGGCTGACTCCTTCACTGGGTATGCCCAATCGTCTCAGTCATGTCTGCCGCCCGACAATGCGTAGGGCAGTTGCCAAGCTGGCGGCGTGAGAGGGCTAATCCCTCTGCTCCCCAGCCAAACGTAGCTGTGCCCCCGGGATCGTCCATGACTGCTCAGGGATGCTCAGGTTCGCGGACTGGTTCTTCGTACCTAGTCCTGGGGTTGGCGGCACCTGGGGTGGACGTCAGTTACGCAGGCTCAGGGGCAACATGCCGCGTTTGGCCCTTGAACAAAGTTTGAGTGAATGATATTCATCCGGTTCACGTTGAGTTCACTTGCCTGATCGGATGGCGCATGCGTCTTCCGTGCACCCAAGGAGTGGTATCTCGCTATGGAAGCCATGAAGACGCACGCGCGAAGCCGTCGATGCCTGATCGGGCTGATTTTTCTGGGGATGTTCAGTGCCCCGGGCGCAGCTGCACAGGATACCCAGCCCGGCAAGTATCCCTGGGAGGAGTTCGACAAGCGCTTGCAGAGCAGCATGGACGTTGCCAGGTTGTCGGACGATTTGCTGGGAGACAGCGTAGGTCTTTCAAATGGCGCCTTGTCATTCTCGGCGGCTGACGTATCGCTGGAAAGTCATCACGCATTACCAGTGAGCCTGAAGCGCAAGTACGTGATGAAGAATCGCTATCAGTACGATAACGATGCGCTTCTTGCTGACTGGGACTTGGACTTGCCCAGCATCAGTGGCGTTTTCTCAACAGATTGGGTCATGGGGCATGCCGCAGCGTCGCCCGGTGCGCGCTGCAGTGTCAGCACAGTGTCCCAGGCGCAGCCGTCCATTCCATTCAGCGGGTCGATGGATGTCAGTGACGTGTGGTCCGGAAACTCGATGAACATTCCGGGCGTGACCAGCGGGGAAATGCTGCTGATCAATGGTTCAACGGCCAGACCTGCCCAGGGGGGGCCTTACCATTGGATGACCAACGATCAGGTGTTCGTTGGCTGCCTGTCTGCCATCCGCAACGGCCCCGGCGAGGGATTCCTGGCGATCGGGCCAGACGGCACCCGCTACTGGTTCGACTGGATGGCCCAGTACGTCGAACCGCAGATCAAGAATCCGTTGAATGGTGCAAAACGGCTGGATCGTAGGCTCAATGTGCTGTATGCCACTCGCGTCGAAGACCGGTTCGGCAATAGCGTGGCGTACAACTATGCCAACGCAGCAAATGCACCTGCGCGATTGCAATCCATCGTCGCCAGTGACGGGCGCCAGATCAGCTTTTCCTATAACCCACGAGGTCAGATCGAAACCGCAACCACGAATGGCCGGACCTGGCGCTATCTGTATCGGAACGACGGCAAGGTTTCGCTGTCGGCGGTCATTCAACCTGATGGAAGCCAGTGGAAGATCGACTTCTCGGGCCTCTCCAATGCCGCGTACTATGCCACGCCACCCATTCCCAATGAGCCAGTCCGCAGTTGCTTTATAGATGGAACTCCGCTCGTGGGGCCACAGTCGGCAACTGGGCGTATCGAGCATCCTTCCGGTGCTGTAGGGACATTTACTGTCGCCATCCGCGAGCATGGTCGGAGCAACGTTCCAATATCCTGCAAGAATTTCACGACTGGGATAGGTGGAAACAACAGTGGTGATGATGTCAACCAGTGGGCGATTGCATACAAGACGTACACATTGATCGAGAAGTCCATCAGCGGACCGGCCATTTCTCCGATGACCTGGAAGTACAGCTACAGTTCCGCAATCAGTTCCATTTTTTACCCGGGTGGAACGATGGATCGGCCATGCCCATTGACCGGTGGAGTGGTGTGTGGAGAACCGATCTGCAGGAGTGACAGCTGTGCGGGTCGCGCAACGACGGTGGTGGAGGGGCCCGGCGCTGAGTGGACCCGCTACACCCACGGAAACAGCTTCAAGTATGACGAAGGAAAGCTCTTGCGCATTGAACGTGGCAAGGGCGGCGATATCCTGCAGGTTGTCGAGAACACTTACGCGCTCTCTCCCGCAGGCCAGCCGTATCCCGCGCGTTTTGGTGTCAGCGCGCAGGATACCGGCGACAACTTCCCCCGCGAGGCGATCCAGCCAGAGCTGTCAACCGTCACGCGCCTGGACGGGGTGGTCTACACCCGTCGCACGAACAGCTTTGACAGCCTGGCTCGACCGCTGAGCGTCTCCCGGTTCAGTAATCAGGGAGACGCCCGTACGGATGTGACTGAGTACGGCGACAACCTTGGCCTTTGGGTGTTGGGTCAGGTGGCGCGCGTTTCCAACTCGGATACGCCGTCCGTGATTAGTCGCACCATCTACGATGGTCGGGCGCTTCCGATCGAACTCCACAGCCACGGGCGTCTTCTGCAGCGCTACAGCTACAACCCAGATGGCTCACTCTCGAGTATTGCCGATGCGAACAATCACATCACCCATCTGGCGGACTGGAAACGCGGCGTTGCGCAGACGCTGAAGTTCGCAGATGGCACGACACTGGTTCGTGGTGTGGATGACAATGGCTTCGTCACGTCGGTCACAGGCGAGACCGGTGCCGCGACCGGGTATGAATATGATTCGATGGGGCGCATCTCGCGCATACGCTATCCAGCGGGCGACACGGTCGCATGGGCGGATACTGTTCGCAGTTTCAGCAAAAGCAGTGCAGCTGAGTATGGGGTCGCTGCAGGCCATTGGCGTCAGGATGTTTCGACCGGAAATGCACGCAAGCGCGTCTACTACGATGCATTCTGGCGGCCGCTGTTGACCCAGGAGTTTGATGCGGCGTCGCCTGCGGAAACCCAGCGATTCGTGAGAGCCAGCTACGATCTACAGGGGCGCCTCGAGTTCCAGTCATATCCGTCGGCGTCGGCCAATGCCTCCACGGGCACTTGGACGACGTACGACGGCCTGGGGCGAGTGTCATCTGTCTCACAGGACAGCGAGTCTGGTTTGCTGACAACTACGACCAGTTATCTTGCTGGCGGACTGGTAAGGGTGATTGATCCGAAAGGCCGGGTGACTACGACTGCATACCAGGCCTTTGATCAGCCCAGTCAGACGCAGCCGATCGCCATTGCACATCCCGGGGGGGTGTTCTCCGAGATTGTCCGTGACGTTTTTGGCAAGCCACTTTCCATCAAACGGCGGAACGCGTCTTCTACTGAAGCGCTGACGCGCACTTATGTCTACGACGGCCACCAGCAACTGTGCAAGTCGATTGAACCGGAAACTGGCAGTACCGCGATGGGATATGACCCTGTGGGAAATCTGCTGTGGACGGCATCCGGGCTCGCATTGCCCAACGTCGCATCCTGTGATGCTGCCGCAGCCTTGTCGTCTTCGCGCCGCGTGGACCGGACGTACGATGCGCGGAACCGTCTAGCGACACTGCGTTTTCCCGACCGGAATGGTGATCAGGACTGGCTCTATTATGCAGATGGCAAGCCCGCACAGGTGACCACTCTGAATGACGGGGGCGGGGCCGTAGCGGTGAACGGGTATACCTACAACAAGCGTCGCCTTCTTACCGGTGAGTCGCTGCAGGAGTCGGCCGGGCCCGCCCTTTCGCTGGGGTATGGCTACGACAGCAACGGTACCAGGGCCGTAATTACCTATCCGAGCGGGATGTTCGTTGGCCTTGCCCCAAATGCGCTCGGACAGGCAACCCAGGCAGGCTCTTACGCGACTGCAGTGAGCTATTACCCCAATGGAGCGATTCGTCGATTCACTTACGGTAATGGCGTCGTGCACAGCATGCAGCAGAACGCCCGCCAGCTGCCGGCGCAGGTTGTTGACGGGAACGGGGTGCTCGACTATTCGTATCTTTATGATGGCGCTGGAAACGTCGTCACCATCCTCGATGGCGTCGACAGCCTTCGTGATCGTCGGATGGAGTATGACCAGCTTGATCGCCTCCAGCAGGCGACCTCTGCGATGTTTGGCGGCAATGGTGTCATGCGCTACACCTATGACGCACTGGATAACCTCCGCAGCAGCAGCCTCGCCGGAGTGAGGGACCACCAGTACTGGTACGACGCATCCAATCGGCTGACCAATGTACAGACGAGGGGTGGTTCCACGATTATTGGCTTGGACTATGACCCGCAAGGAAACCTTAGGAATCGAAACGGCGTTGTTCACACGTTCGATGTCGGCAATCGGCTGCGAAAGGTGGCCGGGGCTGAGTCTTATCGCTATGACGCACACGGGCGACGAGTTTTGTCGTCTGCCGAGAATGAGGAACGCCGGATTTTCTCGCTGTATGGCGAGGATGGCTTGCTGAGGCGACAGAACAATGAGCGGACGGGTGAAATCTCTGAATATGTCTACCTGGGTAGCAGTCTCGTAGCGAAGGTCGTTGGGCATGTTGCACCAGGCGTTCCGTCGCTATCGGTTCCGCCTTCATCGGAGACGGGGAGCTTCAGCGTAAGCTGGGGGGAAGTCGGCCGCGCAGTGCGCTACGAGCTTCGTGAGCAGCGAGACAGTGGCAGCTGGACCACGGTGTATTCGGGGGCTGGTAGAATCTGGACAGTGAGCAATCGTTCGGCCGGTGTCTATGGATACTCGGTGCGGGCGTGCTCCTCGAATGCATGTGGTGCATGGAGCAGTGTTGGCGCGATCAACGTTCAGGCTGAGCCGGTTGATGTTCCCATTGTCACAGTGCCGGCCACGAGCTATTCAGGCAACTACGTCGTGACCTGGAGCACAGTCGCCGGCGCCAGTCGCTATGAGCTGCAGGCATCCACTGGAGGTGCGTGGGCGAACGTCCTCTCCGCCAATGTCGCGAATCATCCGGTCAGTGGGCAGCCCGCCGGCTCCGTGCAGTACCGCGTGCGTGGTTGCAACGGGCGTGGATGTGCGGCTTACTCGGCTCCCGCTTCCATCCAGGTCATTCTCAAGCCGGCGACCGCGCCGACATTGTCGTTGCCGGCCAGCAACAGCTCCGGTGCGTATGTGGTTTCGTGGAGCCAAGTGGCAGGGGCAGCCCGCTATGCGCTGGAGCAACGCTCCGGTACAGGTGAATGGACCCAGATCGCGAACGCCGCCAGGACTTCGCAGGATGTTGCCGGGCGCCCCAGCGGTGAGGATGGCTATCGCGTCCGTGCCTGCAATGACGCCGGGTGTTCCAGCTATTCCGCCGTCGCGACCACTCGTGTCCTGCGCATCCCTGCCGTGGCGCCTGTAATGAGTGGCAACTCCACGCAGTATGGCAGTCCGGTCGTGGTTGGCTGGAGCGCCGTGCTCGATGGTGCGAGCTATGCGTTGGAGGAGCAGGCGCCGGGTAGAGCCTGGGCCCAGGTGCAGAACTCCAGCGCGATCGCCGCAACGCTTCCCGAACGTTCGACAGGGGCGTACGGCTATCGCGTGCGTGCCTGCAATGCCAGTGGTTGCGGACCGCTGTCATCGGCGCTGCTTGTCACCGTGCTGCGGGCGCCGTCTGCACCTAGTCTGTCCGTCGATTCGTCAAACGTTGGAAGCGGTCAAGGGTTCAGGGTCTACTGGGGGGCAGTTGCCACTGCGAGTTCCTATCGGTTGGAGGAGCAATTTGCAGCAGGGCAGTGGACGCAGGTTCTGGACTCGGCCGAGACGCAGTTCGCTGCGGGTGCTCGCGGCGCGGGTAGCTACGGCTACCGTGCCCGTGCATGTAATGCCGCCGGGTGCAGCGGGTACTCCGCTGTGGTTACCTTCACCCTGGTCTTGCGCCCGGTGCCTGATGTGCCGGGAAGCCTCAACGTCGCCGAAACGCGGAGCTCCTGTGAAATGGCCTGGGGAGCTTCCGCGCGCGCTGAGCGATATGAACTGAGCAATGACGGTGGCGTGGTTTATCAGGGGGCCAATACGTCTTTCTCACAGGCAAATCCGCGTCGATGCGTTTCACCGTATCGCGTCCGTGCCTGCAACAGTACTGGCTGTTCTGAATGGTCGCTACCTGTCTATCATGGTGGAGGAGCCATGCTGATGCGGAGCCGATGATCAGCAGGCCGGCAATCCATTGCGCACCGGCTGCCGCAGCACGGTCTTCAACCGCGCAGCGTCGGTCCTGCGCGGGTCGCCCAGGTAGATCTCGTGATGGGGGCCGGCGAAGGTGTAGCCCAGCGAAGGCATCAGTTCGTCGTGCAGATGGGCCAGGGCCGGGCCCTCGTCATCGTAGGCGCCTACATGCAGGGTCTGGAGGCAGAGGCCCTCCTCAATCACCTGATGGCGAAGACTGGCCGGAGCGTCGCCCAGTTTTTTCGCCGCCTTGGCGATGGCAGCCTCCAGCTGCTCTGGACGGATCCCGTCCGGCGTACGGATCATCACCGTCCACCTCCACTCATCCTTGCGGCGTGCCACAAAGCTCGACGGATCCTCGGCGGTCCAAAGCGCTTCCAGCGGTGGCACCACGTAGTCCTGGCCCTTGGCCTTCAGCGCGAACTTCAGTGCATAGCTGACCGAGTAGAGCCACTGCACCGCCTGCACATACGCGGGGGCCGTATTCGGATCCCCGTGGCCGTCGACCATCAGGTAGGGCAGGGGCGGTACGTCCACCGTCACGAACCGGCCCACCGGGGGCTGGTACAACGCGCGATCGCGCTTCTTGAAGTCGATCTTGTCCATGGGCTTCCTCCAGCGCCGAGCATCCCATGCCGGGCACCCGTCAGCACGCCTGAACAGGTTCAGATGACTTTGCCGAACGAGGGCGGACCGCCGGCCAGCACCCGATGCTAGGATGCCGCCCTCGGGTGTTCTGCCCGCCGCGCCCGTGCGGTGCGACAACGTGTCGCAGCCAGAAACGGGCCTTTCCTGCGCTCGATCATTGTCAATGCCTTTCTTAAATGGTGGGTGACGGCCTAAAATTGAAAGGCTGACTCGACCCCACCTCCCTGCCTGTCTTCCGGACCGGTGGGACCGGCTTTGGCCGGAACAGGCAGGACGGGGAACGGCATTCCCTCGCAATTGGATCGACCGATGATTCCGTTGAAAACCCTTGGGCGCTGGTTGCGCCCGGGCCTGCTGCTGTCGTTGCTGGTGATGCTCACCGGCTGCGATGCCGTGGCCATCCTCAGTCCGAAGGGCCAGATCGGCCAGGATGAGAAGACCCTGCTGATCACGGCCACCGTGCTCATGCTGCTGGTCGTCATCCCGGTCATCATCATGACCCTGACCTTCGCGTGGAAGTATCGCGCCTCCAACACCAAGGCCCGTTACGAGCCGAAGTGGTCCCACTCGACGGCGATCGAGGTGGTGGTGTGGTCCATTCCCTGCATGATCGTGCTGGTGCTGGCGGTCCTGACCTGGCGTTCGTCGCACGCACTGGACCCGTACAAGCCGCTGGATTCGGACGTCAAGCCGGTCACCATCGAGGCGATCTCGCTGGACTGGAAGTGGCTGTTCATCTATCCGGAAGAGAAGGTGGCGGTCGTCAACGAAATCAAGTTCCCGGTCAACACGCCGCTGAACTTCAAGATCACGTCCGATTCGGTGATGAATGCCTTCTTCATCCCGCACCTGGGCAGCATGATCTACTCGATGGCTGCGATGGAGACCAAGCTCCATCTGATCGCCAACGAGACCGGTGAATTCCCGGGCATGTCCTCGCACTACAGCGGCGCGGGCTTCGCCAAGATGCACTTCACCGCCTACTCGGTCACCGATGCCGAATACCGCCAGTGGCTGGACCAGGTCCGTGCCGGCGAGCAGACCCTGGACAAGACCTCGTTCAAGGCGCTGGGTGAAGCACGCAACGCCGAGTGGTACCCGGTCACCTACTTCGGCAAGACCGAAGAAGGCCTGTTCGACTGGGTCATCGCCAAGCACATGGGCGACAACAAGCACTACGGCATGAAGCACTCGCACGCTGGTGCCGCCGCTGCCGATGCCGCCAGCCATGAAGCGCACGAGGGCCATGCCCCCAGTGACGCACATGATTCCAAGGAATCGGGTGAAAACCTGGATGCCAACGAACACGAACACGCGGGCCATGCCGGCCACGCGGGTTCGGGAGAATGAACATGTTGGGAAAACTCTCTCTTGAGTCGATCCCCCACGATCCAATCGTGCTGACCACCCTGGTCGGCGCGGTGCTGGGTGGCCTGGGCGTCATGGCCCTGATCACCAAGTTCAAGCTGTGGGGCTATCTGTGGAAGGAGTGGTTCACCTCGGTGGATCACAAGAAGATCGGCGTGATGTACCTCATCGTCGCCTTCGTCATGCTGCTGCGCGGTTTCTCCGACGCCATCATGATGCGTACCCAGCAGGCGCTCGCCGTCGGCGGGTCCGAGGGTTACCTGCCGCCGCACCACTACGACCAGATCTTCACCGCCCACGGCGTGATCATGATCTTCTTCGTGGCGATGCCGCTGATCACCGGCCTGATGAACCTGGCCGTGCCGCTGCAGATCGGTGCGCGCGACGTCGCGTTCCCGTTCGTCAACTCGCTCAGCTTCTGGCTGTTCGTGTCCGGTGCGGTACTGATCATGCTGTCGCTGTGGATCGGTGAGTTCGCCGCCACCGGCTGGCTGGCGTTCCCGCCGTTGTCGGGCATCGAATACAGTCCAAGCGTCGGCATGGACTACTACATCTGGGGTCTACAGGTCGCAGGCCTGGGTACCACGCTGAGCGGTATCAACTTCTTCATCACCATCCTGAAGATGCGTACCCCCAGCATGAAGCTGATGCAGATGCCGGTGTTCACCTGGACCGCCCTGGTGACCAACGTGCTGATCGTCGCCGCCTTCCCGGTGCTGACCATCACCCTGGTGCTGCTGACCCTGGACCGTTACCTGGGTACGCACTTCTTCACCAATGACGGTGGCGGCAACGCCATGCTGTACATCAACCTGATCTGGATCTGGGGTCACCCGGAGGTGTACATCCTGGTCCTGCCGGCGTTCGGTGTGTTCTCCGAAGTCATCGCGACCTTCTCGCGCAAGGCGCTGTTCGGCTACAAGGGCATGGTCTACGCCACCGCCTGCATCGGCGTGCTGTCGTTCATCGTGTGGCTGCACCACTTCTTCACCATGGGCTCGGGTGCCAACGTCAATGCCTTCTTCGGCATCACGACGATGATCATCTCGATCCCGACCGGCGTGAAGATCTTCAACTGGCTGTTCACCATGTTCCGCGGCCGCGTGCACTTCACCACCCCGGTGCTGTGGACCATCGGCTTCATGGTCACCTTCGTCATCGGCGGCATGACCGGCGTGATGCTGGCGATTCCGGCCATCGACTTCGTGCTGCACAACAGCCTGTTCCTGATTGCCCACTTCCACAACGTCATCATCGGCGGCGTGGTGTTCGGCATGTTCGCCGGCATCACCTACTGGTGGCCGAAGATGTTCGGCTTCCGCCTCAACGAGTTCTGGGGCAAGTGCGCGTTCTGGTGCTGGTTCATCGGCTTCTACGTGACCTTCATGCCGATGTACGTGCTGGGCTTCATGGGCATGACCCGTCGCCTGCAGAGCACCGTCAACCCGGCCTACGAGCCGCTGCTGCTGATCGCCGCCGCAGGTGCGTTCATCGTTGGCGCCGGCATCCTGTGCCAGATCATCCAGGTGGCCGTGTCGATCCGCGACCGCAAGAAGACCGTCGACCTGACCGGCGACCCGTGGGATGCCCGTACGCTGGAGTGGGAAACCTCTTCGCCGCCGGCCTTCTACAACTTCGGCACGCTGCCGGAAGTCACCGAGCTGGACGATTTCTGGGAGCGCAAGCAGCGTGGTGAAGCCTGGCCGAAGCCGGCCAAGTACACCGACATCCACATGCCGCGCAACACCGGCACGGGCGTTGTCATCGGTGCCTTCAGCCTGGTGTTCGGCTTCGCGATGATCTGGCACATCTGGTGGCTGGCCATCGTCGGCTTCGTCGGCATGATCGCCACGTTCATCTACCGCACCTTCGACCAGGACGTGGACTACTGGGTCCCGGCCGCCGAGGTGGAACGCATCGAGAACGAACACCGCAAGCACCTGGAAGCCCAGGGCCTGGTGAAGTCGGAGCTGAAGGCATGAGCACCAATACCTCGACCCTGAGCCACGGGCACGCCGCGCACGCGGCGGCCCATGGCCATGACGACCACGAGCACCACGACACCGGCGGCAATACCGTCTTCGGTTTCTGGGTGTACCTGATGAGCGACTGCCTCATCTTCGCCTCGCTGTTCGCCACCTACGTGGTGCTGGCGGGCGGTACCGATGGTGGCCCCACCGCGAAGGACCTGTTCGAACTGCCGTTCGTGGCATGGGAAACCGCGCTGCTGCTGACCTCGTCGCTGACCTTCGGCCTGGGCATGATCGCCATGCACCGCAAGCAGATGGGCCAGATGTACCTGTGGCTGGGCATCACCTGGCTGCTGGGCTTCGGCTTCATGTGCATGGAAGTGTGGGAGTTCCAGCACCTGATCCACCAGGGCTACGGTCCGGACCGCAGTGCCTTCCTGTCGGCGTTCTTCGCCCTGGTTGGTACCCACGGCCTGCACGTCAGCGCCGGCCTGCTGTGGCTGCTGGTGATGTTCGTGCAGCTGAAGAAGTACGGCCTGACCCCGACCAACAAGACCCGCATGGCGTGCCTGAGCCTGTTCTGGCACTTCCTGGACCTGATCTGGATCGGTGTGTTCTCCGTCGTCTACCTCAATGGAGCCCTGTAATGGCACATGACAACCATGCACACGACCACGGCACCGGCGGCGAAAGCCATGGCACCGTGAAGTCGTACCTGATCGGCTTCGTGCTGGCGGTGGTGCTGACCGTCATCCCGTTCTGGATGGTGATGTCGGGTGATTTCTCGCGCACCGTCAACGGTGTGGTGATCGCGATCACCGCGGTGCTGCAGATGCTGGTCCACCTGGTGTTCTTCCTGCACCTGGACCGCTCTTCGGAAAGCCGCTGGAACGTCAACGCTGCGGCCTTCACCGTGGTGGTGATCGGCATCATCGTGGTCGGCACCCTGTGGGTCATGCACAACATGAACGTGCACATGATGCACTGACGTCTTCGCGACGTTGCCACGCAGAAAGGCCGCCCTCGGGCGGCCTTTCTGTTTGCCGTGGGAGGGGCGGCGAGGAACATCCACGCACGGCGTGGATCTACTGATGAGGTGGGTGCGGAGCTTGCTCCGCACATCGGCTCAGCCCACCCGGCGCAGAAATTCCTCGGCGTCCATCGGTCGGCCCAGGTGGTAGCCCTGCAACTGGTCGCAGCCCAGTTCGCTCAGGTACTCGCGCTGCGCCTGCGTCTCCACGCCTTCGGCCACCACCTGCAGCTGCAGGGTGCGTCCCAGCGCGATGATCGACGAGACGATGGCGGCGTCCTCTTCATTGCATTCCAGGTCATGCACGAACGCGCGGTCGATCTTCAGTTCGGTGGCCGGCATGCGTTTCAGGTACAGCAGGCTGGAATAGCCCGTGCCGAAGTCGTCGATGGCAATGTGCACGCCCATCGCGGTCAGGTCGTTGAGGATCGCCAGGCTGGCGTCGACGTCCTTCATCGCCGTGGTCTCGGTGATCTCCAGGGTCAGCCGCGCCGGCTCGATGTGGTGCCGTTCGAGCACCCCGCGCACGCTGTCCAGAAGGGCCGGGGAGGAGAACTGCAAGGGCGACAGGTTCACTGCCATCGACCATTCGGCATGTCCGGCATCGTGCCACGCACGCAACTGCGCACAGGCGCGGTCCAGCACCCAGTCGCCGATCGGCAGGATCAGGCCGCTGCGTTCGGCAATGGGGATGAACACGTCCGGCGCCAGCAGGCCCAGCTCCGGATGCTGCCAGCGCAGCAGCGCCTCGGCGCCGGTGGCTGGCGCGCCCGCGGCCGGGAACTTGGGCTGGTAATGCAGGATCAGTTCATTGCGCATCACGGCCTTGCGCAGGTCCTGCAGCAGGCGCAGCTGACGGTTGGCGCTGAGCTGCATCGAGGGGGTGAAGAACGTATAGCCGTTCCGCCCGGTTTCCTTGGTGTGGTACATCGCAGCGTCGGCGTGTGCCATCAGCTCGCGCTCGTTGCCGGCGTCATCCGGGTACAGGGCGATGCCCAGGCTTGCACTGACCTGCAGCTCGGCTGCATCCAGCAGGAACGGTTCGCCAGCCGCCGCGATGATCCGCTCGGCCACCACCACCGCATCGTCGGGAATATCGATGGCCAGCACGATCACGAACTCGTCGCCGCCGAGGCGGGCGAAGGTGTCCTGCGGACGCAGCAGGCCGCCGATACGCTGCGCCACCGCCACCAGCAGGCGGTCGCCCAGCTGGTGCCCGTAGGCATCGTTGACCGCCTTGAAGCCGTCCAGGTCGCAGAACATCACCGCCACCGCATGGTTGCGGCGCCGCGCCTTCTCGATGGCCTGCTCGATGCGGTCCTGCAGCAGCATGCGGTTGGGCAGCTGGGTCAACGGGTCGTGCAGGGCGGCCTGGATCAGCTTGTTGTTGGCATGCGCCAGCGAATCGGCCAGCAGGCCGGTGCGCACGCGCATCTGCCGGTCGAACAGCGAGGCGACCAGGGCGATACCCAGCGTGGCCACGGTGGTGACGATCACCAGCACCGCCAGCCAGCGCGTGTCGATGCCACCGCTGCCGACCGCGCCGCAGATGCTGCCCTCCGGGAAGCGCGCCGCGGCCATGCCGGTGTAGTGCATGCCGACGATGGCCAGGCCCATCACCAGCGAGGCCAGTGCGCGCAGGCGCATGGTGTTGCGCTGCTCGGCACGCAGGCGGAATGCGATCCACAGCGCAGCACCGGCGGCGCCGATGGCCACCGCAATGGAGGCGGCGAACCAGCCCGGGTGATAGTCGATGCCCGGCTGCATGCGCATCGCGGCCATGCCGAGGTAGTGCATCGTGGCAATGCCCAGGCCCATCAGCACGGCGCCGGCCAGCAGCCGTCGCCAGGGCAGGCTGGGCCGCGACACCAGCCACAGCGCATAGGCAGAGGCGCCGATCGACACGGCCAGCGAGTAGAGGGTGATGCCGAGGTCGTAGCCGACCGGGATCGGCAGGTCGAAGGCCAGCATGCCGATGAAATGCATCGACCAGAT
>NZ_LLXT01000125.1 GCF_001431625.1 Stenotrophomonas geniculata ATCC 19374 = JCM 13324
GCGTCTCCCGCAACCGGACCCACCTCGCCATCCCACGGAATGCACGCTGTTGCCGTTGCTGTTGCTTCGGCTGTTGCTTCGGCTGTTGCTTCGGCTGTTGCTTCGGCTGTTGCTTCGGCTGTTGCTTCGGCTGTTGCTTCGGCTGTTGCTTCGGCCGTTGCTTCGGCGGGTGCAGGGCGCAGCCCTGCAAAACACCCCTACTCCTGCGGATCGCGGGTGATGTGGATATCCGTCGGGGTCGACAGCGGAATGTTCCGCTCGGCCAGGATCTGCAGCAGGCTGAAGTACAGATCGCTGCGGGTCGCATACACCTGCCGCGGGCTGGCTACGTACGCGAAGCTGTTGATGGTGATCTGGCCACCGGCAATGCTGTCGATGTAGACCGTCGGTGCCGGCTGATTCAGCACGTTGGTGTGCGCGGTGTACGCATCCAGCAGCGCCTGCCGCAGGTTGCCGACATCGGTGCTGGGCGGCACCGCGAACTGGATCTGGATGCGGCCCTGGTTGTTGCCCATCGTCATGTTGCGCACGGTCTTGGTGACCAGCTCGGAGTTGGGCACGATCAGCGTCGACTTGTCGCCCACCTGGATCTCGGTCGAACGCAGGCTGATGCGGCGGATGTCGCCTTCCTGATCACCCAGCTTCACCCAGTCACCGATCTTCACCGGGCGCTCGGCCAGCAGGATCAGGCCGGAGACGAAGTTCTGGGTGATCACCTGCAGGCCGAAACCAATACCCACCGACAGCGCGCTGACCAGCAGTGCCAGCTTGCTCAGCTGCAGTCCCATCGCGCTCAGGGCCCAGATCACCGCGATGATGATGCCGACGTAACGGGCGACGGTGCTGACCGAATTGCGTGCGCCCAGATCCAGTTCGGTCTTGGGCAGGTAGGTGTCGGTCAGCCAGCGCTGCACCAGCTGGGTGATCGCCAGGCCGGCCAGCAGCGCCAGTACCGCCATCACGATCCCTGCCGGTGCCAGCCTGGTACCACCGATATCGAAGCCGGTCGTGAACAGAGAAGTGAATCGATCCACTACTGCGCCGATGTTGCCGAACGGCGCCACCAGGGCAAGCAGCGTGAGCAGCACAACCACGGTACGCAGCGCCGCCGACAGCAGCACGCCGGCCTGCTCCAGGCGCGACACGCTCAGGCCGGTGCTGAGCAGGATGGTCTGGCCCACCTTGCTGTCCGCGTTGAGCATCCACGTGCTCAGGTCATCAACGAACTTGAACAGCAGGGTCGCTGCCAGCACCACGATGCTGCCGCCGATCAGCTGCTGGTTCACGAACTTGGCGAAGTTCAGGTAGCCCAGCAACGTCGCGACGATGGCGGCCACCACCGCGGCGTTGCCCGCCGCGCGCGCCAATACCAGCCAGCTGCTGCGGCGCACCGGCGTGGCCGCGCCCACGCCATCGGCCTGTGCCTCCAGCTTGGCCTCGGCCTCGGCGGTCTGCCGGCGATGCAGGCGTGCCAGGGTCACCAGCATGGCCATGATCAGGCCCAGGTAGGTCAGGGCAATCAGGCCATCCAGCGCCACCGTGGTGACATCGCTGGTGCGCGTGGCCTGGTCGAGGGCCATCAGCACCGTGCTCAGCCAGGCCAGCGCCGCCGCGCCCCACGCGTACTTGCGCAGCTTCAGCGCGGCGGTGTCGTCCAGGTTCAACAGCCGCCATGACGGGCGCTTGGGCACCAGCATGCAGGCGCTGAGTGCAGCGATGAAGGCGGCGCGGAAGGTGGCCGTCTCCAGGCCGTCGGCCACCACCTGCAGGCGCGGCGCGATGGCATCGATGGCGTTCAGCGCCGCCATCAGCACCACCACGGCATAGCCGGGCAGCAACGTGCCGACCAGCAACAACCACATGGCCAGGCCGGAACGGCGCAGGCGTCCATCAGGCGCACGATCGGACGCGGCGAACTGCCGCCCCAAGCGGCGCAGCCACAGCCGCAGCGGGAACATCATCACCAGCGCGGCGATCAGGCCCAGCAACGGCGTGCCCCAGCCATTGGCCCGGACGCCGGCAACGAACGTATCGCGCCCCTGCTCGGCCAACGGCGCGACGCGTGCGATATCGATCGGCAGGCGCTCGGCCACCTTGCTCCACAACGCAGGCGACAACGGCGAGGCGACCTTCTGGCCCAGTTCTTCGGTGCGTTGTGCGGTGCGCTGCTGCTCGATGTCCGCCGCCAGCTGCTGCGCACGCACGGCACTGGTCTTGGCCTGCGCCACCGATGCGGCCAGGCCGTCGCGCTGCTTGTTGATCGTGCGCCGTTGCGCCGCCAGTTCGGGCGGCTCGGTGGTGCCCTCGGCAGGCGTGCCCAGCTGCGCCAGCTGTTCGTCGAGGCGGTCCTTTTGCGGCTGCAGCGCCTTTTCCAGCGCCTCGGCGTCACGCCGTACCTGCGAGGCATTCTCCGACAGCATCGCCAGCGTCTCGATGGCTTCAGCATCGCCACGCTTGCGATCGATCTCCTTCAGGCTGGACTCGATCTGCGCCAGCTGCTGCTTTGGCGTAGGGTCTTCATCCTGTGCCAGCACCGGCGCGGACAGCAGGAGGGCGGTGCACAGCATCAGGACCCACCAGGGGCCCCGTGCACGGATCGATCGCAGGAAAGAAGACACGCCAGCCACACCGGTTCGCGCGGACCACCGCGCCTGCGCGCGACTATACGGCACAGGCGGTAAAGGGCGGATGGGCGACGCGCAGCAGTATCAGTACTTCAGGCGCAGCTCTTCCACGGTCGGCTGCTGCAGCGCGTACCAGTCCTGGAACTCTTCCTCGGTGATCTCATCGGGCGCGTACACCGCCACCGGATGCCAGTCGTGGTCGGTCGGCAGCGGCTGGCGCGGGCCGGCACGCAGGCTGTAGGCCACGCCTTCGTAGTCCACCAGGTCGTCGACCTGCGGCCACTGTTCGCGCGCGAACGCGGATTCACTCTTCAACAGGATCACCTGGTACATCGGCACCTCCACTTCGGTTGGATCAGGAAAACACGGCGCTGGCGGCAGCATACCGCCGCACCGGTGACAACGGGCACGCCGCAGCAGCGACGGAACGTTCTGGACACGGCCATCGCCCCGGCTTCACCCGCCCATGGCAAGGCCATCGGCATCGTGGAGGCCCCCCCCCTGCCACGACCGCCGATGACCGAGCACCCGCCGCTGAAGACCGTTGCCGACCTCAAGCTGCCCCGCTACCTGGGCACCTGGTACGAGATCGCACGCCTGCCAATGCGCCATGAACCGGAAGGCTGCACCGACGTGTCGGCGCACTACACCCTGCTCGACAACGGCAACGTCGGCGTCACCAACCGCTGCCGCATGGACGGCGAGATCGAAGAGGCCACCGGCGAGGCCTGCGCGATCGACAACGACAGCGCGCGCCTGGAGGTCAGTTTCCTGCCCAAGGGCCTGCGCTGGCTGCCGTTCGCCAAGGGCGACTACTGGGTGATCCAGGTCGCCCCGGACTACAGCGTGTCACTGGTCGGCAGCCCCGATCGCAAGTACCTGTGGCTGCTGGCGCGAGAGCCGCGTCTGGACGCCACCGTGCAGGACCATTATCTGGCGGCCGCGCGCCTGCAGGGCTTCGATCTGTCCGAACTGATCCAGACCCCGCATACCGGCCATCCCACGGCCTGAGCCGCACACAACCATGGACCTGAAAAGTGGCTACCCGTGGTGGGCGGTTCGCAACGGCCTGATCCACGCCTTCCCGCCGCTGCAGCAGGACCTGCGCTGCGACGTACTGGTGGTGGGCGGCGGCATCACCGGTGCACTGATTGCCGACGAGCTGTCCCGGCATGGCCACGACGTGGCGGTGATCGAGCAGCGCGACATCGGCTGGGGCAGCACCGCTGCCAGCACCGCGCTGCTGCAGTACGAGATCGATACCCATCTGCTGGAACTGGCCCAGCGCTACGGCCAGGACGCCGCCGCGCTTGCCTACCGTGCGTGTGCCGAGGCCATTCCGGCCCTGGGCGACGTGGCGCGCGGGCTGAAGGATGTGGATTTCCAGCGCATGGACAGCCTCTATCTGGCCAGCCGCCACCGCGACGTGCCGCGCCTGATGGCTGAGGGCGATGCCCGTCGCGGCATCGGCCTGGATGCCCGCTGGCTGGGCCCGGAGGCACTGCGGGAACGTTTCGACGTTGAGGCCGGCGGCGCCCTGCTGACCCGGCAGGCGGCCCGGGTTGATCCGTATCGGCTGACCTATGCGCTACTGCAGCGCCTGCGTCGGCGCGGCGCCCATGTGCATGACCGCACCGTACTGCACAGCCTCGATGCTACCGCGCGCGGGGTGACCGCCCGTACCGAAGCCGGTGCCACCATCCGCGCACGCCACGTGGTGCTGGCCATGGGCTATGCCAACCAGCGCTGGCTCAAGCAACGGGTCGCACGCAACCGCAGCAGCTACGCCTTCATCACCGATCCCATCGATGCGGACGTGCTCGGCCGGCTGCGCAACACGATGGTGTGGGAAAGCGCCCGCCCCTACCTGTACCTGCGCGCCACCGGCGACCAGCGCCTGCTGGTGGGCGGGCTGGACGACGCCATCGACATCCCCGCCCGCCGCGACCGGCGCGTTCAGAGCAAGGCCGACCAGCTGATGAAGCAGCTGCGGCACTGGTTCCCACGGCTGGACCCGGTGCCGGCCTTCTCCTGGGCCGGCACCTTCGCCGAGACCGCCGATGGCCTGCCGTTCTTCGGCCCGCACGAACAATGGGGCCCGCGGGTGCACTTCGCCATGGCCTACGGTGGCAACGGCATCACCTATTCGATGATCGGCGCGCAGCTGCTGCGGGCCCGGATCGAGCGGCGCACGCATGCGCTGGAGGGGCTGTTCGGGTTCGGCCGGTTGTAGCCTGCAGCCAAGCATGGCCTGGCTCTACCGTAAGCGGGCGCCGACAGGCATCATTCAAGCAACCCCTGCTAGCGTCGGCCTGTACCGCCGCGTGTTGCGTGGCCACCTGTCCGCTGGAGCGCCGTCATGATCCGCCCCCTGACCCTGCTGCTGTGCCTGGCCCTGCCGGGAACCGTGCTGGCCCAGTCCGCCGCAGGCGCCACCGCGCCGCAGGCTGCCGGCCTGGACCTGACGCTGCCGCAGGCGCCGATGCGCTACCTCAACGACCCGGCCCTGCAGCAGGACCCGCCGGGCACGTACTACGGCGACAAGAGCGGCCCGCGCGTGCACGACGACGCGAAGATCGCCGACGTCACCGACGACAAGGTCAAGGTGTCCGGCAGCTTCACCACCGGCATCGGCTATTCCAAGAACGGTGGCAACAGCCACTACAACGCCGCCACGCTGAACCTGAGCAAGAACTACACCACCGATGAAGGCAAGACCCACGGGGTCAACGTCAACATCCACGTGAGCGAAGGCAAGGGACCGGGCTTCTTCGGTCCGTATGGCGGCTATTACGGCCGCGGCCCGGGCTATTGGGACTACCCGCCGCCGTACGGCTGGTAAGCCAGCTCCTGTAGAGCCGAGCCCATGCTCGGCTACGGTTGGCCGCAAAGCCGAGCATGGGCTCGGCTCTACATGGGCAAACGTCAATCCAGCCAGCCATCGCGCTCGCTGTGCAGGATGCGGCCGTCATAACCGCTCAGGCGCACGTCCACCTTCTGGTTGCGTGCATTGCGGGCCTCCAGCGACCAGGTCGCACCATCGCGTTCCAGCGAATGGATCTCGCGCAGGCCATGCGCCTGTGCCCGTGCCAGCACCTGCTCGGTGGTCAGCAGCGCGCGGCCGCTGTGCTCGTCGAAGATCTCGCCGGTCTTCGGGTCCACGTAGACCTCGCTGAAGCGGCCATCGGCGCGGCTCACGTCGGCCTCCCACAGGCCATCATCGCGTTCGATCTCGTGGATCTGGGTGTAGCCGGCCTTGCGCAGGGTCTGTTCAACCTGGGCCATGCCCAGCGGCGCGGCCTGTACGGCCGGCGCGACGGTCAGCAGGGCAACAGTGGCGAGGGTGAGCGACTTCAACATGGGGGTTCTCCTGTTCGTGTTCGTGGCCGGACCATCCCGGCAACGCCACAATGCACCCCGTGGTTAACAGCGCCTTAGCCGGCACTGTTAGCCAGCTGTTAGTCACCCCCGGCACACTCACGCCTGTTCCTACAGCCCTCCCTGCGCCCCGATGCTCTCCACCCTGCCCTTGCTGCTGGCCCTGGCCAACGCTCCTACCGCCGCCGCGCCCGTCCAGGACCCGGCACAGCAGGTCGCGCGCCGTGCCGTGCAGCAGGGCCGCTACGTGCCATTGGAAAGCGTGGTGCGCGATGCACTCAAGCGCTTTCCGGGGCAGCTGCTGGAAGTGGAGCTGGACGATGGTGTCTACGAAGTGGAGATCCTGCGCGGCGACGGCGTGGTGGTGGAGCTGGACTATGATGCGCGCAGCGGAAAGCTGCTGAAGACGGAGCTCGACGACTGATGCGCATCCTGTTGGCCGAAGACGATGCCGCACTGGCACAGCGCCTGGTGCCCCTGCTGGAGCAGGCCGGCTACGTGGTGCATGTGGTTGCCGATGGCCGCCAGGCCGAGGAGATCGGTCAGATCGAGGACCTGCAGGCGGCCATCGTTGACCTCGGCCTGCCCGGGCTTGACGGATTGAGCGTGATCGAGGGCTGGCGCGGCAACGGCCGCGGCTTCCCGGTGCTGGTGCTGACCGCGCGCGGGCGCTGGCACGACAAGCTGGCCGGCTTTGATGCCGGTGCCGACGACTACCTGACCAAACCGTTCCAGGCCGACGAACTGGTGCTGCGCATGCGCGCCCTGATCCGCCGCAGCCATGGCCATGCCAGCCCGCGACTGCACTGCGGGCCGCTGCAGCTGGACGTCAACGCCGGCCGCTTCGAACTGGACGGACAGCCGCTGGCGCTGAGCCCGCAGGAGTTCCGCCTGCTCAGTTACTTCATCCACCACAGCGGCCAGGTGATCGGCCGTGATCGTCTGGGCGAGCAGGTGTTCGAAGGCGGCCACGACCCGGACTCCAACGCGCTGGACGTGCTGCTGGGTCGGGTCCGCCGCAAGCTCGGCATCGATCTGATCCAGACCGTGCGCGGCCAGGGCTGGCGGCTGGCCGCACCGTGAGCCGGCAATCCTCGCTGCGGCGGCGCCTGCTGCTGGCTGGCGGCGTCGGCCTGCTGCTGGTTTCGCTGCTGGCCAGCGCACTACTGGGCGAACTGTTCAAGCGCAGCGCGCGTGATCGGCTGGACCACGAACTGCAGCAGGACATGCTGACCCTGCTGGCGCAGGCCGAAGTGAACCCGGAAGGACAGCTGCGCCTGCGCCAGCAACCGAATGACGCGCGCTTCCAGCGGGTGTTCTCCGGTTCCTACTGGCAGATCGCCGGTGCCGATGGCCGCGTGCTGCTGCAGTCGCGCTCGTTGTGGGATGAAACGCTTCCCACCACCGTCACTGGCCCGGCCACGCGCAACCTGGCCGGGCCGCTGCAGCAATCCTTGCGCGCACGTGTGCAGCAGGTGCGCCTGCCACGTGCCAGTGAACCGTTCGTGGCCGTGGTCGCCACCGACCGCAGCGCTCTGGATGCCGATGTTGCCGCATTCCGGCAGCGCACCGCCATCGCGTTGGGTGTACTGGTCGCAGCGTGGCTGGCGGTGCTGGCCAGCCAGGTGCACTTCGGCCTGCGTCCGCTACACCGCCTCGGTGCACAGCTGGAACGGGTGCGGCGCGGCGACGCGCAACGCATCGACACGCAGGGACTGGGGGCAGAGGTCGCGCCACTGGGCGAAGAACTCAACGCGCTGCTGGAGCACCAGCAACGCATGGTCGCGCGCGCGCGCACCAGTGCACAGGACCTGGCGCATGCATTGAAAACCCCATTGAGCGTGCTGGCCACCGAGGCTGACGGCGACGGCGCGGACTGGCGGACCACCGTGCGCGAGCAGAACGCACGCATGCAGGCCAGTGTTGACCGTTACCTGGCGGCAGGGTTGGCCGCAGACCATCGCCAGCGCAGCGACGTTGCGACTGTCGCGCAGGCGCTATGCCGGTTGATGGCACGCGTGCATGGCGAACGCGGCATTGCGTTCACGGCCGCAGGTATCGATCCAGCGTTGCAGTTCGCCGGTGCCAGTGCAGATCTGGAAGAGATGCTGGGCAACCTGCTGGACAACGCCGGGCGGTGGGCGCGACAGCAGGTAGACATCACTGCGGACATCAGCGACGGACAGCTACGCATCGAAGTACGCGACGACGGCCCGGGCTTGGCCGCGGAGTCACTGTCACAGGTCACCCAGCGCGGTGTGCGGCTGGATGAGCGCGAGGGCAGCAGCGGGCTGGGCTTGGCAATCGTGGGCGATATCGCCGCCAGTTATGGCGGGCGCGTGGCGCTGGAGAATGCGCAGCCGGGCCTGCGCGCGACGTTGTGGTTGCCCGTGGCGTGACGCACCGCTGCGCTCGCCGGGCGCCGCCCGGCGCTACCGGTTCACCCGCACCCGGTAGGTGTCGACCTTGGTCGACACGCATCAAGCATCAACGGTGATGCATCCACCAGCAATCAATCGCGTCCAGCACGATGTGGATGATCAAACCGATGCCGAACAACCTGGTCTTCTTCGGCACGCACAACCCGGCATAGACCGCGATGGCCGGGGCCGTATGCAGTGGGTGGAAGCCGATGCTGCAGCGGTTCGGTGCGTAGATCGGGTCGGCCAGCAGGTGGTCCAGATCGATGATCCAGCCCAGCAGCATCAGCAACCACGCCGAGGCGAAGCGCTTGCGCCAGAACAGCCATGCCAGCAGGGCTGGCACGGCGGCATGCAGGAACAGGTGGAAGATCGCGCGCGCGCTCATCGCAACGGTAGCGCCGGGCAAGCCCGGCGCTGTCCATCAGACCAGAGGTTCGTCGGACAGGTAGGTGTAACCGGTCAGGCCGGCTTCCAGTGCCTCCGACAGCTCCTGCGCGCGTTCCGGCGACAGCTGCGCCTCGGCCACGCGCTGCGCGTAGGTCGCGCGCAGCTCATCCAGGCGGTAGCCCACGTAGTCCAGCATCACGTCGGTGGTGTCGCCGCGGCGCTGCTGGGTGATGGCGTAGCCATCGGCGTCGGCCAGCACTTCCACCGCGTCGGTATCGCCGAACAGGTTGTGGATGTCGCCCAGGATTTCCTGGTAGGCGCCGACCATGAAGAAGCCGATGCGGTAGCTCTCACCCGGCTTCATCTTGTGCAGCGGCAGCGAGCTGTCCAGGCTCTCGTTCTCGACATAGGTTTCCACCATGCCGTCCGAGTCGCAGGTCATGTCGGCGATGATGCCGCGGCGGTCCGGGGTTTCGTCCAGGCGCTCGATCGGCACGATCGGGAACACCTGGTCGATCGCCCACACGTCCGGGATCGATTCGAACACGCTGAAGTTGACGAAGTACTTGTCGACCAGGCGCTCGTTCAGTTCGTCCAGCACCGGGCGATGGCTCTTCTCGTCATAGCTCAGGCGCGCACGCACACCGTGGGCAATGGCGTAGAACAGATCGTCGATGCGCGCACGCTGCGGCAGGTCGATCTGGCCCAGCGCGTAGCTGGCCAGGCCTTCGGCATGGAAATGCTGCGCTTCCTGGAACAGCTCCACCGCCGGGCGCACGTCCAGTTCGTCGTGGATCTCGCGCAGGTGGCGGATCGCCGCCGGCTCGTCATCGTGCTGGTCCGGCACGCGGCCTTCCTGCGCCTCTTCCACTTCCGACACGTTGGCGATCAGCACCGCGTGGTGCGCGGTCATCGCGCGGCCGCACTCGGTCACGATGCGCGGCGGGGTCAGGCCGAACTCTTCGCAGGCATTGGCCAGCGGCTGCACGATGTTGCTGGCGTAGGAATGCAGGCCGTAGTTGATCGAGCAGAAGCTGCGCGAACGGGTGCCTTCATAGTCCACGCCCAGGCCACCACCCACGTCGACGTGGGTGATCTTCGCGCCCAGGCGCGACAGCTCCACGAAGTAGCGGGTGGCTTCGCGCATGCCGTTGGCGATGTCGCGCACGTTGGAGATCTGCGAGCCCATATGGAAGTGCAGCAGGTTCAGGCAGTCGGCGTACTCGGTGTCACGCAGCGACTTCCACAGGTCCAGCAGCTGGCGCGGCGACAGGCCGAACTTGGCCTTGTCGCCACCGCTGTTCTGCCACTTGCCGGCGCCCAGCGAGGCCAGGCGCATGCGCACGCCCAGGCCCGGCTTCACGTCCAGCGCCTTGGACTCTTCCAGCACCAGCTTCAGCTCGGACGGCTTCTCGATGACGATGAAGGTCTGCAGGCCCAGCTTGCGGCCGATCAGGGCCAGGCGGATGTACTCGCGGTCCTTGTAGCCATTGCAGACGATCAGGCCACCCGGACGCGACAGCGCCAGCACGGCCATCAGCTCGGGCTTGCTGCCCGCTTCCAGGCCGAAGCCCTCGCCGTGGTGGCTGGCCAGGGTGCCGGCCACGCCGCGGGTCTGGTTGACCTTGATCGGGTACACGGCGGTGTAGCCGCCGCTGTACTCCCAGTCCTGCTGGGCCTGGGCGAAGGCCGCCTGCAGCTTGCCCAGGCGCTGGCCGAGGATGTCCGGGAAGCGCACCAGCAGCGGCAGCTTGGCGCCCGCCGCGCGCGCCGCATCGACCACCTTGGGCAGCGACACCACCGGGCCGTCCGCCCCGGTCGGTCTCACCACCATGTGCCCGGCCTGATCCACGTCGAAGTAACCGTCCGCCCAATGCGGGATCGAGTAGGTCTTGCGGGCTTGGTCGAGGGACCAATCGGTCATTTCAGTCGGCCTTGTTGGCAATAAAAGGGGGGGCATGATAACGCCTATATGCCCACAGGTTCGTTATCATGCGCGCCCGCGCCCGTGACAGGTTTCAACCTGAACGGGCCGATCCGTCCGGATGTGGCATCTGTGCCACGCGGCCCCGCCCGCCAGCCCGGCTCCACCCCTCCGAACAGGACTGTTTTCCAATGACTGACAGCAACAACTGGTACATCGAACACTTCGAGCGCACCGGCTCGGCCATCGGCTACCGCATCACCGGCAAGCTGGACGAGGTGCAGTCGCCGTTCCAGAAGATCGAGATCTTCCAGACCACCGACTGGGGCAACCTGATGACCATCGACGGGGCCATCATGCTGACCAGCAAGGACAACTTCTTCTACCACGAGATGATCAGCCACCCGGTGCTGTTCACCCACGCCGCGCCCAAGCGCGTGGTGATCATCGGTGGCGGCGACTGCGGCACCCTGCGCGAAGTGCTCAAGCACACCGGCGTGGAGAGCGTGACCCAGTGCGATATCGACGAGCAGGTCACCGTGATGGCGCGCAAGCACTTCCCGGAACTGTGCGACTCCAACGACGACGCCCGCGCCGAGCTGCTGTTCGACGACGGCGTGGCCTACATGGCCAACTGCCCGGCCGGCAGCGTGGACGTGGTGATCGTGGACTCGACCGACCCGGTCGGCCCGGGCGAAGGCCTGTTCAACAAGGCCTTCTACGAGAGCTGCTTCAAGGCCCTGAAGGACGACGGCATCCTGGTGCAGCAGTCCGAGTCGCCGCTGATGCAGCTCGAGCTGATCAACGAAATGCGCACCGAGATGGGCAAGGCCGGCTTCGGTTCGTTCAAGACCCTGCCGTTCCCGCAGCCGTGCTACCCCACCGGCTGGTGGAGCGTGACCATGGCGCGCAAGGGCGACAGCAGCTTCGACTTCCGCCAGGCCGACTCGGCCGCCAAGACCTTCAACACCCTGTACTACACCGCCGCGCTGCACACCGGCGTGCTGGTGACCCCGCCGTTCGTGCAGGCGGCACTGAAGGGTTGATCCAAACAAAAACCCGCGCTGGCGACAGCGCGGGTTTTTGCTTTCTGTAGAGCCGAGCCATGCTCGGCTGCATTTCGCGCAGAAGCAGCCGAGCATGGGCTCGGCTCTACAACATCCCGCGCGCGCGACCCGGCCGCGGTTCGCTCACAGCGCCCAGATACCCGCAATCACCGCCACCACCAGGCCCCACTTGATCACCTGGTAGGCCACCACACTGCGCTCGCGCAGTGCCTTGGCCTTCAGGCGCACCTTGTAGACGCTGCCGAACGCCTTGTTGACGCCACCGGTCGGGTCACCCGGCAGGTTCGGCGAGGCACCGCCGGCCAGCAGCGTGGCCGCCACCGCACGATTGAACAGGCTCGGCAGGCCGAAGCGCAGCGGGCGGGCGATGTCGCAGAACAGGATCACGCGGTCATCGGGCGTCTCGTTGTGCGCGTGGTGGATGTAGGTCTCGTCGAACATCATCCACTCGCCATCTCGCCAGCTCTTCTTGATGCCGTCCACTTCGATGTAGCAGCCGTCGTTGTTCGGCGTGGCCAGGCCCAGGTGCAGGCGCAGCGAACCGGCGAACGGATCGCGGTGCGGACGCAGTTCGCTGCCCGACGGCAGCTGCGCGAACATCGCCGCGCGCACGTCCGGCAGCGACTCCAGCAACGCCGTGGTCTTCGGGCACATCGCCTTCGCCGACGGGTGCGACGGGCCATACCACTTCAGGTAGAAGCGCTTCCAGCCACGGCGGAAGAAGGAATTGAAGCCGGCATCGTTGAACGTGCTGGAGGCCGCGATCTTCTGTGCATCGCGCAGCGCCAGCGCCTCGTCGCGGATCATCTGCCAGTTCTGGCGCAGCGGCTCCAGCTGCGGGAACTCCTTGGCCGGGTCCAGGAACGGCGTGGTCGGCACCTTCGAGAACATGTACATGACCACGTTGATCGGGGCCATGAAACTGGAGTGGTCCAGCAGCTGGCGCGACCAGCGCGCGCGCACCTTGCCACGGAAGTGGATGTACAGCACGCAGGCGACGAACAGCGCTGCAATGACGATTTTGATGATCAAAACACTTTCCTCCAGCCGCAGCCGGAACGGGAAACAGGGCGATGCACGGCCAAGCGGCCAGCACCGGTGGGGACCGCGGCAGGGAACGGGGACGTGCCAGGAAGGGGCGGCCGCCGATGTCGCGAATTAACAGCTTATGGTCGGCAGGCCGTGCGTCGGGGTCAAGCCGGACGTGCGTGACGTTCAGCGGGCCGCGGATGAACGAAGCGATGCGACGCTCAACCTATTGATTCTGAAAGAACCAAAGACGAAGTGAGACGGAATTGTCCGATCGGGTGCGACGAACTGTTCCAGCCACGACCCCGACATTTCTCCGACAAATCGTGGAATAGCGAACTGGCGAGTACTAAAATTAACGAAAACTTAGTAACTCCCTGTAACACCGGTTCGCTTGACGCTTTGCGCCACCCACCGGGTCGACCGAGACCCCGACATGCATCTCCCTGCCCTGCCCCCCTCCTCCTGCGGCGAAGACGCCGCCACCCCGCTGCTGCTCAAGCGCGGCGAACGCTTCCTGGCCCCCGACGTCTATCGCACCTGCCTGGACGGGCGCGAGGCGGTCATCAAGGACTACTCCCGCTACCGCGGCACCCCCGTTTCACTGATCGCGCGGCTGATGGTGCGCCGTGAGGCCCGCATGCTGCAGCGCCTGGGCGGCTGGAAGCATGCCCCCGCGCTGCTTGGCACCCTGGGTGGCCTGGCACTGGGCATGGAGTTCATTCCCGGCCAGACCCTGAGCACCGCGCAGGCCGTGGGCAATGAAGTGTTCGAGCAGCTGCAGCACGCGCTCAGCCGTTTGCATGCCGCCGGCATCACCCACAACGACCTGCATGGCACCAACGTGGTGGTCAGCGGCGGCGTGCCGGTGCTGCTGGACTTCACCTCCGCCTGGCGCGCCCCGCGCTGGCTGCGCCGCAACCCGCTCAGCCGGCAGATGCGCCGCAGCGACATGAAGAACCTGCTGAAGATCCGCCAGCGCATGACCGGCCAGGCCCCGAGTGCCGCGCAGGCCGCACTGGTGGCCGACCCCGGCTGGGTCGCTGCCGTGCGCCAGGGCTGGAAGCGGTTCTACAAATGGGCCAAGCGCCGGTAGGGGGCGAGCTCGCTCGACCGCTTTACCGCTCTTTGTAGAGCCGGGCCCGTGCTCGGCTGCTGTTCCTGCATCGCGCGAAATGCAGCCGAGCATAGGCTCGGCTCTACAACATCCCGCCGAACGGGTTATAACGCGTCCGCGTCCAGCTCACCGGTACGAATACGCACCACACTGCCCAGGTCGTACACGAACACCTTGCCGTCGCCAATCTTGCCGGTGCCCGCCGCCTTCACGATGGCCTCAACCACGGCCTCCACCTGGTCATCGGTCACCGCCACTTCCAGCTTCACCTTCGGCAGGAAATCGACCACATACTCCGCGCCGCGGTACAGCTCGGTATGGCCCTTCTGGCGACCAAAGCCCTTCACTTCCGTCACCGTGATGCCGGTAACCCCACGCTCGGCCAGCGCTTCGCGCACGTCGTCGAGCTTGAACGGCTTGATCACCGCCATGACCATCTTCATCGTCTATCTCCTGTCTTCCGGCGTGGAGGATAGCGCCTGAACGCGCCCGGTGCGAAACAGCCCACGCCTGTGCGGGCGACCGGCCCAGCAGTATCCTTGTGGCCTGCACGGCCCGCCCGCACCACGGAGTACCCCCATGATCGACCTGAACCAACTGGATGACCTTGCCCGTCGCTTGAGCGACCTGGTGCCGCCGGGCCTGCGCGAATCGCGCGAGGAACTGCAGGCCACCTTCAAGAGCGCGTTGCAGGCGGGTCTGGCCAAGCTGGACCTGGTCACCCGCGAGGAGTTCGAAGTGCAGCGCGCCGTGCTGCTGAAGACCCGCGAAAAGCTGGATGCGCTGGAAACGGCCGTGCGTGAGCTGGAAGGGCGCGGCACCGCAGAATGAAAAAAGAGGCGCAGTGCGCCTCCCGTTTACAGATTATTTCCCGGATGGGGCCTTGCAGCAAGGCCCACCGGGCGCCCTAGACTCGCCGGCCTGTCGATCCGGCAGCACAGAGAGGGGCAGCAGCGATGGCGCAGGACACCGATTGGACACCCGTTTCGCATGACACCTGCGACCAGGTCGCCGGGCCGTTCTATCACGGCACCCGCGCTGATCTGGCGGTGGGCGAGTTGCTGAGTGCGGGCTTCCGCTCCAACTATCGCGACAGCGTGGTGATGAACCACATCTACTTCACCACGATTGCCAAGGGCGCCGGGCTGGCTGCGGAGATGGCTAGAGGTGAGGGGCGGCCACGCGTGTATGTGGTGGAGCCGACCGGGCCGTTCGAGGACGACCCGAATGTGACCAACAAGAAGTTTCCCGGGAACCCGACGCGGTCGTATCGGAGTGCGCAGCCGTTGCGGATTGTGGGGGAGATTGTGGAGTGGGAGCTGTATGACGCGGAGTTCGTCCGGCAGTTGAAGGCGTTTGTTGCTTCGGGGAGTGGGGAGATCATCAATTGAGGGAAGGAGAGACACGTGCTTTGGCCGACGGAGGATCAACGCAGCAGGTCGTCGAACGATGTCCGCTCCCGGCCAAGAGCGGACTCTCGCAGTACCTTGAACAGACCCAACCACGAATTTGCCTGGCCTGGAACGAAGTATCGGGCCGGCACTACTTGAACATCTCCAACAGATCCTTGTCTTCATGCCGCTGCTCCCACGTGGAGAGAAAACAGAAGCTCACACCACTTCGCATGGCAGCCTTCTGGAACCCGGCCAGTTCTTCCTTCGTGACCGGGTACTCAACCGGATCAAAGTGCAGAATCCCCCACGGCTTGACGAGAGAGAACCCAGGCAGGAGTTCCGAGAAGATCGCCTTGAGCAGGGGCCGGATACTCGAAAAGTCCTTGATCGGGCCCGCGCGATTGCCAAGGGCATGACACTGACGACGGATGGTCCTGTCTCCACCCACCACGCGCGCAATGAAGTGGTCCTGGTGCACTCGAACGTAGATCAGCTGACGGCGAAAGATCTTCATCCCCATCTCAAAGCCACGCGCTCAACAGCCATCCATGCAACTGCATGCCCATCCATCAATGCGCAGGCTGCACCTTCAGCGCGCTTGAATCCCTTCGCAGCAGATACAGCGCAACCAGGAATGGCCACAGCGAGTTGATCGACGAGAACACGCGCTGGGTCAGCCCCCGGTAGCCCTCCGGGTCCGCGCCCACCACGTTCAACCAGAGATAGACGATGCCCCCGATGCTCACCACAGCGGTCACGGCGTATGCCCTTCGGTTGGCAGACCACGCGCTCAGTTCGATGTGCGACATCGCCGGTGCAATGATGTTTGCGATACCGATGGTGTAGAAGCCGTGCATCGGATGGCCCATGGGCCAGAGACCGTTGGTCAGCATGGAGATGCCAAAGATCATCCAGCAGATCGCGCCTACGGCAATCCGGCGGCCGGACTCCCGCCATACCCCGATGGCAAACGCCACGAAGCCCACGCCGCAGCCGATGGGGGCAATCCTGGCGCAGATGCTTGCAAGCGTTGGTGCCTGCAGCAGTTCGCTGGCGTGCTGTGCAAGCGGGTTGTAGCCCGGCGCGAACACGGCGGCAACGCTGGTCCAGAACAGGAACCACGGAAGCGGGACCAGACCCGCAGACAGAAGAAGTCGATTGCGGCGTAACACGTACAGTGATCCTTGTTTTGGCCTGCACCAGTGGGTGGAATCCGTTCAAACGCCGCAGAACCTTCCTGCTTCGGGCAGGACAGCTCCGGGTGACTACAGCGGTAGTCAGATTCTGCGTGACGCCCTACGGGGTCAATAGGCAAAAAGTCACTCACGCTTGGAAGCGAAGTACGCGTCAGCCATCAGCGGCCGTCGCACCGGTTCCTTCGCAATGGCGGCGGCATTGACCCCTACCCGTTGGCATTCCGAACAACAGCAGGTAATCGTTACTGCGCCACCGTGCATCGGTGGTCGGGACTCGAAAGGCCGTTTTGTTGGGAAGTGGTTTGTGCTTGCCAGCCGGCATCACCTTGCGTGGTGTCGGCTGGCAATCCGTCTGCCGGCTATGGAAGGAACGGTGCGCTGGCAGAGGCATTGGCCGGATGACCGGCCTATCGGCGTCAGGCCCTGCGCAGGATCGCTACCGGGGCTTCTTTGGCTGCTCGTCGAGCCGGTACAAATGCTGCGGCCTGCCCCAACAGAAGCACCGTGAGTACGCCAATCGCGAGGAACGGCGCTTCGATCCTGGCTACCTCGTAGTAGCGGGCCACGGCCATGTTCAGGCCGATGGCCAGTGCGGTACCGACAACAGACCCGGTGGCGGTGAGAATCAGGTTCTCCACCAGGAAGTACCGGAGGATGTCGGATTTCCGGGCGCCCAGTGCGCGCCGGATACCGATCTGCCGATACCGCTTGCGGACCCAGAAGCTGGCCAGTCCGTACACGCCCGTTGCAGTTACCACCAACAGCGCCAACCCGGAACTCAGGAACATGATCGCCATGGTCTGATCGTGGCGGAAGTAGTCGGCGCGCAGCTCGCGGAACGAGGTGCTGCGGGCGATGGTGCGGTTCGCATCGCGTTGCGACAACGCGGCTTCACTGGACGCAATCACGTCCGCCACTCGCCCATCCCCAGCACGGATGGCGAACATCACACGAGGCCCGTCCGGAATCAGCGGCAGGATGAGTGACATGTCGTTGTCTGCATCGGTCTTCAGTACAGGCCGGGAAAGTGTCTTGACGATGCCGACCACTTGGATGGGATGCCGCGCATCGGCATACAGGAACTTGCCGACTGCACCGCCCTCCGGAAACAGCTTGTCCGCCAGTGCCTGGGAGACAACGGCCTCGCTCGCCTTGTAGAGCCCGGCATAGTCGGCGCTGGCCTCCATCGGCACAAATACTCCCGCAGAGAGGTCTCGGCCGGCAACAATGGTCAGACCCAGCACCTTGGCTGCAGGCGAAGATGCCGTGTAGACAGTCGGCTCTGCCTCGACGATGCCGGAGAGATCATTCCCTTCAAGCACCTTGTTGGTGAATCCCACCCTCCAGCTGCGCTGGGAAAGGGGAAGCGATTCTGCTGCGATAGCCTGCTCCACGCCTGGCTGCTGCCGGATGGCCTCCAGGTCGGTCTTGATCGAGGCTGCAGGGTTGGCTGCTGCAGGCCCCAGGTACTCGGTCTCGATGATACCCAGGTTCGCCTCTTCCAGGCCCGTCTTGTAGGTGAGGGTTCCCAGCCGCTCGGACAGCAGAAACGCAAGGTTCGTCACACACGCGGTGGCAACCAGGACCTGCACCAGAAGAATGGACGCGATGAAGCGGTTGCGGGTGAGCGCCCGGACGATAAGGGGGAGTTCTGCAATGCTCATTCTGACGCCTTGATCTGCATGGCCAGACGGCCTGAGGTAGCGCGCAACGCAGGGAAGAACGCAGCAACGACACTGGAGACACACGCCAGGCCCACGGTGAGAGCAGCCATGCTCAGATCCATGTTGGCCAGTGAGGCGTAGTCTTCCGGCTGCATCCGCACAAGGGAGAGGCCGGCCTCCGCAACGATCAATCCTACCGCCCCGCCCAGGCCACCGATGATCAGTGCTTCAGTGCAGAGCTGATAGATGACGTCCTGCCGGCGCGCACCGAGCGCCCGACGGAGCGATATCTCATGGGACCGGCGGATGAAGCGGGCGAAGATCAGGGCACTCATGTTCAGCAGGCAAACGATCAGGAAGCCCAGGCAGAGCGCCAGCTGCAGCTTCACCTCGTTGGGGATGATGCGATGCTCGACCAGGAAGTCCTTCAAGGAAACCATGCGCGGCACGGTTGTCCTGTCAAACCTTCCCGCCTGCTGTTGTGTACGTGCGTAGTTGCCCAGGAAGCGCTCGTACTGCTCGACACTGGCCGCGTCAGGCAACTCGGCCCAGAACTGGATCCATGATGTGCGGGCGTCCTGCAGGCGATTGAGGGGTTTGTCACTGCTCCATGAGAAGATGTTGTTGGAAACCGTCATCTGCATTTCTGCCGCGACACCTATCGGGATGAAGAAGTCTTCGCGCCCCTTGAACACGTCCTGCTGAAGGTCCGTATAGAACCGGGGGCGCGGGCTCCACGGATCGGCAACACCCACCACCGTGAATGCTTGCCCCCCAAGCCGAACCGTTGTTCCCACCAGGCCTTCACCGCCCAAACGAGCAGCGAGATCCTGACTCAACACGACGACCCGGGCCTGGGCAGCATCATCTTCACGGGTCCAGGCCCTGCCCTGCGCCACAGGGATGCCGAACATGGCAAACGCATCTGCAGTGACATACTGCCCCTGCGCGAAAAATGGGATCTGCACGCTGCGCTGCGCATCCACCAATAGACGAGCAGATGCCAGCGCGGTCTGATGGGAGGCGGGGCCCTGCCGAAGCAGGTTCTGCGCATCTACCCAGGTGAGGGCCACGCGTGGGTCCATGCCAGGCCTGACGTCGTACGACGCAGGGAGTGCGTCAATAAAGGGGTGATAGAGATGCTCGCTTCGCCCCGGTAGTGGATCCCACGTCATTGTCCGCACGACAGTCAACATCGTCATGCTTGCGCCGATGCCCAATCCCAGCGCCAGGATCAGCGCGGCGCTCATCCCCTTGGTTTCCAGAAGCCTTGTGCGGGCCAGCGCAAAGTAATAGCCGAACATATACGTCGCTCTAATGCAGGAAGGTGGCTGCAGTCGGAATCACGTCGACCGGCTCAATCGAGATCCACGCTGTGCTGTTCTGCACCCTGTCGCAGGCTTCCAGCAGATGCATCAGGCGGAAGCGCGAGCGCTGGATGATCCGGAGGACAACTTCGATGTCTTTCTCGCTTCGATCCTTGATGAACGCCCTGGGTATCTTGTTCTGATTCAGGGAGTCCACAACCGCTTCCAGGGTCAGGTAGCTGAGCCGCTGGGTGGAGGCACTGTCGATGAAGATTGAGGCGCTTTCCGCCATGCGCGGCAGAAACGCCGCCAGCAAGGCCTGAATGCTGTCCTGGGAGTGGTTGAAGTCGGAAAAGACCATGTCAATTCCGCCGTCAAAAGCGGCGGCCTGGGCAATATCGGCAAAGGCGATCTCCTGCCAGTTGGCAACAACGTGATTCTCGACCCCGGCCCACTGGAATACATGCTTCAGGAAAGCGGGATAGTCCTGCCCCATCTCCCGCAGTGAATCGGCAAGCGGCCCCTGCAGGCCCTCGACAAACCTGATGCCTGGCTCACTGGAGAAGTGCGAACCATTGTCATAGGTGTGAATGACACCGCTGCCGTTCTCCCGTAGTGCACCGGCCATCCAAGCCGCAGTGACGCCAAACCCGGTACCCAGTTCGACCACGATGCGCGGGCGCGTCCGCTTGACCAGGCTGTACAACAGTACGCACAGGTCCTCGCTTCCGTAGGCCCAGCCCATCGACTCGCGCAGCGAGCTCAGCTTCTCAAGCAGCATTCGCACCTCCGGCGTTGCCGGCAAGCAACCACGCATCCATTGCAGTCTGCACAGCGGTATCGGCGGCGACGGAACGAAGGTAGGGCGAGAATGCATGGAAGGTGACTGCTTGATCCGTCACGTACAGGAGCATCTCTCCCGCTTCGGAACGGAAGGCCTGTGCAGCTGCTCGCGTCAGCTGCCCACACACAACATCATCGACCCCAACGCTTGCACGGGGAAAACAGATTCCGTTGTAGTCCCGCCCAAGGAACCAGGCGATCACAGGTATGCCCTTTGGCCTGGACACGTGGAACTGATGCCTGCGGCGCTCTTCATCATCAAGCTGTCGTTCCTCCCGCCAGTCAAAAAGCGACCAGACCGACTTCTGCATGGGGTCTTCGATACGGGACAAGTCTGGTTCTTCGTACCCAAAACTGTAGGCGAAGTCAGGCGTATTCGCCTCTGGAAGAGCGCGTTCGATTTCAAGCCACTGCACGTTCAGCGGGGCCAAACATCGGGATACACCGCGCGTGCCGGTGTCGTGACAGAGGCTCACCCCCAGCGCCAGAAGCGGCTGCAGGCGGATATGGAACCAGCGGGTGTCCACTCCGTGCTCGGCCAGAAACCGTTCGATCTGCGTTCCTTCCAGAGAGAAGACCCGGTTTACCACGTTGGCCCCGCGGAACAGACTCTCAAGATGCGCACCGGGGCTCAAGCGGAGAACCTCGGGCCAGGGCTGATCCTTCATTACCGGTACCAGCTCATCAATGTGCACGGCAGGGACACCCGTAGCCAGCGCCCGCAGCGCAACCGGGTCAAAGTGATCCGCATGGATGACGACTGTTCTGCTCATTGCTGCCACTCCCCATAGCGATACTCTCGCTTCATCTCTGCCTGCATCTGATCAATCATCTGCCCGACCTCACCATGGATGGCATCCTTGCTCATCAACCGACCGCTGAGATTCTGCTCGATCAGGAAGCCGGCGGCGCAGACGGCCAATCTGCGCTGGACGTGGCGCTTGGCGGCTTCACCCAGGTCCGGAGAAATCTCGAGATGACGCTTGAGCAGGCGGTGACACACGTAGTAGACGAAGACCGCGTGGATATAGGAGGAGTCGGGAATGGGATTGCCGGACCACGGAGACACGACACGGTGCCGGTAGTCATTGGCAACGAAGAACCCGTTGGCAAGCTCCCATGCGGCCAGATAGTTGTGGGTGCTTTCATGCATGATGCTTTCCATGCACGCCTCAACCAGAAGTTCCGGGTTATGCGTGTTCAGCAGTCGAATGGAACCTGGCTGCCTCGGCACATGCTCGGAGCCGTAGCGGCCGGCTTCATCGGACGTAACCTCTGCCGACTTGCGCACGGTGATCCGCCGGACGAAGTTGCGGATGAGAAGGCCGTACATGGGTTCTGACCGGTCGATCGCTGCCAGCGCCTCTGCCAGCTTTCGCGAGACATGCTCGCGCTCCGCATCGGTCAGCGGTAGGCACGGTTGGCTCAGCACTCCAGAGCGTGGCTCATGGTGCCGCGCCGGTGGGCTCTCAAGATCGAGCGCGATACAGTCACCCAGCTTCGGCAACTGCCGAAGGGTCCACACGCCCGTGGCATCCTTTTCCGCAACGCAGTCTCCAACCGGACTGTAGAGCTGCCACTTCCGTGCCTCTCTCAAGTACCTGTCGGTCCGTCCCTGTGCCAGCTCGGCGATCGACTTCTCCCGAGCGATGATATCGTGCAGCGCGCCAAGCGCGCGGGCCTGTTCCTCTGCCCTCTCCTGCTCGTCGGCTCCTGACTCCACCCTGCCCTTCCGCGCAGACTCCAGGCACAGATATTGCTCGCAGAATTCGGAACTGAGCAGCACACGGGCTTGGCGATCGGGCCCGAGTGACTGGTAAATCTGGTGCATGGCACGAGTCATGACTCCGTATTTCTGGTCAGCAAGCACTTCCTGAAGTCGCGCTCTCATCCTGCGGAGTCTTGACCACAGGATGCCCTCGACGACCGACTCCATGCATTCTGACGTGTCTGCGATCTCCATCAGGCAGATCGGGCTTCTTACATCAGGCCGTTGCGCCTGGGTCATCGAATTCATCTTTCTCCTCCATGCAGTCATCGCCGTCCTCGCTACTTGCTCCTGGCCGCTCTTATCCACCCTTCAAATCCAACTTGAGGCCAAAGATCGAAAGGCACCTCCGGCCTCTATAGGCTCTGCATGACAGTGATCTACGTGCAAGGGGCGGAGAGATCCCCGCCCCTCTCCCTTCAGACGTCGAATCGGGAATCGGCGGAACTGCGCGAAGCAAATACCATCTGCTTGCTCGCCGTGTCATGATGGTGATGCGACCCGATGGAATCGGAGTGATGGTGCCCATCTGCGAGAAGCACAGATTTTTCGTCTGTGAACTCACTAATGCTCAGGGACTGCATATCCGCCTGGATAGACGTCGACGCCGCAATGTCATTGACGAAGGTGCTGTTCGGTGCGGCAGCAGATGCCACGCCTGCGGCCGTAACACCCGCAATGATCAGCGCGAGGGGCGAGAGATTCTTCACAGCAGTGCTTTGGGTCATTTTTCTTTACTCCATGTAATGGTGGGCATTTGATCTTCTGAGCTGCGAACGTGATCAGCGTTGTGGCTCAACTTGATTCAACGACCTGACGGTATCCGGCTGCAACCTCGCTGCTGTGCCGCACACAGCTTCGGCCTCGAGTGGGCGGTTGCGCCCCAGCTGCCACTGCGTCCAGAGAACAACCATCACGGGTTGAGCGCTTGCATTCGCACTTGTGCGCTTGCCCTGGAAGGGCGTCACTGTCGCGAATGTCTTGGCCAGGGATAGGGAGGACACGACTGCCACCCCGTATCGTGACCTGTGAGAGGCAGCGTCCTCAGCACATTCAAGAAGAGATTCGTGCGAGAACCGACATAGATAGACCTGCTACAGAATTGACGATCTGTCTTGACGCCCACACACTTCCCCGCATGTTCTGTGCGAGGCGGCCTAGGAAGGGGGGTATTCATGGAGTTCCGCACAGATTCACTGTCGGCTCGGATCCGCGCTGCTCGTATCGGCAGCGGGCTATCTCAAACCGATCTCGCCAAAGCCCTGAACGTGAACCGGGCGACGGTAGGCCACTGGGAACGCGAACTAGGCTTCGTGCCGTCTATCGACCATCTGCATGCGTTGAGCAGGGTCACTTGCGTGAGCGTATCTTGGCTGATTTCAGGTGACACCATCGCCGATGGTGGGAAGCCGGAAGGAATGCGCCTGCAATTGGAAGCACGCATGTTGACGGCATCGCGCAACCTTCCGATCTCCCTCCTCGACAACATTGTTGAGTTGATGAGGTCTGCTGAACGCCATATCTGACGTCGTCCCGACGACTGAACCACACGTAGTGGCTGCCCGGATAAGTCCTAGATATCACGCCGAAGTATTCCGATGGTGATCGGCACGCCACCTGTCGCACCATCAAGCACCCCTCCGCAGGAAACCACACATGAGCCTGGCGCTGGTCCACAGCCGTGCCCGCGCCGGGGTCGACGCCCCACTGGTGCGGGTGGAAGTGCATCTCTCTGGCGGCCTGCCTGTCACGCAGATCGTGGGCTTGGCGGAAACCAGCGTCCGCGAATCACGCGAGCGCGTGCGTGCCGCCCTGCTCTGCGCGCGCTTCGACTTTCCGCAGCGACGCATCACTCTGAATCTCGCGCCCGCCGACCTGCCCAAGGAAGGTGGACGTTACGACCTGGCCATCGCCCTGGGCATTCTGGCCGCCAGTGGCCAGGTCGATCCGCAGTCACTGCTGCAATACGAGTTCCTGGGTGAGCTTGGCCTGACCGGCGAACTGCGGCCGGTGGCAGGTGCGCTGCCGGCCGCGATCGCGGCCGCTGAAGCCGGGCGCATCCTGGTGGTGCCGCCAGGGAATGCCGCAGAGGCTGCGTTGGCCGAGCACGCTGATGTGCGTGTGGCGCGTACGCTGCTGGAATGCTGCGCCGGGCTGGGCAATCCGCGCCTGTTGCCACCCGCGGAGCGCGTGGACACGACACCGTTGCCACTGCCCGATCTGGCCGACGTGCGCGGGCAGGCGCATGCACGGCGCGCGTTGGAAGTGGCCGCTGCCGGTGGGCACCATCTGCTGTTGATCGGCAGTCCTGGCTGCGGCAAGACGCTGTTGGCCTCGCGCCTGCCCAGCCTGTTGCCGGATACCGAAGAGACTGAGGCGCTGCAGCTTGCCGCGATTGCGTCGGTGAGTGGCGAAGGGCTGGACCCAAGACGTTGGCGGCAGCGGCCCTTTAGAGCGCCCCATCACAGCGCGAGCGCGGCGGCGCTGGTGGGTGGGGGCAACCCGCCCTGCCCCGGTGAAATATCACTGGCCCACCATGGAGTCCTCTTCCTTGATGAGCTCCCAGAATGGAACCGCAGCGCGCTGGAAACCCTGCGCGAGCCACTGGAATCCGGCCACATCCGCATCGCCCGCGCGGCGCGCAGCGTGCAGTACCCCGCGCGGTTCCAACTGGTGGCTGCGATGAATCCCTGCCCGTGCGGCTGGGCCGGTGACCGCAGCAACCGTTGCCTGTGCAGCGACGAGCGCATCAACCGCTATCGTGCGCGAGTGTCCGGCCCGCTGCTGGACCGCATCGATCTGCATATCGGCGTAACGCGAATGGACGCGGTGGAGCTGCGGGAGAGCACGCCGCTGGGTGAGCCCAGTGCTGCGGTACGTGCACGGGTGGAAGCCGCCCATGCCCGGCAGCAGGCACGTGGCGGGCTCAATGCACATCTGCCGCCGGCGGCGCTGCGGGCGTGCACGAAGCTGAGCGAGGCCGATCAGGATCTACTTGAGCAGGCGATTGAACGTCTGCAGCTTTCCGCACGGGCGATGCACCGGATTCTGCGCGTGGCGCGCACGATTGCGGATCTGGCGGGTTGCGAAGTGATCCGGACGGCGCATCTGGCTGAGGCGATTGGCTATCGGCAGCTGGATCGGGGAAAGCCGGGAGTATGACGAAAGATCACATCAGGATGAAGGAGGCGCGCCGCGTCTCGTCAAACTGCAGGCTATTCACTGAAAGGGCGCCAATGTCGCGCAGTAGCCCAAGAGTGTGACGCTCCCATACCTCCGAAGGCCCCGCGATATCAGTATCCACGGCATGAATGCGATACACCGGCGCGAAGTCATCCCGTTCGTCCTCGAACGGACAGTCAAGCACCCAGCGCTTTGATGCGCTATCGGTTACCAGCATCATTCGCGGCAGGTCATGGAATCCGCGATACGCCAGGATGCGGTACTGCCCAGGAAGAAGAACCATCGGAACTCTCGGCAAATTCGCGGTTCAGCGGCCGCGTCCGAACAGTACACCCCGCTTCGCCAGCAACGCCACCCGACGGCTGACCAGCGCGTGCAGCTCCGCCAGCTCCGACGCCCGGTCAGCCGTCATGTTCCCGCCAAACAGCACCCGCGACAACGCCGCCTCGTCGCTGTCGTCCGGGTGCTGCCACCGGTCCCGGTAGACCTTCTGGCACACCAGCCAGGCCAGCCGCAGCCCCCCACCGGGCAACGGACGGACCACGCGCTCGTAGACGTGCCAGAACTGGTACTCGGCCTGCAGGTCGATCACAGGCGTTACGGACGGCGCCTGCCGGGGCCGTCCCGGGCCCCGGATGCCGAACAACGGAGTTCGCGGGTTGTACTGAGCCATGCCAACAGCATGACCCAGCAACATTGTGGGAACCTTGCGTCGCTGCCAGAAAACCCCTGTTGTTTGCGCAAGGCGGGTTTGTAGGCGGGTTTTGGGGGTCAGAGCCCTTTGCCCAGCAAAGGGCTCTGACCCCACCCTCGCCGCCTCAGAAGGCCATCGAGGTACTGAACATCAGCTGTCGTGGCGCGCTGCGCTGCAGGGTCTGGTAATCCCCAGAGAACGACGAGCCGGCGATGGTGGCGGTGCCGATGTTGTGGCGGTTGAACAGGTTGCTCACGTCCAGCCGCAGCTCCAGGCCGGGCACCGCGCTGTCCGCACCGAAGCGGTAGGCGGCATAGGTGTTGACCTGCCAGAAGGTCGGCACGCGGATGTCGTTCTCGTAGGTGAAAGGCTGGCGCAGGTACGAGGTGCTGGTTGCACCAAAGCGCCAGTCACCGAAGTGCGCGGACAGGTCGCTGACCAGCGAGATCTGCGGGTAGCCCGGCTGGGCATTGCCCTTGATCGGGTACACCGTGTCGCCCACCACGAAATCACTGTCGTAGTACGAACGGGCTACGGCCACGCCCTGATAGAACTGCAGGTGGTCGGTCAGGTCGGCGGTGATGCCGAGGTCGGCACCGATCACATGCATCTTCGGCATCAGCCGAACCGTGTTGATCTGCGCGAACTGGGTACCGATGGCGGCCGACAGCAGGCGGTTGCGGATGTCGTTGTAGAACACGTCGCCGGTGATCGTCAGCCGGTCGAAGCGATGCGACGCGCCTACGGTGAGGTTCCAGTTCTTCTCCGGGCGCAGCGTGCCGGCCACGCGGTCGAACTCTTCCTGGTCGGTGATGGTCCATGCCGAGGCGGTGTAGCCGATGTTGCCGCGCTGGGCCACGCGGTAGCCGTTCATGGTGTTGGCCAGGTCGATGAAGGCGTCGGTGGATTCGGTCGGGCTCCAGAACAGCGAGACGTGCGGCAGGAAGTTGCTCTTCGCGCGCAGCGTGCCGTTCACCGGCCGGTCCTTGGCATCACCCAGGCCGCCACCGCGGGTGCGGAAGTCCACGGCCTTGAAGCCGACACCCAGCTTCAGCGTGTCGTTCAGCACGATGTCGTCCTGCAGGTAGAACTGGCGCGAGCGGGTCACCCAGCTCGATGCGTTGTCGGTCTTGAACGCGGGGCCGTACACGTCGAACGGGCCGGTGGCCTTCAGCGGCGGGCCCTCGCCCAGCAGTGGCTGCTGGTACCACTCGGTCTTGGCTGCGGCCTTGCTCTTCTCCTGCCAGAAACCGGCAGTGAAGGTGTGCGCGCCGGCCTCGAACTGCAGGTTGACCATGCCGCCCAGGCGGTTGAGGCGCGGCGTCTGTACCTGTTCGGAGAACGGTGCGCCGTTGGGCGACGGTACGGTCGGGTCCGTCAGCGTGGCCTGGGTGTGGCTGTTGGCGTTGTACAGCTGCACGTTGCCACTCAGCGCCGGGGTGATCTGGAAGCGATGGTTGATCGATGACACGCGGTCGCGGGTGGTCTGGCCGGTGTCGTACGGAATCAGTTCGGACAGCTCACCGCAGGTGTAGGCGCCGCAGGATTTGTCCGCGTTTTCCGGCGAGGCCACGTACCACGCCCACGCATAATCGGGATAGAAGATGTCGGCCTTCCAGCCCAGCTTGCGGATCATGTCGAAGGAGATGTTGTTGTAGCCCCAGACCTTGGCCTTGCTGTCGGACAGGAACACGGTGACATCGCCCCAGGCGACGTCCTGCTGCAGCTTCAGGTCGCCGCGCAGGAAGTTCTGCGTGCCCTCGCCCTGGTACTTGTCGGCGGACACGCGCTGCAGGTCGACCAGCACTTTCGGGCCATGCTCACCGAGCTGGCCGCTCTGCCCGGACACGGTGGTGACCAGCGTGTTGTTGCTGCCCACGCCCTGCTTCACGCGCAGGCTGGGCGTGTCCTGCAGCTCGCGCAGGCGGTATTCCAGGCTGCCGCCGTTGACGCTGCTGGAGAACACGCTGACCGGTGCGCCGCCAGGGCTGACCGTGATCGCGCCGATACCATCGGGCACGCCCACGTTCACCACGCTGGTGCCGGTGAGCGAGAGGAAGCCGTTGTCGTTCAGCGGCACGCCTTCGAAGGTGATGCCCATTTCATTCATGCGGAAGCCGCGCACGAACAGGCTGGTGGCGGAGATATCCAGGCCCAGTCCGTCGGTGGCGGTGTAGCTGGCGCCCGGTACCTGCTTCAGCATGGCCAGGCCGTTGTTGCCGGTGACCATCGCGTCGAGGTCTTCGGCCTTGATGATGTAGCGGTTGGGACCGACCACCTGGGTCGGTGCCACGGCCGCACCGCGCGGCGTTGCGATGACCTGCAGGGCATTGAGCGTGGTGGGCGTGTCGAGCGCGGCGTCGTGCGTTTCTGCGGCGTACGCAGGTGCGGTGATGGCCGCGATGATGGCCAGGGCGAGGCGCGTCGTGGGTGGGGTGTTCATGGGCAGATCCAGGGTGCAGGGAGAGAGCGGCGCAGGCGCACGCCCAGCGCGTTGCAGCGCCGGTGTCGGCGCCCTGGCTGGCGATGCGATTGCGTTGAGGGTGACGGCGCAGTGCGCGCCGGTCAGTGGCAGAGGAGGACGATCCTCTGCCTCAGAATTCGATGGCGTGATTTCGACGTGCGAAATTCTTGCATCGCGCTGCCGCATTCGCCATTGCGCGGTGGTACAGCACGAATGGCGATAGGGATGGGTGGGTTATACGTGGGTATAGCCCCGGCGTGGTCGGGGCCGACCTTGGTCGGCGCTTGCCGTCTGCGTGTGCCAACCAAGGTTGGCACCCACCGGGGCGGATGAGGTTGGCAGCTACCTCGACAGCTGACCGCGCGGTTACTGCAGGACGAAGCGCTCGATCGCGCGCGCCACGCCTTCATCGGCATTGCTGGTGGTTTCAAACCGCGCCACCGCCTTCACAGCATCAATGGCATTGCCCATCGCCACGCTGGTACCGGCGTACTGCAGCATGGTCAGGTCGTTTTCCTGGTCGCCGATGGCCATCACGTTGGCGCGGTCGATGCCCAGGTGCGCGGCCAGCTTCTGCAGGCTCGGTCCCTTCCCGGCGCGGCGGTCGAACACTTCCAGGAAGAACGGTGCGCTCTTCAGTACCGCGAAGCGCTCGGTCAGTTCGCTGGGCAGGCGCGCGATGGCGGTATCCAGCACGTCGGGCGCGTCGATCATCATCAGCTTGATGAAGGACATCGACGGGTCCATGTCTTCCACGCGGCGATAGGACAGCGGCATCCGCGAGAGATGCGAATCGGCCACGGTGTAGTAGCTGATGTCCTGGTTGGGCGTGTACATGCGCTGGCTGTCCAGCGCCTGGAAGTGCACGCCCAGGTCGCGGGCCACCTGCTCGCAGAACAGGAAGTCGTCGAAGCTGAGCGGATACTCGACCACGGTTTCGCGCGTGCCGATGCGCTGCACCAGGCCGCCGTTGCAGGCGATGCAGTAGTCGTCGTCGCCGGTGATGCCCAGCTCGTGCAGGAACGGTGCCAGGCCCGGAACCGGGCGCCCACTGGTCAGCACGATGTGCACCCCCAGCGCGCGCGCCTGTGCGATGGCCTGCTTGGCCCGCCCGGTGAGCGTGTGGGTGGGGTCCAGCAGGGTGCCATCCATATCAATGGCGACCAGTTCGATGGTCGATTGCCTGCGGCCCATGTCCATTGCGTTCAACTCGTGCGGGGCACACCAGTTTACTGCCTCATGCCCGGTTCACCTCTTTGCCCACGTTGGCCGGGATACTGCAGGGGCCTGTGCGTCCCCCCACCGCAGGACGGCCCGCTGACCGCCCTTCCCTGGAGAACCTTGCGACGCATGACCTACCGTGCCCCCGAAACCAACGACAGTGCGCCTCTGGCCCAGCAGATCGAGCAGATGATCGACGAGCTGCCCGGCGAACAGGTCAGCGTCGGCACCCTGCTCAGTGCGCTGGGCGATGAAGGCCTGCTGCTGATCGTGATCCTGCTCTCGGCCATCTTCATCATTCCGGTGTCGATTCCGGGGCTGAGCACCGTGTTCGGCGCCTCGATCCTGCTGATCGGCCTGAGCCGGGTGCGCAACCGCCCGCTGTGGGTGCCGCAGAAGCTGGCGCGCCGCGAGATCGCCACCGACAAGCTGAAAGCCAACCTGGGCCGTGCGCTGAAGTGGGTGCACCGCATGGAGCGGCTGTCGCGGCCGATGCGGCTGGCGGTGATGGTGCGCTCGAAGAAGATGATGCGCCTGAACAACCTGATGCTGGTGTTCGCGACCCTGCTGCTGATGGCGCCCGCCGGACCGATTCCTTTCAGCAACACGCTGCCGGCGCTGGCGCTGATGTCCTTTGCAATCGGCTTCATCCAGCGCGATGGCGCGGCGGTGGCGGCCGGTTACGGCTTCGTGGTGGCCACGGTGGTGTATTTCGGCGTGCTGCTGGGCGGCGTCGGGTTTGCTGCCGAGTCGGTGTTCAGCGGGTTCCGCAGCAGTACTGCGGAACTGTAGAGCCGAGCCCATGCTCGGCTTACGCGCGCACCGCGCGGGTTTCCGTGCACCGAACGAAGAGCAGCCGAGCATGGGCTCGGCTCTACAGAACTACTTGGCCGACACCCGCCACACCACGTCGCCCACGTCGTCGGCCACCAGCAGCGCGCCCTCTGCATCCATGGCCATCCCCACCGGCGCACCCATCAGCGTCTTCTCGTCCTTCGAGGCGAAGCCACTGACCACAGTCTGTGGCCGCCCGGTCGGCTTGCCGTCCTTGAACGGTACGTACACCACTTCGTACCCGCTCAGCGGCGAACGGTCCCAGCTGCCGTGTTCGCCGATGAAGGCACCGCCGTGGTACTGCGCCGGCAGTGCCTGGCCGGTGTAGAACAGCAGGCCCAGCGGCGCCACGTGCGAGCCGATCGCGTAGTCCGGCACGATCGCCTTGGCCACCAGGTCCGGCCGCTGCGGCTGCACGCGCTCGTCCACGTGCTGACCGTAGTAACTGTAGGGCCAACCGTAGAAACCATCTTCTTTCACCGAGGTCAGGTAATCCGGCACCAGGTCGGCACCGATCTCATCGCGTTCGTTCGCAACAGCCCACAACTTTCCGGTGCTCGGCTCCCAGTCCAGGCCGGTCGGGTTGCGGATGCCCGAGGCGAAGATGCGGCTGCCACGGGTGGCCACGTCCACTTCCAGCACCACCGCGCGGCGGTATTCGACGGCCAGGCCATTCTCGGTGATGTTGCTGTTGGAACCCACGCCCACGTACAGCTTGCGGCCATCGCGGCTGGCCAGCAGTTCCTTGGTCCAGTGGTGGTTGATGGTGCTGGGCAGGTCGGTGAACTCGCGGCCCTTGTCGGACATGCGGGTTTCGCCGGGCACGTAGTGGTACTGCATGATGTTGCCGGTGTTGGCCACGTACAGCGTGTCACCGATCAGCTGGATGCCGAACGGCGAGTGCAGGCCTTCGATGTAGACGTGCTGGGTCCAGGTGTTCGTTCCCGGCGAGCGGCGCAGCAGGGTGACCCGGTTGCCGCCCTTGCCGGCCTTGCCCGAGCGCGCCTTCACCTTGCCGGCAATCCACTGCTTGGGCGTGGTGACCGGTTCTTCGCCGGGGCCGTTGCCTTCCACCACCAGCACATCGCCGTTGGGCAGGGTCAGCAGGCGCCGCGGATGCTGCAGGTTGGCGGCGATGCGCTCGATCTTCAGGCCTTCGGCCACCGTGGGTGACTGGCCATCGGCCCAGCCCACGCCGCGTGGCACCTGCATTGGCGGCATCAGGAAGTTCTTCGGTGCCGGCAGCGGTGGCTTTGCGCCGGACTGGTCGGTGGGGTGATATTCGGCCTTGCCCGCGCAGGCCGACAGAGTGACGGCCAGTGCCAGCGCGGCGACGGTGGGCAGGATGTGCTTAGCCATGACGACCTCCCTGCAGCACCGGCGGCTGCAGTGACAGCAGGATCAGACCCAGGGCGATCAGGGCCACGGTCAGCGCCGACAGGATCGTACCCGGCACGGCAGCGGCATACGCATCGCGGCTGTGCACGAACGCGTTCCAGATGGCCAGCACCACCGCGACCAGGTTGAGGAAGAAGTCGATGCGGTCGATACGGGTGGCGGTACCGCTGCGGCGCCAGACCGCGAACAGGTTGATCAGGCGCGGAATGATGGCGATCAGCAGGCCGAAGGTGATCAGCCAGGCAGCGGCCTTGCCCCACATCACCTCGGCGCTGTTGAGATAGATCGCGTCGAAGATCAATACACCGACGAAGAAGCCGAAGGGTATCGGGTTCAACAGGCTGAACAGCGTGGTGCCGAGGCCGCGGTGGGCTTGGGCGAGCGGATTGACCATCATCGTGCTCCGACGCGGAAGGGTGCACGGGCTGTAGTAGCACAGCCAGATGTGAGGGCGCGCGATGACACCGCTTGTGTAGAGCCGAGCCCATGCTCGGCTGCTTTACACACGGGACCGTCCGATCAGCCGAGCATGGGCTCGGCTCTACAGGAATGCGCAGTCGTCATTACCCCGCGGCATAAGCGTTTGTGACGCAATCGGCACATCTGCAGATTGGGTGTGTGAAGAGGTAGGGGGTTGTTCGTTGTGTCGCGTTTGGCTCGTTGCGATGGGGCAGTTCCGCCCCGCCGTCCTGCCATGCCGATTCACAACAGAAGGATTCGTGTATGAAGCGACACACGCAACGCTCCGCGCCACCACGCTCCGCGCGCCTGGCCCTTGCCACTGCCCTGGTGCTGGGCAGCCTGGCCGTCACCGCCCAGGCCCAGCAGGCCGATCCGCTGGCCGGGCGTCAGTGGCATCTGCTCAACACCGGGCAGGCCGTACTGGGCGATACGCTGCCGGTGGCCGGCAACGATCTCAACGTGGATGGCCTGTTCCGCAATGGCATCCGTGGCCAGGGCGTCACCATCGCCATCGTCGATGACGGCCTGCAGATCGCCCACCCGGACCTGGCCGCCAACGTCGCGGCGGTCGCGGGCAAGAACTTCGCCAACCAGAGCAACAATCCCTCACCGTCCAATCCGGACCGCGACAATCACGGCACCATGGTCGGCGGTATCGCCGGTGCGGTGGGCGCCAACAACCTGGGCGTGCGCGGAGTGGCCTCAGCCGCCACACTCAAGGGCTTCAATTTCCTGGCATCCAATGCCCAGGGCAACTCGAATTCCAACATCGAGTACTCGTGGTGGGACGGCGCCGAAGTGGCCGACGTGGGGGTCTTCAACAACAGCTGGGGCTCCAGCCCGGGCAACCCCAACCTGCCGTTGGCCTACAGCCAGAACGACATCACCGCCTATGAGCAGGCCATGTCCGGCACCCGTGGCGGGCGCGGTGGCATCTACGTGAAAGCCGCCGGCAACAACCACAACAACGGCGCACGCTCGGATGGCACCGACATCTGCTCGGCAGACACCAAGAACCGCAACACGGGCTGCATTCCGGCCGGCCGCGATCCGCGCAACAACCTGTTCAACGTGATCACTGTTGCCGCCGTGCGCGCCGATGGCGTGCGCTCGTCCTACTCGTCCACCGGCTCGGCGCTGTGGGTGTCCGGCTTCGGCGGCGAGAATGGCTGGCAGCGGCAGGTCGTGCCGGGGCAGCTGGCGATCCGCTACGATCCGGCCATCCTCACCACCGACGTCACCGGCTGCGCGCAGGGCAGCAACAAGAATACGAGCCTGCGCAACACATTGGACGGCGATCAGTCCGCCATCGACAGCACCTGCAACTACACCGGCAAGATGAACGGTACCTCGGCGGCCACGCCGATGGTGTCGGGCGTGGCGGCACTGCTGCTGGAAACCAATCCAAACCTGTCCTACCGCGATGTGAAGTACATCCTGGCCACCACGGCCACCCGCAATGACCCGAACCGGGCGGCGGTCACGCACTCCGATGGCCGCGTGCTGGTGCCGGGTTGGACGGTGAATGCCGCCGGCCGCGCCTACAGCAACTGGTACGGCTTCGGCGTGGTCAACGCCGCCCGTGCAGTAGAGGTCGCCGAGAACTTCCAGTCGCTGGGTGCATTGGTGGACAGCGGCTGGCGCAACACGACGCGCACCGTAGCCATCGGCAATACCTCGGCCGCTGCTGCTCGCCTGACCTTCCAGCTGGCCAATGGCGCGCGCAACATCGAAAGCGTGCAGCTCGGCTTCCGGGTCAATCACAGCAACACCCGCCAGCTGCAGTTCGTGCTGGTCTCGCCCAGTGGCACGCGCAGCGTGGTGCAGCCGGCATTCACCGCGATCGGCTCTGGCCTCAATGGTGTCCAGCGCAACTTCACCAACTGGGACCTGCTGTCCAGCAATGCCTTCCTGGATGAGAACGCCACGGGCACCTGGACGCTGGAAGTCACCGACCTGGGGCAGGCCGCGAACGCTGCATCGCGTGGCAACCTCGAATTCTTCAAGATCCGCGTTCTGGGGCACTGATGATGAAGACGACCATTCTGTTGAGCACCCTCGCCCTCGCGGCGATGACCACCACCGCCTGGGCACAGAGTTCGGGCCAGACACCTCCGGCGAAGACCTTGTCGACCGTAGACACGCAGCAGTTGAAGGCGGAGGCCACCGGCCGTTCGTTCAATGTGGGCGGCGCGCGCTTCCAGCTGGCGCCGTCGGCAACCGTGCAGCCGGCCAGCGGCGGCCAGTTCCGGATCACGACCGGGGCTGATGCCAGCGCGGCGGCCGTCGGTACCCGCAGCAAGCGGTCCACCGATGCGTCTACCGGTGTGGCCGCACGTGCGGATGCCGGCGCCAGCAAGTTTGCGGCCGCTGTCTCCAACGATGGCGCGCCAGTGGTGGCGACCTCGCGGGTCAAGGTGTTCTTCACCGATGCGGCCTCGGCCCAGCGTGCGGCCACCGCCACCGGCGGCACCGTGGTGAAGGTATCCAAGGCCTCCGGCCGCGCGATTGTGGAGTACCCGTCGGTGAACGCGGCGCTGGATGCGACCACCAAGCTGCTGTCGACCGCCGGCATCAAGGCGGCCGAGCCGGACGTGGTGCAGTGGGAAGAAACCAAGTAAGGCGTTGAGTGGTGCCCCCGGCCGGTTGGCTCTCCTGGCCGGCCGGGGGATGGGTGTGGGGGGATGTGCCGACCAACGGTCGGCACCCACCAACAGCAGATCCAGACGTGCCAACCAAGGTTGGCACCCACCAGCGTCAGCGGGCGGCGAGTGTGTCGCTGTGTTTGCGGCTGCAGCTGGCCAGCGCGTCGTTGCCGGCGGCTGGATGAGCGGGCTCCAGCAGCAGGCGCTGCACGTCGGAGAACAGCTTGTCCACCGGCATGCCATAGGGCGCGAACAGGCGCAGGCGGCCCTGGCGGTCGAACACGTAGCCACCGGCGATGTGGCTCATGGTGTAGGTCTCCGGCACCTGGCCGGGCTCTTTCTCATAGAACGCCTTGAAGTCGCTGGCCATCGCGGCCAACTGCGCTTCGTTGCCAACCAGTGCGATCGCCTTGGGGTCGAAGGCTTCCACATAGGTGCGCGCCACCTCCGGCGTATCACGCGCCGGGTCGACGCTGACGAACACCACCTGCAGCTGGTCGGCATCCTTGCCCATCAGGTGCTTGACCTGACTCAGCTCGACCATGGTGGTCGGGCACACATCCGGGCAGCTGGTGAAACCGAAGAACAGATAGGTCACCTGCCCCTGCAGGTCCTTCGGGCCACGCACGGTGCCGTGGCTGTCGGGCATCGACCACTGCTGGCCAAGTTCTTCGCAGGCGATGTCCTTGGAGTAGAAGTCCATGCGCGACTGCGCACTGCAGCCAGCCAGCAGGCCGATGGCCAGGCCTGCCAGCAGCGGCAGGCGGAAACGGGGAGAGAACAACGAACGGACAACAGCAGCAGGACGCTTCACGGGTACCACCAACGCAGATGCGGGCGGGGTCTCGGTCAGGCCTGCCCTTGGGGGAAAAGAGGGCTGAGGTGCCGGGGTGATCGCGCGATCCGTGCCGATCACCCCGGCCACGGTCAGTTGATCATCATGTGGTAGTGCATGCTCCAGATGATCCACACCGACAACGCGACGATGATGAACAGGATCACCAGGGTGAACACGAAGCTGGCCAGGTTCCAGCCACCTTCGGACTTGCGGTCCATGTGCAGGAAATAGACCAGCTGCACCAGGATCTGCGCCACCGCGAAGCCGACCAGCAGGAACAGCGTGAGCGGACGCGACAGCACCGGGTTCATCACCAGCGCGAACGGCACCACGGTCAGCAGCGCGCACAGCACGAAGCCGATCAGGTAGGACTTGGTGGAGCCGTGCGCATTGCCGGCGCGCGAGGTTTCGACGTGGGCCATGTCAGAAGGCTCCGATCAGGTAGACGAAGGTGAAGACGCAGATCCACACCAGGTCCAGGAAGTGCCAGAACAGGCTCAGGCACGACACGCGGGTGATGTTGGTCGGGGTCAGGCCACGGCGGTAGACCTGGTGCATGACCACCGCCATCCAGATCAGGCCGCTGGCCACGTGCAGGCCGTGGGTGGCGACCAGCGCGAAGAACGCCGACAGGTAGGCACTGGTGCTGGGGCCTGCGCCTTCGTGGATCAGGTGCGAGAACTCATAGATCTCCATGCCGATGAACGAGGCACCGAGCACGAAGGTCACGCCCAGCCAGCGCAGCACCGCCGAGGTGTCGTGGCGGTGCATCGCCAGTACGGCCTGGCCGTAGGTGATGCTGGAGACCAGCAGCAGGAAGGTCTCGGCCATCACGAACGGCAGCGAGAACAGCTCCTTGCCGGTGGGGCCGCCGGCGTAGGCGGTGCTGAGCACCGCGTACGAGGCGAACAGCGAACCGAACAGCACCAGGTCGGACATGAGGTAGACCCACATGCCGAACACCTTCATGCCGCCCTGCTCGTGGCTGTGGTCGTGTTCGTGGTGGTCCTCGTGTGCCTGCGTGCCGGTGGCCAGCTCGGGGCGGGTCAACAGGTTCATGCGCGTACCTCCTTCAGCTTGGCAAGGTTGGCCGCTTCAGTGCGCGCCACCTCTTCGGAACTGACGTAGTAGTCCACGTCCTCGTCGTAGGACCGCACGATCAGGGTGACGATCATCGCGATGAAGCTGGCCGCGGCCATCCACCAGATGTGCCAGACCAGGGCGAAGCACAGCACCAGGATCCAGATGTTGAGGATCAGCGGCACGCCGGTGTTCTTCGGCATGTGGATCGGCGCGTACGTCTTCGGCGGCGGCGGCAGGCCGCGCTTCTTCGCTTCGTGGAAGGCGTCCAGCTCATCGGCCTTGGGCACCACCGCGAAGTTGTAGAACGGCGGCGGCGACGGCGTGGCCCATTCCAGCGTGCGCGCATTCCACGGGTCGCCGGTCAGGTCCAGGTTGCGCTTGCGGTCGCGAACGCTCACGTAGATCTGCACCAGCATCAGGATGATGCCCGCGAACACGAACAGCGCGCCGATGAAGGCGGCGATCAGGTACGGCGTCCACGCCGGGTTGTCGTACTGGTTCATGCGACGGGTCATGCCCATGAAGCCCAGCATGTACAGCGGCATGAAGGCCAGGTAGAAGCCGATCACCCAGCAGGCGAACGACCACTTGCCCAGGCGCTCGTTGAGGGTGAAGCCGAACACCTTCGGGAACCAGTAGGCGAAGCCGGCCAGGTAGCCGAACAGCGCGCCGCCGATGATGGTGTTATGGAAGTGCGCGACCAGGAACAGGCTGTTGTGCAGCAGGAAGTCCGCGCCCGGGATGGCCAGCAGCACGCCGGTCATGCCACCGATGGTGAAGGTGACCAGGAAGGCGATGGTCCACAGCATCGGCACGCTGAACTCGACGCGGCCGCCATACATGGTGAACAGCCAGGTGAAGATCTTCACCCCGGTGGGGATGGCGATGATCATCGTCATGATGCCGAAGAAGGCATTGACGCTGGCACCGGAGCCCATGGTGAAGAAGTGGTGCAGCCAGACGATGAACGACAGGATGCCGATCGCCAGCGTGGCGCCCACCATCGACTTGTAACCGAACAGCTTCTTGCGCGCGAACGTGGCCGTGACTTCAGAGAAGATGCCGAACGCCGGCAGCACCAGGATGTACACCTCCGGATGGCCCCAGGCCCACACCAGGTTCACGTACATCATCGGGTTGCCACCCAATGTGTTGGTGTAGAAGTTGAAGTCGAGGTAGCGATCCAGGGTGAGCGCGCCCAGCGCCACGGTCAGGATCGGGAAGGCGGCGATGATGATCACGCTGGTGACCAGCACGGTCCAGGTGAACACCGGCATCTTCATCAGGGTCATGCCCGGCGCACGCATGCGCAGGATGGTGATGAACAGGTTGACGCCGGTCAGCAAGGTGCCGATACCGGATGCCTGCAACGCCCAGATGTAGTAATCAACACCCACGCCTGGGCTGAACTCGATGCCCGACAGCGGCGGATAGGCCACCCAGCCGGTCATGGCGAATTCGCCAACGCCCAGCGAGATCATCATCAGCGCTGCGCCGACCACGAAGATCCAGAAGCTGAAGGCGTTGAGGAACGGGAACGCCATGTCGCGCGCACCAATCTGCAGCGGCACGATGATGTTCATCAGGCCGACCACGAACGGGGTGGCCACGAAGAAGATCATGATCACGCCGTGCGCGGTGAAGATCTGGTCGTAGTGCTCCGGTGGCAGGAAGCCATCACTGCCCGGCCCGGCCGCGGCCAGCTGCGCGCGCATCATCAGCGCGTCGGCGAAGCCACGCACCAGCATGACCAGCGCCACCACCACATACATGATGCCGATCTTCTTGTGGTCCACGGTGGTGAACCAGTCGCGCCACAGCGGGCCCCACAGCTTGAAGTACGTCACTGCGCCAAGCAGCGCGAGGCCACCCAGCACCATGGCCGCCAATGTGACCACGACGATCGGCTCGTGCAGCGGCACGGCCTCCCACGTCAATTTACCCAACATGTTCGTTACTCCTGGGAAACCTGAGCACCGCCGGCAGCGCCCGCCGGGGTAGCAGCAGCGGTGTTCTCACCGACGCCGATGAACTGGTCGATGACCTTCTTGAACAGCAACGGTTCAACACTGGAGAAGTGCTGCACCGGTGCGTTCTTCGACGGCGCGGCCAGCGCCTTGAACTGCGTGAAGCTGAGCGCGTCGGGCGCGCTGCGCACTTCGGCCACCCAGCGCTCGAAGTCTTCGTTGCTGCTGGCAGTGGCGATGAACTTCATGTTCGAGAAGCCATGCCCGCTGTAGTTGCCGGACATGCCACGGAACTGGCCGGGTTCGTTGGCGATCAGGTGCAGCTGCGTGCGCATGCCGGCCATCGCGTAGATCTGCCCACCCAGCTGCGGGATGAAGAAGGTATTCATCGTCGAGTTGGAGGTGATGTTGAATGCCAGCGGACGATTGGCCGGGAAGTTGAGCTGGTTGACCGTGGCGATGCCCAGGTCCGGGTACACGAACACCCACTTCCAGTCGGTGGCGATCACGTCCACGTGCAGCGGTTCGCCAGCCACGTCCAGCGGCTTGTAGGGGTCCAGCTCGTGGGTCGACTTCCACACGATCACCGCCAGCACCGCGATGATGATCAGCGGCACGCCCCAGACCACGATCTCCACCTTGGTGGAGTGCGACCAGTCCGGCGTGTATTTCGCTTTGGTGTTGCCAGCGCGGTAGCGCCACGCGAACACGAAGGTCAGCACGATGGCCGGTATCACCACGATCAGCATCAGGCCGATGCAGATCAGGATCAGGTCGCGCTGGGCGAGCCCGACCATGCCCTTCGAATCCAGCAGCACCCAGTCACAGCCCGACAGGCCGACGCAGGCCAGGGCGACCAGCGCCAGGCGGATGCGGTTCCAGCAGATATTCATTGGAGGTCAACCCTGTTGAAGAAGCGCGCTTGACCGGCTCGCCTGCGCGCAGCGCCCGGGCGTGGAGCGGCTACACTGTGGGTACGAGGTCGCCTACAAGCAGGCGAACCAATCCAATCAAGCCCATACAAGATACAGCATTGTATGGACTTGTGCATCTGCACGTATGGAAAAATCTGACCGATGACGCCACCTGCCGCCGGCCGCCGCCTGAAACGCCCCAATCGCACCTGGGTCCGCCCCTTCCGCGAGGGCGCCGGCCCGCTGTACCTGCAGATTGCCCAGCAGGTGCGCGAGGCGGTGGATGACGGCGTGCTGCGCCCGGGCGACCGCCTGCCGCCGCAGCGCGACCTGGCCCAGCAGGTGGGCGTGGACCTGACCACGGTCACCCGCGCCTTTGCCGAACTGCGCCAGGCCGGCCTGCTCGACGCGCAGGGCGCGGGCGGCACCTTCATCGCGCTGTCGGCCGGCAACCGCAGCACCTCGGTCGACCTGAGCATGAACATCCCGCCGCTGCTGGGCAGCGCGCCGTTCGCGCAGGGCATGGAAGCCGGCTTCCAGCACGTGGGCCAGCAGCTGGGCCAGGGTGAACTGATGAGCTACCACGTCGGCGCCGGTACCCGCGAGGACCGCGCCGCCGCCGTACAGTGGCTGGCACCGATCCTGGCGACGGTCGGCACCGACCAGGTAGTGATCTGCCCCGGTGCGCAGACCGCGCTGTGCGCGCTGATCCTGGCCCGCACCCAGCCAGGCGAGCTGATCGCCGCCGAGCAGCTGACCTACCCGGGCCTGCTGGCCGCCGCGCGCGTGCTGCAGCGGGGCGTGGTGCCGGTGGCGATGGACGCCGAAGGCATGCTGCCCGAGGCACTGGAAGAAGCCTGCCAGCTGCGCCGCCCGCGCCTGCTGTACCTGGTACCGACCATCCAGAACCCGACCACCGCGACGATGTCGGCACAACGCCGGCAGGCCCTGCTGGCGGTTGCCAAGCGCCACGATCTGACCGTGATCGAAGACGATCCCTACTGGTTGCTGGCCGGGGACGCCGCGCCGCCGTTGGCCGCCCATCGCGACGCCGGCTGCCCGGTCTACTACATCTCCACCCTGTCCAAGTGCCTGGCCCCGGGCCTGCGCACCGCTTACCTGGTGGTGCCGGCCGGCGAGCCGATGGAGCCGGTGCTGGACGCCCTGCGCGCGATCGCACTGATGCCGACCCAGTCGATGGTGGCGGTGGCCTCGCAGTGGATCCGCAGTGGCCAGGCCCAGGACATGGTGCAGCGCTTCCAGCAGGAACTGCGCGAGCGCCAGGCCATTGCCGCGCAGTACCTGCCGTCCCGTGCCCAGGCGCATCCGGCCGGCCTGCATGTGTGGCTGCCGCTGCCGCCACGGCTTGACCAGTACCGGCTGATCCAGGCCGCGCAGGAACAGGGCCTGGGCATCGCCAGTTCCGACGCCTTCAGCGTGGAAGAACCGCCGCCGGGCAACGCCATCCGACTGTCGCTGGGCGGCGCGGTCGACCAAGGCGCGCTGGCCGGGGCGCTGGCCAAGCTGAACGAGATCCTGTCTGAAGCCCCCGAGGCCCGGCACAGCGCCATCGTCTGAGTCGTCCACGTGGCACGACATCCATACAAGATGATATTTTGTATGCAATGTATGGATGAAGGGACGTGCATCGATGCGCGCCGAGAAACTGAAGTTCCACCTGGTGATGGCCGGTTGCGGCGGCTTTGTCGTGCTGATGCTGGCCGCGCTGGCCTGGGTCTGCCTGCAGCCACAGACCGTGGACGTACAGGCCGCCGAACGCCATGCCATCGAGCAGTGCCTGCAGCGCAGCGAGGATCCGTCGCGTAGCGAGATCCAGCGTCGCGCGCAGGCCGATTCCTGCCGCGAGATGCGCAAGCAGTACGTGCACAAGTTCGGCCGGGAAGACTCCTGATGGGCGCAGCCGCGCCGCGCCGCCGCTGGCTGCTGCCGACGATGATCGCCCTCGCCTGCCTGTTCATGGCCGGCGTGGCGGCTGCACTGTGGCAGTACTTCGGTTACAGCGCGCAGTCCACGTTCACCGAACAGGCCATCGTCTTCGACGACTCGCAGCTGCGCCTGCCGGCCGATCTGGCCGGAGATACCGGCCGCATCCGCGTGGTGCATTTCTGGGACCCGGCCTGCGGGGTGTGCAACCGCGAGACCGGTGCCCACCTGAGCTACCTGATCAGCATGTACCGCCGCGCCGGCATCGACTTCTACGCGATCCGTCGCCCTGGCACGCAGGGCGAACTGCCCGAGCCGCTGCGCAACAAGGTGATCAACCTGCCGTCCATCGACGGCATCGAGCACATCCCGGCCAGCCCTGCGGTGGCGATCTGGGACCGGCAGGGCCATCTGGCCTACGCCGGCCCGTACAGCATCGGCATGGTCTGCAACTCGGCCAACAGTTTCGTCGAACCGCTGCTGGACAGACTGGTGCGCGGCGAAACCGTGCGCCCCAAGGGACTGCTTGCCGTGGGCTGCTACTGCCCCTGGCAGGCCAAGCGCTGAGGACGCGCAATGACATCACTGGCTCTGGGTGGCGCGACCGCCGCAAACAACAACGGCGGTCACCTGTCCGAACCGACCGATGGTTATGGACAGGCTCCCGCCGTTGGAAGCAACGATACGCCCCGACATGCTCCGTACATGCCGCGACCGGATGTCGCAGCGCGCGAGTGGGTGCAGGACGTGCTCGCGCACAGCGGTCCGATCTACCTGCGCATCGTCAATTCGCTGGAACGCACGGTGCGCCGTGGTGGTCTGGCACCGGGACAGCGCCTGCCCTCGCAGCGCGCGTTGGCGCAGCAGCTGGGCATCGACCTGACCACGGTCACCCGCGCCTTCGATGAAGCACGCAAGCGTGGCCTGATCGAAGCGCGTGGACCACAGGGCAGCTTCATCGCACCGCCCAAGGCCGGCTTCGACCAGGCGGTGGACCTGAGCATGAACGTGCCGCCGGTGCCTGATGCCGACGCGCTGGCGGAGACGCTGCGTCGCGGCGCCGCCGCCGTGCTTGCGCGCAGCAACGCACCGAACCTGATGACCTATCACCTGGGGGGCGGCAACCCCACTGATCGCCATGCCGCGGCGCGCTGGCTGCAGCCGATGCTGGGCGTCGTGGCTGACAACTGCCTGCTGCTGACCGAAGGCGCACAGGTGGCACTGGCCGCGATCCTGGTCAGCCAGGGCCGCGATGGCGACGCAATCCTGTGCGACACGCTGGTCTACCCGGGGCTGCTGCAGGCCGCGGGGGCGCTTGGCCGGCGGCTGGTTCCGGTGGAAGGCGACGAGCACGGCATGTGCCCCGAGGCGCTGGTGCGGCAGGCACGCGAAGGTGGCGCGCGGCTGGTCTATCTCAACCCCACCTGCCAGAACCCGACCGCACTGACATTGCCGTTGCAGCGGCGCGAAGCGCTGGCACGCATATTGGAAAGCGAGGGCCTGCTGGCGATCGAAGATGATCCGTACTGGCATCTTGCCGAAGAGGCACCGATACCGCTGGCAACGCTGGCACCGCGCCATGTGTTCTATGTGGCGACGCTGTCGAAGGTGATCAGCCCTGGCCTGCGCACCGCGTTCGTGCAGTGCCCGAACGCTGCGCACGCCGAGGCAATGGCATCGGCCCTACGCGCCACCCGGCTGATGGGGCACCCGTTGGTCTCAGCGCTGGCCAGCCAGCTGCTGCTGGATGGTTCGGCACAGTCACTGCTGGCGCAGGTGCGCACCGAGGCCCGCGAGCGCATGCGCATGGCGCGCTACCTGCTGGCGCCGTCGCTGCTGCTACGCGCCGAAGGCCTGCATGCCTGGTGTCGGGTGCCGGCACCATGGACCGACGCCACGCTGGTGCGTACCGCGCAGTTGCAGGGGCTGGCCATCGCTCCTTCATCGGCGTTTTGCCCGCCCGGGGTGCAGCGTCAGAACGGCGTGCGGTTGTCGCTGGGGCTGGCAGCGGATCGCCGGCAGCTGGAGAGCGCGTTGCGGCGGATTGACCGGTTGTTGTTGTCCGATGCGTTACCGGCGATCGAGCGGTAGGCGGAGAGCATCCACGCAGGGCGTGGATCTACGGGATCCGCTTCGGTAGATGCCAACCTTGATTGGCAATGTCCGTGCACGCCATGCGTGGATAGGGTGTGCCGACCAACGGTCGGCACCCACCAGGCTGGAGAAGAGCGGTAGCGCCGGGCCCTGCCCGGCGGACGATTCCCCGGCACGGTCGGAATGTGCCAACCAAGGTTGGCACCTACCCAAGCAGGGTCAGGCCAGGGCGGAGAGCGCCTGCACCAGCGCATCCATCTGCTGCGGCCGGGTGAACACCGACGGCGTCACCCGCACGCAGGCGCCGGAGTCCAACCCGTCGCGATGCGTGGTGAACACGCGATGCTCGTCCAGCAGGCGCTTCTGCAGCGCCATGTTGTCTGCCACGTTGGTGCGCCCACGCAGACGGAAGCTGGCCAAGGCGCTGGCCAGCGCCGGATCGGGCGAAGACAGCACTTCGATATGCGCCATCTGCCGTGCCGGCAGCGTCCAGCGCTCGCGCAGGTAGCGCAGGCGCGCCTGCTTGTTGGCCACGCCGATGCGCTGGTGCAGCGCGATCGCTTCCGGCAGTGCCAGGTAGGCGGCGAAGTTGACCGTGCCGGTGTGTACGCGACTGCCCACGCGGCCGTCGTCGGTCTCGCCCATGTACGGGTCGAGGTCCGCAACGCGGCCCCTGCGCACGTACATCGCGCCGACGCCGACCGGCGCACCGATCCATTTGTGCAGGTTGATGCCAACGAAATCGGCCTTCAGCTGTGGCACCGCGTAGTCGATCTGGCCAAACCCATGCGCAGCATCGACGATCACATCGATACCGCGTGCGCGCGCACGCTCGGCAATCTCGGCCACCGGCAGCACCAGCCCGTGGCGATGGCTGACCTGGGTCAGCAGCACCAGTTTCAGACGTGGCAGCCGCGCGAACGCGGCCTCGTAGGCCTGCAGGATCTGCGCGTGGTCGGGCACCGCCGGCAGCCCGATGCGCTCGACTCGCACGCCACGGCGCTGCTGCAGCCAGCGCATCGCGCCGATCATGCTGTCGTAGTCGATGTCGGCATACAGCACCTGGTCGCCGGGCTGCAGGCGGTTGTAGCCGCCAATCAACGCCAGCATCGCCTCGGTGGCGCCCCGAGTCAGTGCGATCTCATCCGCACCCACACCCAGCAGCTCGGCCACCTGCCGCTGTACTGCCAGGTACTGCGCCGGGAATTCACGGCGGCCGTACCAGGCGTTGCCACGGTTCACTTCAGCGGTGTGGCGCTGGTAACTGGCCAGCGTCTCAAGCCCCATCGCGCCCCAGTAGCCGTTCTCCAGATGGTTCACTTCGTCGGTGATGTCGAAGTGGCTGGCCACGGCGGTCCAGTAGTTTTCATCGCGGGCCAGCACGTCCGGCGCCACGGTCGTTGCGGGAATCTGCATGGGTGCAGCGTAACGCGCGGCAGCCGTGGCGGGCAGTGAAGACAGTGCAGCTGCAGCCGGCAGCAAGGTGCCTGCACGCAGAAGGGAACGGCGGGCCGGGTCCATCAGAAGCTCAGCCGGTACTGCGCGTACAGATTGGCACCGTCGGTGTCGTACGGCGCGTTGCGCGAGTAGATCAGGCCGCGGCTGGCCTGGAACGTGGCCTCATCCGGGTAGCGGTCGAACACGTTGTCGGCACCCACGCGCAGGCTGTGATGTTCGTTGATGCGATAGCCAACAGCCAGATCGAGGAAGCTCATCGCGCCGAAGCGCTGGTAGATGTCGCCCACTGCATTGCCGCTGGAGTCGGTCCAGGCACCGTAGTAGCGCATGCGCGCCATCAGCGACCAGGCGCCGATGTCCCAGCTGCCGGTCAGGCTGCCCTTGTGCTCGGGCAGGCGGTCTTCGAACAGCACGCGCTGGGTTTCGTTGGTCGCCACCGAGGTGCTGCCGTTGTCCACGCGGGTGCGGTTGTAGTTGTAGGCCAGGGTCAGCGTCATGCGGCCTGCGCCGAGGTCGCGCAGGTAATTGCCGACCACGTCGACGCCGGTGGTGGTGGTGTCGAAGTCGTTGGTGAAGTAGTTCACCGAGGTATAGCCCAGCGGATTGGGCGTACCGGCCGGAATGGCGAAGCTGGCCGACTGGCTGAAGCGGTCGGTGAGCCTGATCTGGTAGACATCCACCGAACCGGACAGGCCCAGGTCGGTGCGCCAGGTCAGGCCCAGCGAGGCGGTGCGCGATTCTTCGGGCTTCAGCGGCCTGGCACCGAGCAGCTGCGCCAGTGGATCGTTCGGCGACAGGCGGCCACTGGTGAAGATCTGCAGGGTGCGCGTGTCCAGGCCCTGGGTGGTACTGGTGGTGTTGAGCTGCGCCGGCGTCGGTGCACGGAAGCCGGTGGACACGGTACCGCGCAGGGCTACGTCCGGCGTGATCGCGAAGCGCGCCGACAGCTTGCCGTCCAGCGTGCTGCCGAAGCTGGAGAAGTCCTCGTAGCGGCTGGCCGCACCGATGCTCCAGCGCTCGCCCAGCGGCACTTCCATATCCACGTAGGCGGCCTTGCTGCGCTGGCTCCACTGCCCGGCCTGGCTGGCGGAGAAGCCCGGCGCGCCGTTGGAGTTGGCTTCCAGGCCCGCGACCGCGCCCGGGCCCACCGCGTACGAGGCCGGATCACCGGCGCGCACCTGGTAGGTCTCCTGGCGGAACTCGCCGCCGAAGGCGACGTTGATCGGCTTGGACAGCGCGCCCACCTCCCACTCGTAGTTGACGTCGGCGTTGGCGTTCTTCTCGGTCTGGGTCAGGCGGCCGAGATCGAACGCGGTCGGGCTGGCCGGACCCAGCGAGGCATTGATCGAGTTCTTCAGGCTGTAGTCGATGGCGTTGCGACCATACGAAGCACTGACATCCCAGCGCAGCTTGGGCGTGATCTCACCGCGCAGGCCGCCGACCAGCTGCAGATCGTTCTGGACGTTGCCGTACTGCGGGCTGAAGCCCACCGGGTACAGCGAACGCAGGTTCCAGCCCGGGAAAATGGCGGTGGTGCGGTAGGCGCCGGTGGTGGTGTCCGGGTTGCGCCAGTTGAAATCGCTGACGCCATCACTGTGGCTGTAAAGACCGAACGCGTACAGCTCCAGCGTCTCGCTGGCGTTGGCCTTCACGTTGAAGCCAACGCGGCGGCTTTCCAGGTCCGGCTGGCCCCAGCGCTGCACCGGGTTGGGCACGTCCAGCTCCGGATGGGCCGCCTGGAAGGCGATGGCATCGGGGCGCTGGCGGGTGCGCGAGGTGGCGTCGGAGTTGGACGACTCAGCGAACAGCACCAGGCTGCCATAGTCGCCCAGCGACCAGCCGGTGCGCGCACTGAAGTCGCGCGAGGCACCGTCCCCCTGCGCGTACTGCGAATAGCCGGCGGTGATCTCGGTGCCCGGACCATCCTCGAGGATGATGTTGATGACACCGGCGATGGCGTCCGAGCCGTACTGCGCAGACGCACCATCACGCAGTACCTCGATGCGCTTGATTGCACTGGTCGGAATCTGCGCCAGGTCGGCGGCCTGCGCGCCACGGTTGCCGAGCAGCGCGCTGCGGTGGAAGCGACGACCGTTGACCAGCACCAGGGTCTGGTCCGGCGACAGGCCACGCAGGGTGGCCGGACGCACGAACACCTGCCCGTCGGCCATCGGCAGGCGCTGCACCACGAACGACGGCACCAGCTGCGCCAGCACGTCCTTCAGGTCGGTGGATTCAACGGACGTGATGTCTTCCTTGGTGAACACGTCTACCGGCGCCAGCGTTTCGAACTGGGTGCGGTTGGAGGCACGGGTACCGGTGACCAGCATCGCATCGAGCTGGGTGGGCACGGCACGGCTACCGCCTGCGGCGTCGATCGCATCGGCCTCCGCTGCGATCGCGCCTCCTGCGCTGGCCATGGAAAGGGCAAGGAGGATGGAACGCGAAAGCTTCGAACGATGCACAGCAGGGCTCCGGGAGGACGCGACAGGGCCAGCACCTGTGCGGACACAACAGGCCTGGACAAGGCGCGCAGTCTCGGCCCGATGTGTGAAGGAGGCATGACGTCAGTACGACAGCTTGATGCCGCACAGGCGCAAGAACTGCTAAGCGCCGCGCCTGCCGATCCGCTACTGTGCCGGCATTGGATTCGGGGAAAGGCAGATGAGCGCGGCGGGCAAGGCGTTGTGGTACATCGAAACCCATGCGGACCGGCCATTGGCACTGGCCGATATCGCCGCTGCGGCGGGACTGTCACCCTTCCATCTTTCACGCCTGTTCCAGGCCCGCACCGGTACCTCGGTGGTGCGCTACCTGCGGGGACGGCGCCTGACCGCCGCCGCGCAACGATTGGCCAACGGTGCGGGCGACATCCTGCAGGTCGCGCTGGAGGCCGGCTATACCACCCATGCCGCGTTCACCCGCGCCTTCAGTGAACAGTTCGGGCAGACACCGGAGCGCGTACGCGAACAGGGCACCGATGGACTGGCGCTGGTACAGGCGATCCGCGTGGATGATGCGCCGGCGCCCTGCGGTGAAGCGCCGCGGCTGCTCGACACGCCCGCGTTCCAGGTGGTGGGCATCGGCATGCGGCATACCCGCGACAGTGGCGGCGCGATTCCCGGCCAATGGGCGCAGCTCAACCGCGAATGGCCGACGCCCGCACCGATCAGCTTCGGTGTGTGCTGCAACAGCGACAACGATGGCGGCTTCGATTACATCGCCGCACTGCCGGCAAGCGTGGTGCCGAGCGTGCCTGCGCACTGGCAAAGTGTGCACATTCCGCCGCGTCGCTATCTGGTGGCCTGGCACGGCGCGCACATCTCGACCATCCGCTCGACCTGGTTCTGGCTGCTGGATCATTATCTTCCTGCGTCCAACCTCAGCCTTGCCGATGCACCGGATCTGGAATGCTACGACGCCCGATTCGATGAGCACACCGGCAACGGCGGCGTGGAGATCTGGCTGCCAGTCGACGAACGTCCCAACTGACAAGGAACTGAAGATGCGCATGACGGTTGCTGTGCTGGGAATGATCCTCATGGTCTTCACTGCCGTGGCCGATGCCAGCGAGACGCAGGCAGCCGGCGAGCGCCACGGCGCCACCACGGTGGCCAGCGCGGCTGTACGCGATGCGCAGCACCACGACGCGCTGCGCTACACGGTCTGGTACCCAGCGCTGGCCGGCAGCGGGGAAACCGCCCTGACCATCGGCCCGCCCGACGCGCCGCTGTTCGACGTCGGACGTGCCGCGATGGAGGCTCCCGTCGCAGGTGATCGCCTGCCAACGCTGCTGCTCTCGCATGGCAACGGCGGCAGTGCGCGCATGATGGGCTGGCTGGGCACCGCGCTGGCGCGGGCCGGGTATCTGGTGATCGCGGTCGATCATCCAGGCAACAACGGCATTGACACGATGACCCTGCCCGGCAGCATCCTGAGCTGGTTGCGTGCGGATGACCTGCGCGCCGCCCTGGCGGCCGTGCGGGCCGATCCAGTGCTGGGCCCGCACGTCGATCCTGAACGCCTGGGGGTTGCCGGGTTCTCGGCCGGTGGCTACACGGCGCTGCTGGCAGCCGGTGCACGACCGGACCTGCAGCGACTGCTGGCCTTCTGCACCGCACATCCGGACGACGGCGTCTGCCGGCCTCAACAGGAGGCCGCAACGCACTCAATGGAAGCGCGCGTTGCCGCTGCGGCCTCTCCAGCACTGGCGCCATGGATCTCCCAGGCCAACGACGCGCGCGCCATTCCCGGCGTGCGGGCGGCATTCCTGCTGGCTCCGGCGATCATCCAGGCCTTCGCGCCCGAGCAGCTGTCCTCGTTGCGGCTGCCCGTGTCGATCGTGCTGGGTGAGGCTGACACGGTCGCGCCGCCACAGACCAATGGCGCGGCCGCCGGGGTCCTGATTCCGGGCGCGGAACTGCAGCGCTTGGCCGATGTGGGCCACTATGATTTCCTGGCCGCGTGCACCGCGACCGGGCAGCAGCGGCTGCAGGACCTGTGCACTACGTCGGTGCCAAAGGCACAGACCCACGCGCAGGCAGTGGATGCAGCGATACGGTTCTTCGACCATTCACTGCGCTAGTGGCCGCCGGGCATGGCCCGGCGCTACAGTGGGCGCGTCCACGGAGAACCGATCATGCGCCTGCTGCACCTCACTCTGCCGGTATCTGACGTGGGTGCCGTGGCCAGCTACTTCCACGATGTGCTGCAGCAGCGCGTGGTCGGTACCCATGTGCACATCGGCTGGAGCACCATCGAACTGCAGCCCGCTGAAGGACGCCCGCTCGGTGGTGTGCACCTGGCGTTCAACGTGCCGGACAACCGCTTCGGCGAGGCGATGACTTGGTTGCGCGAACGCACGCCACTGCAGCGCAATCCGGCGGGACTGGACTACTTCGCGCTGGAGAGCAGCTGGCAGTCGCAGTCGGTGTACTTCACCGGCCCCGATGGCTTGATCCTGGAACTGATCGGTCGCCGTCGCTTGTCGGCCAGTACGCATCAGGGTGCCTTCCACGGCAGCGAACTGACCTGCCTGAGCGAAGTCGGCCTGCCCAGTCACGATGTCGACGCGGTGCGCGAGCAGTCCAGCCTGCGGTTCGGCCTGCACCCGATCAGCCCGCCTTCGCCGCAGTTCGCGCCGATGGGCGACGACGAGGGCCTGCTGATCGTGGTCGCTGCGGACCGGCGCTGGTTCCCCGAGCAGAAGGACCTGCCCAATGCACAGGGCCTGTTGCTGCAGGTCGGCGACGTGGCCGGCCCGGGCGTTGTGGAGGACGCTGCACTCGGCTGGCGGGTGCAGGCGATCTGAGCTACCAGCTGCCGGACGCGCCGCCTCCGCCGCTGCGGCCACCGCCTCCGGACCAGCTGCTGGAGCTGCTCGACGACGAACTGCCGGATGACGAACTGGACGCGCTGCGTTCGCGGCGTGACGAAACCCGGCCACGTGCGCGCTCGCCCGGCAACATGGTGAACAACCCTACGAAGTACAGCAGCACGCCACACACACCTGACACGATCATCGCCAGCAGCCGTGGATCGTCACCTTCGGCACGATGGATCGCCAGCAACGCGCCCGCGGCATAACCGAGGGTCAACAGCACCAGCACCGTCATGCGCACGACGAAGCTGCTGCGGTTCTTCTTCCAGCGTGCGCGACAGGCCTGCACCAGCAGGAACACCATCAGGGTGACAACACCCGCGGCGGCCTGCAGCAGCAGGTGCCGGGCCAGGCTCGGTGGCAGCTGGCCACGAAGCAGCGCCTGTACCAGCAAGACCATGCTGAGCACCAGCATGCCGCACAGGACGATGCGCACCCCGCGGCTGCGACGCCAGCACCAGCCGAGCAGGGCCGCCACCGGCACGCCCAGCGCCATCACGAAGCACAGGCCCGCCAGCAGGTGGCGTGGCAGCAGCAACGCCACGGACAGCGCGCCTGCGGCAACCACCGCTGTCAGCAGCATCGGACGCCCCCAGGCCGGCAAGGTCGGCCAGCTCGGCCTCGGTGCCGACGCATTGGCGGCCAGTGCCTTGCGCCGCCGCTCCCGACGGCTGCCGCTGAAATCGTCCTCGGTCTTCGCTGGCGGGAGGGGCGGCGGCGAGCGCCACAGCCCGGCCAGGAAGCCGGCCAGCAGGGTCAATGCCACCACCGAGTCTGCGCGGCGCCAGTCCGCAGGCAGCACATTGCTGGCCGACGGCGCTTCCCATGCAGGCAGGTCCTCGCCTTCGATCAGCGCCACCATGATCGTCGTGCCATCAAGCACGCCCTGGTCGACATCACCCTCACGAAAGCGCGGCACGATCGCGTTGTCGATGATGCGAGCGGCGTACGCGTCTGGTAGCGCACCTTCCAGGCCATAGCCGGTCTGGATGCGTACGCGGCGATCCTGCACCGCCACCAGCAACAGCACACCGTCGTCGACACCGGCGCGACCCAGCTGCCACTGATCGAACACCCGCTGTGCGTAGGCCTCGATGCCCTCGTTGCCCACGCTGGGTACCACCAGTACCTGCAGCTGCGCACCTTTCTGCACCTGCAGCTGCAGCGCCTGCCTGCGCAGGGTGGCGCGGGTTTCAGCGGACAGCACGTTGGCCGTGTCCACCACGGGATCGTCCAGCGCCGGCACCGGGATTGCCGCCAGCGCCGCCATCGGCAGCAGGCACAGCAGCAAGAACAGGCATGTCATGGCTGCGGCCTGCTGTCCTGCCCGCAGCATGCTCACGTACCCTGCCCTGCCTCGATCCGCGCATGCAGCGCCTGCAGCTGTGCCACCGTCTGGTTGAACACCTGCAGATCGGCGTCCACCAGGGCCGCCCAGTCTGGCGCGTGCCCCAGCAGTTGCGCCACCTGCTCGTCCGGCGCGCGATCGAAGCCCTCGCCAAGCACAGCAAGATAACGCTCACGGAACCCGTCGGGGTCGCGCTGGTCCTGCACATACAGCTGCACGGCCAGCAGCCCCGCATACAGGTAGTTCACCAGATAGTTCGGGTCTTCATACATCAGGCGCTTGCCGATCCAGGTGTTGCGCAGCTGCGGGTAGCGCTCCGGTTGCTGGCCGAAGCGCGCCAGCACCTGCCCGGTCAGCGCGTCCAGATCATCGGCGGTGCCCAGCGTACCGGCGGCAACGCCCTGGTAGATCGACTGCTCCAGCTGCGCTTCCTCGGAAGAGGTGAACAGCTGCAGCACCATGTCGTCCAGCAGCGACTTCAGGTAATAGGCCTTGGCACGCGGGTCCTGTGCCTGCTGGTACAGCTGGTCGCGGAAGCGCAGCTCGTTGTAGATCGCGAACGCCTCGGTCAGCCACTGGCTGCCATTGCGCTGCAGCGGCGACGCATGACCGCGCTGCATCCACTCGCCATGCATGGCATGACCCGCTTCATGCGCGATTTCGACATCGCTTTCCAGATCGCCACGGCGCACGCCAACGAACAGCATTGCCGGCACACCGGGAGCGCTCACCGGGAACGCGTCCTGGCTGCGGTCACCGCGTTCGGTGGCCAGATCCATACGCTGGTTGGCCGGATCGAGCAGCGCGCGCAGTTCAGCGACGTACGCCGGCCCCAGGTGCTGCATGGCATCGGCGGCGTTGTCACGCAGCTGCGCCAGCGTCAGCACCGGTGGCGTGTAGCCGGCATCGGGCACGGTGGTATCCCAGATCTGCGGCGCGTCAATGCCGGATCGCGCAGCGTGGTGCAGCAGCATCTCCTGGTAGGCGCGGCGGTCCTCCGCGTGCTGTTCGACCGCCACCAGCGTTGCATTCACTACGGCGGTATCCAGACCCATGCGCTGGTAGCCATGTGCCGGCGCCGAGCCATCGCCCTGCAGGCGTGCGGCCGCGTCATTCACCTGCACCAGCCCCAGCAGCACCGATGCCATCGGCTCACGGCGCGAGTGCAGCCCCTGCCAGTAACCCTTCCAGCCTGCCTCGCGCAGGGCACGGTCGGGCTGCTGGGCCAGCGCCTGCTTGTCGCGCCCCGTGTCCCAGTGCCGGCCGCCGTGCTCGATCTGCGGGTACTCGGCGCTGCGCAGGATCTGCCCGCGCAGGCGCGCGAAGCTGTCCAGCGCCGGATCGGCCAGTGCCTCCACGGCCTCATCCAGCGCGGCGTTGGCCGGGGTGGCAGCCTCCTTCAGCGCGCGTGCGCGCAGGAAGCCATACGGTGCTGCCCACGCTGCATCTGCGGGTGCCTCGCGCAGTGCGGCGCGACCACTGCGGGCGATGCGGCTGCACAGCCCCGTCACCTGATCCAGCGCCTGGGCCGGACGCTGATCACGCGCATTGCGGGCGGCCTGCAGGTGCAGGTAGCCGTGATGTCGCAGGCACTGCGCCTCCAGTATCTCGGCCTGCCGGAAGCGTTCCGCGGGTGCAAGGGTGGACGCCTGCTGCAGGGCCTCGACGCGCCCGCCCAGCGCGACACGCGCGGCCTGTTCGGCGGTGGCATTGGCGAAGTAGGCGCGGTCATCGGCATGCACCGACTGTGCCTGGGCGCCGCTGAAGGGAGCTATCGCCAATACGGCGACGACGGCGGCGGTGGTGGTGCGCTTCCTGAAAGCCTGCATCGGCGTCTCCCTGCCTGGACCTGGGGTCGAGACTAGCAGTCACTGGCCCGCCGCGCCTGTGCCGGATCAGGCTTCAGATCGACTCGTCCTCACGCTTGACCAGTGTCCAGCAAGGCGCCTGCGCGAAGGTATAGGTCTGCTGGTCGCTGCTGTCCGGCGTACGGATCTGCACCTGCCGCTGCCCATCGGCCAGGGGGCTGACCTGCATTTCACGGCCCTGCCCGGCCAACGCGGCAGGATCGGGCATCACCGGCCACTCGACATCGGCCAAGGCCAACCGGCTTTCCACCTTGCGCGGTTCCGGCTCGGCCTCCGCATCGATGTAGCTGTCCAGCAGCGGATCGGCCGTGGCCTTTTCCTGCAGCGTGATCTCGTTGCCGAAATGCTTCAGGAACGTATCGAATTCCGGGTAGGGGCATTCACTGGCTGCAGCCACAGGTGTGGGCTCGGTGGCGCTGGTCGCCGGCGCCGCTGCGGCAGTCACGGCTTCGGCCGCTGTCTGTGGTGGCTGCGGCGTTGGCGTGCAGGCAACCAGCACCGCGCCGCAGGCAAGCACCAGCAGTGCAGGAGAAGGGTATCGACGCATGGGCTCATCCTGAATCCGGTCCGGTCGCTCCATGCTACCGCGCACCCTACAATTCCGGCATTCCGCCTGTCCGAGAGTCCTCATGCATCGCCTCCTGCTCCTGATCGGCCTGCTGCTGCCCGCCCTGTGGCCGACCGTGGCGTTGGCCGTCGATGTCCACGAAGGCGACCTGCTGTTCGTCACTGCCGGCCGCAGCGGCCTGAGCGCGGCCATCGACGATGCCACCGGCACGCAGGGCGCACCCAGCTTCGATCACGTCGCCCTGGTCGCCTCGGCGCCGAAGGGCTGGGAGGTGCTGCACGCCGACGAGAAGGGATCACGCCGGCAATCGCTGACCGAGTTCCAGCAGGACGCCCACGCCAAGCAGCGGCAGATCGTGGTCTATCGCCTGCGCGCGCCGCAGCAGGCGGCCATCAAGGATGCGGTCGCCACCGCGCGCACGATGCTGGGCAAGCCGTACAACACGTCGTATGTGTTGAGCGAGGACAGCTACTACTGCTCGGACTTCATCGAACGCGCCTTCCGTGCGCACCACGTGTTCGCATTGCAGCCAATGAACTTCCGCAACCCGCAGACCGGGGAGATCGCACAGCACTGGGTGGATCTGTACCGCGGCATGGGCATGGACGTACCGCAGGATCAGCCCGGCACCAATCCGAACGACATGTCGGCAGCGCCGGTGCTGCAGCGTGTCGGCGTGCTGGAATAAGCAAAGCCCCGCACGGGGCGGGGCTTCGCATCACCGGAGCTGGTAGCGAGGTCACTCTTCCTCGTCCTGCCCACCCTGCTGCTGGTTGCGCTGGTTGCGCTGCTGCTGTTCCTGCTGCTGTTGCTGCTGCTGGTCGCGGCCACGACCCTGCTGCTGATCCTGCTGATCCTGCTGGTTCTGCTGGCCCTGCTGCTTCTGGTTCGGGTTCTGGTTCTGCTGTGCCATGTCCGATCTCCAAAGCCACTCGCGGAATGCGGTGGACGTGGCCATCGTCTGCAGCGAATGGTTAATCACGCGTGGGTGCGCGGCTACGTCTGTGTGTATGCCTGTGAATGAACGCGCAGAAGCCCTTGTGGCACAAGCGGCTGAAGAATTCATGCGGGTTCGGCATGTGCTCATGCAGTGGTCAGCATGGCGCGCATTCATGGCGTTCTCAGCCGGAAACACGCGCGGAAGGAGGCTGGCTTCCCAACTCGCGCAGGCAAGCCAGCCCAGCATTCAAGGCATCACCGGCGGCACGTACGCCAGGGTCATCCCCAGCAGCCACAACAGGCCCAGCACCAGCGGAATGTGCACCAGCAGCTGGATGAAGGTGAAGCCGACGATGTCGCGTGCCTTCAGCCCCAGCACGCCCAGCAGCGGCAGCATCCAGAACGGATTGATCAGGTTCGGCAGCGCTTCGGCGGCGTTGTAGACCTGCACCGCCCAGCCAAGGTGCGCCTTCAGTTCGTTGGCGGCCTGCATCACGTACGGCGCCTCGATGATCCACTTGCCACCACCGGAGGGCACGAAGAAGCCCAGCACGGCCGAATAGACACCCATCACCAGCGCGAAGGTATCGGTGCTGGCCACCTGCACGAACAGGCTCGACAGCCGGTGCGCCAGCGTCTGCCCATCGCCGCCAGCGGCGTGGGTGAGGATCATCGCGATGCCGCCGTACAGCGGGAACTGGATCAGCACGCCGGTGGTGCTGGGCACCGCCTTGGCCACCGCGTTGAGGAAGCTGCGCGGGCGCCAGTGCAACAGCAGGCCCAGCGAAATGAACAGGAAGTTGTAGGTGTTGAGGTTGGCGATGGCGGTGACCACCGGCTTGTTGGCGAACTCGTTGAACAGCCAGCCGAACGCCAGCAGCGAGAGCAGCACGGTCAGCAGCGGGCTGTATTCCAGCCACTCGCCCGGGCGCGTGCGCTGCTGCAGTGGCTCCGGTTCGGCCTGCGCGGCACCGGGGAAGTCTTCAGCGGTGCGGGCACTGCCGGCGGCCGGTGCGGTCAGCCAGGCGATCAGCAGCGAAACCAGGATCAGCACTGAGGTCAGCGCGATCGACTGCCACAGGAAGATGGTTTCGGTGAACGGCAGTACGCCGGTGATCTCGACCAGCCCCGGCGGCATGCTGGCCGGGTTGGCCTGCAGCTGCGCGGCCGACGAGCTCAGGCCCATCGCCCACACCGCGCCCAGCCCCAGGTAGGCCGAAGCACCGGCCGCGCGGTAGTCCATGCGCAGCTCGGTGCGGCGTGCCAGCGCACGCACCAGCAGGCCGCCGAACACCAGCGAGAACCCCCAGCTGAGCAGCGAGGCCAGCATGCTGACCAGGCCCACGTACACCACCGCACCACGCCCGGTGCGCGGCATCCGGGCCAGGAAATCGATGAAGCGAGCGACCACCGGCGCGGTCGCCACGGCGTAGCCGCCGATGACCACGAAGGCCATCTGCATGGTGAAGGGAATCAGGCTCCAGAAGCCGTCGCCGAAGGCGCTGGCGGTGGCCTGCGGGGTCGAGCCGAAGCCCATCGCCGCCAGCGCGACGATGACCACGCCCAGCACCGCGAATACGTACGCATCGGGGAACCACTTTTCCGCCCAGGCGGCCGAGCGCAACGCTGCGCGCCATCCAGCCGTCCTGTACTGCTGCCGTCGAGGCCATCGCCTACCCTCCCAGGTTCGATGGATCGATTCTGGGCGGTGGGGTGCAGGCTGTCAGCCACCTATTGGTCGTAGGTGGGGGAGGGCCCGGCGCTGTGCGCCGCCGCCCGAGCATGGGCTCGGGCGCTACGGAAGCACTGTCAGCTGTAGAGCCGAGCCCACGCTTGGCTGCGCGTCTCAACGCAGCGCCAGGTCCACAGCGATGCCGGCAAACAGCGCGGCACCCACCCAGTTGTTGTGCAGGAACGCCTTGAAGCACGGGCCGCGCTCGCGGTTGCGGCAGATCCAGAACTCGTAGACCACCAGCACCGTGGCCACGGCCACGCCGGCCAGGTAGTAGCCGCCCAGCCCGCCGCGCACGCCAACCAGCGCCATGGTGGCCAGGAACAGCGCGTACAGCACGCCCTGGATGACCAGGTCGAGATCGCCGAACAGGATCGCGGTGGAGTGCGAGCCCATCTTCAGGTCGTCCTCGCGATCGACCATGGCGTACCAGGTGTCGTAGGCGGTGGACCACAGGATGTTGCCGGCATACAGCAGCCAGCCCAGCATCGGCACCTCGCCCTGCACGGCGGCGAACGCCATCGGGATACCCCAGCCGAACGACATGCCCAGGTAGACCTGCGGCAGGTGGGTGTAGCGCTTCAGGTACGGATAGCTGGCGGCCAGGAACACGCCGATGAAGCTGAGGCCGATGGTCAACCCGTTCAGGGTCAGCACCAGGCCGAACGCCACCAGCATCAGTACCGCGAACAGCGCGAGCGCGGCGCGGCCACTGATCGCGCCGGTGGCCAGCGGGCGCGCCTTGGTGCGCTCCACATGCGGGTCGAGCCAGCGGTCGGCGTAGTCGTTGATGACGCAACCGGCCGAGCGGGTCAGCCACACACCGGCGGTGAACACGAACAGGGTCCACAGCGGCGGCAGGCCGCCTGCGGCCAGCCACAACGCCCACCAGGTGGGCCACAGCAGCAGCAGCGTGCCGATCGGGCGATCGGCGCGCATCAGACTCCAGTAATGCCGCCAACGCGGCGTCGCCGGCGACTGCGGCGAAGTGAGGGGGGTATCAGCCATGGCGATAGGATACTCCTGCGCTGGAAGGACTGCGGCGCGGGCCTGGAAAATACAGGGCCCAATGCGCCTGCGCGCACCGGGCCCCGGTGTCCTGCCCCAGCGTGACGGTGGACTCAGACCTTGCCCCACGCTGCTGGCGCGTTGTGCCAGCGCCAAGCGCTCTCAATGATCGGAGCCAATTCTGTCCATACGGGCTGCCACCCCAGCACCCTGCGCGCGCGCTCACTCGAAGCCACCAGCCGAGCGGGATCACCGGCTCGTCGCTCAGCAGCGTCGTAGGGTACGCGCAAGCCAGACACAGCCTCAGCCGTCTGGATCACGTCCAGTACGGAAAAGCCTTGTCCGTTGCCAAGATTGAACGCATGGGCACCTGGTTGTGCATCCATGTAATCCATCGCCAGCGCATGGGCTTGGGCCAGGTCTTGGACGTGCACGTAGTCCCGCACACAGGTTCCATCGGGTGTTTCGTAGTCGCTGCCAAACACCTTGAGCCGCCCACCCTGCCCCAGCGCCGAGCGCAATACATTGGGAATCAGGTGAGTCTCGCAGGCATGCGCCTCTCCGATGCCGTGCTGAGGCAGCGCCCCGGCGGCATTGAAGTAGCGCAGGCATACCGAGCGCAGACCGTAAGCTGCAGCAGCGTCTGCCAAGATGCGCTCGGCCATCAGCTTGCTCGACCCGTAGGGGTTGATGGGCTGCTTCGGATGGTCTTCGTCAATCAGCGCAGAGCACGGCTCGCCAAAGATCGCCGCCGTAGAGGAAAACACAATGCGCTCCACCTCATGACTTCGCATTGCCTGCAGCAGATTCATCGTGCCGGTGACATTGTTGGCGTAGTACGCGTACGGATCACGTACCGACTCACCCACCAGCGACCGGGCAGCGAAGTGCATGACCGCATCGAAGTGCCGACCAGCAAACAGCCGTTGAAGGGCTGCCGCGTCCAGCAAGTCGCCCTCTACCAGCTCTCCCCACGCCACGGCGCCACGGTGCCCAGTGGACAGATTGTCGAATACGGTTACCCGATGCCCCTGCTCGGACAAGTACTGGGCCATGTGGCTGCCGATGTAGCCCGCACCGCCGCATATGAGAACGTCATGCATGGGGATCTTCCCTGATCTGATGGGAAGAATGCCTGGAGCTTCCTTCCCTTGGAATGGACGGAGGGTCGGCATCTTCATGCCGACCCTCTAACGCCATCGACAGCAGGAGTTTATTCCTTGCCGTCAGACTTGTACTCGTAATAGCCGTAGCTGTAATAGCCCGTGGCACGCTTCTCGACCGCATTGAAGATCGCACCCTTGATCTGCACGCCGTTCTGCTCGAAGCGCTGCAGCGTCAGCTCGATTTCCTTGGCCTGGTTCACGCCGAAACGCGTGACCAGCAGACTCGAGCCCGCGTGGGTGGCGACCAGCGCCGGATCGGTCACAGCCAGGATCGGCGGCGTATCGACGATCACCAGGTCGTACTTGCCGGACATGTCCTGCAGCAGCTGCGCGAAGCGCGGGTGCATCAGCAGCTCGGCCGGGTTCGGCGGAACATCACCACGCACCATGTAATGCATGTTTTCCAGACCGGACACCGGATGGATCACGTCGTCGGTGCTCAGCTTGCCGCCCAGCACATCCGACAGGCCCTTCTGGTGCGACACACCCAGGATCTTGTGCAGCGTGCCCTTGCGCATGTCGGCGTCGATGACCAGCACGCGCTGGCCCGCCTGCGCAATGACCGCGGCCAGGTTGGTGGAGACGAAGGTCTTGCCCACGCCCGGGCGCGGGCCCGAGATGGTCAGGATGTTGTTCTTCGCTTCCAGCATGGCGAAGTGCAGGCTGGTACGCAGGCTGCGCAGTGCCTCCACAGTCGGGTCGGCTGGTGCGGATACCGCCAGCAGGTGCTGGCGACCGTCGGCCACCACGCGCGTACCGTGCTTGCCCTTGCGCAGCTTGGGCAGCGTATTGGACACGCTGAGCGGGATGGCTGCGTAGACGGGCAAGCCCAGGGCTTCAATGTCTGCCGGGTCTTCGATGCCCGGGTTGAGCATTCGCTGGAGGAAAACAAAGGCGACGGCGAGCAATGCCCCGAGTAGGGTGCTGACGATAACAATCAAAGCCTTACGCGGCTTAACTGGATTTGCCAGATCAACTACCGCGGAGTCGACAATACGCACGTTGCCAACCGCACCTGCGCGGGCTACATCCAGCTGCTGAGCTTGATTCAACAGCGCCGTATACAGCTCGTTACTTACTTGCAGATCACGTGTCAGGCGCAGCAACTCCTGCTGGGTTTCCGGCAGATCACCCACCTGCTTCTGGAATCCACCCTTGCGACCCTCCAGATCACTGATCTGCCGGAGCAGTGCGCGATAGGCCGGATGTTCGCGAGTAAAGCTCCGATCCATCTCAGCTTGTTTCAAGCGCAACTGCTGGATACTCGCCTCCACAGCGACTTCCTGCTCCAGCAGCCCTTTGGTCTGCATGGTGATATCCACCGACCTAGACTGCGACTGGTAGGCGCTCATGGCGGACTGAGCCTGCTCGACCTGACGGCGAATAGTTGGCAGCTGATCCTTTACAAATTGAAGCTGAGACGCCGCTTCCGCAGAGCTCCGGTCCACGTTCTGGCGAACGTAGGCATCGGCAACTTTCTGCACCAGAGCCTCGGCACGAACGGCATCAGAGTTTTGATAGCGAATTGCCAAGATCCCAGAGTCTTTGCCTTGCTCGACAACCTGCAACTCATCCTGAACGCTTGCTACGACATCTAGACGTCGCGTCTTCACCAGCTCAAATCGGACACCAGGATTGCCTTGGAGCCCTGAAACCTCAAGCACTACTCCACCGCGACTAAGTGGAACGCCCACCTTGCCGTGCAGCACGCTTTCGCCTTCAGGCCCATACAGAGAAAATTCACCAGCTCCACCTTCGATCTGAAGAATGTATTTCTGGTCGATCTGCGATCTGGGGACGTCGAATCGATGGACCTGGAGCGTTTCACCACCCCATGCGTAACTAGCAAGCCCAAGCCAAGGATCGGCAACAGGGGCCTGCTCAGTTGGCTTGAAACGGCGTGAAATGAACCCGCCGATCAATGGAAAAAGATGCGGCTCAACTTGCGTATCAAGCTGAAGGGCATCAACAGCAGCCCCCACAACCGTGCGAGAAGTGAGGAGCGCGACCTCTGTAGTCGCGGCGGTACTGCCTCCACCTCCCAACGAAGCAAGATCGGCAAGACCCGGGATGGCGGGAACCTTTGACTCCACCTGAATCATAGCTTCCGCCTGATAAACAGGCTTTGAAAGCAATGCGTAGGCACAGCCAACCGCGAAGAAAATTACCGCAACCGAGATTATCAACCAACGGCGATCCAACAATATGCCAAGTACTTCGCGCAGATCGATCTCATCGTTCCTTGCGGCCCGGCCTTCCATTTGTTTGGTCATTGATTCCACTTCATCATCGAAAAATCTCGCGCAGCAACCCAGGGGCGATCCCCGACGAGGCCGCACTTGTTGAGGCGCCGTCACTTGCTGAGGCGCCATCAAAGAACCGAAGGTCCTAGATCTTTTACGCGGACAGGAAGCAGGAGCCCGGTCATCGGGCCACATAGCATACCTTGAATTCGACTCAGAGATGAAGGCCAACGCCATCGACACCATGCGTCTTGAAGACGCACGCGTTGCAACAGGAACACGGGCTGCTATGCTTGGGGGTCGTAGAAGGGAAGCGATGGGCCTAATCAGCGAAAAAGCGCGCGGCGCCCGAGAACAGCCTGGGCACCCACTGATACGTAGACAAGCTACACGACTGGACGCCCCGCGGAAGACACCCAACTCGCGACGCCGCTAGTCACAAGGCGGTCGCAAGTTAGAGCCGTCTTGGGCACTCAAGGACCAATGGATATGGAGTTTCGAATCGGGCAAGCCGCCCAAGAACACACGGGCATCCTCGCGGACAGCACCTAAGCGCCGACTGCCAGTCTAAAAATGACAATAAGCAGCCGACGATACAAGTTAACGTCATCAAATGGAATTTCAATGAGCAAGCGCGCGCTAATTACAGGAATCACCGGACAAGATGGATCTTACCTTGCGGAACTATTGCTGCAGAAAGGCTATGAAGTTCACGGAATCAAACGCCGATCCTCGTCCTTCAACACTCAGCGCGTCGATCACATTTATCGTGATCCCCACGATGCAACAAGCAAGTTGCACCTTCACTACGGCGACCTCACAGACTCCAGCAACCTGACGCGTATCGTCGCGGAAGTTCAGCCCGACGAGGTCTACAACCTAGGCGCGCAAAGCCATGTAGCGGTGAGCTTTGAATCACCGGAGTATACCGCGGATGTAGACGCCCTCGGCACCCTCCGGCTGCTGGAAGCCATTCGATTCCTGAAACTATCTGAGAAGACCAGGTTCTATCAAGCCTCAACCTCTGAACTTTTCGGGCTTGTCCAAGAATCCCCCCAACGGGAATCGACTCCATTTTACCCTAGAAGCCCTTATGGCGTAGCAAAACTCTACGCTTACTGGATCACCGTCAATTACCGTGAGAGTTACGGCATGTACGCGTGTAATGGGATCCTGTTCAATCATGAAAGTCCACGTCGCGGCGAGACGTTCGTAACACGCAAGATTACACGCGGCTTGGCAAATATCGCACAAGGCCTTGAGGAGTGTCTCTATATGGGAAACCTCGACTCCCTGCGAGACTGGGGCCATGCCAAGGATTACGTCGAAATGCAGTGGTTGATGCTGCAACAGCAGAAGGCAGTCGACTATGTAATCTCAACGGGCGTTCAATACAGCGTTCGCCATTTCATTGAACTTGCTGCGCTCGAACTGGGTATCACGCTCCAGTTCGTCGGCGAGGGCGATTCGGAAAAAGCCGTCGTTGTCCGGGTAGAGGGCGACCAAGCACCAAACGTGCGTCCTGGAGACACTATCGTGCGCGTTGATCCCCGATATTACCGTCCGGCAGAGGTTGAAACGCTGCTGGGCGACTACGCAAAGGCTGAGCGCGAATTGGGATGGAAGCCGACCACAACTCTGCAGGAAATGGTTTCTGAAATGATTCAGTCGGATTTGCTGGAAGCCAAAGAGAAGCGCTATCTGATTGCATCCGGCATCCGCGATAGCTGACAGGGGGATGTTTAGAGCATCGCTAATTTCAGCAGTTACCGCCATCCTAGTGATGGCGGTCAATTTTCTAGTGAGCGTTGTCACTGCTCGAAGCTTGGGCCCCGAAGGTCGAGGCGCATTCTACTCAGTGCAGGTCTTTGCACTTTTTGTAGCCTCCGCTGCGCAGCTGGGACTCGGACAGGCCATGGTCTATGCAGTGCGCGCGAAAATTATTCAGTTCGGCGCTGCCTATGACCGCTCAAGTGCGTTGACCACTATACTTTCCGTGTGCCTCGCTGCCGCCACATTCCAGGTTTTTCTTTCAGAGGGAGATGTCAGTAAATGGACCGCACTCTGCTACGCGGCAGCGGTTTCTATTACCATCTTTTGCGGCTTCTGCGCCCAGCTGGACAGTTCACTTAAAGCATATAATTTTGCAAGAATCGGATTGCCAGTCTTGGTCCTCCTAGGCCTTTGCGCTGCATCACTAGCTGAAACGCTTAGCCTGAGAGTCGCCATCGACATACAAGCAGCCGCGACGCTAGTTATTGCATGCGGGACATGGCTATACCTCCGGAGGAAATTTCGCAGCAAGTCGTCCGATCCGAGCCTGCATCAGGGGCCGAGTAACGCCAACAGGCAATCACTCATGGGACTTGGATTGAAGTTCCACGTGACGACCATGACTGGAATCATCGCAACGAATGCTGACAAGATCTACCTTATGGCAAGAGCAAGCACTGCAGATCTTGGAATCTACTCGATCGCATTTTCTACATCTCGAATACTGAGCTCACTGTACGAATCGATAGCGACATCGCTGTATTCCCGCTACGGCGGACAACGCGAAACCGGATCAACGGATGTGGTCCTACAAGTTTTCCGTATAACATTCGTCCCGATGTTGATCGCCGCCATCGCAGCTGGATTGGCAGGCCATATTTTCATACCAATTATTTTCGGTCAGCGCTTCGTTGGAGCTACGCTACCCTTTTCAATCCTGCTAATTGAAGCGACACTGTCAGGATCTAGTTGGATGCTGGCCCAAAAATTCAATATTGATGGAAAACCCGGACTGGTTGCCGTAAGGCAAGTTGCGTCAGTCATACCGATGCTGGCAGCTTTACCACTCCTGCCGCAAAAGAACTTGATAATTTGGCTATCACTTGTGATGACACTATCCGGTGCAATCAGACTATTTTTAACCGCGCTCTTCATGATTAAGATGGAAAAAATTCTACTACGTCAATTGGTCCCAACCATCAGTGACGCGCACTTTGTGCTTGGTATGTTTGGCAGGAAAGGGAGTTCCGAGTGAAGCAGGGCAGAGGTTTGATTCCGCACGACCAGGTAATGGCAGAACTCAAGGAAAGACTGTCGAGAGTCGCCAGCGTCATTAACAGCAAGGCGATTCACTTTGTGGACATACCAGTTCACGGTAATGTCGGCGACATCCTAATCATGTCTGGAACGTTGAAGTTTCTGAGTGACTATAATATTCGAAGAGTTCAGACGTCCGCGTACTTTAATTATTCCCCGGCTTGGGCCGAGGTTGACGTGCCCATCGTGTTTCAGGGAGGAGGCAACCTGGGAGACCTTTACGATGGCCCCCAAGAAATACGCGAGAGAATCATTTCTCGATGTCTGACAAACAGAATTGTGATCCTTCCCCAGACAATTCACTTCTCAAGCCCTGAAAAGTATGAGGCTTGCTGCGCTCTATTCTCCAAACATCCTGATCTTCACATATTCGTTCGAGACACTAAATCTGCGAATCTGGCGAGGAGAATGACGCCCAACGTCTATCTTTCACCTGATATGGCACATCAGCTTTGGCCAATGAAGACTGCGAAGCGTCCGCAATTTGACCAGCTTGCCTTTAAACGAACTGACGGCGAGCGTAGCAACTCCGCGAGGGTCGATGAATCGCACTCTATCGACTGGCCAGCTCTTATTGGATGGCATGGCACAGCTGTCAGGATTTATGCAAGGCTTGGAAAGCTATCGCTGCTACGCAAATCCAAGTTCGCCGCTAATATACACAGCGAGATTTGGTGCCGTTACGCCAAATATCTAGAGTCTCTCTCTGCGTCGCACTTCAGTCGATACAAGAAAGTTGAAACCGACAGACTCCACGGCCATATCCTGAGCTCACTATTGGGAATTGAGAATGTCGTCGGCGACAACTCCTATGGCAAGAATGGCGGATATATCTGTTGCTGGACTCGCTCTAGCAATTGTGTAACCCTGGCTGAGCATACAGAGCATGGCAAAGACTAATTCACAGATGGACGGAAGATCGCTGTTATGGACCTTCTGTCTCCTGCTAGTGTTGACTTCCATGGCCATCCATCAGCTGCGTTACGCGATGTACCTCATCCCGTTCGCAGCCCTGCTTGCAGTCATCTCTACCCAAAAAATCAGAGTTCCCGCCCCTGTATTACCCTTTCTTGCATACGCTTCTGCCGCTGCCCTCACAATACCATTTGGCGGAGAGCTAGGATTCAAGGACTTTTATTTCGTATTTTCCGGAATCGCGATTTCTCTTGCCTTCGCGAACCCCATTGAGTTCAGCTGGATCAAAGTTCTCCTACCGGTTGTATTTACCTCTAGTATCATCGGGGCTATCACCCTTCGCGGGTGGCACGGCCTTGAATTCGACCTACTCGACTCTTCCTCTTCTCTCGAGAGCACTGGCTCTTTTGTTTGCGGACTATTTGCCGTCGTAGCACTGGCACGATCTCGATGGATGATCTTCATCGTCGCAACAATTGCATCGGTCCTTCTTCTGAAGCGCGCGGCCCTCCTTGGTATTGCGGTATGCGTTCCATTCGCCCTGTTACCTGAGCGGAAGGCAAAGAAGCTACTGTCCAGCCCGATCATGGTACTCGTGAACCTTGTAGCTGTTGCGTTTGCAGTAAAATACGCTGTCGGCGATCTCGATGCCGCAATCACCGCATTAACGGGAAAGTCTGCCAACGAGGTTGGCCTAGGCAGGCAGCTCCTTCAGTCGGAAGCGGCACACAGCATCGTTGGAAGTAGCCACTACATTTTCTACGGAAACGGCGTTGGGACAGCCTACGCCACTTTTCTTGGAAAGTTCGGGCAGGGAGACGCAAACATGCACTCCGATGCTCTCAAGATGATTTATGAGCTCGGGCTTGTATTTTTCCTTACCTTCATATGGCTCGGGTACCGTGCAAAGTCACTAGAAGCAAAAATGCTGTTTCTATATAGCAACTTGATATTCTACTTTGACAACACAATTATCTATTCATTCTATCTATTCTTCCTGCTTTCAATGCAAATGCTTGACCAGGACGACAGAGAGCCGAAACAAGGAAGCCACGTGCCATGCAGCCAGTAGTCTCAGTTGTCATGCCTGCGTACAATGCAGAGAAAACAATTGAGGAGGCCGTTGTCTCCATCCTCAATCAAGACCTGCGCGAAATTGAGCTGATCGTAGTGGATGATGGATCTACGGACCAGACAGGACTCGTCCTTGATCGTTTGCAGGCTGACAGCAGACTTAGAGTATTAACGCAGAAGAACGCGGGCGTGGTCGCTGCCCTCAATGCCGGAATTGCCGTTGCAGCTGGAACATTCATTGCTCGCGCGGATGCTGACGACTATTACAGCCCCAGTCGACTGAGCCTCCAGCGCTCGGTGCTTGACGCCGACCCTCGCGTTTCCCTGGTCTATACAGACTTTTTCAAAGTATATCCCGATGGAACACTCACGCCATCCACAACTCCTGATAACCATGACGATGCGATGACCTCGCTATTTAAAGGCAACTTCGTAATGCACAGCAGCGTCATGTTCCGACGAAAGGACTTCATCCAGGCAGGCGGTTATCGACCTGAGTGGAAACACATTGAAGATTGGGAGCTTTGGTTCAGACTTACTCTTCTTGGCAAAATGGCCAGAGTTGGCGATGGAGTTTCTTTCCTTCGCGTCCACGACGGAAGCGTGTCCGCAAAGCATGAGATTTTCCAGGCAAAAGCTGGATTGAAATTGAGATGGAGCCTGATCCAGTCTCAGCGATACCCTGTTTCAAGTATGATCCATATGATTCGCCCGGCACTGAAAGTCTTCGTGGGCAAGCATGCGCTGTCCGTGGCTCGCAAAGTGCTCGGGAGGAAACGCTATCAATGAGATACATTATTTGTGATTGGGCTGCAAACCGAGGAAATCCCAAGGGCCGCTTGATATTGCTCAGCTTTCGAGCTGTCAATCTGATCAGTCGTATGCCCAAGGCCATCAGGCTCCCTCTACTTCCAGTCGTTGCTGCCTACAGAGTTGCGGTCGAATGGATGCTGGGCGTTGAAATTCCATGGAAAACAAGGATTGGTCCTGGCGCGTCGCTCTACCACGGGGTTGGCTTGGTCATCAATGATCGAGCGATTATTGGTCGCAATGTGGTATTGAGGCACTGCACTACAATTGGCGTTCGCGTTACAAGCTCGAGCTTCGATGGCATCGCCCCAGTTATTGGGGACAATGTAGACATCGGATCAAATGCAACAATTATTGGGCCAATTAAGATAGGGAACAATGTATCGATAGGCGCTGGGAGCGTCGTTATTACAGACGTTCCTGACGACTGCATCGCCGTTGGAAATCCCGCCCGGATAATCAATCGCCGGACAAGCTGAAGATGAGAGTTCTCATTGTCCACAACTATTATCAGCAGGCCGGCGGCGAAGATTCCGTGGTCAGGAACGAAGCGGAGCTGCTTCGTGCGAACGGCCATGAAGTGAAGCTTTACGCTGTCTCCAACCACTCAATCCGAGGGTTCGCATCGAAGATTGTTGCAACGTTGAATGCAATCTTCTCCATTCCCTCATACCTCAGGATACGTAGAGAGATATCTGAGTTTCGTCCTGATGTAGTTCACGTCCACAACTTCTTCCCACTTATTTCGCCATCCGTATTTTATGCCTGCCGAGCGAAGAAGGTACGATCGGTTTTCACTCTTCACAATTACCGAATTGTATGTCCGACTGCGACATTGTACTTTGATGGCAAAGTGACCGAGAGGAGCATAGACGAGGGCCCTTGGTGGACCGTGGCTCGTCGCGTGTATCGGAACTCGCTCATCGGAACTTTTTCAATTGCCGCCAGCGTCTCACTGCATCGGCGACTGGGTACGTGGGACAGGGTTGATCAGTTCATTGCGCTCACCGAGTTTGCAAAGAGCCTCTTTTCGAGAGCAGGGATACCAAGCTCCAAGATTAGAGTGAAGTCCAACTTCTCTCATCTTGAAATTGAAGAGTTCCCCGAGCAGGGAGTTCGTGATGGTTATCTTTTCGTGGGTCGACTTACTGAAGACAAGGGAATACACGTGTTGCTCGAAGCGGCACGTTCCGCTGACGTAGCTGTGACAGTCATTGGTGATGGCCCGCTATCGGACATCGCTTCAGGCAACAAGCACATTAATTTCTTGGGCAAGCGAGATTCTTCGATAATCAGGTCTGAGATGAGGAAAGCCAAAGCGCTTATCGTTCCCAGCCTGTGGTACGAAGGCTTTCCGATGGTCATCGCCGAAGCGTATTCACAGGGCCTTCCCGTCTTTGCTAGTGATATCGGTGCTCTTAGCGAGTTGATAGAGCCAGAAATAACGGGCGAGCTATTTAGTCCGGGGAGCCCTGATGAGCTCGCCGCTCTGTTGACCAGCTATAGAAACTCTGAGCATCGAATAGCGCGGATGAGTTCCGGCGCGCGCAGCCGTTATCTGAACTCCTACTCTCCGGAAGTAAGTCTTCGAACCCTTTTGTCCGCCTACAACTCCGAGCAGCCCCTCTAAATTGCATGGACAGCATCCATAGTGAATAACCCCTCTACTACTATCGACGTTATCGGCGCACCGATCACTCGCGTCAGCTGGGAGCAGTCCCTACACCGTATTCACGCTTGGAGCATGCGTCGAGACAGCAGGGTAGTCTGCATCTGCAACGCCCACTCCGTCGTTACAGCACGTCAGGACAAGGAGTTCGCAGCAGCCGTGAACTCTGCCGACATGGCAACGCCCGATGGTGCGCCGGTGGCCTGGCTCATGAGACGTCTTGGGGCTTCCGGACAGCAACGCATCAATGGTCCCGACCTGATGCTCAAGTACTGCGAGGCCGCCGCCAAGCGTGGCGAATCCATCTACCTCTATGGCGGTGCTGAGACGACCTTGGGCATTCTTCGCGACCAGCTGCCCAAGCGATTCCCTGGCCTGGTCATTGCCGGTTCCCACTCACCGCCCTTCCGCGCACTCAGCGAAGAAGAGGATGCTGCCATCGTGCGCGACATCAATGACTCTGGTGCCGGGACAATCTGGGTCAGCCTCGGCTGTCCGAAGCAGGAGAAGTGGATGGCGGCGCACCGTGGCCGCATCAATGGTGTGATGATCGGTGTCGGGGCGGCATTCGACTACCATGCGGGTGTTATCTCCCGGGCCCCCCTCTGGATGCAGAACAATGGCCTCGAATGGCTGCACAGGCTTGCGAGCGAGCCTCGTCGGCTTTGGAAGCGCTACTTCGTCACCAACACCCTCTTCATTTGGCACGCTGCGCGCCAGCTCATGACGGCGCAGTCGAAATGACCCACTTGACCGAGCTTCCACCACGGCACCTGAGTGCAGCTGACTTCAAGGCCGTGGTTCGGGACACGCCTCTCGTGTCGATCGATCTTCTGGTCATGGATCAGCGGCAACGTATGCTTGTGGGGTTGCGTACCAATGACCCTGCACGCGGATTCTGGTTTGCTCCGGGTGGTCGCATCCGCAAAGGCGAGAACTTCAACCAGGCCTTCCGCAGGCTGACTGAGGCTGAGCTCGGGCAATCGCTGGATATCAGCGAAGCCACCTTCGTTGGAGCGTATGAGCACTTCTACGCCGAAGACTTTACCGGCGCATCGGATGCAGGCACGCACTACGTGGTGTTGGCGTACTCCATCAGCGTGGATCCCGCGGGAATGGCTCTGCCGGAGGAACAGCATGCTGAGTACCGTTGGGTAACAGCAGAAGATGCTTTGTCCGATGCCTCGATCCACCCCAATACCCAAGCATACGCCCGCAAATAGAAAGGGCCAGCGAACGCTGGCCCTTCCATCCAGAACCTTAGGCGGCGCGCAGGCGCCCTTGATTGTCGAGGAACCAGCGATACGTCTGTTCGACGCCTTCCCGAAGCTCAATCGAAGCCTTCCAGCCCAATTCATTCAACCGTGAGACGTCCAGCAGCTTGCGCGGGGTGCCATCGGGCTTGCTGGTGTCATTGCGGATCTCGCCCTTGAAACCTGTGACGTCCTTCACCAGCTCCGCAAGCTCGCGAATGCTGATGTCATCACCGACACCAACATTGACGATGTCCGAGCCTTCGTAGGTCTCAGTCAGATAGACCGTTGCGGCTGCCATGTCGTCTACATGGAGGAACTCACGGCGTGGCGTCCCCGTACCCCACATGACGACCTCGCTGTCACCACGCTCAGCGGCTTCATGGAACTTCCGCAGAAGCGCCGGAAGCACATGCGAGTTCTGCAGATCGAAGTTGTCGCCCGGCCCATAAAGATTGGTCGGCATCAGGCTGATCGCGTTGAATCCATACTGCTTGCGATAAGCCTGGCACATCTTGATGCCCGCAATCTTTGCGATCGCATACCACTCGTTCGTAGGCTCCAGGCCTCCGGTCAGCAGCGAATCCTCGCGGATGGGCTGCTCGGCGAACTTGGGGTAGATGCACGACGAACCCAGGAAAGTCAGCTTCTTGGCGCCATGGCGGTATGCCGCGTCGATCACGTTGTTCTGGATCTGCAGGTTCTCAAACAAGAATTCGGCAGGGTACGCATCGTTTGCATGGATGCCGCCTACCTTGGCCGCAGCCAGGATGACGATGGCCGGCTTCTCGGCCTCGAAGAGCGCTTCGACCGACGCGCGATCCCTGAGATCGACGCGCTCGCGCCCTGCTAGCAAGAGGTTGTCATATCCCAACGCCTGCAAACGGCGCACCACAGCACCACCCACCAGCCCCCGGTGTCCTGCGACAAAAATCTTATCGTGCTTGTCCATGCCCTTTCCGTTCAACTGCTGAGTCATGGGTCAAATTTTAGCAGACGGCCTCAACCCCATCCGGGCAGTCCAGCCTTGATGACGGGTGGGTTGAGATTTATCCGGGGAAACCAGATAGAATGCCCTCCTCACGGCCCCTTCCGGGTGTCTTGATGCTCGTCCCGGCAGGTTCCGAGGGCGAGGCTGTATACAACGCGCCCGTAGCTCAGCCGGATAGAGTAGTGGCTTCCGAAGCCATTGGTCGGGGGTTCGAATCCCTCCGGGCGCGCCATCTTCCCCTGCTCCCGTCTGCCCTTGCAGACCCGCCTCCCAGCAGGATGCCCCCAGCAACACCCCGGCTCCCAGAGCGTGACCGCCAAGCGCTTCAGCCGGCGGCACAGCGCCATGGCCGATCGACAGCGAGCCTCCGCGCGCGCCAGTCACTCAAGCCCATGCAGCGCCCGCACCTCAGAGTCCCTCTCGACCAGATACATGTTGAACAACTGCGTCGCATCCCGCGACCAGCTCCCCTCCAGCCAGCGCTACGTCCACCTGGGGCAGCTTCCGCTCCAGGTAGTGGGTACGTCTGCCATCGCCCGAGAAGTGTCCATCCAGCAGCTGCCAGCGCGCGCTCCCCCCCCGAGCAGCGGCTTACCATCGCAATAGACGTTGCTGTCATCAACGGCGTACAGCGGGTCCTCCGGGATTGTTTGCAGCAGCTCGCCACGCAGGCAGTGCTTTATGCACCGGCCGCAGTATTGCGCCTGTCCCGCCAGTAACCACCGCGCTGGCGGAAGCTGTCGCGGTCGATCGCGGGCAGGCGGGTCCTGGCGTGGTAGACGGCGGGCGCATCGCGCGCGACGAAATAGTGTGCGGGGATGAACTCGAAACTGGCCGCGTCGGCCTTGCGCAGCAGCCGGCCCTGGTGGAAGACCTGGCCTTTGTGGATATGCCAGAATTCGATGCCGTAGGGGCCGACGAATCGCTGGTCAGGAAGTTCGCCGATCTTCTGCCATGGCATGGTCTGGGGCTCCGCCAGTGGTGGGGTCGCTAGTTCAATGCGGTCGGCGGGAAAAACAGCCGAGCGTTGGCTCGGCTCTACAGGTGCCAATGCACCGATGCAGACGGCAACGCCGAGCATGCGCGGCGTTGCCGTTGATGTGCAGATCAGTACTTCCCGTCGAACGCAAAAATCGGCTTGCGCTGCTTCCACGCACCTGCAGTGAAGTCCGGGAACTCCAGCGTCTGGAAACTATTGGCGATCGACTGCTCGCTCAGCGGCGTGATCGCACTCCAGGTCACCGCATCGTAGATGTCGATCGGCATCGGCGCCTTGGCCTTCAGCGCTTCCACGAAGGCATGGATGACGAACCAGTCCATGCCACCATGCCCTGCACTCGCGGCGGTGTCGGCGTTCTGCTTCCACAGCGGGTGCTCGTACTCGTCCTGGTACTTCTTGAACTCTTCCCACTGGTGCGGCGGGCTGCGGCCTTCGATGTGGATTGAATGGTTCACGTCCATCCACAGGCCCTTGGTGCCCTGCACGCGGAAGCCCATCGAATACGGGCGCGGCAGCGAAGTGTCGTGCTGCAGCAGGATGGTCTCGCCATTCTCGCAGGCCAGCGTGGTGGTCACGATGTCGCCCAGCTTGAACTTCACCTTGGTGCTGGGGTGGGTGGTGCCACCACTCTTGGCCACGGTGTATTCGTGCAGGCCGCGTGCCTTGGTCGCGAACGCGTTGATGTGGGTGAAGCGGTTGCCACGGTTGATGCCGGTGTACATCGCGCACGGGCCGATGCCGTGGCTGGGGTACAGCTCGCCGTTGCGCTCCACCGAATGCTCGGTGCGCCAGCGTGCTTCGCTCCAGCCCTTGGGGCCGAATTCCACGCCACTGTCATAGGGCTGGTTCGGGTCGCCGGAATTGAACTTCACGCCGCGCAGGTCGTGCTGGTAACCGGCCTGCAGGTGCACCAGTTCGCCAAACAGGCCCTGGCGCACCATCTGCAGCGCGGCCATCACGTCGCGGCGGTAGCAGACATTCTCCAGCAGCATGTACGGGGTACCGGTACTCAGCTGGGTCTTCAGCACGTCCCAGTGGTCCTGCAGGGTGATGCCGGCCACCACTTCGCAGCCCACGGCCACGCCGGCCTGCATCGCGGCAATCGCCATCGGCGCGTGGTATTCCCACGGCGTGGCGATGATCACGCCATCGATGCCCTTCTGTTCCAGCAGGCGCTTCCAGGCGTTGCTGTCACGGTCCTGGCCGTAGGTCTTCGGGGCCGGCTTGCCGGCCTTGGCCACCATGTCCATGGCGCGGCCGAGCATGATCGGCTCGATGTCGCACAGCGCGACCACCTCGACGTCGTCGCGACGCACCAGCTCCTTCAGCAGCACCAGCCCGCGCATGCCGGTACCGATCATGGCCAGGCGCACCTTGCGCCCGCGTGCCCATGCCGGGGTCTGCGGCAGCAGGCTGCTGGCGGCGACAGCGGCACTGGCCGCGATGAATTCCCTACGCTTCATGGCAAACATCTCTCCTCTTGGCAGCGAGCCGGCCGTAGCCGGCTCGCCGGGTCACGCAAACGGAATTACTTGAAACGGTAGCCGATGGTCACACTGTAACCACGGCCGAAGATGGTCGCGTAGTCACTGGAGTCACCCAGGAAGCTGTTCGGATCGTAGAACGGCAGGCGGTTGAACAGGTTCTTGACGGTGAAGCTCAGGTTCCAGGCATCATCCGGGCGCCAGGTGACACTCATGTTGGCGGTCCACCACGACGGCGCACCGTCGCACTTGCTCTTCTGCAGGGCCAGGTAGCCGCCGGTGCAGGTTTCCTTGTTGTTGCTCACCTCATCAACCTGGTCGGTGGCCCACTTGGTGCCGCCCACGTAGTTGACGAACATGCTGGTGGTGACCTGCTTGTAGGTCCAGTCGGCATTGAGCGTGGCACGCAGGCGCGGGTTGTTGTAGTAGCCCACCACGTCGCCGTAGTACCAGCCGTTGGCTTCATCCATGTAGAAGCGGTTGCGGTTGGCGATGGTGGCGGCCAGACCGATGTTCAGGTTGCCCCAGTCACCCAGCGAGAAGCGGCTGCGTGCATCGATGTCGAAGCCGTCGATCAGCGTCTTGCCACGGTTCTTGTACTGGCCCACCACGCTGGCCACGTTGCCGGCGGAGTAGCCCGGCAGCACCGACGGGCAGCTCACGCCACTGGCCGGGTCGGCACACATCGCCGCCAGCTGCGCCAGGTTGGCGCGGTCACTGTCGGTGATCGGCGAGCGCGACGAGGAGATGATGTCTTCCATGCGGCGGTAGTCCGGCGCGACGATTTCATTGTCGCGGTAGATGAACCAGTAGTCGGCCGACACCGACAGCCAGGTGGCCGGCTCGTAGACGAAGCCGAGGGTGGCGATCTTGGCCTTCTCCGGCTTCAGATCCTTGTTCGGCTGGGTCATGCGCGCCACGGTGCGGCTGCAATCGACGTTCAGCAGGTTCTTGCCCAGGTCGACATCGCCCGGACGCTGCGAGCGCAGCAGCAGGTTGGCGATGGCGTTGGTCTCGTTGCAGCGCAGCTCGTCGCGGTAGCCACCCAGCTGCGCGAACACGCCGCCGTTGCCGGATTCGGCCAGGCTCGGTGCACGGAAACCGGTCGAGTAGGTACCGCGCAGCATCAGCTGGTCGAACGCCTGGTACTTGAAGCCGATCTTCGGCGCGACGTTGGCGCTGAAGTTCGGGTACTTGTCCACGCGCACCGCCGCATCCAGTTCCAGCTTGTCGGTGATCGGTGCCACGGTCTCGGCAAACAGCGCGTAGGTGTTGCGCTTGCCGTCGAACCAGGAACCACCCTGCTGGGAGATCAGGCCGTTGGCTGCATCCGCGTTGCCCGGGGTGTAGAAGGTTTCGCGGCTGGCGTTGAAGCCGAACGCGGCGCGCATTTCACCGGCCGGCAGCTGGAACAGCGGGCCTTCGATCTTGCCGTCCAAGGTGTGCAGACGGGTCCACGACTGGATGTCGAAGGTCGGGAACGCTTCACGGATCAATGCGGCGTTGGCTTCGCTGATCTCACCGAACTTGTATGCCGGGTGGTCGGAGATGGTCACGCGGCCGGTGGTCGGATCGACCGAGTACGGGCCGAACGCCTTCTCGAAGCCCTTGATGTTGACGTTGATCGTCTGGTACGTGGTGGAGTGGGTGCCGGCACTGGCGAAGGCGGTCTCCCAGTTCCAGTCACCCCGGTTGCCACGCGCACCGGCCAGCACGCGGTAGCTCTTGTCGGTATTGCGCTGGCCAAAGTAGTTCGGGCCGGCATCCTGCAGCAGGTAGTTCAGGCCGACCACGCCGCCCATCATGGCCTTCATCTGCGGGCTGGCGTGGTTGTACTCGTTGTTCGGGCCCAGGAACGGGTACAGGAACTGGTTGACGGTGTTGCCGGTGTTGCGCGAGAACCAGCTGGTCGGGTTGCCGGTGGTGGTGCCGTAGGTGCGCGGCGTGCCGCCGTTGGCGCGCAGGTCGATGTCGGTGTAGGTCGCCTCGGCGAAGATCTCGGTGCTGTCACCCACCAGGAAAGTGCCGTTGAGGTAGGCGGTATTGCGCTCGGACTTGGCGCCGGCATCGATCTCGTTGTTCATCCAGGTTTCCCAGACGCAACGCGGACCGGCCGCTTCACTGGTCAGCACGTTCTTGCAGCCCGGCGCGGCTTCCTGCACGCGGCGGCCGGTGACCGGATCGAAGGCGAAGTAAGTGCCCGGATTGAATTCACCCGGCTTGCTGCCCACGCCCAGGCGCAGGTTGTTGAGGTAGTTCGGATTGTTGACGTAGTACTGGTCGGGCCGCTTGTCGTAGAAATCGCTCAGCGGAATCGCGTCGCGGCGGTACATGTTGACCGCACCGTAGATGTTGAAGCGGTTCTCGGCCAGGTCACCGAAGCCGGCGGTGATGCTGGCCTGGCGCTCGCCGTAGGAGTCGATGCGCGAGGAGGTGTCGTTGGTGAAGCTGACCTCGGCGCCCTGGAAGTTGCGCTTGGTGATCACGTTGATCACGCCGGCCACCGCGTCGGTGCCGTACACCGCCGAAGCGCCGTCGGTCAGCACTTCCA
>NZ_LLXT01000126.1 GCF_001431625.1 Stenotrophomonas geniculata ATCC 19374 = JCM 13324
GGGGCGTGAGCCGCATGGATGCGGCGACCGAGCTTACATGGACGTACTTGCAGCGTCCCCCTCAACCGGACCCACCCCGCCAACCCACGGATAGCCAGCTTCTGCTGTTGACGTTGACGTTGCTTCGGCGGGTGCAGGGCTGCAAGCCCTGCAAACCAAAACCTCTCAGTGAGCAGCAGGCCGCGACGGCGGCAGCCACGCCGCCACGATGCCGAGTAGCGGCAGGAACGCGGTCAGCTGGTAGACGTACTCAATGCTGGTCTTGTCCGCCAGCAGGCCGAGCACGGCCGCACCCAGTCCGCCCATGCCAAACGCGAAGCCGAAGAACAGGCCGGACACCATGCCGATGCGGTGCGGCATCATCTCCTGCGCATACACCACGATCGCCGAGAACGCTGACGACAACACGAAACCGATCAGCACGGCCAGTACCGTGGTCCAGAACAGATCCGCATGCGGCAGCATCAACGCGAACGGGGCCACGCCGAAGATCGAGGTCCAGATGATCGGCTTGCGGCCGATGCGATCACCCAGCGGGCCGCCGAGGAAGCCACCGGCGGCGGATGCCACCAGGAACGCGAACAGATGCAGCTGCGCCTGTGCCACCGGAATGCCGAAGTGGTGGATCAGGTAGAAGGTGAAGTAGCTGCCGATGCTGGCCATGTAGAAGTATTTGCTGAAGATCAGCACCAGCAGGATCGCCAGCACCTTGGCCACGGTGCGCGACGGATGTCGCGGGGCCATCGACGCGGTACTGGCCGGACGCGGTGTGCCCAGGTGCAGCGCATACCAGCGGCCCACATAGGTAAGCAATGCGATGCCGATCAGGGCGGCGCCGGCAAACCACGATGCGGCATGCTGGCCGTACGGCACGATCACCGCCGCGGCAATCAGCGGGCCCAGCGCGGTACCGAAGTTGCCGCCGACCTGGAACACCGACTGTGCAAAACCATGGCGACCGCCCGAGGCCAGCCGCGCGATGCGCGAGGCTTCCGGATGGAAGATGGCCGAACCAATGCCGACCATCGCCGCCGCCATCAGCACCACCGCGTAGTTCGGTGCGAAGCCCAGCAGCAGCATGCCGCACAGGGTCGAGGCCATGCCGATCGGCAGCGAGTACGGCGCCGGGCGGCGGTCGGTGGCCATGCCGATCAAGGGCTGGAAGATCGAGGCGGTGAGCTGGTAGGTCAGCGTGATCAGGCCGATCTGGGTGAAGCTCAGGTTGAAGCCGCCCTTGATCACCGGATAGATGGCCAGGATCAGCGACTGCATCATGTCGTTGACGACATGCGAGGTGGAAATGGCGGCCAGCACGCCGGGGGCCACCGGGCGTGAGGTCGTTGCAGGAGAAGCCAGGGTTGACATGGACACAGTCAGGTTGGGGGCGAGCCACGCATGCTACGGTGACCTCCCCCTCCCTTCTGCCGCGTTCGGGTCATGGCATATCGCAAAAAGGACACCCCCTGCCCGGTCCGCGAGACTGCGCCGTGGAACGAGGTTCCGGTGCACCGCCCAGTGACCTGCCGCGCCCGCCACTACAAGCCCGGCACCCACATCGCGCCCCACCGGCACCGCCGTCACCAGCTGGTGTTCGCCATGTCCGGATTGATGGTGGTGCGTGCGGACGGCGGCCGCTGGGTGGTGCCCTCGACCCGCGCGATCTGGGTCCCGGCCGGCATGGCCCATGCGGTGGACTGCATCGCCGAAGTACACATGCGCAGCCTGTACGTGGAGCCGGACTTCGCGCCGCAGCTGCCGGACGAGGCGTTCGCAGTACAGGTAGCACCGCTGCTGCGCGAGCTGCTGCTGGCCGCCAGCCTGATCGAGACCGCGCATGTGGACGACAGCCGCGACGGCCGCCTGGTGCGCCTGCTGCTGGACGAGCTGCACCGCATGGACGTGCTGCCGCTGCACCTGCCCTCCCCCACCGACCCGCGCCTGCAGCGGATCTGCCAGCACATCCAGAAGCATCCCGGCGACGACGCCACGTTGCAGGATTGGGCGCAGGCGCTGCAGGTGGACGTGAAAACCATCCAGCGCCATTTCGCCAGCGAACTGGGCATGACCTTCGGGCAGTGGCGACAACAGGCGCGGCTGCTGGCCGCACTGGAACGGCTGGCGGTCGGTGACAAGGTCATCGATGTCGCGCTGGCGATGGGTTACGACAGCCCGAGCGCGTTCACCAGCATGTTCAAGCGGCAGCTGGGGCAGACACCCGCGGCGTTTTTCCGCTGACCGCATACGAAAACGCCGGGCATGGCCCGGCGCTAGCGTTCAACGCTTGCGTTGAGAACTCAGGACGTCATGCGGTCCCAGAAGCCCTTCACGCCATCGATGAAGGTGGCCGACTTCGGCGAATGCTTGCGCGCTTCCTCACCGACGAAGGTGGCTTCGAACTGCTCCAGCAGCTTGCGCTGCTCGTTGGTGAGGTTGACCGGGGTCTCCACCACCACACGGCAGTACAGGTCGCCCTCGCTGCGGCTGCGCACCGAACGTACGCCCTTGCCACGCAGGCGGAACAGCTTGCCGGTCTGGGTCTCGGCCGGGATGCGGATCTCCGCCTCGCCGCCCAGCGTGGCCACGCGCACGGTGTCGCCCAGTGCGGCCTGCGAGATGCGGATCGGCACTTCGCAGTGCAGGTCGTCGCCATCGCGCTGGAAGATCGCATGCTCGCGCACGCGCACTTCCACGTACAGATCACCCGGCGGCGTACCGGCCGGACCGGCTTCGCCCTCGCCCTGCAGGCGGATGCGATCGCCGGTGTCGACGCCGGCCGGCACCTTCACCGACAGCACCTTGTCTTCCTCGACACGGCCGTTGCCATGGCAGGTCTTGCAGGGCTTGGCGATGATCTGGCCACGGCCGCCGCAGTTGTGGCAGGCCTGCTGCATGGCGAAGATGCCGCGCTGGATGCGCACCTGGCCACGGCCATGGCAGACGTTGCAGGTCTCGACCTTGCCGTCTTCGGAGCCACTGCCATCGCAGTCGCCGCACTCGGCCAGGGTCGGAATCTCGATGCGGCGCTCGACACCGCGCACGGCTTCTTCCAGGTCCAGCTCCATCACGTAGCCGATGTCGGCGCCGCGACGGGCCTGGCGCGGACCACCGCCGCCACCAAAGATGTTGCCGAAGATATCACCGAAGATATCGTTCATGTCCGGGCCGCCCGGACCACCGCCGCCCATGCCGTGCTCGAACGCGGCGTGGCCGTGGCTGTCATACATGCGGCGCTTGTTGCCGTCGGACAGTACTTCGTAGGCTTCCTTGCACTCCTTGAAGGAGGCTTCGGCCGCCGTATCGCCCGGGTTGCGGTCCGGGTGGAACTTCATCGCGCAGCGGCGGTAAGCCTTCTTCAGCTCGTCGTCGGTGGCGGTGCGGGCAACGCCCAGCACTTCGTAGTAATCGCGCTTGCTCATATCGTGAATCGGGTTCCGGAAAGTCGGGATTCGTCAAAGCGGAAGAGCGGAACCAGGTCCGCTCTTGCGTCGGGCGCCCCGACACGCCGGTGGGCGGTCAGGACCCTGATGCGACAACGGGACGCTGATGGCCAGCGTCCCGTGTCGGTCCGGATCAGGACTTCTTGTCGTCCTTGACTTCGGTGAACTCGGCGTCGACCACGTCATCCTGCGCCTTGCCTGCGTTGCCGGCGTCGGCACCCGGCGCAGCACCGCCCTGGTCGGCCGAAGCGGCAGCGAACAGCGACTGGCCAGCTTCTTCCAGCGCCTTCGACTTGGCTTCGATCTGTGCCTTGTCGTCACCCTTCATCGCGGTTTCCAGATCGGCCAGGGCCGCCTCGACCTTGCCGATCACTTCGCCACCGACCTTGCTGCCGTGCTCGGTGATCGCGCTGCGGGTGCCGTGGATCAGGGCGTCGGCCTGGTTGCGGGCCTGCACCAGTTCCTGGAACTTCTTGTCTTCTTCGCGGTTGGCTTCCGCGTCGGCGACCATGCGTGCGATCTCTTCCTCGGACAGACCCGAACCGGCCTTGATCTCGACCTTCTGTTCCTTGTTGGTCTTCTTGTCCTTGGCCGACACGTGCAGGATGCCGTTGGCGTCGATGTCGAAGGACACTTCCACCTGCGGCAGGCCGCGCGGGGCCGGCTCGATGCCGGACAGGTCGAACTTGGCCAGCGACTTGTTGAAGCGGGCCTGTTCGCGCTCACCCTGCAGCACGTGCACGGTCACGGCCGACTGGTTGTCCTCGGCGGTGGAGAACACCTGCGAGGCCTTGGTCGGGATGGTGGTGTTCTTCTCGATGATCTTGGTGAACACGCCGCCCATGGTTTCGATGCCCAGCGACAGCGGGGTCACGTCCAGCAGCAGCACGTCCTTGACGTCGCCACCCAGCACGCCGCCCTGGATCGCCGCACCCAGTGCCACGGCCTCGTCGGGGTTGACGTCCTTGCGCGGTTCCTTGCCGAAGAACTCGGTCACCGCCTGCTGCACCTTCGGCATGCGGGTCTGGCCGCCGACCAGGATCACTTCGCTGATGTCGCTCGAACGCAGGCCGGCATCGTTCAGGGCGACGCGGCACGGCTCGATCGACTTCTTGATCAGGTCGTCCACCAGCGCTTCCAGCTTGGCGCGGGTCAGCTTGATGTTCAGGTGCTTCGGACCCGACGCGTCAGCGGTGACGTACGGCAGGTTCACTTCGGTCTGCTGGGCGCTGGACAGCTCGATCTTGGCGCGCTCGGCAGCGTCCTTCAGGCGCTGCAGGGCCAGCGGATCCTTGCGCAGGTCGATGCCCTGGTCCTTGTTGAACTCTTCAACCAGGTACTCGATGACGCGGTTGTCGAAGTCTTCGCCGCCCAGGAAGGTGTCGCCGTTGGTGGCCAGCACTTCGAACTGCTTTTCGCCGTCGACGTTGGCGATCTCGATCACCGAGACGTCGAAGGTGCCGCCGCCCAGGTCGTACACCACGATCTTGCGATCCTTGTTGTCGCCCTTGTCCAGGCCATAGGCCAGCGCGGCCGCGGTCGGCTCGTTGATGATGCGCTTGACGTCCAGGCCGGCGATGCGGCCGGCGTCCTTGGTCGCCTGGCGCTGGCTGTCGTTGAAGTAGGCCGGCACGGTGATGACCGCTTCGGTGACCTTCTCACCGAGGAAGTCCTCGGCGGTCTTCTTCATCTTTTCCAGCACCTTGGCCGAGATTTCCTGCGGCGCCATCTTCTTGCCGTCGCTGGTGGCCACCCAGGCATCGCCATTGTCATGGGCGAGGATGCTGTAGGGGACGTGCGCGATGTCCTTCTGCACTTCGGCGTCGGTGAACTTGCGGCCGATCAGGCGCTTCACCGCGTAGAAGGTGTTCTTCGGGTTGGTCACGGCCTGGCGCTTGGCCGAGGCGCCGACCAGGACTTCGCCGTCCTTGGTGTAGGCGACGATCGACGGGGTGGTGCGATCGCCTTCCGAATTCTCGATGACGCGGGCCTTGCCGCCGTCCATGATCGCCACGCACGAGTTGGTGGTGCCGAGGTCGATACCAATGATCTTGCCCATGGGGGAGACTCCTGAGGATGCTTGTTGGGGTCAGTCCGGCCGTTCGGCCGGTGGATGAATACGATGTGGGGGAGGCTCGTGGAACATTCAAGCCATCTCCCGAACGCTGTGTTCAGCGCCTGGAAAACCTTGCCAGGCATGGCCTGGCTCGACCGGGGCCGGGCATCACCCGGCCCAGTCAATCAATCGGCGGCCACCACCACCAGCGCCGGCCGCAGCAGGCGCTCGTTCAGCAGGTAGCCCTTCTGGAACACGGTCACCACGCTGCCGGGGGCCGCGCCCGGGGCCGGCACCTGGCTGATGGCCTGGTGGTGTTCCGGGTTGAACGGCTGGCCAGTCGGGTCCAGCAGGACCAGACCGTTGTCGGCGGCAACCTTCAGCAGCTGCTTGTAGGTCAGCTCCAGGCCTTCGCGCAGCGGGTGCGGGTCGTCGCCGGCGGCCTTCAGGCCGGCATCCAGGCTGTCGAACACCGGCAGCAGCTCGCCGAGCAGCTTCTCGTTGGCGAACTTGCGGGCCTGCTCGATGTCACGGGCCACGCGCTTGCGCTGGTTCTCCAGGTCGGCGCGCTCACGCAGCGCATCGGCCTTGATCTGCTCGACTTCGGCGCGCAGGCGCTCCACTTCGTCGTTGACGCCGGCGGCGGCAGCCGCATCAGCGGCACTCTGCTGGGATTCGATATCTGGCTGTTCGTGGTTCATGTCTGGGTCCCTGGCGGTCACTCTCCGCCTCCACCCACCCTAGTGTGGGCGGGATGCTGCGTTTCAAGCGTCGGATGTTCCGGGAGTGCGCCCGGCGGGTGAAAAGGCCGCGCCGAGCACATCGGCGGTGGCCTGCACCAGCGGGATCATGCGGTCGTAGGCCATCCGCTTGGGGCCGATCACGCCCAGCACGCCCAGCACCTGGCCGTTGGCCGTGTACGGGGCGGTGACCAGCGAGACGCCCTGCAGCGGCATCATCCCGGTCTCCTCGCCGATGAAGATGCGCACGCCCGGCGCCTGGATGGTCCGCTCCAGCAGCTGCAGGATCTCGCGCTTGCTGGAGAACAGCTCGAACAGTTCACGCAGGCGCTCCAGGTCGGACAGGTCCTGCACCCCCATCAGGCGGGTCTGGCCGGCCACCAGCATGTCGTCGGCCACTGGCTGCAGGGCCTGCTCGGCCAGCTCGATGCTGTGCGCCAGCAGCTGTTCCAGCTCGGAGCGGGCGTCGCGCAGTTCCAGCAGCAGGCGGGTGCGGATCTCGGCCATCGGCAGGCCGGCGAAATGGGCATTGAGGTAGTTGGCGACCTGCTCCAGCTGGCCTGGCGCGAACTCCTGCCGGGTCTCGATGACCCGGTTCTGCACCTCGTTGTCGGCGAACACCAGGATCGCCAGTACGCGGCGCCCGTCCAGCGCCACGAAATCGATCTGGCGGAAGGCGAACTGCTCGCGCCGCGGCGCGCTGACCACGCCGACGAAGTGGCTCATGGCCGACAGCAGCTCCGAGGCGCTGCCGAGCAGGGCCTGGGTGCTGCCGCCGCCAGCCAGTTCCTGACGCAACCGGGCCAGCTCGCCCTCGCCCGGCGGCTGCATCTGCAGCAGGCTGTCGACGAACACCCGGTAGCCGTGTGCGGTCGGGACGCGCCCGGCCGAGGTGTGCGGCGAGGCCAGCAGCCCCAGGTCCTCCAGGTCGCCGAGGATGTTGCGGATGGTGGCCGGGCTGACCTCCAGGCCGGCCACGCGCGCCAACGTCTGCGAGCCGACCGGCTCACCGTCCTGGATGTAACGCGCGATCAGCGTGCGCAGCAGATGGCGCGCACGCGGGGCAAGCTGGTCGGGAGAACCGTGCATGGAATCAACCTGTGAGACACGGACACTAGATAATGGCGGCGCATCACCTTGGCAAGTCATTGGACCTCCCTCGCCCACGTGCTAGCGTTGCGCGGCTGCTGATACCCCCTTACCCATGCTCAGACATCTTTCGATCAAGGATTTTGCCGTCGTCCGCGCCACCGAACTGGAGTTCGGGCCAGGCATGACCGTCGTTTCAGGCGAGACCGGCGCCGGCAAGTCGCTGATGGTCGACGCGCTGGGCTTCCTGTCCGGCCTGCGCGCCGACAGCGGCGTGGTCCGCCACGGCGCCGCGCGCGCCGAGCTTTCGGCCGAGTTCACGCTGGACCAGCTGCAGGCCGCGCGCCAGTGGCTGGCCGACAACGAGCTGGACGACGAAGAACAATGCCAGCTGCGCCGCGTGATCCGTGCAGACGGCGGTTCGCGGGCGTGGATCAATGGCCGCCCGGTGACCCTGGCCCAGCTGGGCGACCTGGCCTCGTTGCTGGTGGAGATCCACGGCCAGCACGAACAGCAGGCTCTGCTGGCGCGCCCGTCGCAGCTGGCCCTGCTGGATGCCTATGCCGGCAACGAGAACGAGCGCCGCCAGGTGCGCCGCGCCGCGGCCGCATGGCAGGCACTGGTCGATGAATCGCTGGCGCTGTCGCAACAGGGCGACGTGAGTGACCGGATCGGCTTCCTGGAGCACCAGCTGCGCGAACTGGACCGCGAAGACCTGGAGCCGGAGTCGATCGTGGCGCTCGGTGCCAGCCATCGCCGCCAGGCCCACGCCAGCGCCCTGCTGAGCGCCTGCCAGGCCGCCAGCAACCAGCTCAACGGCGATGACGGCAGCTCCGCGCTGGACCTGCTGCAGCAGGTGCGCCACGAGCTGTCGCGCCTGATCGAACACGACCCGCGCCTGGGCGAGGTGGACGGCCTGATCGAGAACGCCTCGATCCAGCTGCACGAAGCCCTGTCGCTGCTGGACCGGGTGCACGATGACCTCGATGCCGACCCGGAGCAGTTCGAAGAGAACGAGCGCCGTCTCGGCCGCCTGCACGACCTGGCCCGCAAGCACCGCGTGCCGATGGACGAACTGGGCGCGCAGCGCGAGCGCATGCACGCCGAAGTGGAGCAGCTGCGCGGCGCCGACGAACGCTTGCAGCGCCTGGCCGGCGAGATCGACAAGGCCGCCGCCGCCTGGCGTGTGCAGGCTGAAGTGCTGACCGCCAGCCGTCGCAGCGCTGCTGCCGAACTGTCGGCCACCACCACCGGCATCATCGCCGAGCTCGGCATGGGCGGTGGCCAGTTCCTGATCGAGCTGGAGCCGCAGGATGCCGGCAAGCCCGATCCGCAGGGTGCCGAGCGCGTGGAGTTCCTGGTCGCGGCCAATGCCGGCCAGCCGCCGCGCGCCCTGCGCAAGGTGGCCTCAGGCGGTGAACTGTCGCGCATTTCGCTGGCCATCGAAGTCGCCGCGCTGGACCTGGATGCGGTGCCGACCATGGTGTTCGACGAGGTCGACTCCGGCATCGGCGGCGCCGTGGCCGACATTGTCGGCCAGAAGCTGCGCGCCCTCGGCGAGAAGCGCCAGGTGCTGTGCGTGACCCACCTGCCACAGGTCGCCTCCAAGGGCCACGCGCATTACCGGGTCAGCAAGGCGCCAGTGGAAGGCATGACCCAGAGCGCAGTGGAAAAGCTGGACAGCAAGGCGCGCGAGGAAGAGCTGGCACGCATGCTCGGCGGCGTGGAAGTGAGCAAGGAAGCGCGCGCCGCCGCACGCAAGCTGCTGCAGGCCTGAGGCCTGTTCACGGTTATCCACGCATCGCGTGGATCTACAACCCACCCGCGCGGTAGTGCCGGCCGCTGGCCGGCAACCCAACACCGGTGGACGATGATCGTGAGGTTGCCGGCCAGCGGCCGGCACTACCCGTATCACCCCAACGGCCGCGCCAGATCCACGTTCTCCACCAGGTAATCCAGGAACGCGCGCACCCGCAGCGGCAGGTAGCCGCCCTGCCCCAAGAACACCGCGTGCACCTCTTCCAGGTCACCGGGATTGGCTTCCTCCAGCACCGGCAGCAGGCGTCCGGCAGCGATGTCGGCCTGCACCTGGAACGCTGCCAGCCGTGCCATGCCCAGACCACCCAGCACCAGCTGCCGCAGTGCATCACCGTTGCTGGCGCGGGCATTGCCACTGGGCAGCACCATCCGCTCGCGTCCGTCCTGCAGCAATGGCCAGCCCTGCATCGCCCGGGCATGGCCGATGTCCAGCCGATTGTGCGACTGCAGCTCCTCAGCGTCGCGCGGCAGCCCATGCCGCTGCGCGTAGGCCGGCGCGGCCACGATCATCATCCGCGTCGCGCCCAGCCGCCGCGCCACCAGGCTGGAGCTCTTCAGCGGCCCGGCCCGCACCGCCACATCAGTGCGCTGCTCCAGCAGGTCGATCACCTCGTCGTTGAGGGTCAGGTCCACGCCCACCTGCGGGTTGCGCTCCAGGAACGCCGGCAGCAGCGGCAACAGGAAGTGCTGGCCAAACGGCACGTTGGAATTGACCCGCAGCCGTCCGCGCGGCTCGGCATGTGCGCTGGCGCAGCGTTCGGCCTCCTCCAGGTCGGCCAGCACGCGCAGCCCACGTTCATAGAACGCGCAGCCTTCCGGGGTCAGCTGTAGCTGGCGGGTGGAGCGTTGCAGCAGGCGCGTGCCCAGCCGCTGTTCCAGCCGGGCCACCAGCTTGCTCACCGCCGAGGGCGTCATGTCCAGGGTGCGGGCGGCGGCGGAGAAGCCACCGGTCTCGATCACCCGCACGAACACTTCCAGCTCGCCGGATCGGTTGATGTCAGGTCGCGCCATGGCAATGAATCCAGTTCACAGATGATTATCCATGCGCAGTCTAGTTCACAGATAACCACGGAATCACCATGGTGGTCCCTCCACCCGGGACCGCCCGATGAATCGCTTGAGCCACCTCACCGCCACCGCCCTGCTCGCCCTGTCCGGTGTCGCCAGTGCCGCATCCGCCCCGCACTGGGTTGCCAGCTGGCAAGCCAGCCCGCAACCGGTCTGGGGCGCGGATTTTCTGTTCCCGACCCTGGTCCCGGCCACGTTGCATGACCAGACCTTCCGCCAGACCGCGCGCATCAGCCTGGGCGGGCCCCGGCTGCGGGTGCGGCTGAGCAATGCCTACGGCACCCAGCCGCTGCGGATCGGGGCGGCCAGCGTGGCCGCACGTGCGGGAGCCACCCCGCAGCCGCTCAGTTTCGACGGCCAGCCCGGGGTGCTGATCGGCCCCGGACAGGAACGGCTGAGCGATCCGCTGTCACTGGCCACGGATGACCGGCAGGCGCTGCAGGTCAGTATCTTCGTGCCCGGGCCGACGCCGGTGCAGACGTTCCATTGGGAAGGCCGCCAGACCAGTTGGACTGCGCCCGGCGACCAGAGCCGGGCCCAGGCTCTGAGCGCGGCCAGCAGCACCACTGCCCGCCTGTTCCTGGCCGGCATCGAGGTCGAGGCCGCCGCCCGCGCACGTAGCGTGGTGGTGATCGGCGACTCGATCACCGACGGCGCCACCGCCAGCCTCGACCAGGACCAGCGCTGGACCGACCACCTGGCCGCGCGTCTGGCACCGCGGGGCATCGCCGTGGTCAACGCCGGTATATCCGGGGGGCGGCTGCTGCGCGACGGCATGGGTGAGTCGGTTCTGGCCCGCTTGCAGCGCGATGCACTGGATCAGCCCGGCGTGGCCAGTGTGATCGTGCTGATCGGCATCAACGACATCAGCTGGCCTGGCACCGCGTTCGCCCGCAACCAGGCCCGGCCCGCGCTGGCGGAACTACAGGCGGGGTATCGCGCGCTGGCCGAGCAGGCCCGAGGCCGAGGTATCCGGATCGTAGGCGCCACCCTGACACCGTTCGCCGGCGCCCTGCCCGGCACGCCGCTGGATGACTACTACCACCCGGACAAGGATGTCCTGCGCCGGCAGCTCAATGCGTGGCTGCGCACGGACAGCCCTTTTGACGCGGTGATCGACCTGGACGCCGCGCTGCGGGACCCGGCCGATCCGTCACAGATGGCGGCCGCCTACGACTCCGGTGACCACCTGCACCCGGGCGATGCGGGTAACCGGGCCATGGCCGAGGCGGTCGATCTTGAGGTGCTCATGGGGCCATCCACGCATGGCGTGGATCTACCGTAAGCAACGAAAAACCCCGGGCAAGCCCGGGGTTTCGTCGCACTACGGCTGGCCGGAACGGCTTACTTGCGCTTTTTGCGCACGTACAGCACCAGCGAGTGCTCTTCCAGCTCGTAGCCGTGGTCGGCAGCGATCTTGCGCTGCAGCTCCTCGATCTCGTGGCTCTCGAACTCGATGATCTTGCCGCTGTCCACGTCGACCATGTGGTCATGGTGGCCGCCACGGTCCAGCTCGTAGACGGCCTGGCCGCCTTCGAAATTGTGCTTGAGCACGAGACCGGCGGCCTCGAACTGGGTCAACACCCGGTAGACCGTCGCCAGGCCGATCTCGTCGCCATGCTCAAGCAGCTGGCGGTAGATATCTTCGGCGGTCATGTGGTGCTGGGCATTGCGCTGTTCAAGCAGCGCCAGGATCCGCATCCGTGGATGGGTCACCTTCAGGCCGACTTTTCGCAGGTCGTGGGTTTCCATAGGTCTCCGTTCATTGGCGATTTAGCGCCAGCTGCCTCGGATTGGGTCGCGGTGGCACGCCGGGAGTGTATCATCGGTTTGATTTCCCCAACCGCCAGTCCCGATGCGCAATCTCCTGTTGGTCGCCGCCGTCGCCCTGTCCACCACCGGGTGCGGCATCATCTACAAGCAACCCATCTATCAGGGCAACCTGATCCGGGAAGATGCCGTGGCCAAGCTGCAGGTCGGGCAGAGCAAGCAGCAGGTCACTGCGCTGCTGGGCACCCCGTCCATTCCGGACCCGTTCCACGCCCAGCGCTGGGACTACACCTCCAGCCAGCGCGTGAACCGCCTGGGCCGCACCGAGGTGAAGAACTTCACCGTGTTCTTCGACAATGACAACGTGACCCGCTGGGAAGGCGATTACTTCCCGGGTAACGACAAGGCCCTGGCCCAGCAGACCGTGCGCCAGTTCGGCCGCAATCTGCCGAAGGACAAGAAGAAGAAGGGTCGCTGACGCCCCCTGCCCGTCCGCACGGACGGGCGGCAGGAATCAACCGCCGAGCGCGCGACGCCGGCGGTTGTCCTTGGGGTCGGCCTGCAACGGGCGTAGCAGCTCGATGCGGTCGCCATCCAGCAGTACCTGCTGCGGGCGCGCCAGTACCCCATGCACGGCCGCCGCCGGGCAGCCTGCACTGCCTTCCAGCGCAGCAGCGGCAATGGCCTCGGCCACGGTCGCGCCCTCGTCCAGCTGCAACCGGCGCGAGAGCACCCGCTGCGGCCAGGCCAGCACCACCTCGACCTCGATCATTGCTCAGGCCTCGTCGGCAACGCGGATGAAGTCGTTGACCATGCGGTCGGCCAGGCTCTGGAAGCCCAACGCCAGCGCCGGCCCCAGCAGGCGCGAACTGGGCTCGAAGTCCAGGGTCAGGGTGACTTTGCAGGCATCTTCGGCCAGCGCATGGAACTCCCAGCGGCCATGCAGCTGCTTGAACGGGCCATCGCGCAGCTGCATGTCGATGCTGTGCGGGCGCTGCAGGGTGTTTTCAGTCTGGAACCAGGTGCTGAACGAGCCCAGGCCCAGATCCAGGCGCGCTACCAGTCGGTCCTCGCCCTGCTCCAGGATCTGGGCAGCCGAACACCAGCGGAAACGGCGCGGATAGGCCTGGACATCATTGACCAGGTCGAACATGCGCGCGACCGAATGTTCGACCAGGGCGCTGCGGCGGATAGTAGGCATGAATACAGGACGTTTCGGCAATCGACCGGGCGGGCCCGAATCGGAGACAATACGGAAATGAGCAAGAACAGCGGCAAGGATAAAGCAAAGAGCGCGACGGCCAACAAAACCATCGCGTTGAACAAGCGTGCCCGCCACGAGTACCACATCGAAGACCGCTTCGAAGCCGGCCTGGCCCTGCAGGGCTGGGAGGTGAAATCGATCCGTGCTGGCCGCGGCAACATCGTCGACGCCTACGCCTACGTGAAGGATGGTGAGATCTTCCTGATCGGCGCGCAGATCACGCCGTTGATCCAGGCCTCGACCCATGTCGTGGCCAACGACCGGCGCGATCGCAAGCTGCTGCTGCACCGGAGCGAGATCGACAAGCTGGTTGGCAAGGTCGAGCGCGATGGCTACACGATCGTGCCCACCGCGATGTACTGGAGCAAGAACAAGATCAAGCTCGAAGTCGCGCTGGCCAAGGGCAAGCAGACCCACGACAAGCGCGATGCCGCCAAGGACCGCGACTGGGCGATCGAGAAGCAGCGTGTCATGCGTCGCGGCAACCGCGACGCGTAAGGCGGTTGCGCATCACCCTGTAGAGTCGAGCCATGCTCGACTGCTTTGGCTTTCTGTAAAGCCGAGCCACGCTCGGCTTCGGCAAGAAGAGCAGCCGAGCGCAGGCTCGGCTCTACAAGACGCTGGTCACCCCGCCAGCATGCCCTGCCTGCGCACCCGCGGCGCCAGTGCCGCGTGCATCACCGCCAGATGCATCACCACTGCCAGCTCCGGCGCGTAACGATCATCGCCCGAGCGCCACTGCTGGGCCAACTGTGCGGCATCAGCCGGCAGCAGGGCCAGCAGCTGGGCATCGTCCAGCGCGTCGGCCGCACCCTGCAGCCGGCGGGCCATCTGTCGCGACTGCCACACGTGCACACCAATGCTCAGGCTGGCCAGCGACATCAGCACCACGGCCAACCCGTGCTCGAACCACTGCGACAGCACTTCCGGCCCCCACAACAAGGCCGCCAGCACCGCCAGGCCCGGCAGGCGCCACCCCAGCCAATGGATGCGACCACGCTGCGACCAGTGCACCACCACCGCGCTGGCGACCAGTGCCGCAGCGGCCGTGGCCGGCAACTCGGTCACCCAGGTGGCCGCCAGCAGCACCGCCAGCACCGCCCATACCCAGCCCGGCGGCAACGCGCGTCGCTGGTAATCGGCACCGACCGGTCCGATCAGCTGCCGCAGGCTGCGTTGTTGGCTTGCATCGGTCACCCACCGTCTCCGTGTCTGTCCTGGCCTGGATGGTCGTCGCCAGTGTGTCGCAAATTCGTGCCCACGAAGTTAGCAATCCGCTATGACAGACGCTCTACAACAAGTTGCGGATTGACAGGACGCGCGGCTCGCCCGCAGCACTCACCCCGCCGACAGATCCTTGCTGAGGAACACCCTGCATGTGCCGACCGGATCGCATGGCACCCGGCCGAACACGACCCATCCATGCTTCACATAGAAGTCGGGCGCCTGGAAGCTGAGGGTGTACAGCACGCCGGAACGGCAACCACGACGCCGTGCTTCATCCTCTGCGGCCTTCAGCACGCGCGATCCCAGCCCGTTGCCGCGATAGGCCGCTGGCAGATGGAACAGATCCACGAACCACAGGCCGAGTGAAGTTCGCCCGGTAAGCCCCCCCACCACCTCGCCACTGGCCGGATCGGTGACCAGCACCGCCAGCGTGCGCCGATCGGCGTAACCCGCTGCGTTCAGATTGAACTGGTCCAGGCCACTGCCAATTAGGTCCAGCGCCTCGTCGCTGGGATCATCGGTTACGGCGACTTCAAGCGACATGGCGTCCTTCCATTGGCTGCAGATCGAGAGTCTGGATGCTATCAACCCCAATATTTTGCTGCTGGGGTCAGGCAGAACGGCCACGGCCAACCGTCCCGCCCCCATCAACCGAAGGGTGTCTATACTCTGGGCTGGCTCGCCTCTTCATAGGAAGTTCGCATGGCTGCGACGGCCTCCAATCCTGACGATTCGATTGACCCAACCTACTCCGGCTCTAGCACTGAGCACAGTGCAAAACTGCCGGGTGACCGCGCTTCGATTACCCGGACCGCAGACGGCGCTGTAAAGGTTGCCGGACGTAGTATCGAGAAGACTCAGGCAGAGGTGGCTCTTGCAGGCGCCACGTTGAAGAAGGTGACAGAGGTAACGGGTACGGCAGGCGAGAACCGTATCGAGCGCGAACGCATCACCCAGTTCAGCCTTGAGGCGTCGGTTGCAGTTGGCGCACGCGCCGAAGTCAAAGGCAAAGAGCGTCTGGCTGGTATCGAGCTTGAAGCCGGATCGCAGGTGGGTGCCCGTGTGCGCTATCGCGTCTCCCTGCCTGACACCACCGCATCTGAAACCGGAAAATCCACTCCTGCAACGGCTGAGCAAGCTGCCAGAGTGAACCCCTTCAACCCGACCACGCTGCCGATTGGTGGCCGGGTGTTGCTGGATAGCCAGCAATTCCAGCAGAGTGAGTTGAAAGTTGCGTTCCGCCACATCGCAACGGTGAACCAGCTCACTGAAGCGGAGGGGGTCGGTGTCGCGATCAGCCGTTTGGACGAACACCATGTCCGGGTCGTTACGGGGCCCAACAAGGCGATCGAATCCCTGCAGGGCGTGGGCGTCGATCTAGGCATTGCGCGCGTGATGGCCGGTCGCCAGGATGCGCTTGGACAGTCCAAACTGCAGACCGCCGACTTTGACCTGCGCGACCCGGATGCGCGTGCGGCCTACATCCGAATGCTCGCAACAGGCCAGGTGGCCGATCAGACGCCGGGCGTGAGCAACGTGGCTCAGCTGGAGCGGTTGGACTACAGCTCCCAGCAGCGGCTGCAAGTGGGACTGGTCAATGACCTGGTGAGTGCCGATATCGCGGGGCGCCGCAATACTGGCACGGCGATCCAGAGCACGGCTCCCGACGGCAAGGTCACAGTCACCCAGCAATTGAGCTATGACGACAACGTGAAGCTGACGATTGTGCGCGCCTTCATCCGTGACGGAGAAACGCTCCGCGAGGACGTGGATGCGCGCAGGTATCAGTTCCTTGTCGACACGGATGTGCCGACCCCCGGCTTTATGGACAAGGTGGTTGGTGGCCGAAACGAAGCCGTTGAGGAGCGCAACATCGCCACCGGGTTGAACCTGGCTTTAACTGGATCGACCGAGGGCCCGGGACAGATCCGTCCCGGTGAAAAAATCTCGGTCAGCTTCAGCGAAGCGCAGATGCAGGAATTCATGCAGCGAACCCAGAAGATGGTCGAGCGCCCCCTCGGACATCTCGATCCATTGGCAGGTATCGCTCGCGCTGGCTATGGCGACCAGCCGCAGCGCGATGGTCTTGAGTTCGCAATCGGGATAGCCCGTAGCCTGCAGGGTAATGCCGATCAGTTCGGCAAGCATCTACAGCGTGTGGCGCAGGACGGTGACCCGCGTGGGCCTGTCCACCCGATCAATGCGCAACTCACGCGCTCAGACGGCACGCTGCTCAATGCGCCGGTTCAATCGCAGCAGCAGGCTCCGGCCCCCCTTTCACCGGCTGGCCGCACCGCCACCCTCGATCCGCGCCATTCGGACCACGAGGCAAATGCCATCTACAGGCAGAATTTCCAAGCGGCAGAAAGACTGGCATGCACCCAGGGCGGATTGCCGGATCAGGCAGTTGAGCGTTTGGCGATGGCCGGAACCATCGCAGCCCAGCGGGCTGGGTTGAGTCAGGTGGATCACCTTGTGGTCGGAAATCGTGGCCAAGCTTTTGTCGTGCAGGGGGCACTCGACTCCCCGGCGCATCTGCGGGCGGGTTTCGACTATCAGACGGCGTTGAATACACCGATCGAGGACAGTTTCTCCAGATTGGAGGTGGCCTCTGAATCGCGTGCACAGAGCGATCTGCGTACTCAAGAGCACGAGCATGAGACGCGACTGATGGCGGCGCGAGGACTATGACCTGTCTCCGGGTCAGCAGGGCTTGTGCTGTCCAGCGTCGCCGATGAACTGCCACCGGCGTATGCCTGGCCATAGCTGAATCATGCCGCTTCCAGCGGCGCCAGTTCCTGAAGGGGCCGCCGCGGCGGCCCCTTGGACCTTACAGGTCCGGCAGGCCCAATCGTCTCCGCAGCGCCGCCACTAGAATGATCGAGATCTGCGCCAACGCATCCTGATCGCGCGTCAGCTCGTCATACATATCCAGCAGCTCCGGTGGGATCTTTCCCATCCGGGCTGCCTTGAAGGCCTCCATCGAGACCACCTGAGCCTTATGGCGCTCATCTTCCATGTCCTTCTCCAGCGTCTGGCGGCGAGAGTGCCGCCCTCTGCATGCCTTGGACCCGCCTCCAAGCCTGTTGCAGGGAAAAGAAAAGCAGCACCACCATCCATGGACTGGCCCTTCTCCTCCAATGGCCACCGGTTCTCAGCGTGATGGCTTCACAGAAGGATGACCGTTTGATCTTCCACAGGATTTCTAAGCGGCATGTCATTGATTCAATCGAACATCGAATCGTCCTTCAGGGATAGGGGGGCTTGGAGGGTTCGAGCAACCGTTGTGCAACCTCCCTTGACGCCCCTCTGCAAAAGCAGCCCGCCAAGAGGTAAACGTGAAATCGATCAGGACCGCTTTGCTCGTTATCTCGTTGTCCAGTCCGTTCCACTTGGCTTACGCCCAGTCCCCAGTGCAAGGCGGCGGCGCCTCGGTGCCGGCAAACCTCTACAAGGGATCCGCAGACAGCATTCTTCCAAACAGCTTCAGCTACGCCGTAACGGGCTCCGGCAAAGAGAAGAAAGCGTTTCTAAGCAATGATCCCAGTCTCTTCGGGAACATCGGCACAGTACATTTTGCGGCAGGCGATTCCGTTCTTACGGCGACCGAGTTGTCCGACTACACCAACGCCTACAACGTACCCACAACCAACCAAAAATATGGAGCGCTCATCCAGATTCCCACGGCGCTCGTACCAGTCGTGATCCCCTTCAACAAGCCCGGCGCGAAGCTTGACCTGTCCATCAACGATATCTGTGGTGTCTTCTCAAGCAAGATAGCGGACTGGTCTCAACTATCATCGGGTTTGTCGTCGGGTCAGAGTGGCCCGATCACTGTGGTTTACCGCTCGGAGAGCAGCGGTAGCACTGAAGTTCTCACGCGTTTTCTGTCTGCGGCATGCAAGTCGGTTGATTTGTTCGGGACTAGTCTCAAACAGCAAAGCAACTGGAGTGGATCGGCGCCGGGCTTCTCGATCCAGACGAGCTTCGCCGGCTTGTTCTCAAACAACATGGCGCCCTCAAACTTTCTCCCTGCCGTGGCAACGGGAGACACCTCGCTGCTTGATACCGTCAATTCTGGTAATGGCCGCATTGGATACACTGGCCCAGACTTGATGGTCAACCCGGACGATGCCACGAAAGTGGCCCGCGTGATTGGGTTCTCGCCCAAATATGTGAGCATCCCCGCAACGATCGGTGCCGTTAGTCCGCCCACAAGCGTGTTGCAAGCGCCATTCGTTCATTCCTTTTCAATCACTACGGAAGCGCAGGTGATTCCAGCCAGGATCAAGGGCCTAATGACGCGACATTACGGGCGCACTGGTTCTACCCACTGGATAGGAGTTGGCGTGAGGCGATCCAGACACGATTCGCTCTTGCAAGTAGTTCGACCGGACTGAACAACCCGGACGCCTGCAATGGAATGGGGCGCCCCTAGCAGGGATGCGACATCACGACGTTGGAAAACAGGGGCCGGCTGTCATGCCGGCCCCTGCCCCGCTGCCCGCCTCTGGACAGCAGCGGCGGCTGAACGATTTCAGCGTCGGCCCTGACCACGCGTGACTGTTCAGGAAGATTGCCGTAAGATCCGTTTCGTTGGGCAGGGTCAGTGTCAGCGTTTATGACGGCATTGGCCCCAAAGCCTTGCAGCACTTGAAGAAACCGGGGGTGCATTGGTTTCGACGGGGGTTGTGAAGTCGCCTGGCGCATGCCGAGGGGGTAGCTTTCCTCGTAAATCCAGCTGCAAAACTCTAGTTGCCAACGACGACAACTACGCTCCGGTCGCTCTCGCAGCCTAAAAACTGCGGTGCGTGACCTTCTGCCGACTTAGGCGGAGCCTCGAAACTGCTTGTGTCCATGCTCGCAGCGTAGAGTCATTATCATGGAATCGCGCTGGGCGGCTGCCTGTCAGTCCGGCACTAGAACACAACAGGCTGGTTCCCGGGTGCGCTTTGCACACCGTGCTGCTCGGGGATGAGATTCAACGGTGAGCTAAGCATGTAGTGCTGGGGATGGAGTGCCTTCGGACGGCGGTTCAATTCCGCCCACCTCCACCAACTGCTTGCAAAATCCATCACTAAGTGGCTGATTTTGCAAGGGTTTTGGCATCGGAGTGATACACGAACTGAGCCTGTCTGCAGGTATCAAAGTAGGTATCACTCCGTGCCAAAGCCATTTCTTCTGCGCCGACCAAGCGGGCTATACGTCCGTTTTTTTGTGCCTACGGATCTGCAGCCTCTTGTTGGCTCCCGCTATCTGGTGCGACACCTGCCCCCTGCCTCAATTGATCTGATGCGGCTTACGGTCGCAAGCGCCGCTGTGGCACTCTCTCAGGCATTCGACCGCATGAGACGCAGTCCAATGACCGAGAAGGATCGGGAAGCCCTACTGAGGGCGCTGGCCGGAACCATTGACCGCTGGACCGGGAACATTGAGCTGCCTAACGGCACCAAACTGACTGACCTCCAAGTTAATGGTCAGGATGATGCCCAAGCCCTGCTCCACGCCATCAATGGCTTGTCCTCCACCCAATTTGCAACTCGCCGCACCACACCATCCTCGATCATTGAGCCGGTCCCAAACGACAGTCTCGCTACGCGAATTGACCTATATCTGCAGGATCTGAGGAATGCGAAGACCTCTAGCGGCAACCTGCTGGACAGCGAGAATACGCTGACAATCTTCAAGGAAATTGCTGGCCCAGACGTTCCAATGTCGCAGCTGAGCCAGACGCATGTGCGTGCGTTTCTTGGCGGGCTTCACGACTGGCCCAGCAACGCAAGGAAAAAAGCAGCCTACAAGGACCTGTCAGCGCTTCAAATCATCGCCACGGTCAAGCGACAGCGCGCCAAAGGCGAGACGATTGCAGGCCTTTCGGACAGAACACTGGGAAAGCACCGCGACCGACTGGCCAGCTTTCTCAATGCCCAAGTCACTAGCGGTCAGATCGCCCGCTCCCCTTTGGATGGGATCAAGCGCCAGAATGCCTCCAGATCAGTGGCCGCGCTGCCCAGGCGCCCCTTCCGAATTGAAGAAATCGATCAGATTTTTGATCCGAAGAATTTTTCAGCATGGACCCAGGAGCGCCCAGACCGCTACTGGGGAACACTGCTTGGCGCAGGGACCGGCGCACGCGTAAACGAAATCGCCCAGCTCTATGTCCAAGACGTGGCAGAGGTCAGCGGCATATGGGGCATACACATCCGCGCTATACGCAAAGATCAGAAGCTAAAAAACGCAAACTCCCAACGCTTCATCCCGCTCCACCCAGAACTGTTGAGAGCTGGCTTTCTGACCTACATCCAGGATGTCACCGCCGCAGGACATGATCGAGTGTTCCCTCAACTGCCATGGCATCAGAAGGCCGGATACGGCGACGCCCTGGGCGACCAGTTTCGCGCCTACCTGGCCAAACTGGGAATGGCCCAGCCGGGCTTCGGCTTTCACTCATTCAGACACACTGCCAGCACTCGATTAGTGTATGCGGGTATACCAAACCCTATCGTCGCGGCCATCACCGGCCACCTCGCCCAACTGCCAGGCGAACTAGGCACCTATGTCCAAGTTCCCACTCTTCATGCCCGCGCCGATGCTGTCGCCCTTCTACCCGTTCCTGGCAATCTCCCCACTTACGTGCGCGGAGATGCTCTGAGTTCGCTTCAAAGGGCACATACGGCCGCAAGAAGGCGTAGCGCAAACAGCGCTGCCCTCATCCGCAAGAGACTCTTGAAGCCAGCCAAGCGCTAGTAGAGCCCCCCCCCCCCCCAAACACTGC
>NZ_LLXT01000127.1 GCF_001431625.1 Stenotrophomonas geniculata ATCC 19374 = JCM 13324
CCTTCGACAGTTTCCTGCGGTGTGTTGGAACGGCTCTTGGGGTCAGATTGATTTCGATATCTGACAGAAGTGTCGACCAAGGTCGACACCTACCAACCGCCATCGGAATCTGTCAGAGGTGGGGCGGTGTCGGAGTGCGGGGTGTCAGCCGCACGGATGCGGCTGCCAAGCTTACAGGGACGTACTTGCCGCGTCCCCGCACTCCGGCACCGGTCCGCCATCCCACGGAAAGCCCGCTTTTGCTGTTGAGGTTGCCGGCCAGCGGCCGGCACTGCCGCGGGTGCAGGGCTGCAAGCCCTGCCGAACAACCCCCTAATCGTGACCGCTGTCGTCCAGGCTGATGATGCCGCGCCTCAGCGCCTGGGTCACCGCATGCGTGCGATCACCCACGCCCAGCTTGTCCATCAGGCTCTTCATGTGGGCCTTCACCGTCTGCTCGGAAATCTGCATGCGCTCGCCGATGCGCTTGTTCGACAGGCCACCGGCCACGTGCCGCAGTACCTCGGTCTCGCGCGGTGACAGGCGGTCTTCGATCACATGCGCGGCGATGCTGGCGGCCACCGCTGGAGGAATCGGCGCACGGCGGCCACCGGCCACCATGCGGATGGTGTCGACCAGTTCGTGGCGCAGCATGTCCTTCAGCAGATAAGCGCTGGCACCCGCCTGCAGGGCCCGCACCGCGCGTACATCGCCGCGGTAGGTGGTCAGCACGATGATGCGCGCACGCGGGTCCATCGCGCGGATCCGTACGATCGCTTCGACGCCATCCAGGCGTGGCATCTGCAGGTCCATCAGCACCACGTCGGGCCGCAGCTGCTGGTAGCGTGCGATGGCTTCCTCGCCATCGGCGGCTTCGCCGAGCAGGCGCAGGTCGGAATGGGCGCCCAGCAGCGCCGCCAGGCCGTCACGCAGCAACGGGTGGTCGTCGACCACCAGCACGCCGATCGGGGCAGGGGACTCAGTCATGGTTTGCTTTACTCCAGGGCCAGCGCCAACGCGATGGGCGGCGGTGATACAGGCGCCGGGCGGGAACCGCCAGCGCGACTTCGGTCCCCAGCCCGGCGCGGGTCCACAGCTGCAGTTCCGCACCGAGGCGCTGTGCACGTTCGCGCATGCCCTGCAGGCCCCAATGACCATGGCCGGCGTTCTCGTCGGCGATGCCGACGCCATCGTCGCGCACGTGCAGCAGGAAGCAACGCGTGCCGTACGACAGCTCCACTTCGATGGCGCTGGCGTTGGCGTGGCGCAACGCGTTGCGGATGGCCTCGCGACCAATCAGGAACACTTCCTCCGCGGCATCGGCCTGTAGTGGTGGCGTCGCGCCCTCAACGGTCAGGCGCAGAGGATTGGTGCCATGCCCCGCGTACTCGGCATGCACATCGGCCAATGCCGAAGCCAGGTCGCGGCCGGCGAAAGGGCCGTCGCGCAATGCGTTGACGCGTTCGCGGCCCTCGGCCAGATTGCGCTCGGCCAGCTGCATCGCCGACTCCAGCTGGCCGCGCACTGCTTCTGGCGTCTGCGCGGACTGGCTGATTGCATGCAGGCGCAGGATCAGGCCCTGGCTACCCTGCAGCAAGGTGTCGTGCAGGTCGCGCGCGATGCGCTCGCGCTCGCCGTTGCGTTCCTGCAGGCGCGCGCGGAACAGCGCGGCGAGCTGGCCACTTCGGATGCGCACGGCCAGTACGAGCAGCGCCAGCACGGCGGCCACGCACAGCAGCTTGAACCACACGGTCTGGATGAAGGTGGGCGCGATGCGGAAGCTGCGGCTGGCCGGGACCGTGCTCCAGATGCCGTCCTCATTGGCGGCTTCCACGTCGAAGCGATAGCTTCCCGGCGCCAGGTTGGTGTAATAGGCGCGGGTGCTGCTGCCTGCGTCCTGCCAGCCGTCATCGACGCCGGAGAGTCGATAGCGATAGCGGTTGCGCTCCGGGCGGGCCAGTGAAAGCGCCACGTAGTCGATCTGCAGCTGGCTGGTGCCGGCCGGCAGGCGCAGGCCGTCCCGCAGTGGTTGCTGTTCGCTGCCATACAGCACGTCGCCGATGCGAACGCTGGGTGCCAGTGTGTTGACGTGCGAACGTTTAGTGTCCAGCCAGGCCAGGCCCTGGTTGGTCGCCAGCCACAGAAGACCGTCGTCGGCCAGGGTGGCGGTGGCGATCGGCCCGCTCTGCAGGGCAATGCCGGGCATGCCATCCACCGCATCGAACAGGCGGGGCGTCACCTGCTGCCCTGCCTGCATTGCTCGGCGCAACAGGCTGCTCTCAAGACGCACCAGGCCTCGGCTGCCATTGAGCCACAGATGCCCGCCCGCATCGGCGACCATGCCGGTGATGCCTTCGAGGACGCCGGCCATGTCGGTGCGCACTGCAACGAAGGGCCCCTCGCCGATGCGTGCGGCGAGTCCGGCTTCGCCGGCTACCAGCAGCAGGTCCTGATGCTGCAGCAGGGCGGTCACCGGCCCTACCGAAAGGCCCTGCGCTGCGCCGAAGGCATCGATGGTCGTGGTGCCCATCCGGCGCACGCGACCATCGGCGTAACCGAGCAGCAGCTGGCCATGGGCGTCCAGCGCCAGGGAGGAGCAGGCCTGCTCGGGCAGGCGACTCGCCCGCTGCCATTGCTCGTCCCGGTAATGCAGCACACCGCGTTCGCCCGTGCATACCCAGGCCTGCGTCTCGTCGGGAAACAGCAGGGCGTGCAGCGGCTGCCCGGTGAACGGCGCGGGCAGCGGAATCAGCGTGGTACGGCCTTCGACAGTGCGCGCCAGATTGACCCAATCGAACTGCCAGATCGGCGCAGGTGCCTGCCGCGCTGCGGCCTGCAGCTGTGCGGCGCTGCCTTCCAGCAGGGACCGCCGCAGGTCGTAGGGCTTGAGGTCTTCACCGTAGCCGTAGACCCGTCCGTCAGTGGTGCGCACCAGCGAGCGGTAGGGATCACTGGGGCCGACCGCCAGGGTGTGCACGCTGCGCGCGCGGAAGCGGTTGAGGCCAAGATTGGTACCTACCCAGAGGTTGCCTTCGCGGTCGGCGATGATCGGCACCGCCGAGGTGGCCGTCAGGCCATGCGGTGAATCGAAGCGCTCCATGCGCACGGCTCGGGTGCCGTCGAACGTGACCCGGGCGACGCCTCCATGCGGGCTCATCGTCGCCCACAGCGCGCCGTCGGTGGTGAACTGCATGCGGGCAGCGACCAGGTCGGGCAGGCGCCTCGCCTCACGTTCGGGCCCGGTCAGCAGACCATGTGCGTTTGCCAGTGGCGAGGCGCCACGGACGCGGTCGGCCAGCCACACCTCACCCTGCGGGTTCTCCACCAGTGTTGCCATCTGCGAGACGGCGATGCCGGTATCAATGAAGGCCGCCTGGTGGGGTCCGCGCATCCATATCTTCAGATCCGCCAGTACCCAGAACGTGCCACGGCTGTCATGCAACACCCATTGCACGCGGTGTTCCGGCAGCCCGGCGGAGGCCGGCGGGGGTTGCCAGCGCCGGCCATCGAACCAGCGCAGCCCACCATTGATCGCTGCCCAGAGGCGGCCCTCGCGGTCCTGGCTGAAGTGCGGCACCACGCCGACCGGTACGCCCTGTTGCCGACCGTAGTTGTGCAGTTGGCCGCGTGCGAGTTGGCTGATGCCGGCCTGGAAGTAGCCGATCCACATTGCGTCATCGCGCCCGACTGCCAGGGTGACCATGTTGGTGGACGGGAAGCTGCTGCCCGGTGGTGGCGCCTGGCGTTCAAAACGGCGGCCGTCGAAGCGGTACAGGCCAGAACCGGTCGCCAGCCACAGCAGTCCATCACGGTCCTGCGCAATGTCCCATATATCGCCAGGCGCACCCTGGCCGACCCGCCATGCGGTGTGCTCGTAGCCGGGCAGTCCGCTGCTCAGGGCGGGGCGCTGCACGGCGAGCGCGGGCAGGGCGGTCATCAACAGCAGGCACGTCAGCAGCGCCGGTAAGCGACGCAGGAACGGGAAGGGGCGGCCACGCATGGTGCGCATTCTGGCAGGTGCGGGGCAGGCCAGGGTGACCCGAACGGGGTAGGCGGCACGCGGTCCGTTCCGATATCACGCCGGCATGCCCCGTGGAGCCCGGTCATGCAGCGCCTGTTCGTGATGTTTCCCGACCGTGGCCCGCGCCTCGGCCTGCTGTGGCTGCGGCTGTGCGTTGCGGCCGCTCTTTGCGGGCCCGATATGCCAGGCGGCTGGTGGTCGGCCTTGTACCTGCTGGCCGTAGCGATGCTCGCACTTGGTGTGCTGACACCACTGGCGGCAGTGATGGCGGCCTTGGGTCTGTCCACGCTGCCCGGGCCTTGGCCACTGGCGCTGCTGCCTCTGGCCCTGCTGGTGCTGGGGCCGGGCGCCTATTCGCTGGACGCACGGCTGTTCGGTCGCCGCGTGATCGGCCGCCGGCCTCCCCCATTCGGGTAGGTGCTGGCCTCGACCGACGGGGGTAGGGCATCGTGCAGGCGCCCCGCACCATGGGCCACCCCCTCGCGGCGACCTCGATGGCCACCGTTACTCCACAGGAATTCCCCGCTGCGTCGCTGGCACCACAGCAGGTCGCAGCATTGCAGCGTGCATTGCGCTATGTCGATGAACACCTGTCGCAGCCGCTGCGGGTGACCGAGCTGGCGGCGGCCGCCTGCGTCAGCCGCTTCCATCTGGTACGCCTGTTCCGCGCCGGTACCGGCGCCAGCCCGCTGCGCTATGTCCGCCGCCGTCGCATCGAGCGCGCGCGCCAGCTGCTGCCGTGCGCGCAGCTGCCGATGGCCTGCCTCGCCCAGCAGCTGGGCTTCTTCGACCAGAGCCATTTCGTCCGCAGCTTCCGCGCGGAGACCGGCTGCAGCCCCGGCCAGTACGTTGCCGGCGATGCCGCCCTGTTGCATCCCCTTGATCGTGTTTCCAACGGAGTCCACCCATGAGCCTTGCCACCGCCACTCCCGCCCCGGCGCTGCTGTCGCCGACCGACCACGCCCTGGTGCTGATCGACTTCCAGTCGCAGATGGCGTTCGCCACCCACACCATCGACATCTCCGCGCTGCGCAACAACGTGTCGCTGATCGGCAAGGGCGCCAAGGGCTTCAATGTACCGGTCGTGCTGACCACAGTCGCCGAAGCATCGTTCTCCGGGCCGATGTTCCCGGAACTGCCGCAGATCTTTCCGGGCCAGACGGTGTTCGATCGCACCTCGATGAACACCTGGGAAGACCAGCCTGTGATCGATGAGATCAACCGCATCGGCAAGCGCCGTCTGGCCATCGCCGGCCTGTGGACCAGCGTCTGCATCGTCGGCCCGGCGCTGTCGGCACTGGCGCAGGGCTTCGAGGTATATGTGATCACCGATGCCTGTGGTGATGTCAGCGAAGAAGCGCACGAGCGTGCGATCACCCGCATGGTGCAGGCCGGCGCGGTGCCGATGACCAGCGTGCAGTACCTGCTTGAGCTGCAGCGCGACTGGGCACGGGGTGAAACCTACGACCTGACCACCGGCATTGCCCGCGACCACGCCGGCGGCTACGGCATCGGCATCCAGTACGCCAAGCGCATGTTCGGCGCGCAGGAAGGCGGGCACTGAGCATGGTGGCTGGCCATGGCCTCGACCTGGCCCTGCTGATGCTGCGCGTGGCGGCAGGAGGCTTCCTGCTGCCGCACGCACTGGGCAAGCTGTTCGGCTGGTTCGGTGGACCGGGGCTGTCCGGCTTTGCTGCCGAGCTGCGCGGTTTCGGGCTGCCGGCAGCGGCACCGTTGCCGTTGCTGCTGGCCCTGCTGCAGGTGCTGTCCGGGCTGGCCGTGCTGCTGGGATGGCAGACCCGCATCGCTGCGCTTGCGGCGGCCGCCTTCATCGGTTTCACCGTCCTGTTGGCCCTGCCCAAGGGCTGGTTCTGGATGCGCGGCGGCAGTGAGTACCCGGTGATGTGGACCACGGTACTGCTGGCCATCGCGCTGGCCGGGCCCGGCACCTGGGCGCTGGACGTCCACCGACTTCCGGGAGACCTCGCATGAGTCACGATCCACTCGATCACGGCCGCCGCAACGTGGTGCTGGCCAGCGGTGCCGCTGTTGCGCTCAGCCTGGCCGGTCGCGCCGGTGCTGCACTCGATTCCACTTCCAAGGAGCGTCGCATGAGCACGCTGGTCATCCGCAATGCCCGCATTACCACGCTCGATCCGCAGCAGCCGCATGCGCAGGCGCTGGCCGTTCAGGACGGGCGTATCGTCGCCGTTGGCAGCGACGAGGACATCATGCGTGGCTGGGGCAATGAAGCGACCCTGATCGACGCGCAGGGCCGGCGCCTGCTACCCGGCCTCAACGACAGCCACACCCACCTGATCCGTGGTGGCCTGAACTACAACCTGGAGCTGCGCTGGGACGGCCTGCGTTCGCTGGGCGACGCCCTGGACATGCTGAAGGCCCAGGTCGACCGCACGCCCGCTCCGCAGTGGGTACGCGTGGTCGGTGGCTTCACTGCCGCGCAGTTCAACGAGAAGCGCCTGCCGACGCTGCAGGAGCTCAATGACATCGCGCCGGATACCCCGGTGTTCCTGCTGCACCTGTACGACCGCGCACTACTCAACCGTGCCGCGCTGCGCGCCTGCGGCTACACCAGGGACACGCCGGATCCGCCGGGCGGGCAGATCGTGCGTGATTCGCTGGGCAACCCGACCGGGCTGCTGCTGGCCAAACCCAATGCGTTGATCCTGTACGCCACGCTGGCCAAGGGCCCGCGCCTGCCGATCGAATACCAGGCGAACTCGACGCGCCACTTCATGCGCGAACTGAACCGGCTCGGCATCACCTCGGTGATCGACGCCGGCGGCGGCTTCCAGAACTACCCCGAGGACTACCAGGTCATCGAGCAGCTGCACCGCGATGACCAGTTGACGGTGCGCATCGCCTACAACCTGTTCACCCAGAACAAGGGCAGGGAAGTGGATGACTTCCGTGGCTGGAGCGAGATCCTGCAGCCGCGCCAGGGCGATGACCTGCTGCGCCACAACGGTGCCGGCGAGATGCTGGTGTTCTCCGCGGCTGATTTCGAGCTGTTCAACGAACCGCGACCGGAGCTGCCACCAGAACTGGAGCCGGAACTGCACGACGTGGTGAAGCTGCTGGTCGAGAAGCGTTGGCCGTTCCGCATCCACGCCACCTACGACGAGAGCATCAGCCGCATTCTCGATGTCTACGAACAGGTGAACCGTGAGGTGCCGTTCGATGGCCTGCACTGGTTCATCGACCACGCCGAGACCATCACCCCGCGCAACATCGAGCGCATCCGCGCGCTGGGTGGCGGCATCGCCGTGCAGCACCGCATGGCCTACCAGGGCGAAGCCTTCGTCGAGCGCTATGGCGTGCAGGCCGCGCGGCATACGCCGCCGGTCAGGCGCATGCTGGCCGAAGGCGTGCCGGTCGGTGCCGGTACCGACGCCACCCGCGTGGCCAGCTACAACCCATGGGTGGCGCTGTCGTGGCTGGTGACCGGGCGTACCGTCGGTGGCCTGGCCCTGTATGGCGACGAGAATCTGCTGGAGCGCGAACAGGCGCTGCGCCTGTGGACCCAGGGCAGCGCCTGGTTCTCCGGCGACGAGGCGGTGAAGGGCACCCTGAAAGCCGGCCAGCTGGCCGACTTCATCCTGCTCTCGGCCGATTTTTTCCGCGTTGACGATGCGCAGATCGCCGACATCACCAGCGTGCTGACCGTGGTCGGTGGGCGCATCGTGCATGCCGACGGCGACTATGCGGGGCTTGCGCCGCAGCTGCCGCCGGCGATGCCGGACTGGTCGCCGGTCAACCGTTTCGGTGGCTACCATGTCGGGGGCGCCGCCACCGGATTGGCCACTGCCCATCGCCACCATCACGGCGCGGCCTGCAGTACCCACGGCGTGCACGGGCATGCCGCGCAGCATGCGGCGCCCACCGATGACCTGACCGCGTTCTGGGGCGCGATGGGATGTTCGTGCTTCGCGTTCTGAGCCTGGCGCTGCTGGCAGTGCCATCGCTGGCGCTGGCCTGCGAGGGTGGCCATTGCACTGGCGCCGGCGACGGCCAATTGCGGTGGGACGCCTCGCTGCGCCTGCGTGGCCTGTACTACGACCCGACCCGGTTCGGCATCGGTGGCAGTGAAGATGGCTACGGCCTGCTGCGCGCGCTGGCCTCGGCCACCTATGCGGAGGACAGCTGGCAGGCGAAGCTGCAGCTGGGCGTGCATGCCGAGAATGGCAAGGCAGGCGGCCCAGGCCGCACCGACCGCAGCGCGCTGGACGTGCAGCAGGCGTACTGGCGCTGGCAGCGTGGCAGCTTCCACCTGCAACTGGGCCGGCAGGAAGCCGGCTATGGCAGCTCGCGGCTGCTGTCGGTGCGCGATGGGCCGAATATCCGCCTGGCCTTCGATGGTGCGCGCCTGGGTTGGAAGGGCCGCCTCGGCACGCTTGACCTGATGGCGCTGCGGCCGGTGCAGAACCGGCCGGGAGCCTTCGATGATCATGGCGAACACGGTGCCCACCTGTGGGGTGCCTATGCCACCACGGCACGCGGGCAGGGCGCAGGACAGTGGGATCTGTACCTGCTGGACTACCGCCGGGAAGGAGCACGCTTCTCGGCGGGTTTCGGCATCGAACGGCGGCAGACCGTGGGTGCGCGCTGGTTCGGCCAGTCCGGTTCACTGGACTGGAACAGTGAACTGGTGGCGCAGGGCGGTGAACTGCGCACCTCGGCAGCTACGCTCGACATCCGCGCCTGGACGCTGGCCACCGACACCGGCTGGCGCTGGACGGCCCTGCCGCTGCAACCGCGGTTGGGACTGAAGGCGGACATCGCCAGTGGCGATGGCAATCTGCATGACGGCCGCCTGGGAACCTTCAATGCACTGTTCCCGAAATCGGCCTACTTCAGCGAGGCCAGCCTGCTGGCCCCGGCCAACCTGATGGACGTCCAGCCGACCCTGACCCTCCGCCTGCACGACGCGGTGACGACGGAGCTGGGCGTACAGATGGCCTGGAAGCATCGTCGTGCCGATGCGGTGTACACCACGCCGGCACCCCTGGTGGCCTTGCCCGGCACGGCCGGAGGTGCACGCCGGATAGGCACCCAATACAAATCCGAAACCCGCTGGCAGGCCAGCGAACACTGGCAATGGCAGCTGCAGCTGGCCTGGGTCGATGCGGGTCCTGCGCTGAAGCAGGCCGGTGGCCAGGACACGCTGTTTGCCTCGATCGTTGGAGCATGGCAATGGTGAACGCAACCGCGTCGCATCCCCCCGCACCGGCCGCAGGTGCCTGGTCCCCGCTGAAGATCAGGATGTTCCGCTCGATCTGGCTGGCGATCCTGGCCAGCAACATCGGCACCTGGGTCAACGACGTGGCCGCCGCCTGGGTGATGGCCGAACGTACCGGCTCACCGTTGATGGTGGCCCTGGTGCAGTCGGCCACCACCGTGCCGATCGTGCTGCTGGCACTGGCCGCCGGAACGCTGGCCGACATCGTCGATCGCCGCAGGTACCTGCTGGCGACCCAGGGCTGGATGCTGCTGGTCGCGGCAGCGATGGCGGCGCTGACTGCGATGGACATGCTGACCCCGCAGCTGCTGGTGCTGCTGACCTTCTGCATGGGGTGCGGTGCAGCGATGGCGATGCCGGCGCAGGCCGCGATCGTGTCCGAACTGGTGCCGCAGCCGATGCTGGCCTCAGCGGTGGCGCTGAACTCGATCGGCATCAACATCGCGCGATCGATCGGCCCCGCCATCGGCGGCGTGATCGTCGCCCAGCTCGGTGCGGTCTGGGCGTTCGGCTTCAACGCCATCACGTTCGCCGCGATGCTGTTCGTGGTGTGGGGTTGGAAGCGCGACCCGAAGCAGTCGAGCCTGCCGCCGGAGGGTTTTGGCGCAGGGTTGAAGGCGGGCCTGCGTTATGCCAGCCGTGCCGGACGCCTGCAGGCCGTGCTGATCAAGTCGGTCGGCTTCTTCTTCTTTGCCGCGGCGATGAACGCGTTGCTGCCGGTGGTGGTGCGTGGGCAGATGCACGGTGGGGCCGGGCAGTACGGCATGCTGCTGGGCTGCATCGGTATCGGTGCAGTGGGCGGTGCCTTGCTGCTGCCGAAGCTGCGCGCGCAGATGGATCGCGACCTGCTGGTGCTGCTGGCCACGCTCTCACTTGCGCTGAGCCTGGTCGGGCTGGCGCTGACCCGCAGCTGGTACGTGCTGCCATTGGTGATGCTGATCAACGGTTTTGCCTGGATCACCGTGCTGTCGTCACTGCAGATTGCCGCCCAGACCGCGGTACCAGCGTGGGTACGCGCGCGTGCACTGGCGCTGTACATCATGGTGTTCTCCGCCGGCATGGCGGCCGGTGGCCTGAGCTGGGGTGCGCTGGCTCAGCGTACCTCGCCGGAGCTGGCGTTGCTGGTGGCTGCCGCAGGTGCGGTGATCGGCGGATTGCTGGTGTGGCGCGTGCGCATCGCCGGTACCGAAGACCTGAACCTGCGTCCGGCCGGGCACTGGCCGGCACCAGAGCTGTCGGTGCCGGTGTCGAACGATCGCGGCCCGGTGCTGGTCACCATCGAGTACCGCATCGACGATGCTGATCGTGCCGCGTTCCAGGCGCAGATGCGCGCGCTGGGCACGATCCGCCGCCGCGATGGGGCCGTGGTCTGGGGCGTGGTCGAGGATGTGGCCAGCCCGGGCATCCACCTGGAGTATTTTGTGACCCCGTCGTGGCTGGAGCACCTGCGCCAGCACGAGCGCATCACCGCCGACGACAAGGCGATCCAGGAAGTGCTGCGGGAACTGCATCGCGGTGAGCGCGCACCGGTGGTACGCCACTTCGTGGGTGGGCATGACCCGCTGCCTGCCGCCGTGCCGCATCACCACACCGACATCTGACCCGCAGGTGGTAGAGCCGGCCGCTGGCCGGCTGCGCGTGATCACGATGGATGATCGGGTTGCCGGCCAGCGGCCGGCACTACCGAAGGAGCGGCGGCGCCCTGGGGCGCCACCGCGGGACATCATTTGCGTGCGAACGCCAGCAGGTCGGCGTTGAACTGGTCGGCGTGGGTAACGGTCAGGCCGTGCGGCGCACCGGGGTACACCTTCAACTCGGCGTCCTTGATGATCTGCGAGGATAGCTTGGCCGAGGCATCGAACGGCACGATCTGGTCGTCATCACCGTGCACGACCAGCGCCGGCACATCGATCTTCTTCAGGTCCTCGGTGTAGTCCACTTCCGAGAACTCGTGCACGCAGTCGTACTGACCCTTGACGCCACCGAGCATGCCCTGCAGCCAGAACGCATCACGCATGCCCTGGGTAACGGTGTTGCCGTCGCGGTTGGCGCCGAAGAACGGCGTGGTCAGGTCCTTGAAGAACTGCGAGCGGTCACCGCCGGTGCCTTTGCGGATGCCGTCGAAGACGTCCAACGGGGTGCCGGCCGGGTTGGCTTCGGTCTTCAGCATCAGCGGCGGCACCGCGCCGACCAGCACCACCTTGGCCACGCGCTTGCTGCCGTGGCGGCCGATGTAGTGGGCCACTTCGCCGCCACCGGTGGAATGGCCGACCAGGATCGCATCCTTCAGGTCCAGTGCTTCGATCACTGCGGCCAGGTCATCGGCGTAGGTGTCCATGTTGTTGCCGTCCCAGGTCTGGCTGGAGCGGCCGTGGCTGCGACGGTCGTGAGCGATCACGCGGAAGCCGTTCTGGCCCATGAACAGCATCTGCGGGTCCCAGGCATCGGACGACAGCGGCCAGCCGTGGGCGAACACGATCGGCTGGCCGGTACCCCAATCCTTGTAGAAGATGCGGGCGCCGTCGGCGACGGTGACGAAGTTGCTCATTGCGGTTTCCTTGGCGGAAGGGAGGGAAGGCACTGGCAGTTGTGCCGGTGCCTCCGGCAGTACAGCGCAGCGCCAGGCCGGCGACTTGCACGGCTGTGCTGGATTACACCGGATGTGACGCATATCGCTCTGGCACGAAGCCGTTCCGGCATTGAGGATGGCGATAGCCCTGCTGAGGAGCCTGCGATGTTGAATGCGTGTTGGAGTCCACTGTTGTGCCTGCTGCTGGCCGCGGGCGCGCACGCTCAGACCAACGTCTACAAATGCGTGGACGGGCCGCATCCGGTCTACCAGCAGACGCCGTGCCAGGGGCATGCGGAATGGCGCTGGGAGGTGCCGGCGGAGCCGGCCTCAACGGGTGCAACCGTGGCCAAGGCGGCGAGCCCAGCCTCAAGCCGTCCGCGTGTGGTACCGCAGGCGCGTGCGCGGGCCGCACTGATATCGATCAGCGCGGATCCTGCCGCCTGTGAGCACGCGCGGCAGCAACGCGCAAAGGTGCTGGCCAATGGCAAGCGCATGGACTTCGTGCAGCGCCGGCAACTGGACGATGCCGTGCATGAGGCGTGCCGCTGAAACGAAATGGTGCCGGAAACGACAACGGCGCCCGCAGGCGCCGTTGGACAGGATGCGAGGTGCTGGACCTCAGCGACCGTCGCTGGCAGCCGCCGGTGCCGGCGAGGGCACGCTGTCCGGCTTGGGCAGGCTCAGCTCCGGGTTGCCCTGTTCCGCCTGCAGGATCTGGATGCGGCGCTGCAGGGAATCCAACTGGCTGTTGGTGCTCTGCACGTCGCTGCTCAGGCTGACCGCCTGCTGCTGGGCCTGCTGAAGGGCGGCGCTGACCTGGGCCGACTGTGCCTGCTGCTGTTCCATTTCCTGCTGCAGGGCGCGCAGGCGTTCCTCGTTGTAGGCCACCAGGCGCTCGGTATAGCGCTTGCCGGCCTCCAGGCGGGTGGTGTCGATGTAGACCTGGGCCAGCTGCTCGGACTGCTGCGCGAAGGTGCGGTAGACACGCTCGGCGTTGTCGACGGCATCGGTCTTGATCACCCGCCAGAAATTCTTCTCCTGGAACAGGGCGACGTAGTAGGTCAGGGTGTTGGCATTGAACAGCAGGCTGGCGCCGTAATTGCCGTTGTAGGTGGTGCGCAGCTCGGTCAGCTGGCGGGCATCCATCAGCTGCTTGAGCTCGTCAACGGTGTTGCGCACCACCGGTGCGGTACGTGCGGCCGGCTCTGCGGCTGCTTCGCGGTCGCTACGGGCAGCCATCGCCGCCGGTGCCACCAGCATCATGGTCACGGCCAGCAGTGCCGCGCCGCGCGCGTGCCGGGCGAAGACCGCGCCCCCTGAAGTTTCTCGCATGTCTAGACCATCCACGGATGAGTGTGGGTTGAGATGAAGGTGGTTCCCCGCCGGGAGTCTAGCATGTGCGCGGGCGCCGCCAAGGGCGCCCGTCACGGGTCAGTAGACCAGTTGTGCGGGCGTGCACTGGATGGACTGGACATGCACATCCGTACGGCCCAGTTCCAGGCCCAGTACCTGGGCCAGCAGCGAGCGCAGCAGCGAGCCGACACTGTTGAGCAGCGGCTTCAGGACGTCCAGGGCGGGCTTCAGCAGGAAGCACAGCAGGCCCGAACAACTGACCGGGCCATTGCCGGGGGCGGTGACGCCGTCGCCGGCGAACTGGTCCAGGAACCCGGCATCGGCGGTCTGCAGGTAGGAAGTCAGGTTGTACTTCATGCAATTGTTGTAGGTGGTGTCATCCAGGGCGCCGATCAGGCTGTTGCACTGCTTGACCAGCAGCCCACCCACAAGCGCTCCCAGGACGCCATCGAGGAGCCCCGAGCCAACCCCGGTCACTGCGTTGCGGAATCCTTGCCAGACCTTGCCGTCGACCATGCAGGTCACCAGCACACAGCTGGTCGGTACCCCCTTGGTGATGTCCCAGTTTCCCAGTGGTTTCAATCCCTGCGTACTGTCTCCGAATTCCAGCAGCTTGATGGTTGCGTCGACATCGTATCGCTTGCGACCAACGTTGGCTGCTTTCAGGTAGCGATCGGCCAACTGCGCTGCGGTCGAGCCCTGGCTCATGCCATCGTCGCGCGGATCGAGCACCCCGGACAGTACGCGCAGCAGTTCGCTGACCAGCTCGGACACGGCGGTGCCCACCTCCAGGGAGTTGACCTGGGTTGAACCGGTCGCGCCGGCGGGGAGGGTGAGGCTTTGCGTGTCGGTCAGCGTATTGACCTTGATGCTGTCATTTATCAACGGGGCGCCGAGCAGTGTCAGCATCTGTTCCTTCTGCAGGGTGTCGCCACAGACATTCTGCTTGGAAAACCGCTCGCTGTCGGCCACCTTGCCGACGCAGGCGCGCAGCACGGAGGACTCGACCTTGATCGTCGCCGTGGGAGGCGTACTGCCACATTGCAGGCTGGTCAGGGTCGCCATTGCATTGGTCACGTCTGCATGGACCGGCAGCTTCAGGCGGATGCCCAGCAGTGAAAGTACGCCGCCTGCAACGGGGATGTTGTTGGTGTCGATGTCGAGGAAGACGCGGATCTGCGCGTTGTAGGCGCGCGAGCCAATGCCTCCGATGGCGATCGACGGCGGCTCCACCACGGCGGCTTTCGCATTGACCAGGCCCAACAGGTTGAGGTCATTGACCGAGACCGCGCGGCCGCCATTGGCTATGCTGATGCTGGTCCCTATGAGGTCCAGCACATTGACATCGGCCTGCAGCGCGCTGGAAATCGTTCCATCCGGCGCGACCACGCGTGCGAACAAGCCGCCGCCGCTGTCATCGGAGCCGAGTTTCACCTCCAGCTGCTTGAGGTCGATGCCCTGCACGACCAGGGCATTCTCCAGCGCACTCAGGTCCACGTGGGCAACGCCCTGCTGGGTGAGCAGGTCAACGGTCGCCTGAAGGATCTTGCCCAGCTTGACCTTGCGGCCCGCCAGCAGATTGTTGAACTCGGCCACGCCCATGTTGACGTCGATCGGAATGCCCAGTGCCTGCAGCAGTCCGTTCGGGGTGATATGCGCCTGTGCAAGGCCGTCGTAGCCGAGCAGGGTGGTCTTGTCGAGGTCGGCACCCACCAGTTTCAGGACATTTCCCAGTGGCGTGTTGCCGTTGATGCGGAGCAGTTGCGAGCCGACACTGAAAACCGCCGTGGGCTCTGCACGGCGCGCCACGGCCTGGGCGGTCACGGTCGGCAGGCTGCTGTTCTGCCCGAAGAAGGGAAGCACCGCGCGGCGGGTGATGACACGAACGGCGTTGCGTTGATTCGCAGCATCGACGGCCGGGCTGAAGTGACCCTCGGTGGCCCGGGTCACGTTCCAGTTTCCGCAACGGATTTCCAGGCTCCCAGCGAACCTGTTCTGGGTGAGTGCGCTCTGCCGCGCAGCACTGTTGTCGCTGTTGTCCGAGGTGCACAGCTCCAGCCGTTGCGCTCCCGCCAGTGCGGCCAGATCAGCGACTTTCTGCGCATCGCGCTTGGCCCAGAACAGGTAACCGATCTCGATCAGGCCCAGCATCGCCAGCAACGCCAGCATGACCAGCATCATGGTGATCGACATGCCGCCCCGTGGGCGGCTGAAACTGAACTGGCGTGGGCGTTTCATGGCCTACCTCAGCGTCCGGATGAGGATGATCCCTTGGACTTGGCGACATCGGTTTCAAAGAAGTCCGGGATCTCGTGTTCGAAGCTCTTCATGTAGCGGGCGTAGCTCAGCGTCGCCTGGTCGCCGAGGATCGGCAGGTGCTGCCCGGCCTGTTGCCCCGATGCCTGCAGGCGGAACAGGTTGCGCGTGGTATCGCCGATCTGGCTGCGGCCGGGTCGCGCGGCTGCAGCATTGCCATCGGTGATGGCCACTGCTGCGGGCGCCGCCTGCGGCACCGGTGCTGGCGGGGCCATCAGGTCCACGGTGGCCAGTGACTCGGACTGCAGCGGCTGCGGCGTCGGCACAGCCGGCGTGCTGCCGCCAAGCATCTGACCGGTCAGCGGCTGTTGCTGCGCCTGCACGGCAGTGGCCGGTAACAGGCAGATCAGAACGGGCAGCAGGCGTCGGGTCAGGGGCGTCGCGGTCATGGTGTGTTCCCGTTCGGGTGGTCGGAGGTGCTGAAGCGTTCCAGCATCGAGGGCGGCAGGCGCTGCGGATCGCGTTCGTCGCGGCTGTCGCGGCGTGGTTCCGCCGCCAGTCGCGTGGCGGCGGGCGGGTTGCCGACGGCATCTCTGGCGAGAGCACGCGCAGTGGCCGGCACGGCTGCGGCAGCGGCCGATGCGGCCTGGCGTTGCTGCAGGCGGGCACGGATCTGCGCCGCCTGCTGCTGGATGCTGAGCCGGGTCTCGTCGTTGAGGTTGGCCTGCTGGGCGAGGCGTTCGGCGGTGGTGGTGTCGCCACGCAGCACCGCCCACAGCGCGAGGTTGGCAGTGGCCTTGGCATTGCCCGGCGACAGCTCCAGCGCCTTGGCCAGGGGTTCGCGCGCGCGCTCGAACTGCCCGGCGCGCAGCCGCGCATAGCCGAGGTCGCCGAGATAGCTTGTATTCAATGGCTGCAGTTCGGTCGCCCGCGCCAGTGCCTGCTCACTGCCGGCGTCGTCGTCGCGGCGCGCGGCAATCAGGCCCAGGCCATGTGCGGCCGCGGCAGCCTGGGGACCACTGGAAAGATCGCGGTACAGGGCGATCGCAGCATCGGCCTGGCCGGTCTCGCGCAGCGCGTCGGCCTGCAGCAGACGCAATGCCGGAGGATCGCCGTAGCGCTGACGGAAGGCGTCGACGTGGGCGAGCGAGGCATACCATGCGCCTTGCTGCTGCATGCGTTCGATCAGCTCCAGGTAGGCATTGCGGCTGTCCTGCGGCGCCGGTTCGGGCGCGGCCAGGCTGGGCGCGCGCAGGTACTTCGGTGTGGTCGATGCACAGCCGCTGGCGCCGGCAACGGCGGCCAGGGCAACAATCAGGCAGGAAGTGCGCAGGGCAGGCATCAGGGGGACCCCATCTTGGACATGGTAGTGGCCAGCGCGACCAGCGCCGGGCCGGCAAGGACCAGCATCAGCGCTGGCAGCAGGGTCAGCATCATCACCACGGTCATCTTCACCGAGAGCTTGCCGACCTTTTCCTTCAGCGTGTTGCGACGCTGTTCGCGCAGGCGGATGCTGAACTGCCGCAGCGGCTCCTGCACCGCGCCACCATGGGCGTGCACCTGCAGGATCAGCTGCATCAGGCTGGTCAGGTCATCGTCTGCATAGACCTCGCTCAGCCGGCGCAGCGACTGTGCGCGCGTGCGGCCATGGGTATAGGCGACGTTGGCCTCCTGCAGCTCGCCGCCGAGGACCGGCAATGCATCGCGCAGCTTGTCGCCGAGCGTCTGCAGGCTCTGGTCCATGCTGAAGCCCACGCCCTGCAGCAGGCGCAGCAGGTCGATCAGCAGCGGCAGCTCGTTGTCGACCGCGCGCCGACGGCGCTTCACCCAGGAGGAGAGAATGAACTTGGGCAGCAGCAGGCCAGCGGCCAAGGCGCCGATGATCACCATGATCCTGGCCAGCCCGGTGACGCTGCTGAATGTCAGCACCAGTGCCAGCACCAGCACGGCCAGCAGCAGGCGCAGGCCGAGGTAGATGGCCGTACCGCGGCGGGTGTTCCACCCGGCCAGATCCAACAGCAGCCGGTCTTCATTGGCCAGCAATGCCGCTTCCAGGCGGCCGCCGCTGAGGGCACGGCCGAAGCGTTCGAGCCAGCCCAGCGAATCGTGCCGTGCAGGTTCGGGGTCACGGGACGCCTCGCGCGGCTGCAGGGCGGTCTTCAACGTGGCCGTTGTACGCTGCTCACGATGGCTGCGTACCCAGCCGCCGATACCCAGCAGGGCGATACCTGCAGCCAGTACGAGCAGGGAGAGGGCGAACCAGGCGCTGGCGCTCATCGGTCGTCTCCGGCGGGGCGGGGGTGGTTCATAGCGATTTGGCCAGGCGATACAGCAGGAAGCCACCGACAAGCTCCATGCCCAGTGCAAGCAGCAGGATCTTGTGGCCAAGCGGATCGTGCAGCACCGGCTGGAAGAAGTCCGGGCTGGCGATCGCCATCAGCACCGCGCAGGCCGGTGGCAGCAGGCCCAGCACCCAGGCTGACATGCGCGTCTCCGAGGTCGTTGCCGCAAGCTCCTGCTGGGCCTGTTCCAGATCGCGCATGAAATCGCCCATGCGCTGCAGGATCTGGTCGGAGCGCCCGCCGATGCGCACGCTGACACCGATCACCACCGACAACACCTTCAACACATCCATGCGATAGGGATGCGAGGCCTGTGCGAGTGCACGGTCCAGCTCCATGCCACTGCGCGCAAAGCGCACCGTAGTGTCCAGCAGCCCGCGCAACGGCGCGCTGGTCTGCATCGAAGCAACCTGGAACGCGGCCTGCAGGCTGTTGCCCAGTGCCGTCAGCCGCACCAGATTGTCGAGGAAGTCCGGCAGCTGATGCAGCAGTTGCGCACGCAGCTTCGTGGTCCGCCGCATCACCCACAGCCAGCAGCCAAGCAGGTACAGCAGCAGGGTCAGCGGAAACATCCATGCGGTGCCCAGCCGCAGCATCGCCACCACCGACAGTACCAGCCCCGGTACCAGCAGCATGATGGGAATTTTCCAGCCGGTCTGCAGCCCTGCGCGCTGCAGCAGGCCATCCAGCGGCAGCACGCGGCGCCCGGTGCTGGCGGGCCGCGCCGGATCGTTGGCAGCGGTGACGGACGGCCCGGCGGGTGCTCCGCCCGTGGCGCTTCCGCGCGAAAGCTGCTGCTCGGCGTGCCGCATTGAAACCTGGCGTTGTTCACGGCTGCTGGCCGTGCCCCACAGCCAGGCTGCCAGCGCCAGCAGCACCGCGATGATGCTCAACATGCCCAGCAGCGCGCCGGTTCCCATGCTCAGAAGTCTCCGTAGAGCGATTCGCGCAGTTGTTGGCGGAACGGCTCCAGCTTGTGTGAGTGCGGATGGAAGCCCAGCCCGACCCAGCGATCGATCTCTTTGCCGTTGCCGTCGATCTGCAGCTCGTGGCGGAACATTTCCTGGGTGGTGATCAGGTTGTCGCTGACACCGGTGATCTCGGTGATCGATACCAGCACGCGGCGCCCGCTGCCCAGGCGCGAGATCTGCACGATGAAGTCGATGGCACTGGCGATCTGCCGGCGCAGGCTGTCCTCGCTGCCCTGGAAGCCGGCAAAGCCGGCCAGCATCTCGATCCGGTACAGGCAGTCGCGCGGTGAGTTGGCGTGGATGGTGGCCATCGAGCCGTCGTGGCCGGTGTTCATTGCCTGCAGCATTTCCAGGACCTCGGCGCCGCGCACCTCGCCCACCACGATGCGGTCGGGGCGCATGCGCAGGCTGTTGCGGACCAGATCGCGGATGCTGACCGCACCGTGGCCTTCGGCGCCACCGATACGGCTTTCCAGGCGGACCACATGCGGGTGGTTGAGCGAGAGCTCGGCGGTGTCCTCGACGGTGATCACGCGCTCGTTCGCGGGGACGTAGCTGGCCAGGGCGTTCAGCAGCGAGGTCTTGCCGGAGCTGGTGCCGCCGGATACCAGGATGTTGCAGCGGCCCAGCACCATCGCCTTCAGCAAGGCCTGCATCGGCGCATCGAAGGTGCCCTTGGCCAGCAGTTCATCGGGGGTGAACGGGTCTTTGCGGAACTTGCGGATGGACACCATCGGTCCATCCACCGCCAGTGGCGAGATGATCGCGTTGAGACGGCCGCCGTTGGGCAGGCGCGCATCGACCATCGGATTGGAGTCATCCAGCCGGCGCCCAAGCGGGGCGAGGATGCGGCGCAGGATGCGCAGCAGATGCGTATCGTCGGTGAAGCGCTGGGTGGCCCGCTTGAGCTGGCCGCCCTGGGACACGTGCACATCCTTGAAACCGTTGATCAGGATGTCTTCGATGGACGCGTCGTGCAGCAGGTCGTCCAGCGGGCCAAAGCCGGTCAGCTCCTTGACCAGGCCGTTGGCCACCACCTGCATTTCCTCTTCGTTGATCGGGATGCGCCACTCCTGGATGAAGCCCACCGTCTGCACCTGCACCCAACGGGCGATGGTGTCGGGGGCCCAGGAATCGATGTCGATGCGCTCGTCCTCGATGCTGTTGAGCAGGTGCTCATGCGCGGCCGAGAGCACCTTCTGGTACTGCTCGGTCTGCGCGAACGGCTGGTGGCCCGGCGAGCTTTCGGGCAGCACCGGCCGGGCAACGGCATGCGGGAACGGGGTTACCTTGTCTTCCATTGCGATCCACCCAGGGCAAGGGAGAGTCTTTCCCGCAGGCCCTGCGCCTGGACCGGGCAAGCAGCCGGATCCAGGCGCGAAACCAGCGGAGCGAGGGCACGCAGGTAGGGGTCGCGCGGTGCATCCTGCAGCAGCAGGTGGCCCTGGCTGGCAGCCAGGCGCACGCGCGGTCGTTCGGGAAGCGTCGCCAGCAGGGGCACCTCGAAGCGGCGCGCGATCTGCTCCGGGCTCATGCCGCTGCTGTCATCGTGGCGGTTGATCACCAGCTGCAGGCGCTTCTCGCGTTCGCGCTGCCCGGCAAGATGCTTCAGTGCCTGGTCGAGCGACACCAGTGTGGCGATGGAGGCATCGGTGACCAGCCAGATCTCGTCGGCCTGGTCCAGCAGCAGCGGCGGCAGCTGACGCAGCGGGCAGCCACCGGCATCACACAGCACGCTGGCGAACACGGTGCGCAGGCGCTGCAGCAACGCACCCGGATCGGACGGCGGTACCGCATCGCTGCCGCTGGCGCGGTCCAGCAGCACCAGCCCGGAATCGTGACGGGCCATGGCCGTGCGGGCGAGGGTGGCATCGATGCGGCTGGCGTTGCGCAGCGCGTCTTCGTAATGGAAGCGGCTGTCCAGGTTGAGGTACAGCGCGAGGTCACCCGAAGGCTGGGCCAGCTCCATCAGCAGGCCGTCCTGCAGCAGTGCCTCGCCCTGTGCCAGCGCACGGGTCTGCTGTGCCAGCACCGAGAGGTGTGCGGCCAGCGTACTGGTGCCGACCCCGGCGCGCACGCCCAGCAGCACGATCAGGCGCGCCTTGTGCGCGTGCTGCGCGGCGGCAGCTGGTCGTGGCGACAGGGCGCGGCGCAGCGCGGCCTCGATGCCGACGTTGTCGCTGTCCAGATCCAGCACATCACGCAGGCCCGCCCGCAATGCGATGACGACGCCTTCCACCTGGCCGGCGCTGGTGGCACCGACGGCAACCAATGCCAGATCCGGCTCTGTCTGTTGCAGTTGCTGCGCCAGCACGCTGGAGGCGGCCGCATGTTCGGGGCGGAAATCGAGCAGCACAAGGCTCTGCGGCCCACGTTGCAGATCCTGGGCGGAGGTCGGCGTACTGCTGTCCTGCCAGTGCAGGGTAGTGGTCGGCGGCAGTTTGGCCGCCAGCCGGGGCAGCAGTTCGCGATCCATTCCATACAGGACCAGGTTCATCGGCGGTCCTTGCGGATGCAGCGGCTGGGCAGTGGCATAGGGCATGGGCGTGGTATCGCAGGCATCATGGAATCAGCGTGAGAAGCCGGGCACCGGGTCCTGGCTGATCGGACCCAGCAGCCAGGCGCCCCATTCGGGCATGTGCGGCTTGGCTTCGCGGTCACCGGGCAGTGGCAGGTCGGTGTTGCGTGCCAGCGGCTTCACCAAGCGTGGCGTGACGATGATCACCAGTTCCTTGTCCTGGCGCTTGTAGTCGAAGTTGCGGAAGAACGAGCCGATGATCGGCAGGTCACCCAGCAGCGGGATCTTGCCGACGCTGGACACCACGTTGGAACTGACCAGGCCACCGATCACGAAGCTCTCGCCATCGCCCAGCTCGACCGTGGTGTCGGCACGGCGGGTGGTGATCGAGGGAATCTGCACGCCGTTGAGCGCGATGGCGTTGCTGTAGTCCAGGTCACTGGCTTCCGGTGCGACTTTCAGGGCGATGCGGTTCGGCGCCAGTACCGTCGGTGTCACGGTCAGGCCGATGCCGAAGGGCTTGTAGGTGATCGTCGTGGTGCCCAGCCCCTGCGGTTCCAGGATCGGCAGCTCGCCGCCGGCCAGGAAACTGGCGCTCTGCCCGGACAGCGCGACCAGTGTCGGCTCGGCCAGCACGCGCGCCATGCCATTGCTCTGCAGCAGGTCGACGTCGGCATTCCACAGGCCCTTGGTCGAGCCGAATACCAGGCGGAAGGCCGAAGAAATGGGTGATTCGGCTTCGTTGCCGGAGTTGCCTTCCTTCATGCCGGGCAGGATGCCGGTGTTGCCCGGCAACTGGCCGCCCGGGCGGGCGAAGCCGTAGGCGAAGTTGCCGTTGCGGTTCTGGAAGCTGATGCCGATCTGCTTCAATGCGGTCTTGTTGAACTCGACCACCTTGACCTCGACCTGGACCACGCCGCCGCTGCTCACCGTGGATGCGTCGGCAAGCAGGCCCTCCTTGCCCAGCGCCATGGCGGCGGTCTTCTGTTCCTGCATGTGCGAGAGCACGCTGTCGGTGCTTCCCTGCAGCAGGCCCTGATTGTCCTGCTGGGTGAATACCAGCCCGTTCGCGCCGGTGTCGGCCGCACCCTGCACCGCGCTTTGTACCCGCACCTGCAGGCGCTGTGGTTCGGCCTGCTTTCGGTGCCAGAGCAGCAGCGTGGTAGTGCCGGGCGCCTTGCCGACCAGCAATGCCTGGCGCTGGCCGCGCAGCATCACGATATCGGCCACGCCCGGATCGGCAATGGCGACCCGCTCCAGATCGCCCGGCAGGGTCCAGGGACGCTGCTCACGCGCCTGCAGCACCAGGTCGTCGGCGGCCACGCTCGTCGCCGGTGCCAGCAGCACCAGCAGCAGGGCCAGCCAGCGCTGGCGGGGGGAAGGGCGTGGACTGCGGCGACGTTCGGTCATGGATGCGCTCGATGCAGGTCAAAGGGAACCACGGGGGGCGGAGCTGTCGCCTCGGATGATTTCGATACCCGATGCGCGCGGGGCACTGCGCCGCGGTGCGGGTGCGCGTGCCGGGGCATCCTGGGCGCTGCGCGCCGGTGTGTTGCTGCGCCCGGCCAACGCATCGCCGTCGATGCCGGCGAAGGCGTGATTCTCTGGCCGTTGCAGCGCAAGCTGCTGCTCCGCATCAAGCCCCCGCAGCGGATCGATCACCCCGCGTGCCTGCGGGAACAGCGCCAGATCGGGCTGGCCGGAATCGGCAGGGTTGCGCAGGGCGAGGAACAGCTTGCCCTGCTGTGCACCCAGCAGCAGCCGGTTGGCGTCGGCCACCGGTACCGCCAGTACCGCGCTGCGTGCGGGCTGGGCAGTCTCGCTGCCCGTGCTCTGGGTGCTGCTGCTTCCGGTGATGTCAGCGGCGCGCGGATCGTTGCGGGCATCGGCTTCAGTGCTGGCAACAGCGTCATGGTTGGACGGGGCGATGTCCTGCTGGCCATAGCTGAGCACGCGCAGGCGTGACAACAGCAGGCGCGTCTGTGCTGCATCGGCCGGGCCGCTGGCGCTGGATTGGGCAGTGCGCAGGTTGAGGAACACGTCGACGAAATCACCCGGCAGGATGCGGTTGCCGGCACCCACCAGCTCGTCCACCGGGACCGCGAGTGCGCGTTCCCCGGGGCGCAGCTGCAGCGAGAATCCCTGCGCGAGTGCATTGCTGCTGATCGCCGTGCCTTCGGCGATGTCCTGCACCGGTACCTTTCCGACCACGGCGGAAATGCTGGTGGCGGCACCGGCAACCGGGGCGCTGCGCTGTGCCAGACGCAATCCGTTGGCAGAGATCGGTTCGCCGGCCGGCAGGCGTGCCACCGCCTCCACCACGGTGATCGCCTGGGCATCGCTCCGCGCGACCGGGGCAACCGTGGCCGGCGCGGCCTGCTTGCGCCCGATCATCAAGGCGATCACCGCCAGCAGCACGGCCAGCCCGATCAGGGCGACGGCAGCAATGCGGGTCAACTTGAGCATGGAACCGTCTCCTGTACCGAACGTCAGTTGCCGCTGCCGAGGTCGAGCTGAGCGACCGCGACGCTGCGGATGGGAGCCCGCATCACCCACTTGTAGAGCGTGGCGGTGCCGGGCAGGAAGGGGTGGCTTGCGTAGTCGTAGCTGACTGTCACGGTCATGCACTGGGCGCTGGCCAGTCCGGCGCAGGGGGCCTGCGCCGAAACCAGAATGGCGTTGCTTCCGCCATTGCTGCAGTCGACCGGCTGACCCGAGAAGTTCAGCAGCCACTGCATCGAACTGCGCGCCGCAACACAGGCTGCAGTACGGCGTTCGTTGGCGCTGCCATAGCGCAGCGATGCGCGCGCACCCTCGGCCGAGGCGGTTGCCAGGGTCTGCTGGGCCGCCATGATCATCACGCCGGAGAACGTGAACAACAGCAGTGGCAGCAGGCCCAGCATCAGCATCAGTGCGAACTCGATGCTGGCCACGCCGCGTTGCCGGCGTGGGTTCTGGATGTTCATGCCACACCTCCGTACGTGCTGATGAGGATCCAGGCGATGGCGGATACCGCCAGGTAGGCGGCGTAGGGAATGCCTTGGCGTCCCTGGCGGGCGCTCTGCATTCCGCGTAGCGCCGGGTGCGAATGCCATTGCGAACTCGCCCGATGCATATGGGCTTGAAGGCCGATGGGCAGTGCTGGACCCAACCGGCGTGATACCAGCACCAGTGCGGCATGTGCGCCCGCTGCCAGGCTGGCCGCGATCCAGATCGGCAGCAGTGCCTGCCAGCCCAGCATCAATCCCAGTACCGAAAAGAATTTGACATCGCCGGCGCCCATCCAGCGCACTGCATGGAAAGGCAGCAATGCGACCAGGCCGAGCGCCGCGCCGGCAATGTGGGAAGCCCACGGCAGGCGCGGCGCGTTGAACTGTCCGGCGATGAGCACGACAACGGTGATCGCGCATGCGGACAGCAGCCAGGCGTTGGGCACCCGACGGGCGTACAGATCGCTGATCGCGATCCGCAGGCACACACCGATGGCCAGCAATCCCAGCAGTGTCATCGCACCCTCCATTGTCCGTCAGTGGACGGTCAGCAGTTGCTGTCCCTGATCAGCCTGGGAGCGGCTCAGGCCGGTGGGTTGCCTGACGCCTTGTCGGCAAGCTTGGTGAGATTCTCAAAGAGCGTTTCGAAGAACTCCTTGATCTGCGTGCTGCCCAGTGCGATCAGGACACCCGCAATCACAGCCGCCAGCAGGCCGTACTCGAGTGCGGTAACGCCATCTTCTTCCTTCAGGAACTTGCGGATCGATGCATTCATGACGTTTGTCTCCCTTTACCTGTCTGCTACAGGACACCTGTTGGGCGGTGGCCCGGCTCCGCCGGGATCGTCCGTGGACCTCCGCACGTCCTGGCGGAGGAGGCACGGCGGGATGGACCCGCCATGCTCAAGCAGGGTGATCGATTCCAGGCGGGACGCCGTTCGCGCAACCGCGACCGCACGGCGCGGAGCCGTTGGTCGAAGTGTCGAGCGATACGTGCATGGTCATGCTGTCCCCCTGGGTGTGGTCATTATCAAAGACCGGATCACCGTGTCATCGACTTTGCCTGAATGGCGGCCGGCTGCAACCGGAACCTATATGCAAATTCGGCAGAATCCCTTCGGTCCTTAATTTTTCACGCGGGTTCTGTGACGGAAATCCGTTCGTTCGCAAAACGATTCATCGACGTGCAGATAATGTGAGGCGGGTTTTTCAGTTGCATGCGAAAACTGTGCCAAACACCACGACTTTGTTTTCACGTCTGTATCCATCTTATTCAATGCGGTGCAGATGTTTACCCCGTTGAATTATCGGGCATACTCGTATTCAAGTACTCGCGTTTCTTTTGGGGTGCGCACTTTGCTGGCGCGCATCCCGGCGATGGAAGAGATTCCATGAGAGGTGCGCGCCCTGTCAGGCAGTGGGGGCCGTATCGCACGACGGATAATCGGGGGACGACACTGTCATGGTCGATGGTGGGGTAGGAGACAGCGACGACAGCGGCCTGCGGTCGATCGACCTGGCGACGCTGAGCGGCGTGCTTCGTGTATGTGATGTCGAACTGCTACTGCTCGATGGCAATGGGCCGCGGGCGGCCTTCGCTTCACGCGTGCACGAGGAGGCGTTGTTCTGCAGCATCAGCTGTGGATTCCATTGCCGTGGACGATTCATGCTGCCGCCGGACTGGGCGATGCTGGGGTATCTGCACGCGACCGATGAAACCCTGAGCTGGTGCCACGGTGTACCGCTCGTACCTGGAATGGCGTTGACCGTGATGCCGGAGGGTATCAGCGAGTTCACCCTGAGCCCGGGCACGCACATGACCCTGATGCTGGTGCCGGTGGCGCGGGTGCAGCGCAAGCTGACCGAACTGAGCCTGCGCAGTACACCGCCGGCCGGACAGGCACTTTCGCTGTTCAATCTCGCCAGCGAGGCCGCCCCGCTGGCACAGCACTACCAGCAGCTGCACCTGCAGCTGGGCCAGGGCACGGGGCTGCAGCCTGAAGAAACCGAGCGGCTGTTGCACGAACATGTGCAGGCACTGCTGGGCGCGGGTTCCGCCGATCGCCCGGGTTGCAGCCGTGCGCGGCGCACGCATTATCTGATCGCACAGCGGGCGGAAAACTTCATGCGCCTCAACCTGCGCCGCAATATCTACATGAACGAGATCTGCGATGCTGCCGGTGTCAGCGAGCGTGGCCTGCGCTACGCGTTCGAGGACCTGTTCGGCACGTCGCCCAATCGTTATCTGTCGATGCTGCGCCTGTGCGCGGCCTGCCGCAGCCTGTCGATGGCTGATTCCAGCCGCCGTTCGGTCAAGGCCATCGCCCTCAGCTGTGGCCTGTGGGACCTGTCGCGCTTCGCCGACAACTACCGCAAGGTCTTCGGTGAACTGCCGCGTGACACGCTGATGCGCGCTCCCGCGCAGATCGGCCAGCCAGCTTGATTCAAGCCCCGTAAGGGTTTCCCGGCAGTTCCTGCCGGAATTGCATATCCGCTTGCCGATATGGTTGCCGCTTCTGCATAACCGGCTGCCGATTCCGACCGTGGATTTGCCGGAATGCGCGATTGCCGTGCCGGAATGAAGTGCGCAGCCGCCGTTGCAAACGCTGAAATGTCAGTCACCTGCCTAACGGCAAGTCCACTGACATTCCAGTTGTTCGCCTACGGGGGAAATGCTCATGAACCGCATCTACCGGCGTGTATGGAACCGCCAGCTCAATGCTCTGGTTGTGGCCTCGGAACTGGCCACCGGCGACAGCGGCGGCAGCGCCGCCCGCGATCCGCGCAGTGCAATGCTGATGCCGACCGCACTGGCCCTGGCCCTGCTGTGCGCGCTGGCCAGCGGGCATGCAGACGCGTCCGAATCCAATCAGTCTCTACGTGACCTGCAGGCACTGGCCGCGAAGTACGCGCAGCCGATGCCGGCCAAGGTCGACGCGGAAGTGGCGCTGGCCGCCGCATCGCGCCAGGCGCAGAGCAGTCCGGCGATCAGCGCTGACGCGCGTGTCGGCCTGCAGCTGAGTACGAACTCGCTGCCGATCGTACGCGACGTGCTGCCGGCCACCGTGCAGGTGAAGCTGGCGGCGAACGCCGCGCCGAAGCAGGTCGCGGTTCCTGCGCTGGCTGCCGATGTCCGCGCCAATGTCGGGCTGGGTCATGCAGCGTCCCATGTGGCGAAGATTGATGCATCGCTGGCGGCCAACGTTGCGCCGTCCGCGCATGCGCCGCTCGGTGTGGCTGCGGATGCCCAGGCGAAGGCCGGCGTTGGCATCGCCGGTACCCAGGTGGCCTCGATCGATACCGGTGCCAAGGCGGCCGCCGCTGTTGCTGGCGCACCGGCTGGCTCGCTGTCCGGCCTCAAGGCGTCCGTTGACGGCAAGGTGGATTCGCAGCTGAAGCTGGCGGGCCACCAGATCGACGGCCAGGGGCAGGTCAAGGCGACGGCGGCGGTCACGCTGCCGGCCAAGGAGGAGCTGCCGGGCGAGACTCATGATCGTGCGATCACCGCGGCCTTCGATACCGGTGTTGCCGGCAAAGTGCGCGTGCAGGCGCCGGATGGCCAGGAGGTCGTGGCCGACCGCAATCTGAAGCTGGCCGGCCAAGCCACCGTGGCAGCGCAGAACAGCGCGCTGGGCGTCGGTGGCCTGGTGGGCGGCGTTGTCGGCGCAGCAGGTGGCGCCGTGGGCGGCGTGCTTGATGGCACCGTAGGCAACACGGTTGATGCGGTCGGCGGCGCCTTGCACGGCACGGTTGGAACGGTAGGCGGCGCAGTGGGCAGCACGCTCAATGGTGCCGTTGGCACGGTTGGCGGAGCCGTAGGCGGTGCGCTCAACGGCACCGTTGGAACTGTCGGTAGCGCGGTGGGTGGTGCGCTCAACGGTGCGGTTGGCACGGTCGGTGCAGTTGGCGGCACCGTGGGTGGTGCACTCAACGGGACGGTCGGTTCGGTCGGCAGCACCGTCGGTGGTGCGCTCAACGGTGCGGTTGGCACGGTCGGTGCAGTTGGCGGCACCGTGGGTAGTGCACTCAACGGGACGGTCGCTTCGGTCGGCAGCACCGTCGGCGGCGCGCTCAACGGTGCGGTTGGCACGGTTGGCGCAGTCGGCGGCACCGTGGGTGGTGCACTCAACGGCACGGTCGGTTCGGTTGGCGGTGCCGTGGGCGGCACGCTCAACAATACGGTGGGTGCAGTAGGCAGCACCGTCAGCGGTGTACTCAACGGCGCAACAGGTGGCAGCACCGGCGGCCTGGGTGGCCTGCTGGGCGATACACTCGGCAATGTCGGCGGCGCCGTCGGTAACCTGCTCAATGGCAACCTCAACGGCACCATCGGCAATCTCGGCAGTGCCGTAGGCGGCCTGGTCGGTGGCACGCTCGGCGGCCTCGGCCTGACCAAGCCCTCGGCGATCCCGCCGACCAGCCCGAAGGCGCCGGCTCCGGCCGACCCGAACGCTGGCCTGATCATCGGCACCGGCGGCCTGGTCGGTAATGTCGGGCAGCTGATCGGCCCGACCACCACCAGCCTGTTCGGCGGCAACGGCTACCTGAGCAACGGCAACCTCAAGCTCAGCAACGCCAACGTGATGCAGACCTACTCGACGGTCAATGTGCTGGGACTGCCGGTGGTCAACCTGTCGCCGGTCGGCAGCACCCTCAATGGCCTCGGCGGCGCTGTCACCGGCGGCAGCTCGCACCTGACCCTGATCGGTGGCGTCACCTCCGACAGCTACATCTACAACATCAACAACGGCAATCCGGGCGGCCTGCTGGGCCTGTTGCTGCCGAAGGATTCGCCGGCCTGGGCCGCCAAGTGCCTGGACATCGCCCTGGCCGACATCTCCTGCTGGGCCGTCAACGCCGCGCAGGACTACCAGGTGCTGATGGGCGACGGCGCCTTCGCCAACGGCTCGAAGGAAGTGGTGATCGGTGCCAATGCGCGGCACGAACTGCCGAAGGTTGATGCCAACGTGGCCTTCCCGGGTGCAGGCACCAATGACCCGAGCAACCCGACCGGCGTGCCGACCGCGGACTACGCCGCACGCATGGGCCACTCGGTGATCGTCGGTGACAGCGCGGTGGGTACTGCCAACGGGCAGACCCTGCTCGGTGCCGAGGCCACCTCGAACCAGGCCAATTCGGTCGCACTGGGCTACCGCTCGGCCGCGCTGCGCGGTGCCCAGGCCAGCTACAGCGCCTATGGCCTCACTGCGCCGCAGGTCTCTGCCGGTGAAGTGTCGGTGGGTACCGCCGGTGGCGGTGAGCGCCAGATCACCAACGTCGCGGCGGGTAGTGTCAATACCGATGCGGTCAACGTGGCCCAGCTGAAGGGGGCCATCAGCCTGATCGATGATGTGGCGGCCGCTGCGGTGACCTATGACCTGGACGGTGCCGGCAACCCGAACTATCGCCGTGTCACGCTCGGCGCGGGCACCGGCACCACCACCATCGGTAACCTGGCTGGCGGTGCGGTCACGGCCGGCAGCCTGGAAGCGGTCAATGGTGGCCAGCTGGCGGCGACCAATGCTGCCATCGCCAGCTTCTTCGGCGGCCGCGCAGCCTTCGATCCTGCCAGTGGCGCGTTCACTGCGCCCCTGTTCGAGATCAGCACCATCTCCACCGGCGGCGCCATCGCCAAGGGCCTGTATGAGAACGCTACCGATGCCTTCGCCGCGGTCGATGGCTCGCTGGTCAACCTCAACACGCAGATCACCGACATCCGTAACGGTGGCACCAAGTACCTGCGGGTGAACTCGACCGGTACCGAGGCCCTGGCCAGCGGTGCCGACTCGATCGCAGTCGGCACCAATGCTCGCGCAACCGCCGCCAACAGCATCGCGGTCGGTGCCGGCAGCCTGGCCGATCGTGCCAACAGCGTGTCCATCGGTGCCGCCGGTGCCGAGCGTCAGGTCACCAACATGGCGGCCGGTACCGCAGCGACCGATGCAGTCAACCTGGGCCAGCTGCAGGCCTCGGAGCAGGGCGCCCTGCGCTATGACCTCAACGGCGACGGCAGCGTCAACTATGCCAGCGCCACGCTGGGCCAGGCTGGCACCGCCACCACGCTGCGCAACCTCGGCCCGGGCCAGGTCAGTGCCACCAGCAGCGAGGCCATCAACGGTGCCCAGCTGTTTGCCGCCAACCAGGCCGTTGCCACCCACCTCGGAGGTGGTGCAGCGGTCAATGCCAGCGGTGTGCTGACCGCACCGACCTACGCGATCAACAACGTCGCCGCCAACGGCACCGTCACCAAGGGCAGCTACAACGACGTCGGTACCGCCTTCGATGCCGTCAGCAACTCGCTGGCCAACGTCGCCGACCAGACCGGCGAGATCGACAAGCTGGCCGTGAAGTACGACGTCGACGGCAGCGGCAACGTGCTCAACAGCGTGACGCTGACGGGCACCGGCACCGGCGCGGTGAAGATCACCAACGTCGCCGCCGGCAGCATCCTGGCCGGCAGCAGCGATGCCATCACCGGCGACCAGCTGTTCAACACCAACAGCACCATCGCCAACTACTTCGGTGGCACCACCGCGTACAACGGCACCACCAATGTGTGGACCGCGCCGAAGTTCAGCATCTCCAGCATCGCCACCGACGGCACGTTTACCAGCGGCGACTACAACAACGTCACCGCCGCCTTCACTGCGGTGGACGGCTCGCTGAAGGTCCTCAACCAGCGCATCACCAACGGCGGCGGTGGCAGCGCCTACCTGGCGGTGAACTCGACCGCAGCGGCTGCAACGGCTGCCGGCGCGGAAGCGGTGGCTGTCGGCCCGCAGGCCAGTGCGGCCGGTGCCAACAGCGTGGCGGTCGGCAACGGTGCCAGCGCCAGTGCAGGCAACAGCGTCGCCCTGGGTGCCGGTTCGGTGGCCAGCGTTGGTGCGCAGAGCGGCTACACCGGTGCCTACGGCCAGACCGGCGCCAGCAACTCGGCCGGTGAGGTCTCGGTCGGCAGCACCGGCAGCGAGCGCAAGATCACCCACGTTGCCGATGGCTCCGACACCTACGACGCAACCAATGTCGGCCAGCTGAAGAATGGTGTGAACTACGCCATCGATGAGTCGAAGAAGTACACCGACCAGAAGATCCAGAACATCACCAACGTGGCCGGCAGCTTCCGCGCCAACAACACCAACAACCTGGCCGATCCGTCCGCCAGCGGTGCCAACTCGGCCGCCGGTGGTGCAGGCTCCACCGCCGCCGGTGCCAACTCGACCGCGCTGGGCAATGGTTCGCAGGCGCAGGCCGACAACTCGGTGGCGCTGGGGGCGGGTTCGGTGGCGAACCGGGCCAACACGGTCTCGGTCGGTGCCAGCGGCGCCGAACGCCAGGTCGTCAACGTGGCTGACGGTTCGCAGGCCACCGATGCGGTCAACGTGCGCCAGCTGCAGGCCTCGCAGCAGGGCACGATCCGCTACGACACCACGGTGAACGGTGCGACCAACTACAACAGTGTCACGCTGGGCAGCACCAACAGCGGCCCGACCACGGTGCGCAACGTCGCCGCCGGCACCGCCGGTACCGACGCAGTCAACGTGGACCAGCTGAAGTCGGGCATGGCGCAGACCCTGGACTGGTCGAAGGCCTACACCGACGAGCGCATGGGGGGCTTCGAGCGCGACCTGCGCAAGACCGACAACCGCGCCTCGGCCGGTATCGCTTCGGCGATGGCCACCGCAGCCCTGCCGCAGCCCAGCGAAGCGGGCCGCAGCATGGCCTCGGTCGCTGCCGGCAGCTACAACGGCGAGTCGGGCGTGGCGGTCGGTATCTCCGGTGTCTCCGAGGGAGGGCGCTGGATCTACAAGTTCAGCGGCTCCACCAACAGCCGTGGCGAGGCCGGTGTGGCCGTCGGTGCCGGCATCCAGTGGTGATCCCCGCCGCCGGGCCGCACGCGCGGCCCGGCATCGCGGAAACGTCCATAGGGGGAATGACATGAAACAGCATCGCATCGCCCGCACCGGCCAGATGGCCGCAGTGCTGGGCCTGGTCCTGGGAATGGGCCTGCTGGCCGCCTGTCGCAGCCATGCGCCGGCCGCCGAGGGTCCTGCCGAAACCACCGCCGTGCAGTTCCCGGAGGCTTCGAAGGCCTCGTTGAAGGAAGGCATCTATCCCGACGTCGCCGACCTGCGCCGTTTCGCGCCGGGCATGAGCAAGCGCCAGCTGTATACCTTGCTGGGCACGCCGCACTTCAACGAAGGCATGTGGGGCGTGCGCGAGTGGAACTACCTGTTCAACTTCCGCACCGCGCAGGGCGCGGAGTATTTCACCTGCCAGTTCCAGGTGCGCTTCGACAGCAAGGGCATCGCCCAAGGGGGCTACTGGAAGCCGGAATCGTGCGCGGCGGTGCTGGAACCGCCGCGGCCGCCAGCGCCGCCAGCACCGGCACCGCTGCCGGAGCAGCCGCTGCGGTTGTCGGCGGATGCGCTGTTCGGGTTCGACAGCGCGGTGCTCAGTGCCGAAGGCCAGCAGGCCGTACAGGGCGTGCTGGCGCAGGTGCGCGAGGCCAGTCAGGTGCAGTCGATCCGGGTGACCGGGTACACCGACCGTATCGGCAGTGCCAGCTACAACCAGACCCTGTCGCAGCGACGTGCCGAGGCAGTGCGCAGCGCGCTGGTGCAGGGTGGGGTGCCTGCGGCCAGCATCAGCGCCGAAGGGCGGGGCGCAGCCGAGCCGATCGTGCAGTGCGAGCAGCGCAACCGTCGCGAGCTGATCGCCTGCCTGGCGCCGAACCGGCGCGTGCAGATTGCTGGAATGGCCCAGCCGCGCTGAGAGTCCCACACCGGGGTCATGCCCCGGTATCCCGAGTCCCCCCTGACCGTCGGCAGGACGTGGTTACGTCTCCCCCGTTGACCATGCCTGCCGGCGGCTCAGGTTTTCCATGGTGCACGCGATGAACGCCCAATTCCTGCCTCTTTCCATGAAGACGGAAGCCACATTGAGTGTGTACGGCCAGCTCGGCAACCATGCGGTGGTGCGCATTCCCGGGCGGCGCCTGCCGGGCTTGATCCTGCAGGCAGACACCGTGGCCGGCTTCCTTGCCCAGCTGCAGGAAGCGCAGGCCTGCCTGCGCAGTGGTCGCGCACAGCGCACCGACGCCGAACTGGACATGCTCATCGACGTGTTGCAGCAGTGGTATGCGCTGATCGAATCGCGCCTGGCCGACGCCGGCGAGGCACTGTAGAAGAAAAAGGGGACGGAGGGGATTAAGTCGTTCCCGGCACGGCAGGGACATGGACGACTTAATCCCCTCCGTCCCCTTTTCTGTGTCATGCGCGTGCGCGGATCAACCAGCAGGCAGCATCCACGCGGATCCGATCGCCGTCGATGAATGGTGTGAATGCTGCCAGCGCCTGGTCGCGCAGCCCGGCGGCCTCCACTTCGGGCAGCGCCCGCAGCGCCTGGCCCACCGGGCCCAGCTGGCCGACGTAGGTCGGCAGCTCATCGCGTGCGATCGAACACGGAAGGTCCACCGCAACCACCTCCACATCCTTCCAGCCGGCAGCCTGCAACAGGCGCTGCACGCGTTGGCCATCTGCGAAGGCGAACTGTCCCGGGGCACCGGGTGCGCGCGGCGGAAGCTCAAGCGCATCGCCGATCGCGCGCTCGGCCGTGGTCATGAATGGATTCTCGTCAGCGCTGCGCCAGGCAATGAAACGCAGGCCGGCACCGGGCCGCGTGGCGCGGTGCAGGTTGGCGAAGGCCGCACCGGTATCCTCGAAGAACATCACCCCCAACCGCGACTGGATCCAGTCGAAGTGCGCGGAAGGCAGAGGGTGCCGTTGCGCGTCGGCAAGGATGAAGTCAGCGTCCAGCCCCGCCGTTTCTGCCCGTTCGCGCGCCGTTGCCAGCATCGGTGCGGAGATGTCCAGGCCGGTGCAGTGGGCGGCCGGGCGTGCCGCACCGGCGGCAAGCAGGCTTGCGCCCGTGCCGCATCCGATGTCGAGCAGTTGCGTGACGGTTTCTGGCAACTCGGCGACCAGCAGGTCGGCCATCGGCTGGAACAGGCCATCGAGGATGGCCTGCTGGGCGACCCAGATCTGGCCGCCGGGACCGTTCCAGAGGGTGTTCTGATCAACGGGGGATGTGCTGGCCATGGTCTTGCCTTGTCTGGAAGTGGCCCATAGGTTGCTGCTTGAAGACGACTTGAGGTCAAGCCCATGCGTGAACTGGATATCGGCGAGGTGGTCAAGCGCAGTGGCGTGCCGGCCTCGACCCTGCGTTACTACGAACAATTGGGCTTGTTGCAGGCCCTTGGGCGTCGCGGCCTGCGCCGGCAGTATGACGAGCAGGTGCTGGAACGGCTGGCGCTGATCGGTCTCGGCCAGGCGGCCGGGATGTCACTGCAGCAGATCGGGGCATCGCTGCCACCGCAGCGTGGATGTATCTCCCTGGATCGTGAGGCGCTGCTGGCGCAGGCTGATGTGCTGCAGAGGCAGATCACCCAGCTGCAGCGGGTGCGCCGGCACCTGCAGCGCGCGGCGGCCTGCCCGGAAGCGCAGGATGCGCGGCAGTGCGGTTCATTCCGCAAGCTGCTGCGGGCACAGCAGCGCATGGCGGGTGGGTGAGTTGCCGGAACCGGCTCAATCGCGGGTACTGACTTCCCAGGTGGCATGCAGGACGCCCGGCACGTGCTCCATCCGCGCCAGCACCACGTCCAGCTCATCGGCACTCACGGCGGTACTGACCAGCACCGCGATCACATCGGTGGGTGCATCGGCATGCTCGACCACCTGCACATCACCGACCGGATACTGCGCTGCTTCCAGCGCGTCGACCAACCGCTCGCGCACGCGCGGCACGGCTTCGGCATCCACGCTCAGGCGCACTTCGTAGGTCGCCTCGGTGGCGGCCTCATTGATCGGAATGCGGTTGATCGCATTCACCAGCGGCCGCAGCAGGGTGTTTCCGGCGATGATCAGCACGGTCAGCAGCACGCCTTCGGCCAGCATGTCCGCGCCGGTGCAGCTGCCCACCGCCGCAGAGCACCACAGGGTGGCGGCGGTGTTCAGGCCGCGCACGTTCATGCCTTCCTTCATGATCACGCCGGCGCCGAGGAAGCCGACGCCGGAGACCACGTAGGAGATCACCCGCACCGCCTCGGCGCTGCCGGCGATGCGCATGCCCAGGTCGACGAAGGCAGCGGCGCCGACGGCCACCAGCACGTTGGTGCGCAGGCCGGCGGTGCGCTGCCGGTACTGGCGTTCGGCGCCGATCAGCGTGCCCAGTACGAAAGCGGCCAGCAGGCTGACCACGGTGTCGGCGAAGGGACCGGCCTGGAAGGTCTCAATAAAGCGCATGGCCGGAGTCTACCCCGGTCATGTGACGGTAGATCCATGCCATGCGTGGATACCCGGATGGGCCACAAATGAATTAATCCCCTCCGTCCCCTTTTTCGGGCTCAGTCGGTGTCGTCGACGCGCTCGCCCATCAGCTCGCGCTGGCGCTTGTCCAGTTCTTCGGCGTAGCGCTTGCGCACGAAGGCTTCGGAGACGACGCCCAATACCTGGCCGTCGGCAGCCACCACCGCCAGCTCGTCGGCCTGGGTCTGGTCGAAGCGCTGCATCACGCTGACCACGTCGGAGGACGGTGCCAGCGAGACGTCACGGTTCTCGGCCAGTTCGCCGATCAGGGTTTCCGGCTTCACGCCATCGCCGTAGACCCGTGGAATCTGCACGATGCCGGCATAGTGGCCCTCGCTGTCGATCAGGATCACCCGGGTGCCCGAGCCCAGCGGGAAGCGCTGGCGGAACGCGGCGGCATCGAGATCGGCCGGGGCGGTCGCCACGCCCTTGCGCATCAGCCGGCCGGCGTTGAGGTTCTGCACCCAGCCCACGTCGCGGGCGCTCTTGATGGTCTCGCCGCGCAGGTGCATGCGCCAGGTCGAGAACGAGTAGCCGAACCACTGCCGCACCAGCGTGCTGGACACCAGTACCGCGCTCATCACCACGCTGGTCAGCAGGAAATCGTGCGTGCCTTCCAGCACCAGCATGGCCATGGTCATCGGCGCGCCAACGACGGCGGCGGCCAGTGCGGCCATGCCGGCCAGCGCGGCCGAGGTGGCGTCGATCACCGGAACGCCGGTGGCCATGCCCAGCAGTCCAGCGAACAGCGCGCCGACCAGGGTGCCCATGAACAGCGAGGCGAAGAACAGTCCGCCACGGAAGCCGAAGCCGAGCGAGATGCCCGAGGCCAGGCACTTCAGGGTCAACAGGCCGCCGATCCAGATCAGCGGCAGGTGCGTGGTCAGGTCCAGATGCAGGGCGCCGTGGCCGGACGACAGTACCTGCGGGCTGGCCAGTGCCAGTGGAATCAGCAGCAGTCCACCCACCACCGGCCGTCCCCACGCGGGCAGGGGGCTGCGCTTGACCGTGCCTTCGATCGAGGCGATCAGCCGCATGATGGCGATGCCGACCATCGCGCAGCAGCAGCCGAGCAGGCCGTAGATCGCGTAGTCGGCGGCGCGCACGTCGATGGTCGAGGCCGCTGGCAGTAGATAGGCTTCGATGCCGGCCTGGTCGGCCACGAACGCGCCGGCCAGCGCTGCGACGGCCACCGGTGCCAGCGCAGCGGGGGTGTAGGCGCCGATGACGATCTCGAAGGCGTAGAACGCACCGGCCAGCGGCGCACCAAACGCAGCGGCGATGGCACCGGCGGCACCGGCACCGACCAGGATGCGCACGTCGTTGCGACGCAGGCGCATCACCCTGCCCAGTTGCGAGCCGCTGCCCGCGCCCATCTGCGTATACGAAGCCTCAAGGCCGACCGACGCGCCGCAGCCATTGGACAGCAGGGTCTGGGTCAGCACGATCAGGTTGTCGCGCATCGACATGCGGCCGCCGTGCAGCGCATTGGCTTCCACCGCATCGAGCAGTGGCCGTTTCAGTCGCGTCGCCGCCAGGCTGACCAGGCCGACCAGCAGCCCGCCCAGTGGCAGCACCAGTAGCGCGGTCCAGGTCAGCGAGGGCAGGGAGCTCAGCCGCATGCCGTCGTCCAGCCCATACAACGTGCCCTGCAGCCAGCGCGCGATGCCCGACTGCAGCAGGGTCAGGTAGCCGGCGATCAGGCCAACCAGCAGCGCCAGCGCGATGAACCACAGGTCGCTGCCGCGCAGCCGCAGGCGCAGGCCCTGGAAGGCCAGATGCAGGCGCGATGGCGAAACAGGCAGTGACATGGTGGCGGCATGATACGCCGCCACCGTGAGCGCCACCGTCACCGCATCGGGCGGCTACCGGCTCAGAAGCGGTAGCGGCCCTGCACGTAGAAGGTGCGCGGCGCGGCCACCATGCGGCCTGCGTTGCCATCGACGTTGCGGGTGTACCAGCGCTTGTCGGCCAGGTTGTTCACGCCCAGTGCGATCTCGCTGTCACCCAGCCCCGGCACCTGCCAGGCCACCTGGGCATTCCACAGGCGTACGCCCGGCACGCGTCCCACGCGCGCGTCAGCGCTCTCGGCCCAGGTGTTGGCGGCGTCGGAGAACTGGCCGCTCTGGTGGGTGCTGGAGACGTTGAAGGTCCAGCCGGCCAGCGCGTAGCGGGCGCCGATGCTGTCGGTGTCGCGCGAGTAGAACGGCACGTCCAGGCCACGGTTGTCGCCGGACTGCTGGATCGCCTTGGTCCAGCTGTAGTTGGCGTACAGCTCCAGCCCGGCCAGCGCGCCGTCCTCGGCGAAGTGGTACTCCAGTGCGCTCTCCACACCCTTGTGGTCGGTGGCACCAATGTTCTGGAAGGTGGGCGGGGTGATGCCCGGCACCTGCAGGATCTGGTTGTCGAAGCGCATCTTGAACACGGTCACTTCCGCGCGCAGTGCCCCATCCTGCCAGCGTGCGCCCAGCTCGGTGGTCCTGGCCACTTCCGGGTTCAGCGGATTGCTGGCGGTCTGCGAATTGAGCTGGATGTTCTGTACCGGTCCGAACGAGGTGGTGTAGTTGCCGAACACGGTCAGCTGCGGAGTCAGCAGGTAGGCGATGTTGATCGAGGGCAGGGCCTTGTCGTTGCGGCTGCTGAAGGTCGCCGTGCCTCCGGCCTGGCGGCGGTCCATGTCGATCCATTCCATGCGCACGCCGGGCGTGATCCGCCACTGGCCGATCGCAATGCGGTCGTCGATGTAGAAGGCGTGCGCGTCGGTGGCGTTGTCGAAGCGGGTGGTGGCACTGGCCGCGCCGGTGCGGCGGGCGACGGTGTAGCTGCGGTCGTTGCCGCGCTCGCGCAGGAAGCGGTAGCCGGCGGTGATGTCATGCACCGCGCTGCCCCAGTGCAGGCGCTGGGTATAGCGCGGCTCGATGCCGAGCACGCGGTAGTCGCGCGGCTGCACGGTCAGCTGGGTGTTGGCGGCGTTGATCAGCGAGCTGGCACGGGTGCTCTCGTTGTAATAGGCCAGCACCTCGAACTCGCTGTTGGCCGACAGCGCGTTGGTGTAGCCCAGGTCGATGCCGGTGCGGTGGCCCTTCCAGAAATCGGTCGGCCGGGTGTTCTGGAACGGATCGGCCTCGTACTGCGCACGGGTCAGGCCGCCCGGCGTCAGCGAGCGTACGTCGTAGTAGGACAGCTTGGCACGCAGCTCCTGCTGTTCGTCGATGGCGTAGGCGAACTTCAGCGCGAGATCGTTGAAGCGGTCATCGCTGCCCTGGCGCCAGCCGCGACCATCCTGGCCGGAGTACAGCAGGGCGGCGCCCAGATCGTTGTCGCCGGTACCGCCAAGGAAGGCGTTGTACTGGGTGCTGTCACCGCCGCCATGGTCGTAGGCGGTGTAGCGGACGCCGGCTTCGCCGTGCAGGCCGGCCTCGGTGGGAATGGCGCGGGTGCTGAAGTTGATGATGCCACCGACGTTCTGCGGCCCGTAGCGCACCGCGCCGCCGCCGCGCACCACGTCGATCGACTCGATGTTGGACAGGCTGGTCGGCGCGAACGACAGCTGTGGCTGGCCATACGGCGCCACCGCCAGCGGCACGCCGTCCAACAGTACGGTCGAGCGCGGCGAGTAGCGCCCGGTGAGGCCGCGCACGCCGATGTTCAGCGACACCGAACTGCCAGCGGTGCCGGAGTTGTCGGTGACCTGCACACCCGGAATACGGCGCATGGCATCGCCGAGGCTGGCCGCGCCGCTGGCCTCGATGCGCTGGCGGTCGACCACGGTGCGCGCGCCGGCAAAGCGCTTGACGCTGTCATGCAGGCCGGTACCCAGCCAGCTGCCGGAGACCTGGATGCTGTCCAGCGTGGTGGCGCCGTCCTGGGCGAAGGCACGGGTGGTCGGGAGCAGGCACAGGGCGAGGGCGGCAGCCAGGAGCAGGCGGGCCGGTTGCAGGGCGAGGATGGGCATCGGTGCAGGCTGTGGAAGGTCGTAAATGAGAATTATTGCTGATTCCATTCGCTATTGGAATGCGCCTTCGGTTCATGCCGATGCCCCGGTGATACAGTGAGCGATTGCTTCCTGACTCGCTGAGATCTGCCATGTCCCAAGCCGCTTTCTACCCCGTCGGAACCCCTGGCCAGCCGTGGGGAGCGGCGGAACGGGAGGCGTGGCGTGGCCGCCAGCAGCGCCTGCGTCGCTATGACGAGGAGGTGCTGCCCCGCATCGAGGCGCTGGCTTCGCGCTTCGACAAGGTGGCCTATGGCCAGCTCGACTACGCTGGCGAGACCTACACTCTGTTCGCCCTGCGCAGCCGCGATTGGAACCCGGCGCTGCCGGCTGCCCTGGTTACCGGTGGCGTGCACGGTTATGAGACCAGCGGCGTGATGGGCGCGCTGGAATTCCTCGAAAGGCACGCCGCCGACTACGCCGGCAAGGCCAATCTGCTGGTGGCACCGTGCGTGAATCCGTGGGGCTTCGAGCGCATCAACCGCTGGAACTTCGATGCGATCGACCCGAACCGCAATTTCCGCGCCGATGGCCCGGCCCGCGAGTCGACCGCGCTGATCGAGCTGATCGCACCGATCAAGGACCAGTTCGTGCTGCACATCGACCTGCACGAGACTACCGACAGCGACGAGAGTGAGTTCCGCCCGGCGTTGGCCGCGCGTGACGGCAAGCCGTTCGAGCCGGGCCTGATTCCGGATGGCTTCTATCTGGTGGACGACAGCGAGAACCCACAACCGGCCTTCCAGCAGGCGGTGATTGCCGAGGTGGAGAAGGTCACCCACATCGCGCCGGCCGACGACAAGGGCGAGATCATCGGTTCGCCGGTGGTCGCTCACGGCGTGATCGAGTACCCGCTGGTGAAGCTGGGCCTGTGTGCCGGCATCACCGGTGCGACCTACACCACCACCACCGAGGTCTACCCGGACAGCCCGCGGGCGACCCCGCAGCAGTGCAACGACGCCCAGGTGGCAGCGGTGTGCGCGTCGCTGGATTACGCGCTCGCCCATCGTTGATGGAAAAGGGGACGGAGGGGATCAAGTCGTTTGCGGCACAAACGACTTGATCCCCTCCGTCCCCTTTTTCGGTTCACCCCAACGCGTCGGCCCACCACAGCGCCGCCGGCCCCGGCGGCGTGTCGCGGCGCCACAGCAGGTCGCTGTGGATGCGTCGTGGCCAGCCGGGCAGAGTCAGTTCCACCAGCTGCCCGCGGTCGTAGCGCTGTACCAGCGCGCGTGGCAGCTCGGCCCAGCCGATGCCGTCCTCGGCCATCTCCATCACCATCAGGTAGTCGGTGGCGGTCCACGCCAGCCCGGTAACCGCCCGCGCATGGTCGACCTCCGCGCTCAACCGCACCTGCCGGTGCCGTGCCAACTGGGAAGCCGCATGGCGGCCGGCGTCGGCCAGCGCATGGTCGCGCGCCACATACACCGACAGTTCGCTGTGATGGGCCAACGGCCGTGCCACCAGACCATCCGGGTAGCTTTCCTGGCGCGGCAGCAGGCCCAGCGCGGCGCGACCACTGCCGACCAGTTCCAGCACGTCTTCGCCTTCGGCATCCAGCCATTCCAGTTCGATCTCGGGGAACGCTTCGGCAAAGCGCTGCAACACGCGCTGCTCCGGATCGAGCTGATACACGTCGGAGAACACCACGGTCAGCCGCGCTTCGACCGGGGCGGCCAGCCGCACGCTCAACTGCTGCAGGCGGGTATCGGCGGCGAGGATTTCCTGGGCATGGCCGAGCACCTGGCGCCCGGCTTCGGTCAGCTGCGGGTAGCGTCCACTGCGGTCGAACAGGCTGACGCCCAGGTCTGCCTCCAGGTGGGCGATGGCGGTGCTGACCGTCGATTGGGTCTTGCGCAGGCGACGCGCCGCCGCCGAGAACGATCCGAGCGCGGTCGCTTCGACGAACGCCTGCAGGGATTCAGGGGAATAGGGCATTGATCCATCGCTCCTGTCGATGGTATCCATTTTGAATCGACCGTAAAAGGCGATGATACTGTCCGCCGTCGCCCCTGTCTGCGGGGCATCCACGCATGGCGTGGATCTACTGAGGGCGGGGCGCTGTCCGCGTCCCGCAAGGAGTTTCACATGTCCCGTATTGTTCCCGCCCGTGGCGCGCTGGTCGCCTGGGCCTGCCTGACCGTGGCGATCGTTGCCGAAGTGGTCGGCACCTCGTTCATGGCCCATGCCGCCCGCGATGGTGGCTGGACCGGCTACCTGATCATGGCCGGCGCGTTGGCGCTGTCCTATTACTTCCTGGCCCTGTCGGTCCGCCGCATCGCGGTCGGTGTCGCCTATGCGGTGTGGGAAGGCCTGGGCCTGACCCTGCTGACCGTGGTCGGCCTCACCGTGTTTGGCGAGAGCCTGTCGCTGCAGCAGCTGGCCGGCCTCGTGCTGGCGGTGGTCGGCATCGTCTGTGTCACCCTCGGGGAGGCGCACTGATGAATACCCTGGCTCTGTTTTTCGTGATCTGTTCTGCGCTGATCGACGTTGCCGCCAACATGATGGTCGCCAGGTCGGAGGGCTTCCGCCGCTGGCGCTGGGGCGTCGGCGCGGTCGTCATGGTCTGGATCGCCTTCGCCCTGCTGGGCCAGGCGGTGCGCTACATGGACCTGGCCACCGCCTATGCGATGTGGGGTGCAATCGGCGTGATCGGTACCGCCACTTGCGGCCGCCTGCTGTTCGGCAACCGCCTGCGCCCGATCGGCTGGATCGGCATCGCGCTGGTCACTGTTGCGGTGCTGCTGCTCAGCACCGCGAAGTAACGCGTTGTTGTGCCAACCAAGGTTGGCACCTACGCGTGCTGAGTTGCTGTGCCAACCCGGGTTGGTACCTGTCAGAGCGTGAGCCGCCGCATGCAGACGCCCCGGGGATGATCTCCCCGGGGCGCTGCGGTTTCTGCAGCGGTCAGAAGCGTGCGGTGAAGTTCAATCGCGTGGTACGGCCCGGGCCGGGCATCAGGCTCATCGCCAGCGTGTCCATGTAGTAGGTGTTGCGCAGGTTGCTGACCACCAGTTCCACTTCGGCCTTCGGGGTGAACTGCCAGCGCGCATAGAAGTCGTAGATCGCGGTGGGCAGGTAGATGTTCTGCAACCCGGTCGAGCCGGTGGTATTCCAGGGCTTGTCCAGTTCGTGGGTGGGGCCGCTGTTGTAGGTGCGGCGGATGCCGGTATCCAGCCGCTTGCCGAACAGGCGGAAGCCCAGCGTGCTGTGGATCGAGTACTTCGGCGGATTCTGTGCGTTGACAAACGAGGTACCGAAGCCGCCATCCACGCAATCCGGCGTGCTGTCCAGCTTGCTCCACTTCGCATAGGGGTCTTCACGCAGGCGCTTGGCGGTGGCCGCGTCGCAGGTGCGCGCGCGCTGGTAGTAGCTGGCCGACAGGTCCAGGTAGGCGATGCCGGCGTCATAGCCGGACTGCAGCTCGTAGCCGGATACCGTGTAGTTGTCCACGTTGTCGACATAGAACGCCCAGTTGCTGGAGTCGAAGCGACGGGTGATCGCGTTGTCGATATCGTTCTTGAACCAGGCCACCTTGAACGCCAGGCGGTCGCCATCGCGCCACAGGTCCTGCTTGAGCAGGCTGAAGCCGATGTCCCAGGAACGGTTCTTCTCCGGCTTCAGGTCGGCCACCGGTGCCGAGGTGCTGTTGCCCAGCGTCGATGCGAACAGACTGGGCATCTTCCAGCCCTGCGCGTACTTCACGTAGAAGAACATGTCCTGATCGAGGCTGAAGCGGGCCTCTGCGTACGGCGCGAAGCCGTGGCCGGAACGGCGGATCGCCGGCTTGTAGCCCCATGCGGTGGGAATCTGCTTGGTGTAGAAACCGTTGGCGCCGCGCGGGTCGGGAATGAAGCCATCGAAGTCGTAGCTCTGGCCCAGCGTGCTGCCGCCGTAGGGCGTAGCGCGCAGCGAGTCATACGTGTAGTTGCCCTGTGCATCCGGGTACCACTCCTTGTACCAGCCCGGCAGCAGCTGGCCCCCCTTGCTCAGGCGCGCGAAGGTATAGCGCAGGTCGCGCGATTCGCTGACGAAGGCCACGCGATTGCGGTCGCGGGTGCGGTAGTCGATGAAGCGGCCGCCTGCGGTCAGCGACAGCCAGTCCCACGGCTGCCATTGCAGCGAGGCGACAACGCTGGCTTCGCGCCGCGTGCCGGAGCGCAGGTAGCGGTTGTTGTTGTAGTCCACCGGCAGCACGGGCGAGTTCGGTGCGGTGTCCTCATGCTGGAACGCAGCGCCGTAGCGCAGCGTCCAGTCGCCCAGGCTGTTGCTGAAGCGGGTGGTGTTGCTGCTGTCCACGCCCCAGCGCCGGGTCTTCACGTCCGACTGCAGGCCCGGGCCATAGGTTTCCCCCAGCGTATCCGGCATCTGGTCGTTGGGCACGTCCTTGAACAGCGGCGTGTTGGCGATGTTGCTGTTGAACATGCGGCTGGTGGCGGTGGTGAACCACAGCGTGCTGCTCAGGTCCAGCCACGGGTGTGCCTCGGGCCGGTAGCGGTGGCGCAGCGAGGTGGCGTTGAGCCGCATTTTCCCTGGCTCGAACTGGAACATGGTGTTGGCCTTGTCCACGTAGGTCACCCATTCGTTGGACTCACCGACACGGCCGATCGCCGAGGGCATGATCTCGCCGAAGCTGGAGTTGAAGTAGCGGTGGCTCAGCTCAAGCCGCTGGTCGGGGTTGGGCGTCCAGGTGAATTTCAGCAGCGCCGATTCGTTGTCGGTGTGCGTGTTCAGCACTTCATCACCCGAGTGGTACATGTCCGAGACCGCCTGGCTGGACATGCCGGTACCGCCGCTGGACAGGTGCTGGTCGTCGTAGCGGTGCGCGCCGTTGCTGCCGGCGAAGTAGTTGCCCTGGCGGCGACGCGCGTAAGCGGCCACCAGCTGCCAGTCCTCGCCGCGCTGGGCGAAGGCCACGCTGCCGTTCCAGTCGCGCGGGTCACGCAGGCTGTTGCGGTTGTCGCTGCCGCGCGCGATCTGCTTGAAGGTACGGGTGCGGTCGATGCTGTTGTCGGCCACGCCACCGCGCACGCGCAGTCCCCAGGCCTCGCCCTCGTCGAGGATGTCATCGATGTTCAGCGTCTCCATGTAGACCACGCCGCCGATCGCGCTGGCGGCGTTGGCGGCCAGGCTCGGCCCCTTCTCGATGCTGATCGCGCTGATCAGGTCCGGGTCGAGGTAGCTGCGCTGCTGCACACCGGCATAGCCGCGGTACACGTCGATGGCCTGCTGGCCGCCGTCGATGATCACCGGCACCCGGTTCTGGCCCTGCAGGCCGCGGATGTTCACGTCCAGCGCACCACCATTGCGTACGTCTCCGGTGTGCACGCCGACTGCGCCGGCCAGCACATCGCCGATCGACTGGCCGCGGAAGCGTTCCAGCTGCTGGTGGTCCAGATGCACGCGCGAGCCGCTGTCGCGGTATACGGCATCGGCATCGACCAAGCCCCACGGCGAAGCACCTTCGCTGGCCTGGCCGGCTACGCGCAGGGTGCCGATCTGGCGCACACCAGCATCGGTTGCGGGGGCGGCCTGCAGCACCACGCCGCTGGCATCACGCTGGAACGACAGGCCGGTGCCGGCCAGCAGCTGCGCCAGCGCGGCCTCGGTGTTGAGCGAGGCCTGCACGCCGCTGCTGTGGCGGCCGCGGGTCAGGCGCGCATCGGTGGCGATGGACAGGCCGGACTGCTGGCCGAACGTGGTCAAGGCCTGGTCGAGCGGTCCGGCCGGGATCTGCCAGCGAACGGCAGCGGCGGCATCCTGTGCGTGGGCGGCCGCCGGCAACAGGCACGGCGTGAGCAGGGCCAGGCACAGCGCGATGGCAAGCGGGCGAGGGGAAGGGCAGGGTCGTTTCATGGGGGCGGCAACATCCGCAAGGGGTTCCCTTGTAGTGCCCGCCGAGCGCGCAGAAAGGGAACCGCGATTTCAACGCGGACGCACAACGGTCCACCACGGCCAACGCTGCTCGATGCGGATCGGCAGGGCGCGCGCCAGCAGTTTCAGGGCCTGCAGGCTGTCCAGGCGCGGCAATACCGCGGTGACATTCAATGCGGACAGTGCCGGATCACAGCCCAGATAGCCCTGATGGTGACGGGCCAGTTCGTCGATCACCCGGATCAACGGCGTGTCCTGCACCTGCAGGCGTCCGTCCTGCCAGTCGCCGCGCAGAGGATCGGCAGCGATCGTTGTGAGTCCCCCCATCGGTCCGATCTGCAGCGCACTTCCCGCAGGAACATCCAGCGCCGCACCGAACATCGGCAGGCACCGCACCACACCCTCGAACACGTCCACCCGGCCGTCCTGCGCTTCGCGGCCGACCGCGAAGCGGGTGCCGATCGGCCGCAGGCGCGCCCCGGGCACATGCACGGTCAGGGGCAGGCCGACGAATGCAGGGTGGTGGCCGGTCTGCAGCAGCAGTTCGCCGCGCAGCAGATGCAGGGCGCGGTGGCCGTTGCCGATGTCGACGGTCACTTCGCTGCCGGCGTTGAGCCACAACTGGCTGCCATCGGCCAACGTCCAGTGACCGGTACGCCCGGCAGCGGTGCGGTGCGTCTGCAGGCGGCGCTGCGCCTGAAGCCCATGCAGGCCGAGCAGGGAGACCGCGCCGATGCCGAGGGCGCCACCGATGCCGCGCAGCGCCCGCCGCCGGCGAAGGCGCGCAGCATCAAGTGCCGTTGCGGCTGCCGGAGCCGACAGCGGGGCGAACGATTGCCAGACCGCCTCGACCCGTCGCCAGGCGTCGGCGTGACCCGCATCGGCCTGCAGCCAGGCGTGCCAGCGTTGCTGGTCGCCGTCGCTCCAGCCCTGTTGGCGCAGCGCGAACCATTCGGCAGCCTGTTCCAACGCAGGGCCGGCCAATGCCGCGCTCATGCCGCCGCGTCGCCGGACAGGCGCAGGCAATGCAGCATCGCCTGCGCCATGTACTTCTTGACCATGCGCTCGGACACGCCCAGCTGCACGCCGATCTCTGCATAGCCCAGGCCGGACAGCCGCGCCAGCAGGAACGCGCGCCGTGGCCGCTCGGCGAGGCCGGACAGCATGTCGGCGATGGCATGCAGCAACTGCAATGCCTGGGTGCGCTCCTCTGCCGAGGGATGCACCGGCTCCGGTTGGGCGGCCAGCGCGGTCAGGTAGGCGCGTTCCAGGTCCGCGCGCTGCCAGTGGTTGACCAGCAGGGCGTGCGCGATGGTGCTGAGATAGGCGCGCGGCAAGCGCAGTTCTGATGGATCGACACGACGGCTGAGCAGGCGCAGGAAGGTGTCCTGGGTCAGGTCGGCGGCGCAGTCGGCGTTGTGCGTGCGGCGGCGCAACCAGCCGAGCAGCCAGCCATGGTGTTCGCGGTAGAACCCCGCCAGCGCAGTGCTGGAGGCGGCGGGCACGGCCATCGGCATTGATCATTAATGAGAATGATTCCCATTATAGAATGATCGAGCGGCGCGCGACAAACGTTGCGCGGGGCGCAGCGGGGGAGGTCGCCGGATTTGCGATGCCCGACGTGCTCGCCGACACTGCGGTTTTCCACAGGGAGTGCCCGCATGTTCAGCCACATCACCGTTGGAACGAACGACATGGACGCCGCGCATCGCTTCTACGATGCACTGTTCGGTGCGTTGGGCGCACGTCCGGGCGTCTTCGATGACAAGGGCCGTCTGGTGTATTTCAAGGATGGCCGTATGTTCATCGTCACCGCGCCGATCGACGGTCAGCCGGCATGCCACGCCAACGGCGGCACCATCGGCTTCACCCTCGACAGTGCTGAGGCCGTGCGTGGCTGGCAGGACGCCGGCGTGGCCCATGGCGGCACCGCCATCGAAGACCCGGCCGGCATCCGCAGCATGGCCGGGCGCCAGCTGTTCCTGGCCTATCTGCGCGACCCGGATGGCAACAAGCTGTGCGCGGTGCATGTGATGTCGTAATTGGACAGTACGCGCGTGGCCGCGTCGCAGGCAGTGCGCGCGGCTGTGCTCGCAGGCGTCTGCCAGCGCGCGCGTGATAACACGTAATGGTGGATCGGGCCTGTGACCGCTGGCCACAACTTCATGCTCTGTCCACTGCGGTTCAGCCACAATCGGTCGGCTAACCCTTTGATCTACCGGAGAACGCCGCCCCATGGATGTACTGGAGCCGCAACAATCCCCGGTGCGCACCCTTCGGCCTGTGTTCGCCTTCGCGGCGATCGTTGTCGTGGCGTTCGCGCTGTTCGTCAGCCTGTTCCCGCTGGGCGCAGGCCGCCTGCTGCTGAAGGCGCAGGACTGGGCCGCACTCAACGTCGGCTGGTACTACCTGCTGGCCATGACCCTGTACCTGGTGTTCGTGGTCGGCGTTGCGCTGTCCAAGTACGGTGGCATCAAGCTCGGTGCCGACCATGACGAACCGGAGTTCAGTTACCTCTCCTGGGCCGGCATGCTGTTCGCTGCAGGCATCAGCATCACCCTGTTCTTCTTCTGCGTTTCCGAGCCGCTGACCCACTACCTGCAGCCGCCGCAGGGCGATCCGGCGGCGGGCGAGGCCGGCGCGCGCCAGGCCATGCAGCTGCTGTTCCTGCATTGGGGACTGCATGGCTGGGGTGTGTTCGCGCTGGCGGCGATGGCGATGGCCTACTTCGCCTACCGCCACAACCTGCCGCTGGCACTGCGCTCGGCGCTGTACCCGCTGATCGGCAAGCGCATCAACGGCCCGATCGGTTACACCGTGGACGCGCTGGGCATCGTCGCCACCGTGTTCGGCATCGGCGCCGACATGGGCTTCGGCGTGCTGCACCTCAATGCCGGGCTGGCGCACCTGTTCAACATCCCGCATTCCAACCTGGTGCAGATCATGCTGGTGGTGGCGATGATGGGTGCGGCAGTGGCCGTGGCCGTCTCCGGCGTGGAGAAGGGCGTGCGCTGGATGGCCAACATCAACATGCTGCTGGCGATCGCGCTGGTGCTGTTCATGCTGTTTGCCGGGCCGACGCAGTACCTGTTCAGCACCTTGATGCAGAACCTGGGCGACTACCTCGGCAGCGTGGTCGGCAAGAGTTTCGATGTGTATGCCTACGGCGGCCGACCGGAATGGCTGGGCGGCTGGACGGTGTTCTACTGGGCCTGGTGGATCGGCTGGGCACCCTTTGTCGGGCTGTTCATCGCGCGCATCTCGCGCGGCCGCACCATCCGCGAATTCGTGTTCGGCGTGCTGCTGATTCCGCTGGGCTTCACCCTGGCCTGGCTGTCGATCTTCGGCAACAGCGCGCTGGACCAGGTGCTGCACCACGGCCAGCAACAGTTGGCGCAGCTGGCGGTGGATGATCCACCGACCGTGCTGTATGCGCTGCTGGACGGCTACCCCTGGAGCCGCGCGGTGATCACGGTGACAGTGCTGGTCAGCTTCATCTTCTTCGTGACCTCGGCCGACTCGGGGGCGGTGGTGTTGTCCACGCTGTCCTCGCATGGCGGCGCACCCGAGGATGATGGTCCGCGTTGGCTGCGGGTGTTCTGGGGCACGGTGATCGCGGTGCTGACCGCGGGCCTGTTGCTGGCCGGCAGTATCGACGCACTGAAATCGGCGGTGGTGCTGGCGTCGTTGCCGTTCTCGGCGATCCTGTTGTTGATGATGTGGGGGCTGACCCGCGCCTTCAGTGACGAATCGCACCGCAAGCGCGCGCTGCAGTACCGGCCATCGCCGCTGATCGGCGACGATCGCCACCACCAGGGCTGGCGCCAGCGCCTGAGCCAGGCGATGCATTTCCCGGTGCGCGACCAGGTCTACCGCTTCATGGATGACACGGTGAAGCCGGCGATGGAAGCGGTGGCCGAGCAGCTGCGCGGGCAGGGCTGGGACGTGGCCACGCGCTTCGAGGCGGGCGACATGGAGTTGACGGTCAACCATGGCGAGCAGCAGGACTTCCTGTACCGGGTGATCCTGAGCGGTTACCTGACCCCGTCGTTCGCCGCACAGCAGCTGCGCAACCAGCGCTACTACCGCGCCGAGGTGCACCTGTTCGAAGGCAGCCAGGACTACGACCTGGTGGGCTACAGCCGCAAGCAGATCATCAACGACATCATCAGCCAGTACGAACGGCACCTGCAGTTCCTGCACCTGAGCCGGTGATGCGGTGGGTGCGGACCGTTGGTCCGCACCCCCCTGTAGAGCCGAGCCCGCGCTCGGCTCCTCGGTGTCGGAAGAGCAGCCGAGCATGGCTCGGCTCTACAGTGGCAATCAGAACCTGTAACGAGCGCCCAGCGAGACGAACTGTCCGCGCAGGTTGTACTGGCTGATGTCGAAACCGTTGGAGCCACCGGCGGGGTCGAACGGCGGGTCCTTGTCGGTCAGGTTCAGCACCGACAGCGACAGCGTGGTGTTGGGAATACCTTCGTACGCTACGTACAGGTCCAACTGGTGATACGGCTTGATGCGGTCGCGCAGGCCCGGGTTGCTGGTTGCCGTCGCCACACGCTGGTCGTAGCCACTCACGTACTGGAGGCTCAGCGTACTGCTCCAGTCGCCCACCGCCCAGTTCAACGAGGTGGTGCCGCGGGTACGCGGCAGCGCGCCGTGGCGGTTGTTGCCGGCGCCGTCATACGGTGCCTGCCCAGCCACCAGCGGCTGCTTGAAGCTGAGCAGGTGGGTCCAGCTGCCGGCCACGGTGAAGGTGCCCCAGCCCACGGTGCGGAAGGTGCGGTTGGCGTCCAGGTCCAGGCCCGAGGTGGTCAGTTCGCCCTGGTTGGCGTACTGGTTGGTGATGAACTGGATGCGTCCCTGCGCATCACGTTGCACGCGACCGGGGAACAGCGTCGGGTTGTCGACGATGAACTGCGCGCTGTCCGGCTTGACCAGGTTGTCCTGCTCGATGCGGTACCAGTCCAGGCCGATGCTGGTATCACCATCCGGCGACCACACTGCACCCACGTTGAAGTTGCGCGAGCGCTCCGCCTTCAGATCCGGGTTGCCGGTGCGGATGTTGGTCACGCCACGGCTGCCGCCCGGTTGCAGCGGATCCAGCGGATCGATCACCGAGCCGTAGCTGACGGTCTGGCCCGGCGCGATCTCCGGCAGCGAGGGTGCCCGGAAGCCGCGCGAGAACGAGCCGCGCAGCAGCAGGCTGTCCAGCGGCTGCCAGCGCAGCGCCACCTTCGGCGAGAACGCCTTGCCGAAGTCATCGTAGTGATCGCCGCGGCCGGCCACCTGCAGCTCCAACGTGCGGTGCAGCGGCACGCTCAGTTCGGCATAGGCGGCGCTGACCTGGCGCTCGCCATTGACCACGTTGATGGCCGGGCGCAGTTCGGTGCCCGACAGCACCTGCGCACTGGTGCGCGCGTCCAGCGATTCCTTGCGGAACTCCGCACCCCAGGCAAAGCCGACCGTACCGGCGGGCATCTCCCACAGCGAGGTGGAGGCCTTCACGTTCAACGCGTGCAGCTTGTACCAGCCCGGACGCTTGGTCTGCAGGCGCAGTGCATCCAGCGCGCCCGGCGTGCTGGACGGGTTGAGGAAGTTGTAGCTGCCCTCGCGCAGGATCTGCTCGAACGCATAGCGATCGACGAAGTTGTCGACGTACTCGCGCTGTGCACTCTGCGAGGTCAGTGCCGCCACTTCCCAGTCCCAGCGTTCGCCGCTGCCGCGCACGCCCGCCAGGGCACGGTAGAACACCTGCGTGTTGTCCTTCAGGCGCGGGCCGAGATCGAAGAAGGTGTACTCGAACGGCAGTGGCGTGCTGCCCGGGTTGTTGGGATGGCCGACCGGCAGCACCGCCGGCACGTCGATGAGCGTGCCGGTAGCCGGGTTGTAGGCACGCAGGCCGGGGCCAACGGTCAGCGGCGCACTGAAGATCTGGTCGGCCTTGTTGTGGCTGTACAGCACGTCGGCGAACGCTTCGACACTGTCATTGAAGCGGTAGGTCGCACTCAACGACGCCTGCAGGCGCTCGGCGCCGGGCTGCAGGGTCTTGAACGGCTGCGCGTTGAAGGCGCAGGCCTGGCCGGGCAGGGTGCTGCCGAAATCGCTGTAGGGACGCAGCTGACTGCCATCCGGGCAGTTGGCGAACGGTTGCGGCGCGCGCGGGTTGGACAGCCAATTGCCACCGGCGGTGGACCAGCCGGCCAGGCGTCCGCCGGGCTTGTCGCGGAAATCGCCGCTGCGGGTATAGGCGCGCTGGTCGGCGTCGAGGCGATCACGCTTGAGCAGGTCCAGCCCGAACAGCACGTTCCAGCCCTGCTGCTCCAGGTCGCCGAAGCCGGCCAGCAGGTTGGCCTTGCGTTCGTCCAGGCCGCCCTGGGTGGCGGTACCGAAGCCGCCGCCCACTTCCACGCCCTGGAAGTTCTTGCGCAGGATGATGTTGATGACACCGGCGATGGCGTCGGAGCCATACACCGCCGAGGCGCCGTCCTTCAGCACTTCGATGCGTTCCACCGCGCTGATCGGCAGCGCGTTGAGGTCGACGAAGGTGTCCTGGGTATTGAGCGCGAAGCCGAAGTTGGACACGCGGTAGCCGTTGACCAGCACCAGTGTGTTCTTCGGCGACAGGCCACGCAGGCCGATCGAGGCCGAGCCGGCGGCGAAGCTGCCGGTGTACTGCTCGTCGAAGCTGTTGCCGGCATTGGCCGACAGGTTGCGCAGCACGTCGGTGAGGGTGGAGCGGCCGGTCTGCTCGATCTGTTCGCGGCTGACGATCTGCACCGGGTTGGGCCCGGCGGTATCGCTGCGCTTGATGTTGGAACCGGTCACCAGCACGGTGCCGAGGGTGGTGCTGTCCTTGCCGGTGTCGGCGGATTCAGCGGCGCCGGCAGCGCCGGCGGTGAGGCCCAGCGCAATGGCGCCAGCAAGCAGGTTCAGGGTGGTGCGGTACATGGAAGCGACAACGCCGAACGGGGGAGGAGCCGTCAGTACCGCATGCAGGTACATGCACCTTCCAATGACGAAAGCGCATTCAGTTATACATCACAGGTTCTTAACGAACCGGCTCGGTGGGTGCGGACCGTTGGTCCGCACGCCCCTGTAGAGCCGAGCCTACGCTCGGCTCCACACACTGGCCGGAAAGCAGCCGAGCATGGCTCGGCTCTACAGAACGCAATGTCAGACGATCACGGCCGCAGCAGCACCTTGCCGTTACGACCCGAACCCACACCGGCCTTCGCTGCCTGGGCGATATCGTCCAGTGCGAAGATCTGCTCCACCGGCAGCGTCAGCTCGCCGCCAGCCGCACGCTTCAGCAGTTCGCCAACCAGCCGGCGCTTGTCCTCCACCGCCATCGCCTGGCTGACCTTGCTGCCCCAGAAGCCCTTCACCGTCGCTTCCTTGTAGATCAGGCCGCCGGCCGGGATGCGCATCGGTTCGCCGCTCATCACGCCGAACGACACCAGCGTGCCGTGGTGGCCGAGCAGGTCGACCAGATCGCCACTGGCGTCGCCGCCGATGGAATCCACGGCGGCCGCCGCCTGTGCTTCGCCGGTCGCTTCACGAACGCGATCCTTCCAGCCGTCCACCGAGGTGTCGAACACATGATCGATACCCAGCGCCTGCAACTGTGCGACGGCATCCGCATTGCGCACCAGGTTGGCTACATGCACGCCACGCGCCCGCGCCAGCATCGCCAGCGACTTGCCCACCGCGCCGTTGGCGGTGTTCTGCACGATCCACTGGCCCGCCTCGACGTGCAGGAACTCCAGCAGCATCAGCGCGCTCAGCGGCATGGCGATCAGCTGCGCGGCCATTTCGTCGGGGATCGCCTCCGGCATCGGAATCACCATGCGTGCCGGCGCGATGAAGGCCTCGGCCCAGGTGCCGTGTACCGAGGCCGCGGCGACGCGCTGGCCGATCTGCAGGCCGTCGACACCATCGCCGAGTGCATCGACCACGCCCAGCGCTTCACTGCCACCGATCGCCGGCAGGGTCGGCTTGTAGCCGTAGAGGCCGCGCACGGTCAGCAGATCGTGGTTGTGGATCGAGGCCAGCACGGTGCGGATGCGCACCTCGCCGGGGCCGGGCTCGGGCAGCGGCGCATCGGCAATGGCAAGGACGTCGGCCGGGTTGCCGAAGGAGGGGTACTGGGCAGCGCGCATGGGTGGTGTTCCGGGGAAAGTGGATGTTGTACCGAACTGGGGCCGCAGGGGCTGTCGACAAGGCGCCGCAGCTGCAACACGGCATCCTGCGACTGATCGTCGCGACATGTGCTGATTACCGCATCTTGTGTTGACGGTTCGGGATATCCCCACTATGTTGTGGCCGTCACTCCCGGTCAGCCGCCGCCGCCGGACATGCAGCAAACGTCCCGCGGCCCGCCCCTGAAGGCTTGCCGTGTCGACGCGGCCGCCATCGTGCGGACGCAGGTCGCCCCCACGGCCCGGATACCGGCCGCAGGCGCAGGCAGATGCCGACGACCTACGTTCCCGTGCCCTGGCAATCCACCCGTTCGCCCCGTGCGCCGGTATCGCGTTCAGGGCCGCCATGGCATCGACCGCCAAAGCGCGTGCGAGCCTGGAGTTTCACCACCATGACCGACAGTACCTTCCGCGTGGCCGATCTGGCCGGCGCTGGCGACGCCTTGCGCGCCGGTGGCGAGCGCGTGTCGACCTGGATCACCAAGGAGGCCGGCAACCGCCGCCTGCCGTTCGAGGCCGAGCGCCTGCAGCGCAGCATCGACGCCGTGCATGCCGAGTTCCCGCAGCTGGACGTGAGCGACTATCGCCGCGTGGTGCAGGCGATGGTCGAGCGCAAACCGAGCATCAGCGCCGACGACCTGGTCGATCTGCTGATCCGTGAGGCCGAATCGCGGGTGGACCTGGTTGCACCCGAGTGGGAACAGTTTGCCGCGCGCATCTACCTGCGCCGCCTGTACAAGCGTGCCAGCCGCAACCGCTTCTACGATGTCGGCCTGAAGTACGGCTCCTACGTTGGCCTGCAGGAAAGCCTGGCTGACCGCGGCATATACAGCAACGACATCCTGCGCTGCTATTCGAAGGAAGAGCTGCAGCAGGCCGGCGAGATGATCGACCCGGAGCGCGACCGCCTGTTCGCCTACAACGGCCTGTACCTGCTGGCCACGCGCTATCTGGCCAGCGACCGCAGCCGCGAGGTCTACGAACTGCCGCAGGAGCGCTGGCTGACCATCGCGCTGTACCTCATGCAGGAAGAAAAGCCGCGCGAGCGGCGCATGCAGCTGGTCGGCGAGGCGTACTGGGCGCTGTCCAACCTGTACATGACCGTCGCCACACCGACCCTGGCCAATGCCGGCAAGGTGGGTGGGCAGCTGTCCAGCTGCTTCATCGACACGGTGGACGACAGCCTGCAGGGCATCTATGACTCCAACACCGATATCGCCCGCGTGTCCAAGCACGGTGGCGGCGTCGGCGCCTACCTGGGCTATGTGCGCAGCAGCGGCGCGCCGATCCGGGGCGTGGCCAATTCCTCCGGCGGCGTGGTGCCGTGGATCAAGCAGCTCAACAACACCGCGGTGTCGGTTGACCAGCTTGGCCAGCGCAAGGGCGCGGTGGCGGTGTACCTGGACATCTGGCACCGCGACATCGAAGCGTTCATGGACCTGCGCCTCAACAACGGCGACCAGCGCCTGCGCGCGCACGATGTGTTCACTTCGGTGTGCGTGCCCGACCTGTTCATGGAAGCGGTCGAGCGCCGCGCCGACTGGTACCTGTTCGACCCGCACGAGGTGAAGCAGGCCAAGGGCTGGTACCTGCAGGACTTCTACGATGAAACGCGCGGTGCGGGCAGCTTCCGCGACCGCTATGCCGAACTGGTGGCCGACGAGCGCATCAGCCGCCGCACGGTGAAGGCGATCGATCTGTTCAAGCGGATCATGCTCAGCCAGTTGGAGACCGGAAATCCGTTCCTGTTCTACCGCGACGAGGTCAACCGCCGGAACCCGAACAAGCACGCGGGCATGATCTATTCCAGCAACCTGTGCACCGAGATCCTGCAGAACATGAGCCCGACGCGGATGATCCAGGAGATCGTCAGCGGCGACCAGATCGTCACCACACGCCGCGCCGGTGACTTCGTGGTCTGCAACCTGTCCTCGATCAATCTCGGCCGGGCAATCAGTGCGCCGGATGACCTGCTGGCCACCGACGTGCTGGAGCGCCTGATCCCGATCCAGGTGCGCATGCTCGACAACGTGATTGACCTCAACGCGCTGCCGGTGCCGCAGGCCACCATCACCAACCGCAAGTACCGCGCCATCGGCCTGGGCACGTTCGGTTGGCACCACCTGCTGGCGCAGCAGGCGATCCAGTGGGAATCACCGGATGCCGAAGAATTGGCCGACCGTCTCTACGAACGCATCAACTTCCTGACCATCCAGGCCAGCGCGCAGCTGGCGAAGGAGAAGGGCAGCTACCCGATGTTCGCTGGCAGCGACTGGCACAACGGGCGTTACTTCCTTGACCGCGACTACAGCGGCGCCGCATGGGACAGCCTGGCCCGCGAGGTCGCCACGCACGGCCTGCGCAACGGCTGGCTGCTGGCCGTGGCGCCGAACATGAGTACCGCGCAGATTGCCGGTTCCACCGCATCGATCGACCCGATCTACAGCGCGTTCTACTACGAGGAAAAGAAGGACTTCCGGCGGCCGGTGGCGGCGCCGGGCCTGTCGCTGGAAACCTGGCCGTACTACGAGAAGGGGGCGTACAAGGTCGACCAGTTCGCCAGCGTGCGCCAGAACGCGCGCCGCCAGCGCCATGTCGACCAGTCGATCAGCTTCAACCTGTATGTGCCGAGCACGATCCGCGCGAGCACCCTGCTGGAGCTGCACCTGAGCGCCTGGCGCGAAGGCCTGAAGACCACCTACTACGTGCGCTCCAACGACATCGACATCAGCGAATGCGAATGGTGCTCCAGCTGATCATCCACGGTAGCGCCGGGCCACGCCCGGCGAGCGCATCGCACGGCCGTCGCACATTCCGCCGGGCATGGCCCGGCGCTACTCCCTGCAGGTAACACCATGGCAACCCCCCTCGACCGCATCAAGATCCTCGAACCGCGCCATCCCAACCGCAGCACCGGCATCATCAACGGCCGTACCAGCGGCATCCTCAACTGGAACGATATCCCGTATCCGTCCTTCTATCGGGCCTACAAGGAGCTGTCGACCAACTTCTGGATTCCCGACGAGGTCGACATGAAGCTCGATGCCCGCCAGTACGGCGAGCTCAACGCACGCGAAAAGAACGCCTACGATTCGATCATCGGCCTGCTGGCCACGCTCGACTCACCGCAGACCCGTTTCATCTACAACGTCGCCGAGTACATCACCGACCCGGCCGCGCATGCCAATGCGGCGATCATCGGCCAGCAGGAAGTGATCCATAACGAGAGCTACAGCTACGTACTGGCCTCGATCACCGACCTGCCGAACCAGAACCGCATCTTCGAGATCGCCCGCACCCACCCGACCATCATCAAGCGCAATGCCCCGATCATGAGCGCGTATGACGACTTCATGCGCGAGAAGACCGCCGAGACCCTGCTCAAGTCGCTGATCCAGTCCTCGATCCTGGAAGGCATCAACTTCTATTCCGGTTTCGCCTACTTCTACAACATGGTGCGGCAGAACCGCATGAACGGCACCGGCAAGATCATCAGCTTCATCAATCGCGACGAGCTGGCCCATACCAAGTTCATCAGCGAGCTGATCCGCGCCATCATCGGTGAAAACCCCGAGCTGCAGACCAATGAGTTGACCGCCTATGTGCACCAGTCATTCGAACATGCCATCGAGCTTGAGACGCAGTGGTCGTCGGAGGTGCTGGATGGCATCGATGGCATCGACGTGGACGAGATGGTGCGCTACGTGAAGTACCGCGCCAACAAGATGGCCGGCATGCTCGGCATCGAGCGCCTGTACAGCGACACCACCGACAACGTGATGCCGTGGATCAAGGCCTACGCCGACAACTTCACCGAGACCAAGACCGACTTCTTCGAGATGCGCAATGCAAGTTACAAGAAGACCAACGTCGACAACGGCTTCGACGATCTCTGAGCCTGTCGCCGCGCTGCGCATCCTGATGGTGGTCGCCTCCTTGAGCGGCAACACCCGCGAACTCGGCCGGCAGATTGCCGAACGCTGCCGCGCTGCCGGTCATGCGGTGCACTGGCAGGAGGCCGACGACCTGCGCCAGGCACCGCCGCTGGCGACCGATGAGGCCGACCTGGTGCTGCTGGGCTGCTGGACCGACAACGCCGGCCGCACGCCGGCGGAGATGAAGGCATGGGTGGCCGGCATCGCCGAGCGCGGCGAGCGGCCACGGCAGCTGGCGGTGTTCGGCACCGGTGAAACGCAGTGGGGGCAGGAGTACTACTGCGGCGCCGTGCACCGGCTGATCCGCTATTTCCGCAGCGACTACCCGCCGCTGGAGATCGAACAGATGCCGCATGGCCAACGCCATGCCGGGACCATCGATGCCTGGACCGATGCGGTCCTGGCCCATTACTGGAGCAACACCGATGCAGATCATCGACGCCACCACGCCTGAGCAGTTCCAGCAGCTTCTGGCCGAACATCCGCGGGTGCTGGTGGATTTCCACAAGGACCAGTGCCCGGGCTGCCGGATGCTGGAGGTGTCGTTGCACCGGGTGGCCAACAGCGTGGCGGGGCAGGGCACGACCCTGCTGCGCGTGCAGCTGGAGGTGCTGGGTGAAGCGTTCTTCAGGGAGCTGGGACTGCGGCAGACCCCGACGTTGTCCCTGTTCCGTGACGGTGATGAGCGCACGCGCCTGGCAGGGTTCCAGTCACCGCAGCAGATCGAGGCCGCGATCGCGTTGCATTTGTAGAGCCGAGCCCATGCTCAGCTGCCGTTCGCGCGGTGAGCGATGAGTCGAGCATGGCTCGACTCTACAAGGGCATCCACGCATGGCGTGGATCTACCGGGGCAGGGTCCGTGGTTCGGCGTCAGGCTCCGCTGAAGGTATCCACCAGCAGCTTCACATTCAGCACCACAATCACCAGCGCGATCACCCAGGCGATCGCGCCGAGCCAGCGCGGTGCCACCAGCGCCCCCATCGTCACCTTGTCGGTCACGATTCGCACCAGCGGGATGATCGCAAACGGCAGCTGCATCGACAGCACCACCTGGCTCAGCACCAGCAGCTTCACCGCGCCCTGGTCGCCGAACAGCATGATCACCACCACCACCGGAATGATCGCCAGTGCGCGCGTGATCAGCCGACGCAGCCACGGCGGCAGGCGCAGGTGCAGGAAGCCTTCCATCACGATCTGGCCGGCCAGCGTGGCGGTCACTGTCGAATTCAGGCCCGAGGCCAGCAGGGCAATCGCAAACAGTGTCGCCGCCGCGCCCACGCCCAGCATCGGCGCCAGCAGCTGGTGCGCCTGCTCGATGTCTTCCACATCGAAACGGCCATTGGCATGGAACACCGCCGCCGCCAGGATCAGGATGCTGGCGTTGATGAACAGTGCCAGCGTCAGCGCGAGGGTGCTGTCGGTCACCGCCCAGCGCAGCGCGCTGCGACGGCCCTCGTCGGTGCGCGGATAGGCGCGGGTCTGCACGATGGAAGAATGCAGGTACAGGTTATGCGGCATCACCGTGGCGCCGATGATGCCGATGGCGATGTACAGCGCGTGCGGATCAGTCACTACCTGCGCGCGCGGAATGAATCCGCCCAGCACGTCCATCACCGGCGGTGCGGCCAGCGCGATCTGCACCATGAAGCAGCCGAAGATCACCATCAGCAGCGCGATCACGAAGGCTTCCAGCGCACGGAAGCCGCGGTTCATCAGCAGCAGGACCAGCAGCGTATCCAGCGCGGTGATCACCGCGCCCCACAGCAGCGGCAGGTCGAACAGCAGCTTCAATGCGATCGCGGTGCCGATCACCTCGGCCAGGTCGCAGGCGATGATCGCTGCCTCGCACAGCGCCCACAGCGCCAGGTTCACCGGCTTCGGGTACCGCGCGCGGCAGGCTTGCGCCAGGTCCATGCCGGTGGCGATGCCCAGCCGTGCCGACAGCGCCTGCAGGATCACCGCCATCAGGTTGGAGATGAGGATGACCGACAGCAACAGGTAGCCAAAGCGCGAACCGCCGGCGAGGTCGGTGGCCCAGTTGCCTGGGTCCATGTAGCCGACCGAGATCATGTAGCCCGGGCCGAGGAAGGCCAGCAGGCGGAACCACCAATGGCCCTTGTCGGGAACGGCGACCGAGGCGTTGAGCGCGCCCAGGCTGGCCGGGGTGGAGGCCGAAGGGTCGTGGGGCGCCAGGGTGTTCATGGGTCCGAATATAGCTCCTGCTATAGTCATTAGCAATGTGAAACAATCGTCTTTATCGCGTTACTGGTCCAGAATTCAGTTTCAAACCCGGAGTAGACCGGAAGGACAGGCGCAGGCGTGGGCAAGACCGACGATTCGACATCGCTGAAAAGCACCCCCTTGATCGAGGCTGAGCGCCAGGTCGAGAGCTTCCGGCAAGTGCGCGAAGCGCACCGGATGGAGCTGGTGGAGGACTATGTCGAGCTGATCTCGGACCTGCTGGCCGACGGCGGCGAGGCCCGCCAGGTCGACATCGCCACCCGCCTGGGCGTGGCCCAGCCCACCGTGGCGAAGATGCTGCGGCGCCTGGCCCGCGATGGCTGGGTGGTGCAGCGGCCGTACCGCGGCGTGTTCCTGACCCCGGAAGGCGAGGCGCTGGCCCATGCCAGCCGCCAGCGGCACCAGACCGTGGAGCGTTTCCTGCTGGCGCTGGGCGTGGACCCTGATACGGCACGGCGTGATGCGGAGGGTATCGAGCACCATGTGAGCGAGCAGACGCTGGCGCTGTTCGAGGCGTTCGTGCGCAAGGCCGAGGGCGAGGCGCCGTAACGGTAGCGCCGGGCCATGCCCGGCGGCCGTTCGCGCGATCCCGGTTTTTGTAGAGCCGAGCCATGCTCGGCTGCCGTTTGCACGGTGATGGAATGCGTCGAGCATGGCTCGACGCTACAGGTCAGGCGGGCAGCGGGCCTGTTCCTGCGCGCACGCCCGTTTCGTCCATTCCTTCAACACCGGCTGCAGGCCTTGGTAACGCCGGCCTTGCCAGCCATTGGCCAGCACCGTGCCGTCGGCATCGATCAGTACCAGATTCGGCGGTGCCAGCCCGGCCAATGCCTGCAGGGCCGGCATGCGCGCAGCGCGGCGCGGGTCAAGCACCGGCCACGGCATGTCCTGCGCGTGCATGTAGCGGCGCAGCGCGCTCTCGCTCTCATCCTGGCTGACGTACACCACTTCGGTATCGGCGCCGGCTTGGCGCAGGGCATCACGCACGCTGCGCAGCGTGGGTACGAAGGCATGGCACGGTGCACACCAGTCGGCACCGAAGTACAGCGCCACCAGTTTCGGCGCCTGTGTCCATTGCATCGGTCGCAGCGAGCGCTGTTCCGGCCGCATCAGCGAGGCCGAGACCTGCGCGTGCAGGTCCGCAGCCATCGCCGGTGCGGCCAGCAGCACGGCACAGGCCAGCAACAACGCTCGCAGAGCTTCAGAACGCATAGCGCAGGTTGACGTACCACGAACGCGCGAAGCGCGGCCCGTAGACATAGTCGCTGTCGCGCAGCGCGCCCACTTCCAGATCTTTCTGGCGCTGATCGAACACGTTCTTGACGCCCGCGGCCACCGACACTTCCTGCTGCGCCTGCGCGCCCAGATGGCGGTGCCAGCGAGCACCAAGATCGGTGACCAGGAAGGAACGCGTACGGTGCAGCTCGCCCAACCGGTTGTTCAGCACCGACATCGGCCCGGTATGGCGCAGCGCGACGAAGGTTTCCCACGGCTCGGCGGGCATCCAGCTGAGCTGCGCCAGGCCGGTCCAGCGCGGGGTCTTCAGGTAGTCGCGGCTTTCGATGATGGTGTCGCCACCGTCGCCGGTGTCGTCGAAGATGCGCTGCGGTTCGCGGAAGCGCGAGCGGTACCACGAGGCACCGGCGGTCAGGCGCCACTGCGGCGACGGCTGCCAGCCGAGGTTGGTTTCCGCCCCCAGCACGTTGGAGCCGGAGGCGTTGTAGCGCAGCTGGCTCAGTTGTCCGTCATCGCCGCGCTGGATCTCGCCCAGCGCGAAGGTGTCGCGGATGCGTGCATAGGAGGCGGTAGCATCCCAGCTCCACACTGGATTGGCCGGGTCCGAGCGCCAGTCGAAGCCGAACAGGGTGGTCAACGCGCGCTCTTCCTTCAGGCCATCGGTGTTGCGCACGCGCACCTGCTCGCCACCCAGCGTATCGACGTGCACGTCCTCGACGAAGATCTCCGGTGCACGGAAGCCGGTGGCGACGCCGGCGCGCCACTTCAGGTTCGGGGTGGCCTGCCAGGCCAGGGCGATGCGCGGCGAGAACACCGCGCTGTCCAGCTCCGAGCTCTTGTCCACGCGTGCGCCCAGTACCAGGTCGACGTTGTCACGCAGGCTCCATTCGTCCTGGATGAAGGCGCCCAGGTTGTGGAAGGTTGCATCTTCCAGCACCGCCAGGCGCTGCCCGTCACCGGTGCGGTTGTCGTCGCGCAGCGCCTCGTGCTTGTACTGCACGCCGAAGGCCAGCGCGTGCGCGCCCAGCCGCCAGTTCAACTGGCTGTCGATGTAGTGCAGCGGGTTGTGGGTGCGGCCGTATTGGCGCCACGAACGCGAGGCCGCGCTGCCGGCCACGTTGGGATCCAGCTGCGACGGGTCATAGCCGAGGGCAGACGGATCGGTAACCACGTCGCCAAGACCGCCGTAGAAACTGTCGCGGTCGATGTCGGCGAAGGCGTAGGCCAGGCGGAAATCGACGTCGGCATTGATTTCCTGATCCCACGACACGCTGCCGCGCCGGTATTTCGTATCCAGCGATTCGGCGATGTTGGCCAGGTACTCGGGCTGATCCAGTCGATTGCCGCCACGCCGGGTTTCATCGGTCACCTGCAGGTCCAGGCGCAGCCGCGTGCCCGGCGTGGGCGCGTACCAAGCCTGCAGCCCGCCGACCTTGAGGTTCTTGCGGGTGATCTCGGTGTAGCCGTCACCGTTGTAGTCGATGCCGCTGTTCCAGTTGCGCTGGGCAATCACTGAAAGCCCGGCGTCGGCATCTTTCGCCACCAGGTCCAGGCGCACTTCGGCATTCTTCTGCGGTGTGCCCTTCAGGACATCCACGCCGGCCTGCACATGGCCACCGCTGCGCGCCGGCAGCGGCGGAATCAGGTTGATCACACCGGCCACCGCACCCGGGCCGTACAGCGCCGAGCCGCCGCCCTTGACCACTTCGATGCGGTCGACGAACCCGGCCGGGATCTGTTCCAGGCCGTACACGCTGCCCAGCGAGGACAACAGCGGGATGCCATCGAACAACAGCTGGTTGTAGGCACCGGGCAGGCCCAGCAGCTGCACTTCGCTGGTGTTGCAGTTCTGGCAGTTGCTTTCCACGCGCAGGCCGTTGATCAGCTCGGCGGCGCGCGAGAAGTCGGTGGCCGCGCGCAGCGCGATGTCTTCCTTGCGCAGCACTTCGGTGCGGATCGGGACATCGGATAGCAGGCGTTCGCTGCGGGTGGCGGTGCTGACCTTGACCTGCACGCGGTCCAGCTCGGTCGGCTTCGAGGTGGCGGCCAGTGCAGGCAGCGGCAGGGTCAGGGCAATGGCGGCGGCCAGGGGCAGCCGATGGAAGAGGGGCGTGGCAACGGGCATGAGGGCGTCGTCCTTGGGAGAAGAAAGGCGGCGAGGGCGACCTGGCTGACGCATATGAAAGCAGCGGCTTATTAATATAGCAAGTGCTATATAGCGAGGCCGAGGCCATTGCGCGTGGAGCACCAGTCGAGTCAGATCATGCGAGTGTTATAACATTACAAAATGCGACCACACCCCTGCCGGTGGTCATGTCCATAGGATGGAGTTGCCGTGTAGGCGCGGTCGGATCGTCAGCCGCGGCGGAATGCGGCGGGGGTCCGGGCGCCGACGATGATCATGCGGATCATCGTGGAGATCTGTTCGACCAGTTCCGGATCCTTCTCCGGCGGCAGGTCCATGGCGGTGGCGCCCATCGCGAACACCAGCCGGGTGATGGCCTTGGCCACCAGTTCCGGGGCATGCAGTACCGCGCCATCCAGTGCGGCCAGGCGCACCAGATCGTGCTGCAGCTCTTCCTCGAAGTAGTGCAGCTCGCGTTCGACCGCGTGCTTGAAGTCGTCCGAGCCGACCGCGCCTTCGCGCAGCAGCACGTGCAGCAGCTTGTCGTCGGCGCGCAGCTGTTCCATGAAGGTCTCCACGGAAACGCGCACCACGCTGGTGGCGGTAGAGGTGGCGCGCTGGCGGGCCTCGCCGATGATGGTGCGCAGCGAGCGGCCGGCGGCGTCGATCAGCGCCACGGCCAGTTCGTCCATGTCGCGGAACTGCCGGTAGAAGCTGTTCGGCGCAATGCCGGCCTCACGTGCCACTTCGCGCAGGCTGAGCGTGGACAGGCTGCGGTGCGGCCCGATCAGCTTCAGGGCGGCGGCCAGCAGATCCTCGCGGCTCACCGTACGGCGGGCCGGGCTGTTGGCATCTTCAGGCGTCGACAAGGCGGTGGCGGCGGCCATGGGGGTTCCGGTGGGGCGAGGCTGAATCATACCCAATCCGGTTCAATATACACATGTATACACAGGTGTATGTGCGCCCGTATAGTGCGCCCATGAGCGCTGTCGTCCGTCCGTCCCTGTTCTCTCCGTACCGCTGGGTCTCGCCGTCGCTGTTCGATTTCTGGGCGGGCCAGCTCAATCCCCTGTGGACCCTGCGCGAGCCGGTGGCCCGACTGGTCCGGCGCGAGCCGGCCGGCGAGGGCGCGGCGACCCTGGTCCTGCGCACCAACCGGCACTGGGCCGGCATGCGCGCCGGCCAGCACGTCACCCTGGGCGTCGAGATTGAGGGGCGCCTGTGGCAGCGCAGCTACAGCCCTACCGCACTGGGTCGGCGCGAGCTGGCGATCACCGTCAAGGCGATCGATGGCGGCCGGGTCAGCCAGCATCTGGTAAACCATGCACAGCCGGGCGAACTGTTCCGCCTCGATGCCGCCTTCGGCGAGTTCCATATGCCGGCCGCGGCGCCGGTGCTGCTGCTGGCTGCCGGCAGTGGCATCACGCCGATGCGCAGCCTGTTGCGCGACGCCTGCCAGCGCCCGCTGGCAGCACCGGTGGACCTGTTCTATTGGGAGCGCACCGCCGCCCATCTGCAGTTCCGTGATGAACTGCAGGCGCTGGCCGCGGCACATCCGAACCTGCGCGTGCATCTGCTGACCACCCGCGAGGGTGAGGCGCCGGCCGCGCGCATCGATACCCATGGTCTGCAGGTGGCCGGCGATGACACGCCGCTGGCGCAGCGCCATGTGCTGGCCTGCGGTCCGGATGGCTTCGTTGCCGCTGCGCGTGAACGCCTGGCGCACCAGGTGGCTGGCTTCCAGGCCGAAGCCTTCACCCCGCCGGCGCCACTGCGCGATGCCAGCAGCGAAGGCGAGGTGTCGCTGACGCTTGCGCGCAGTGGCCGCCAGCTGAGCGTGCCGCGAGGCCGCTCGCTGCTGGAAAGCCTGGAAGCGCATGGCATCAAGCCCAAGCACGGTTGCCGCATGGGCATCTGCAACACCTGCACCTGTGATCGCGTCAGTGGCGCCACCCGCCACCTTCGCACCGGCGACCTGCAGTCCGAATCGGCACAGCCGGTGCGGATCTGCGTGAGCGCACCGACCACCGACCTGACTCTGGATCTCTGAGGACGCCTGCCATGACCCGCGCTACCGACCGTGCCCTGAGCACCGCCGAGATGCATGCTTTCGGTGAGGAACTCGATGCGATCCGCGACCGTGTGATCGGCAGCCTCGGCGCCTCCGATACCCGCTACATCCGCCGCGTGGCCGCCGCCGTGCGCTGGTTCGGCGTGGGTGGCCGTGGCCTGCTGTTCCTGGCAGCGTTTTCGCCGCTGTTCTGGATGCCGCTGCTGTGGCCGGCCGCGATCACTGGCACGCTGCTGCTGGCGCTGTCGAAGATCCTGGAGAACATGGAGCTGGGCCACAACGTCATGCACGGCCAGTTCGACTGGACCGGCGACCCCAAGCTCAATGGCAACACCTACGAGTGGGACATCGTTGCCACCGCCGACAACTGGCGCAAGACCCACAATTTCCGCCACCACACCTACACCAACGTGCGTGGCATGGACGATGACATCGGCTACGGCCTGCTGCGCATCTTCCCGGAACAGCGCTGGAAGCCGTTCTACCTGCTGCAGCCGATCATCGCGCCGATCTTCGCGCTGCTGTTCCAGTGGGGCGTGGCCGCGCAGGACCTGCGCCTGGGGCGTTGGCTGAAGGGCCGCATCAGCGGCCGTGCGATGTGGATGCAGACCCGCCCGGTGGCGCGAAAGATGGCCCGCCAGGTGCTGAAAGACTACGTGTTCTTCCCGCTGCTGGCCGGCCCGTTCTTCCTCACCGTGATGCTGGGCAACATGGTGGCCAACGGCCTGCGCAACATCTGGACCTACGTGATCATCTTCTGCGGCCACTTCACCGCCGAGTCGGAAACCTTCCCGAAGGAATGCCTGCGCAATGAATCGCGCGGTCACTGGTACCTGCGCCAGCTGCGCGGTTCGTCCAACATCAGCGGCGGCTTCCTGATCAATGTGCTGTCGGGCAACCTCAGCCACCAGATCGAGCACCACTTCTACCCGGACCTGCCGGCCAACCGCTATGCGGCCATTGCCAAGGAAGTGAAGGACATCTGCCGCCGTTACGGCCAGCACTACAACAACGGCTCGCTGCCGCGCCAGTTCGGCCAGGTGGTCTGGCGCATCCTGCGTCACGCGTTCCCCAGCAAGCCGCGCCGCCTGCCGATGCCGGACATCATGTCCGCACCGGCATCGGCCAACGCGGGCTGATCAACTCAGCCCGCCTTCGCCAGGGCCGCCTGTTCGCGGTCCAGGCGACGCAGGAACACCTGCATTTCCTTGCGTGCCTGCTGGTCGCCCTTGCTGCCGGCCACGCTCAAGCCGCGCTGCCATGCTTCGCGCGCCGCCTGCGGCTGGCCACTGGCCAGCCAGGCTTTGCCCAGCAGCTTCCACGCCGCGGAATACTGCGGATCAAGCACCACGCACCGGCCCAGATGGGTGGCCGCGCGCACCGGGTTGCCCGCATCCAGCCAACCCTTGCCCAGGCCGAAGCGCAGCAGCGCGCCGTCCTTGCCGTTGGCAAGCATGCATTCCAGGGCTTCGATGTTCATCCGCGCACCTCCACCAGCAGTTCGGTGGGGCCGGGCTGGAAGCGGCCACGATGGAACAGCAGCGGCGCGCCGCCGTTCTCGTGCACTTCGATGATGCGGCCAGCCAGCAGCAGGTGATCGCCCACCGGCCACTGTGCGTGGCGGGTACAGGTGAGGTGGGCGACCGCACCGGCGATGCGTGGTGGGGCATCCTCGTCATCATCCAGCAATGCCAGGCCGTCGAAGCGGTTGCGGACCTGCGGATCGGCAAAGCGCCGGGCCAGCGCTTCCTGGTCGGCCGCCAGCACGCTGATCGCAAAGCGGGTGGCGCGCTGGAAGGTGGACAGGCTCTGCGCATGCAACGCCAGGTTCCACAGCACCAGTGGCGGCTGCAATGACACCGGCACGAACGAATTGATGGTCAGGCCGATGGGTTTGCCCTGCGCATCGCGGGTGCAGACGATGGCCACGCCGGTAGGAAAGTGGCCGAGCAGCCGCCGCAGGGCCCGCGGCGGCATCTCGACCGACGGCACCGGGGCCGGGGCGGGGAAAACCCCCGCCCACGGCCCGGCGTACGGCAGCGTTTCGCCGCTCATGAGGCCCTGGCCTGGCGGTAGCGCCGGCCGACCTCGGCCCAGTTGATGATGTTGAAGAACGCACCGATGTAGTCCGGGCGACGGTTCTGGTAGTGCAGGTAGTAGGCGTGTTCCCAGACATCCAGTGCGAGGATCGGGGTGTTGCCGGACAGGCCCACGGCCGCACCCATCAGCGGGCTGTCCTGGTTGGCGCTGCTTTCCACCTGCAGGCGACCATCGCGATCGCTGGTCAGCCAGGCCCAGCCGCTGCCGAA
>NZ_LLXT01000128.1 GCF_001431625.1 Stenotrophomonas geniculata ATCC 19374 = JCM 13324
GCCGAGCATCGATCAGCCCTAGGGGAAATGCCGTCAGCGCATCGGCACCAGCGCCGCATCGCGCCGGTACAACGCCGGGAACTGCTTGCCCAGCGCGGCCAGCTTCGGTGCGTCGTAGTAGCGGATGTAGGCCGCCTGCGGGTAGTTCGTCATGTAGTTCTGGTGGTAGCTCTCGGCCGGGTAGAAGTGCTGGCCGCTGACCAGCTGGGTGACGATCGGCGCACGGTAGCTGCCGGTCTGGCCGAGCTGGGCAATGTAGGCGCGGCTGGCAGCCTGCTGGCGTGCGTCGTCAGTGAAAATCGCCGATCGGTACTGGCTGCCGTGGTCCGGCCCCTGGCGGTTGAGCTGGGTCGGGTCGTGCACTACCGAGAAGAACACCTGCATCAGCTGCCCGTAGCTGACCTGGCGCGGGTCGTAGTCGATTTTCACCGCTTCTGCGTGACCGGTACGTCCGCTACTGACGCGCTCGTAGCGTGCATCGGCGCCGCTGCCACCGATGTAGCCGGACACCGCATTGCTCACGCCTTTGACGTGCTGGAACACACCCTGCACGCCCCAGAAGCAACCACCGGCGAACACCACGCTGGCGTGGGGGGCGTCATCGCGGAACGCGGCGTCGCCCGTGGGTGCCGGTAGTGCCTGGGTCTGCGCGCTGGCTTCGAGCGGTGCCGCGATGGCGCCGTGGTCAACGAGTAGCACACCGGCGATCAATGCCGTGGCCACCAGACCTGCAACACCGGCGGCGATGCCCTGTTCAAAGGAGAGTTTCATCGTGTCCTCCCGGTTCAACCGAAGGTGAAGGCATAGGCCTGCACGCCCGCGTCGAGGAACTCGATCTCGAAGCGGTGCGGGCCGACCGTGCCGCGTTGGCGCACCAGCTGGTACAGACGGTGCTCGTTGACCACACCGCTGCCATCGGCACCGACATCGCTGCCGGCATCGGCGGCAGGCAGTGGCTTGCCGTCCAACAACACGCGGAAGCGCACCGGCTTTCCTTCCTGGGTCGGCGCCAGCACCAGGTGCAGGTCGCGCGCATGGAACTGGAAGGCGATGCGGCCACCGGCCTGCTGCAACTGCGCAGCCTCGTCGGTGACGGTCCAGCGCCCCGACAGTCCCCACTGGTTCAACGCCAGGGTGGCCGGCAAGGTGTAGTCGAATGCCGCATCGTTGCGCTGCCCGCCGGGCGAGGCGAACTGCTCGGCGCGGGCGTGGCCCAGATAGGTTTCCGGTGAGCGCAGATTGCCCATGTCGGCCTGCGCGGCCACGCCCTTCAGGTCGGCGGCAGCGGGATCGGCCGGTGGTGGCAGATTCGTCTGTCCGGCTTCGGTCAGCAGTCGACGGATCATCTGTTCCGAGCGCGCGTAGTTGCCTTCGCCGAACTGGTGGCCGCGGATGTTGCCCTGCGCGTCGACGAAGTACTGCGCCGGCCAGTAGCGGTTGTTGAACGCACGCCAGATCGTGTACTGGTTGTCGAGCGCTACCGGGTACTCGACCTTGAGTTGCTGCACGGCCTTCATCACATTGCGCGGGTCACGTTCGAAGGCGAACTCCGGCGTGTGCACGCCGACCACCACCAGGCCGTGGTCACGGTAGCGGCGTTCCCATTCGTGCACGAACGGCATCGCGCGCAGGCAGTTGATGCAGGAGTACGTCCAGAAATCGACCAGTACCACCTTGCCGCGCAGCTGCTGGGCCGTCAGCGGTGGGCTGTTGAGCCAGCCGGTGGCGCCGTCCAGCGCGGGCAGGGTGCCTTCCACCGGCAGCGGTGCATCGGCTGCGGCGTTGGCACCGGCCATCATCATCATCGGCGGTGCCGCCGGCTGCGCGCCGGGTACCGCATCCAGCAGGCCCTGCTCGATGCGTGCGGTGCTGACCGTCGAAAGACGGGTGAGCAGGCCGGTGTCCCAGCCCATGCCGATCGCCACCACCGCCAGCAGCGCGGCTACGCCCAGCACCTTGCGTAGTGCGTCGCCGAGGCCAAGCCGCGCCTGCAGCGCACGGAACACACGACCGCCCACCCACACCGCCAGTGCCAGCGCGGTGATCGCGCCCAGCGCATACGCCAGCAGCAGGGTGCTGGTGCCGACGCTGGCACCGTGCAGGGCGGCGCCGGTCAGCACCAGACCGAGGATCGGCCCGGCGCACGGTGCCCACAGCAGGCCAGTGGCGATGCCGATCAGCAGCGAGGTCCACGCGCCGCCACGCCCGGCGGCATCGGCCGCATCGGCGCGCGCGCTCAGCCGTGCGCCCACCCGCTGGAACGGTGCCAGCAGATGGTCGGCCAGTCGTGGCCACAGCAGGGCGACTGCGAACAACGCCATCAGCAGCAGGGCGATCCAGCGTCCAACCTGGTTGGCCTGCGCCACCCATTGGCTGCCCACGGCGGCGAGGCTGGCGACCACGGTGAAGGTCAGTGCCATGCCCAGCAGCAACGGCAGCGTGCTGCGCAGGAACGGGCGGTCGGCACGCGCGAACACGAACGGCAGCACCGGCAGGATGCAGGGGCTGAGCAGGGTCAGCGCGCCCCCGAGGTAGGCAAGCAGCAACAGCAGCATCGTCAGGCTCCGGAAGCAGGGGAAGAACCGACCGGCACCCGCCAGCCGTCGGCGGTGCCATCCGTGGCGCCGGGAACGAACACCATCGCCGCACCGTTCATGCAGTAGCGCAGCCCGGTCGGGCGCGGACCATCGTTGAACACATGGCCGAGGTGGCCGCCACAGCGGCGGCAGTGCACCTCCACCCGCAGCATCCCGAAGGTGACGTCCCGGTCTTCGCCGATGGCGTTGTGCAGCGGCGCCCAGAAGCTGGGCCAGCCGGTGCCGCTCTCGAACTTGGTGGACGAGGAGAACAGCGGCAGCGCACAACCGGCGCAGGCGAAGGTGCCCTGGCGGTGTTCCTTGTTGAGCGGGCTGCTGTAGGGGCGCTCGGTGGCCTGCTGGCGCAGTACGGCGTACTGCGCCGGGGTCAGCTGCCGGCGCCACTGTGCATCGCTGTGCATGACCTCGAACTGTCGCGACGGGCGCGCTTCGGCGGCCGCCGGGGCGGCGCGGCTGCAGGCCCCCAGGCCGAACAGGCCGGCGGCGGTGGCAACACCGCCCAGGCCCAGCAGATGGCGGCGGGACAGGGACATGGCGTACTCCGGGAAGGGGCGACGGGGCCATGCTGCGCCCGCCCGGGTCAACGAATCCTCACGCAGGATTCAATTTTTCGTGAGGTATCGGCGGCCGTCCCGCGCCACAATGCAGCCAGCCTCCCCACTGGCCCCGAGCTGCCGATGTCGACCAAACGCGTGCTGATCGTTGAAGACGATGCCCACATCGCCGACCTGCTGCGCATGCATCTGGGCGATGAGGGTTACGACGTCGCCCATGCCGCCAGTGGCGATGCCGGCCTGCGCCTGCTTGAGCAGGATGGTCCGTGGGATGCGCTGGTGCTGGACGTGATGCTGCCCGGCGTGGACGGCCTACAGGTCTGCCAGCGTGCACGCGCGATGGCGCGCTATGTGCCGATCATCATCATCAGCGCGCGCGGCAGCGAAACGCAGCGCATCGTTGGCCTGGAACTGGGCGCGGACGACTACCTGGCCAAGCCCTTCTCGATGCCGGAACTGGTGGCACGGGTGCGCGCATTGCTGCGCCGCGCCGAGGCGATGGCGCAGAGCGCACGCATCGATGCCGGCGCGATCGAGCTGGGTGGGCTGCAGCTGGACCCGGTTGCACGCACCGCCTCGGTGGACGGCAACGCGCTGGAGCTGACCCCGCGCGAGTTCGACCTGCTGCTGTTCTTCGCCCGCCATCCAGACCAGGTGTTCGCACGCATGGAACTGCTCAACCAGGTCTGGGGCTACCAGCACGATGGCTACGAACACACGGTCAATACCCACATCAACCGACTGCGCAGCAAGATCGAGCCCGATCCGGCCAATCCGCGGCGGCTGCTGACGGTGTGGGGGCGCGGCTACAAGCTGGTCGACCCGGCCGGGGCGGCGGCATGATCAAGCCGAACCTGTGGCAGAAGCTGGCAGCGGTGATCGCCGCGCTGATGCTGATGTGCTGCATGGCGCTGCTGGCACTGCAGATGCGTGCCAACACCCGCCACGAGCAGGAGGTGGTGCAGCGGCTGTCGCTGGGCCTGGCCGAGCACATCGCCCAGCGCAGCGAGCTGATGGATACCAGCGGCATGCGCGACGCCGCGGTGCGCGCGCTGTTCGGCCAGTTGATGGCGGTCAACCCCAGCGTCGAGGTCTACCTGCTGGACGACCAGGGCCGCATCCTCGGCCACGATGCGCCCAGTGGGCACCTGGTGCGCAACCGGGTGGACGTGGCGCCACTGCGCCGCCTGTTGGCCGGTGCGCCGTTGCCGATCCTGGGCGATGACCCGCGCAGTGCGGATGGGCGCAAGGTGTTCAGTGCAGCACCGCTGATCGTGCAGGGCCGGCAGGCCGGCTACGTGTACGTAGTGCTGGTCGGCGAGCACCGGCAGATGCTGGCCGACGATCTTGCCGCCGGCAGCCAGTGGAACACCACCTGGTGGTCGGTGGTGCTGGTCGGCAGCCTGGGCCTGCTGGCCGGGCTGGTGGCGTTCTACTGGGTGACCCGCCCGCTGCGACGGCTGACCCGGCGCATCCAGGCGTTCGACATCGACGCACCCACGCCATTGCCGCCGCCGGAGCCGCTGCGCCCCGGCGAGCGCGACGAACTGGTGATCCTGGAGCACGCGCACGCACAGATGGCGCAGCGGCTGGGAGAGCAATGGCAGCAGCTGCGCCAGCAGGACCTGCAGCGCCGCGAGCTGGTCGCCAACATCTCCCATGACCTGCGTACGCCGTTGTCGTCACTGCACGGCTATCTGGAAACGCTGGCATTGAAGGACGCCACGCTGTCGCCGGATGAGCGCCGCCGCTACCTCGGTATCGCGCTGGCGCAGAGTGCCAAGGTTGGCCGGCTGGCACGTGCGCTGTTCGAGCTGGCGCGGCTGGAACATGGCGAAGTGCGCCTGGAGTGGGAAGTGTTCGCGCTGCCGGAACTGCTGCAGGACGTACTGCAGAAGTTCGAGCTGGCCGCGCAGGCGCGCAACCAGCGCCTGCACGCCGGGTTCCCGCCGGGCCTGCCGCTGGTGCGTGCCGATCTGGGCCTGGTCGAGCGGGTGCTGACCAACCTGCTCGACAACGCGTTGCGGCATGCGCCGGAGGGTGGCCGGATCGAGGTGTGCCTGCGCGCGACGCCGGACAGCGTGGAGGTGAGTGTTGCCGACGACGGCCCCGGCGTAGCCCCCGCGCTGCGTGCGCAGCTGTTCCAGGCGCCGGCCGCGCTGGGCGCACGACGCGGTGACAACGGTGGCCTCGGCCTGCTGATCGTGCAGCGCATCGTGCAGCTGCATGGGCGCCGGATCGAACTGCGCGACAGCGAGCGGGGTGCGCTGTTTGTGTTTGCCTTGCCGCGCGCGGAACCGGCGGTCTAGCAGGTCGTCTCGCCCTCCACGGCACCGCCGCTTTCCAGTGGCAGGTGCAGGCGGATACAGGCACCGCCCAGTTCGGAGTCGATCACTTCAACGTGGCCGCCATGCTTGTCGGCCACCACCTGCACCAGCGCCAGGCCGAGGCCGAAACCGGGGCTGCCCGGATCCAGCCGCACATAGGGTTGCAGCACCTGGCCGCGCAGTTCGGGCGCGATGCCTGGGCCGTCGTCCTCCACCTGCAGGCACAGCCAGCCATCGTTGACGGTGCTGGCGATGCGGATCTGCCGCCGCGCGTAGCGCAGGGCATTGCCGAGCAGGTTGCGCAACGCCAGTTCCAGCATGTGCCGGTTGACGTTGACCAGCCCTGCCGGCGACAGCGCCTGCTGCACGGGCATCGGCAGCGGCGCGAACTGGGCCACCACGCCGCGCACCAGTGCCGCCAGCTGCAGGCGCTGGCGGGTCAGCTGGTGACAGCGACCGAGTGCGGCGTACTCGACGCCGGCGTCGGTGAGGTGCTGCAGCCGATCGACATCGGTGCGCAGGCCGCCCAGCGCATCGCGCTGTATCTCGTCCAGCGCAGTGTCCTCCAGGTCGGCCAGGCCGAAGCGCATCCGTGCCAGCGGCGTGCGGACCTCGTGTGCCACCGCCTGGGCCAGCACGCGCTGGCTTTCCAGCAGCTGCTGCAGCTGCTCGGCCATGTGATTGAAGGCATTGGCCAGCGGCCGCACCAGCGCGGTGCCGGCGCGTGGCGCGCGCGTGTCCAGCTGGCCGTCGCGCATCTGCCGGGCGGCCTGGGCCAGCTGCGAGACGTCGCGCCACAGGCGGTAGACCATCACGTACATCGGCAGCGCCACGGCCACCATCAGGATCAGCAGCAGGATCGCCACGCCGGACACTTCGCTGTCCTGCCACCCCTCATCGGGCAGTGCTTCGTCCAGTGGCCCGAGCATCACGGCATAGTCGCTGTCACCGATCCGCTGCAGGCTGCGCATGTGTTCGAGGTCGATCTGCACCCGGCCGTTGTTGAGCGGCGGTCGCTGGCTGGCCGACAGCTCTTTTTCCGCCTCGGCCAGCGGCACCATCCGCAGGGCATAGGCGAAGTCGGCGTCGAGCCCGCGTGCCAGCGCCGGCCATTGCTCGCGCGGTGTTTCCGCGAAGCGTTGCTGCAGCAGCGCATGGGTGCCACGCATCTCGGCCAGCAGGCTGGCTTCGGTGCGGTCTTCCAGCAGTGCATCCCAGGCCCACAGGCCCAGCACGATCAGCAGCAGGTGGGCGACCAGGAAGCCGATGCCGTAGCGCAGGAAGTGGAAGGCGTGGCCGCGCATCGCCGAAGGCGTGCGCTTCATCCCCATGCCGAGCGGCTGAACAGGTAGCCGCGTCCGCGCACGGTCTTGATCCGCTCCGGTTGTTCAGGGTTGTCGCCCAGCTTGCGGCGCAGGCGCGAGATGCGTGCATCGATCGAACGGTCCAGGCCATCAAAGGCGATGCCACGCAGGCCGCGCAGCAGTGCATCGCGGTCCAGGATCTGGCCGGCGTTGCTGGCCAGCAGGAACAGCAGGTCGAACTCGGCCGTGGTCAGCTCCAACAGGCCGCCCTGCAGGTGCACATTGCGGGTGGACGGGTCGATGTTCAGCTCGCCGAAGCGCAGGCTGCCGTCGCGCGGTTCGACCCGGCGATGGCGGCGCAGGTGCGCACGCAGGCGGGCCAGCAGCACCCGCGGTTCGATGGGTTTGCCGATGTAATCGTCGGCCCCCAGCTCCAGTCCCAGCACCTGGTCGATGTTGTCGGTGCGGGCGGTCAGCACACAGATGATGCCGTCATAGTGGGGCCGAATCTGCCGACACACTTCGAAACCATCCTGGTCGGGCAGGCCGACATCGAGCAGGACCAGGGCCGGCTTCTCGGCCAGGATCCGGGCCACCGCGCGCTCACCACTGCGCTCATGGGCCACCTGGTAGCCATGCCGCTGCAGATAGTCGCTGACCATCGTACCCAGGCGGGCATCGTCTTCGACCAGTACGATATCCAGCATTTTCAAGGCCTCCGTGGCGCATACGTACCGCCACGGCACGAGCGCGGCGATGCTATCCCAGCCTTCGGGCCACCCGGGTCCAGGGGGCGGGCGCCATTCAGCCGGGGTTGCTGGCGCGCGGGCCGGGCCTCAGGCCTGGCAACAACTTGGCGTCCAGCATAGCTTGTTGCCGTTACAAAACGTTACCTTCGTGATACGTCTGGTGACCATCGCTGACAGCAAAGCGACTGACGCGGGGCAGGTGCGGCGCCGAGCATGGAGTCTCCTCCGCTCCGCGTGCCGTTCCCATGTCGCCCGCCGCCCCCTGCCTGCTGAACCCGTCCCGCCGCTGCCGCTGCGGAGGTGCCCGATGAGCGGCGTGGTCGGCGCCTGGCTGCCCCCCGCCGAGGACGAACAGCTGCTGCAGCAGCTGGCGCCGATGCTGCGCGCCCTGCAGCAGCGCGGCCGGGGCCGCATCGGCTACTGGACCGACGCCGAGGCCGGCCTCGCGCTGGGCCACTGCCGGGCACCCACCGATACGCCGTTGCAGCCGCTGAGCTCGGACTGCGGCCGTTACGTGCTGTGCCTGGACGGCCGGCTGTACAACCGTGGCGACCTGCAGGCGCAGCTGCGCGATCTGCCGCGCAGCTGCAGTGATGCCCGGCTGCTGCTGCAGGCGATCGTTGAATGGGGCGTGGAGCGCGCGCTGTCGCGTGTCGAAGGCGCCTTCGGTTTCAGCGTATGGGACCGTGAGTCGCGCGCGTTGTGGCTGGCGCGTGATCCGGTTGGTGAGCGGCCGCTGTACTACGGCTGGTTCCAGGGCCAGTTCCTGTTCGCCTCGGAAATGAAGGCGCTGCAGGCCTTCGCCGGCTTCGCGCCGAGCATCGACCAGGATGCGCTGAGCCTGCTGCTGCGCCACGACTATGTGCCGGCGCCGCACACCATCTACCGGGGCATCCACAAGCTGGTGGCCGGCGCGGTGCTGCGCGTCGATCTGGATGACCACGCTGCCGGCGGTTCCAGCCAGGCGACGGAAGGGGGGACGCGCTACTGGTGTGCACGCGATGCGATGCAGCGTGCGCTGCAGGAGCCCCTGCAGCCGACGCCGAGCCTGGAACAGGCCACCGACCAGCTGGAAGCCGTACTGCAGAAGGCCATTGCCGCACGCATGCATTCGCCATTGGCGTGTGGCGCGTTCCTGTCCGGCGGCACCGACTCGTCGCTGGTGACCGCGATGATGCAGGCCCAATCGACCTTGCCGATCGAGGCGTGGACGGTCGGTTTCGACGATCCCGGCCATGACGAAAGCGATTGGGCCTCGCAGGTCGCGCGCCATCTGGGCGTGCAGCATCATCTGCACCGGATGGATGCGCGGCAGGGCCTGGACCTGCTGCAGCGGCTGCCGCAGGTCTGGTGCGAGCCGTTCGCTGATGCCTCGCAGCTGCCGACCCTGCTGGCCAGTGAACTGCTGGGTGCGCGCAAGCCGGTGGCGCTGACCGGTGACGGCGGCGATGAGCTGTTCTTCGGTCACCCGAGCTATGGCCGCGCGCTGCGCAATGCACGCCTGTGCGGTGGCCTGCCGGACTGGGTGCGCGACCTGGCACGGCGCAGCGGCAACCGCATGAACGTGGAGCGTGGCCGCCTCGGCGGTTGGCGTGCGCTGGTGGCCGAGGTCGCTGCCAACGATGTGGAAGGGCATTACCTGCAGCGGGTCACCCGCTGGCGCCAGCCGGCGCAGGTGGTGCTGGGCGCGCGCGAACCGATCACGATCTTCCAGCAGCAGGACACTGCGCTGCCGGCCGAGGCGCGTATCCAGCTGCTGGATTTCCGCATGGACCTGGCCGAGGGCATTCTCGCCAAGGTCGATCGTGCCGGCATGGCAGCGGGCGTTGAAACGCGTGCGCCGCTGCTGGACATGGAGGTGGTGCGCTTGGCCTGGCGCCTGCCGCAGCATCTGAAGTACCACGACGGCGAGCACAAGCGGATACTCAAGCACCTGCTGGCACGCTACCTGCCCGAGCCGCTGGTGTACCGCCCCAAGCGCGGTTTCGGTCCGCCGATGGCACGTTGGTTGGCAGGCCCGCTGCGCGATTGGGCGGAGGCGCTGCTGGATCCGCAGCTGCTGCGCAACCAGGGCTGCTTCGATGCGGCGCGCGTGCGCGGTATCTGGGAAGCGTTCCTGCGCGGCGAGCGCAAGTGGCACACGCACCTGTGGAACGTGCTGATGTTCCAGGCGTGGCACCAGCACTGGCACGGTGGTCGCGGGCGCTGAGGTTCCTTTGCGGTGTGTTCTGCGTGGCGTGTGGCGGATTCGTTCTGCGTGGCGCAGGGCGGAGACCCTTGCGTACGAATGTCCTCCGGCGCCGGCCGTTGGCCGTCACCTCCCCCTTTACTTCGTACGCAAGGGCCTCCGCCCTGCGTTCGGAGTTCGTCGGCGCCTCCTTGAAAGGCTGCCGCGCGCGCTGCGCTCTCCTCACCGCACGCCGAGCCTCGTCGGGGCGGGCAGGGGTTTGGGCAAAGTAAAGGAGGAGGTGACGGCCAACGGCCGGCGCCGGGGACATTTGCCCAGGCCCCTGCCTGTCCCGGCGGGGCCAATCAGTTCGCAGAAAAGTGAGACGAAGAAGTGCTCTGCAATCCGGACGCCAGGCAAAAAAAGACCCGGCAGAGGGAGGGATCTGCCGGGTCCGGATTGCGTGGGGGGAGGGACCCACGCAATGAGCGTTGCGTCGCGTCAGTGGTTGTTCGCGTCCGCCGTTGATTCGTTGTAGCCCTGTGCCAGTTCGGACCAGGCCTTGCTGGCCTGCAGGCCGAGCCCGACCATGTCCTGCTGGGCCTGACCCAGCCGCTGCAGGTTGTCCTGCCACAGTTGCGCGCCCTTGGAGAGCGTACCGGCCGCGTCTTCACTGCGGGCCAGTTCGCCCAGCCAACCGCTGGTCGCGGTCAGGTTGCGCTCCATCACCTTCAGCTGCACGCCGAACATGCTTTCCGCGTTCTCCAACGCCAACCGGTTCGCGCGCGTTGCCGCGGCGGCGAGCTGGCGGGTGGCATCACTGAAGCGATCGCTGAAGGCGGCGGCCATGGGGCATCAGGAAGTGGCTTGATGCATTGCAGCATACGCCCTTGATGCCGCATTGCAACAAAAATAACAAAGGCGCCCAAGGCGCCTTTGAAAAACCTTTCAGATCAATGGGTTGATCAGGTCTCGGGGCCGCGGTAGCGGCAGCCCGACGTGCAGGTTTCGTGCACGGTGATCTCGCTCAGCGCTGGCAGGCTGGGCTTGAGCTCGTTCCAGATCCACACCGCCAGGTTTTCGCTGGTCGGATTCTCCAGGCCGGGGATGTCATTGAGGTAGTGATGGTCCAGGCGGTCGTAGATCGGCTGGAAGGCCGCCTTCACGTCGCCGAAGTCCATGATCCAGCCGGTCTGCGCACCCGGCTCGCCCTCGACCTTCAGTTCCACCCGGAACGAGTGGCCGTGCAGGCGCGCGCACTTGTGCCCCGGCGGCACGTTGGGGAGGCGGTGCGCCGCCTCGAGCATGAAGACTTTGAAGATTTCCATGGCGCGATTGTACGCCGCAGGTGGCCGGCCATCCTGAGCGGATGTTGGCCTTTCGTGAAGTAACTCTTTCCATCCGGATGAAGAGATGATAGTTTCTCTTATATCCGTATGAAGAGATGTTATTGGCCGGACCCCGGCCAGGCATGGACTACTGCGGAACTTCGTCGTCCTTACCACCTCCCCACATCGTCATGCCCAAGCACACCCTGCTCGTGGCGGCCCTGGCCGTCGCTCTGGCCGCGCCTTTGCCTGCCGCCGCCGAAACCTCCGCCGATGCCAGTGGCGAAGCCAGCACCCTGGCCGCCGTGCGCGTCACCGGTTCCAACATCAAGCGTACCGACACCGAGGCCTCCAACCCGGTGCAGGTAATCGGCCGGCAGCAGCTGGAACAGACCGGCAAGGCCACCGTGGCCGATGTGCTGCGTTCGATCTCGGCCAACACCGGCAACGCCAGCAACGAAACCACCAACAACGGTTGGGCCTCGGGCTCGGCCGGCATCGGCCTGCGCGGCCTGTCGCAGAAGAACACGCTGGTGCTGCTCAACGGCCGCCGCCTGGCCAACTACGGCTTCCCGGCCGGCGGCCTGTCCGACACCTTCGTCGATCTCAACGCGCTGCCGCTGGTGGCCGTCGAGCGCATCGAAGTGCTCAAGGACGGCGCCTCGGCGGTGTACGGCTCCGATGCCGTGGCCGGCGTGGTCAACATCATCACCCGGCAGAACTTCGAAGGCGCCGAGATCGGCGGCAGCTTCGGCGGTGCCGACCAGGGCGGCCTGCACGAGCAGAACCTGAAGTTCGTCGGCGGCCTGGGTGATCTCGACACCGATGGCTACAACATCCTCTTCAGCCTGCAGGGGTACAACCGTGAGCGCCTGGACCAGGACGAACGCAACCTGACCAGGAGCGGCATCTACACCGACAAGCCGGGTGGCCGCTGGAACGGCTGGTCGGCCAAGGGGGCGCGCTACCTGGTCAACGGCGTGTCGGTACCGATGCTCGACGCCAACGGCAACTGCCCGGCCGGCACCACCCGCGTTGCCAGCGCGCCGATTGATGGCCTGTCCGGTGACACCTGCGGCTTCAACCAGGCGCCGTTCACCACGCTGATCCCCTCGACCAAGCGTTACCAGGCCTATGCCAACGGCACCTTCCGCCTGAACGACAACGTCGAGGCCTTCGGCGAAGTGCTGTACAGCCAGATCAAGAGCGCCGCGTGGTTCGGCAGCAGCCCGTTCTTCACCCTGGAGAGCGGCCGCTTCGCACTGAACGCCAACAGCGGCCTGGCCGAGCCGGTGTCGTCGTTGCTGCCGGCCAACAATCCGTACAACCCGTACGGCCGTGCGATCCCGATCGAGTACACGTTCTTCGACCTTGGCGGCACCATCAAGACCAACCGATCCACGGCCTATCGCGGCGTGTTCGGCCTGCGCGGCACCACCGCCAACTGGGACTGGGAAGTGGCTGCATTCGGTGCGCGCAGCAGCGAACGCGAGAGCGTGTCCGGCGGCTTCGCCAACCGCTGGGCGCTGGCCGATGCGCTGGCCACGGGCAGCTACAACCTGCTCAACCCGGCGGCGACGCCGCAGTCGGTGCGCGACTCGATCAACATCGCCACGCTGCGTCCGGCCGAATCCAAGCTGCAGGGCATCGATGCAAAGATTTCCGGCAGCCTGGGCCACACTTGGGCCGGCGAGATCGGCTTCGCTGCCGGTGCCGAGTGGCGCCGCGAGAAGCTTGATTCCAACAACCCATGGCAGATCGATGCCGGCCTGCAGGTGCGCCCGGCCATCGCCGAAGTGCACGGCAAGCGCCAGGTCAGTGCGGCCTATGCCGAAGTGAACGTGCCGCTGGCCTCGACGCTGGAGCTGTCCGCCGCCGCGCGTGCCGACCATTACGATGATTTCGGCGATGCCTTCTCGCCGAAGATCGGCCTGCGCTGGCAGCCGCTGGACTTCCTGCTGGTACGTGCATCGGCCTCGAAGGGCTTCCGTGCGCCGTCGCTGTCGGAGAACTCCAACAGCACCAGCATCGCCTACGGCAGCGTGGTCGATCCGCGTGATCCTGACGTGCCGGGCTCGCGGCAGAACCCCACCTTCTTCACCGTTGGCAACAACGCGCTGAAGCCCGAGCGCACCAGGAGCGTGAACTTCGGCGTGGTGCTGTCGCCGTGGACCAACACCAACCTGAGCGTGGACTACTACCGCATCCAGCTGGACAACCTGGTCGGCACCAACAACACCCAGACCCTGGTCAACGACAACGTGGCCGGCGCGGTGCAGCGCGATGAACGCGGCAAGCTGCAGGCGGTCTACAACCGCTACCAGAACCTGAGCGAGCTGAAGACCTCGGGCATCGACGTCGAGCTGCGCCAGCGCATCCCGACCGCAGCACTGGGTGACTTCACCGTGTCCTCGGCCTACACCCACGTGCGCGACTACCGCCGCCCGACCGTGGTCGGCGGCCCGCTGGTGGATTACGCCGGCAGCAACCTGGGCGCGACCCTGCCCAAGGACAAGGCCACCACCACGCTGGACTGGAAGTACGGTGATTTCAACGCCGCCGTGACCTGGTACTACACCAGCAGCTACCGCCAGGAAGCCAGCACCGCCGCCAAGGCCGTGCAGCAGCGCGTCGGCAGCTACAGCCAGTACGACCTGTACCTGGCCTACACCGGCATCGACAAGCTGACCGTGTACGCAAAAGTCCAGAACCTGGCCGACAAGACGCCGCCGTACGACGCCTCGTTCCCGGGCATCCGCGCGCCGTACGACTTCAGCCAGTACGACCTGCGTGGCCGCTACTTCACGCTGGGCTTCGATTACCGCTTCTGATCCATCCGCCGCGGCCGGTCACCTGAAGGGACCGGCCGCGCGACTGTCTGCCGTTGTGTTCCAGGGGAGTCACCGTGTCCTTGCATCGCCGTGCCGTTCTTCCGTTGCTGCTTGCCGCCGCCACCGCACTGTCCTCGCCGCAGCCGGTGCAGGCACAGAGCGCGTACTTCTTTCCGCAGGTCACCGACGCAGCGGCGTTCGATGCAGCGGTGCCCACGCCGGAGCAGTTCCTCGGCTACCCGATCGGCAGCCGTTACACCCGGCACGACCAGCTGGTGGCGTACTTCCAGGAACTGGCGAAGCGTTCCGACAAAATCAGCGTGCGCGAGATCGGTCGCAGCTATGAGGGCCGCCCGCTGCTGATCGCCACCGTCACTGCTGCAGGCAATCATGCGCGGCTGGAGCAGATCCGCCAGCAGCACGCGACCCTGGCCGATCCGGCGCAGCCGCGCAGCGCCGCCGGTGACAGCCCGGTGGTGGTATGGCTGGGCTACAGCGTGCACGGCAATGAGACGTCCAGTGCCGAAGCGGCGATGCTGACCGCTTACTACCTGGTGGCCAACCGTAGCGCGGAAACCCAGCAGTGGCTGCAGCAGGCGGTGGTGCTGTTCGACCCGGCGCAGAACCCGGACGGCCGTGATCGTGCCGCCAACTGGCACAACGCCTGGGCCTCTGACCCGGCCTCGGCCGACCCGGCCGACAAGGAGCACGTCGAGCCGTTTCCGCAGGGCCGCACCAATCACTACTTCACCGATCTCAACCGCGACTGGCTGGCCCTGACCCAGCAGGACTCGCGGCCGAAGGTGGAAGTGTTCCACCAGTGGTACCCGAACGTGCAGATCGACTTCCACGAAATGGGCAAGGACAGCACCTACTACTTCGAGCCTTCGCCGAAGAGCATGCACAGCCCGCTGATTCCGGCGGCATCGTATGAATTCAACAAGACCCTGGCCAAGTACCACGCGCAGGCGCTGGATGCCTTGGGTTCGCTGTACTACACCGGCGAGAATTTCGACAATTTTTCGCCGGTGTACGGCTCCACCTACCCGGACTTCCATGGCGCTGTCGGCGTTACCGTCGAGCAGGCCAGCTCGCGCGGTCGCGTGCAGGAATCGGTGAATGGCCTGCTGACCTTCCCGTTCACCATCCGCAACCAGGTCGCCACCGGTCTGGGCACGGTGCGCGGCGCGGTGACCGAACGCAACGGCCTGTTCGACCTGCAGAAGCAGTTCTTCCAGAGCGCGTTGAAGCAGGCTGCGCAGCGGCCGGTGAAGAGCTTCGTGTTCGGCGACGCGCATGACCCGGCACTGACCCGTCGCCTGCTGGAACTGTTGCTGTTGCATCGCATCGAGGTGCGCGCGCTGGATCGTGCAGTCACTGTCGATGGGCAGCGCTTCGATGCCGGCAGCGCCTACGTGGTGCCGGTGCAGCAGGCGCAGTTCCGCCTGGTGCATTCGATCTTTGCCGAAACGCCGCCGATCAAGGGGGATGTGTTCTACGGCAGCACCAGCTATGCGATCGCACCGGCCTACGGTGTGGCCTTCGCCGGCAGCCGCAGTCGTATCGAAGGTGGCGCCCGCGTGGCCGCGCTGCCGGAGGAGCAGGGCGCGGTCTTGGGTGGCCAGGCCGGCTTCGCCTATGTCATCGACTGGCGCGACTACAACGCCGGGCGTGCGCTGGCGGTGCTGCAGGCCAAAGGTTTGAGCACACGCGCAACGTTCCAGCCATTTACCGCTTCGACTGCACAGGGCGAGGCCGATTTCGCCGCTGGCAGCATCGTTGTTCCGGTGGCCGGGCAACCGCTGCAGGGCGCGGCGCTGCGGGATGCGGTGAGTGCTGCTGCACGCGATGCCGGCGTACGCGTACATGCATTGTCCAGCGGCCGCAGCCGCGAAGGCATCGACCTCGGCAGTGATGGCGTCAAGGCGCTGCGCAAGCCAGCGGTGGCACTGGTGATGGGCGAGGGCGTGGCCGCCACCGAGATCGGCTCGGCCTGGTTCCTGCTCGACCAGCAGCTGCACCTGCCGGCCAGCAAGCTGGACCCGCAGCAGCTGGGCAAGGTGCCGCTGGACCGCTACACCACGATTGTGTTGTCCGGCGGTACCTATACGGGCGTCGATGCCACGGCAGTGGCTGCACTGAAGCGCTGGGTGCAGGCCGGTGGTTCGCTGGTGACCTACGGCAGTGCCTCGAAGTGGGCGATCGAACAGAAGCTGGCCGACGGCGAGAAGCTCGGCAAGGAAGAAGACGCTGCTGACGAAAGCCGCCGCGCGTTCGGCGACCAGCGCGACATCGCCGCGATCGAGCGGGTGAGCGGCAACATCCTCAGTGCCGATGTTGATACCAGCCATCCGCTGGCGTTCGGCGTGCCGCGCCGGCAGCTGGCGATCAACAAGGAGAACACGGTGACGCTGCAGCCGAGCACGAATCCGTTCTCGACGGTGGTGCGCATTGATACGCCACCGCGGGTGAATGGTTACCTGTCCGAGCGCAACCGTACGCGGGTGGCGGGCAGTGCATGGTTGCTGGTGTCGGCGCAGGGGCAGGGCAACGTGGTGCTGTTCGCCGATGATCCGGCGCACCGCAAGTACTGGCACGGGACGGACCGGCTGCTGATCAACGCGATCTTCTTCGGGAATCTGGTGAATCCGAGTAAAGCGCGGGGTTGAGGCGTTTGGCGCCGAGTCGTTGTTGTGCTTGGGAGGCAGGGGGCCTCAGCCAGGACACGCCGTGAACCCCCCTCCGGGGTCCGGC
>NZ_LLXT01000129.1 GCF_001431625.1 Stenotrophomonas geniculata ATCC 19374 = JCM 13324
GCGGACCCCCCGAAATCCGACACCGCCCCACCTTCGACAGATTCCGTGTGCTGTTGGTGGGTGTCGACCTTGGTCGACACAATCTGTCAGATATCGAAATGAATCCGGGGTCAGATCCGTTTTCCTGCGGAAAACGGATCTGACCCCAAGAGCCGTTCCAACAGATCGCAGGAAACTGTCGAAGGCGGGGTGGGTCCGGTTGCGGGGGCGTGAGCCCCATGGATGGCGCGACCGAGCCTCCATGGACGGATTTACGGCGTCCCCCGTAACCGGACCCACCCCGCCATCCCACGGAAAGCCCGCTGTCGCCGTTGCTGTTGCTTCGGCCTCTGCGGGTGCAGGGCGCAGCCCTGCCGAACACCCCTACCGCTCGGAATGCCCGCTCTGGTCGTAATCGCGCGGACTGAACAACTCCGGCTGGATCAGCTCGATGAACGCTCGCGCCTGCGCCGACAGTGCCTTGCCGCGGCGCACGATCACGCCGTAGCTGCGCTCGGGGAACCAGCGCTTCATTGATCGCGCCGCCAGCCGCTCGCGGTCGGCCTCGTGCAGGCACAGCGCCGGCACGATGGAAATGCCCATGCCCATCGCCACGTACTGCTTGATCACCTCCCAGCCGCCCACCTCCAGCGCCACGGTGTAGGCGATGCGGTGGCGCTGGAACACCTGGTCGACCAGCCGATAGGTGATCTGCCGCTTCGGTGGCAGCACCAGTGGATAGCGCGCGATGTCGGCCAGCTCCAGCTCGCCACCGTTGGCCAGCGGATGATCGTGCGGCGCGATCAGTACCTGCTCGAAGCGGTAGGCCGGGGCGTAGGTCAGGTCGGCCGGCACATCGGTCATCGAACCGATCGCCAGGTCGGCGGCATCCTCGCGCAGCAGGTCGGTGCCGTCGGCGCTGATCGCGTTGTGCAGGGTCAGGCGCACGTCCGGGTAGTGCAGGCGGAAGCGTTCGACGATCTTCGGCAGCAGGTACAGGATGGTCGAGCTGTTGGCGGCGATGTTCAGCTCGCCCGCATCCAGGCCGCGTACCTTGTCGCGGAAGCGTGCCTCCAGCCCGTCCAGGTTCTCCACCAGCGGCTGCGCCATTTCGTACAGCAGCTGGCCCTCGCGGCTGGGCACCAGGCGACGCCCGCTGCGCTCGAACAACGGCACGCCCAGCTCCCGTTCCAGGGCCTGCAACTGCAGGCTGATGGCCGGCTGGCTGACGAACAATGCCTCAGCCGCCCGTGAGACAGAGCCCAGACGCACGGTCTGGCAGAACGCGCGCAACGGCTTCAACCGGTCGGATTTGTAGGAAAAACGCGGACTTGGCGAGGGGCGCGTGGTCATGGCGTTACAAGTATTAGCACAACTTATGTAGAGCATTGCAAAAACTGTTTTGCCAAATACTCGGCCCGGGCGGCACCGTGGAGGCGTTCCCCACCGCTGGAGTCGCCCCATGTCCGCCGTCGCTTCCGCTGTTCCCACCCCTGCCAGCAAGGCCACCCCCGGCATCGCCTTGGCGACCCGCGTGGCCGGTCAGGACACCGTGCTGCCGGCGCCGCTGCTGGCCCTGCTGGTGTCGCTGCACCGTGCGGTGGAACCGGGCCGGCAGGCACGGCTGCAGGCCCGCCGTGAACGCCAGGCGTTCTTCGACCAGGGCGGCCTGCCGGACTTCCGTGAAGACACCCTCGCAATCCGTAGCGGCGACTGGCGCGTTGCGCCGCTGCCGGCCGCGCTGCAGGACCGCCGCGTCGAGATCACCGGCCCGACCGACCCAAAGATGGTCATCAACGCGCTGAACTCCGGCGCCAAGGTGTTCATGGCCGACTTCGAGGATTCGACCTCGCCGACCTGGCGCAACCTGCTGGCCGGGCAGCAGTCGCTGGCGGCGGCGGTGCGTGGTGATCTGGAATTCACCGCCGCCAATGGCAAGCACTACACGCTGCGCCCGTACGACGAACAGGCCGTGCTGATCGTGCGGCCGCGCGGCTGGCATCTGGACGAGAAGCACGTGCGCATCGACGGCCAGTTCATCGCCGGCGGCCTGTTCGACGCGGCGGTGTTCGCCTTCCACAACGCCCGCACCCTGCAGGCCAAGGACCGCGGCCCGTACTTCTACCTGCCCAAGCTGCAGAGCATGGAAGAGGCCGCGCTGTGGGAGACCGCGCTGTCGCACATCGAAGGCATGCTCGGCCTGCCGCACGGCCAGATCAAGGTGACCGTGCTGATCGAAACGCTGCCGGCGGTGTTCGAGATGGACGAGATCCTGCACGCACTGCGTGACCGCGTCGTCGGCCTGAACTGCGGGCGCTGGGATTACATCTTCTCGTACCTGAAGACCTTCCGCCGCCACGCCGACCGCGTGCTGCCCGAACGCGGCCAGGTGACCATGACCCAGCCGTTCCTGAAGGCGTATTCGGAACTGCTGATCCAGACCTGCCACCGCCGCGGTGCGCATGCGATGGGCGGCATGGCCGCGCAGATCCCGATCAACAACGATGCCGCGGCCAACGAACAGGCGATGGCCCGGGTGCGCGCCGACAAGCTGCGCGAAGTCACCGCCGGCCATGACGGCACCTGGGTTGCGCATCCGGCGCTGATTCCAGTGGCGATGGCGATCTTCGACGAACACATGCCCGGTGCGAACCAGCACAGCGTGCTGCGCCAGGATGTGCGCGTGGGCCGCGATGAACTGATCGCGCGCCCGCCGGGCACCATCACCCGTGCCGGCTTCGAAGGCAACGTGGAAGTCTGCGTGCGCTACCTGGCGGCGTGGCTGGATGGCAACGGTTGCGTGCCGATCCACCACCTGATGGAGGACGCGGCCACCGCCGAGATCAGCCGCAGCCAGCTGTGGCAGTGGCTGCATACGCCGGGCCAGCAACTGGACGACGGCACCGCGATCGATCTGGCGCTGCTGGATTCCACTCTCTCGCAGCTGCCGGCACGGCTGGGCGATACCGCCGCGCTGCCCGGTGGTACACGCATCGGCGAAGCCATCACCCTGCTCGGCGAACTGAGCCGCAGCGACGAACTGACCGATTTCCTGACCCTGCCGGCCTACGCGCGCATCGATTGACTCCCGCCCGCGTTTCCACGCCGTTTCCCTCCCCGCTGCACGCACGAACCGAACTGGAGAAAGACATGAGCAAGCTGCCCACTGCCGAACAGATCCAGCACGACTGGGATACCAACCCGCGCTGGGAAGGCATCCAGCGCAACTACAGCGCCGCCGACGTGGTGCGCCTGCGCGGCACCGTCCACATCGAGCACTCGCTGGCCCGCCTGGGTGCGGAGAAGCTGTGGGCGTCGCTGCATGAGCGCGAGTTCGTCAACGCGCTGGGTGCATTGACCGGCAACCAAGCCATGCAGCAGGTCAAGGCTGGCCTGAAGGCCATCTACCTGTCCGGTTGGCAGGTGGCGGCCGACGCCAACCTGGCCGGCCAGATGTACCCGGACCAGTCGCTGTACCCGGCCGATTCAGTGCCGGCGGTGGTCAAGCGCATCAACAACACGCTGCTGCGCGCCGACCAGCTGCACCATGCCGAAGGCAAGGATGACATCGACTTCCTGCAGCCGATCGTGGCCGATGCAGAAGCCGGTTTCGGCGGCGTGCTCAACGCCTTCGAACTGATGAAGGCGATGATCGAGGCCGGTGCCGCCGGCGTGCACTTCGAGGATCAGCTGGCCTCGGTGAAGAAGTGCGGCCACATGGGCGGCAAGGTGCTGGTGCCGACCCGTGAGGCGATCGAGAAGCTCAACGCCGCGCGCCTGGCCGCCGACGTGCTGGGTGTGCCGACCCTGCTGATCGCGCGCACCGATGCCGAAGCAGCGGATCTGTTGACCAGTGACATCGACGGCAACGACAAGCCGTTCACCACCGGTGAGCGCACCGTCGAAGGCTTCTACAAGACCCGCAATGGCCTGGACCAGGCGATCAGCCGTGGCCTGGCCTATGCACCCTACGCCGACCTGGTGTGGTGCGAGACCGGCAAGCCGGATCTGGAATTCGCACGCAGGTTCGCCGAGGCGATCCATGCGAAGTTCCCCGGGAAGCTGCTGGCCTACAACTGCTCGCCCAGCTTCAACTGGAAGAAGAACCTGGACGACGCCACCATCGCGAAGTTCCAGCGCGAGCTGGGCAGCTACGGCTACAAGTTCCAGTTCATCACCCTGGCCGGCTTCCATGCGCTGAATTACGGCATGTTCAACCTGGCCCACGGCTATGCACGCCGCCAGATGAGCGCGTTCGTGGAGCTGCAGGAAGCCGAGTTCGAAGCGGCCGAGCGTGGCTTCACTGCGGTCAAGCACCAGCGTGAGGTCGGTACCGGTTACTTCGACGCGGTGACCCAGGCGATCCAGCAGGGCCAGTCGTCGACCACCGCGCTGACCGGCTCGACCGAGGAAGAGCAGTTCCACGGCGGGCGCAGCGAACGCGCTGCGTGATGCGGTAGTGCCGGCCGCTGGCCGGCAACCCGTCGATGTTCCCGAGGTCCAGATGGTTGCCGGCCAGCGGTCGGCACTACCGGGCCTCAGAGCGATCAGGGTGGCCAGGGAAGGGCCAGACAACGCCGGCCGGTCGGGGGACCTGCCGGCGTTGTTGTATCGATGCAAAGGCGCGGCCAGCAGGCAGCGTCAATCAGGCGCACCCCGTGTGCCGGCAACTTGGCCGAAACCCTGTGAAACCCGGCATCGGATTGATCCAGCAGGGGTTTTGCCCGGACACCCGTGACCAGAACGGGCCACCATCGATCTTCACATCAATCAAGATCGGCAGAAGGGTCAAAATGAGATAGGGCGCACACTTTAAAGCGGTGCTATGCTCCGCGGCTCACCAGGGGACGCTGGCGGCGGGTGCAGGGAATGACCGGCAGGGGTGCGGCCGAGAACAGTGATGTGACGTCAGGTATCGCCCGGGTGGCGATGGCCGAGATCGTGCACGCGCTGCTGTCCGCTGCCGAGGTGGCATTGTTCGCCAGATTTGCCCGTCCATGCAAGCTTCATGCCGGACAGTGGTTGTTCCAGCGTGGCCATCGCGGCGAACGGATGTATGTGATCCTCCAGGGCCAGATCGAACTGGACTTCGGCGAGGACCTGGTGATCAAGACGCTCGGCCAGCATGAGTTCTTCGGTGAGCTTGGCCTGCTGGTCGGTGATCACCTGCGCAGCGCCAGTGCACGCGCGCTGGCCGACTGCGAAGTACTGGAGCTGGGCCCGGCCGATTTCCATCGCCTGGTGGAATCCGATCCCGGCCTGGTCGCCTACTTCCTGCGCCGCACGATCATGCGCGTGCTGACCAACGAGCAGGCCCTGATCAGCCAGCTGCGCCGGCGCAACCATGATCTGGAAACCGCGCTGGACAATCTGTACATCACCACCCATCAGCTGACCCACACCCGTGAGCTGGTGCGTACCGATGAACTGACCGGGCTGCACAACCGCCGTGGCCTGACCCTGTACCTGCAGGAGTGCCGCGCCGACGGTGACGGGTTGCCGCAGGCCCTGCTGCTGATCGACTGCGACCGCTTCAAGCAGATCAATGATCGTCACGGCCACCAGGCCGGCGACCGTGTGCTGCAGAGCATGGGCAACATCCTGCGCTCGATGGCCGGTGAGCAGGACCTGGCCTGCCGCCTCGGCGGCGATGAGTTCTGCCTGATCCTGCGCCGTGGCAATCACGAGATCGTGCAGCACGCGGCCGAGTTCATCCTCAGCGCGGTGCATGGCCTGCTCGAACGCAGTCATGGCACGCCGCATGTCAGCCTGGTCAGCATCGGTGCCAGCCTGCTGGCGCCGGAGGCCGGCTGGAGCGAGTGGTATGCCAGCGCGGACCGCGCGCTGTACAAGGCCAAGCGCGATGGTGGCAACTGCCTGCGCTGGGTGGATGCTCCGGACGGCCCATAGGGAGATGCAGGCGATGAATGGCGACAACGGAACGTCAGCCCCGCATAGCCCCCAGCTACGCGCCCTGCTGTTCACCGATCTGTGTGATTCGCTGCAGCTGGTCGAGCGGATCGGCGACGTCGCGGCCGCGAGCCTGTTCCAGGAACACGACCGCCTGGTGCTGGTGTTGCAGCACCGCTGGAATGGCCAGCTGATCGATCGCTCCGACGGCCTGTTCATGCTGTTCGAGCGCGCCATCGATGCGCTCGGTTTCGCGCTGGACTACCAGTGCGAACTGCACACGCTGGGCCAGCAGCGTTCGATTGAACTGCGTGCGCGTGCCGGCCTGCATGTGGGTGACGTACTGACCTGGGACAACAGTCCCGAAGCGGTGCGCGCCGGCGCCAAGTCGATGGAAGTGGAAGGGCTGGCCAAGCCGATGGCGGCGCGCCTGATGATGCTGGCACGGCCTGGCCAGATCCTGTTGTCGGCCGTGGCCGAATCACTGACCCGCCGCGCCACCGATGCGTTGGGCGAGCGCGGCGCGCGCCTGCTGTGGAAGTCGCACGGGCGCTGGCGCTTCAAGGGCGTGCCGGTGGTGCAGGAAGTGATCGAAGTAGGCGAGATCGGCTCGGCGCCGCTGCGCATGCCACGTGCCAATGCCAAGGCGCGCCGCGACCTGCCGCTGTGGCGGCAGCCGTTGGTGCTGGCCGCTGAAGGTCTGGTACTGACGGTGGCGGTGCTGGGCGGCTGGCTGCTGCTGCGGCCGGAGCCGGCGATCGCCTTTGCCGAACGCGACTGGGTGGTACTCGGGGATGTCGACAATCTCACCGGTGATCCGATCTTCGACGATTCGATGCGGCACGCGATCCGCATCGCGCTGGAGCAGTCGCGCTACGTGAATGTGCTGTCCGAGGGCAAGATCCGCGAAAGCCTGGAAATGGCGCGGCTCTCGGGCGATACCCGGCTCAACCGGGATACTGCCGTCGATGTTGCGGTACGTGAAGGTGCGCGAGCGGTGCTGCTGCCGACGGTGCGGCAGAAGATCGGTGGCTACGAGCTCGCCATCGACGTCGCAGCACCGGGCAGCGGCCAGGTGATCCAGACGTTCACCGCCACCGCGGATCGATCCGATCAGATGGTGTTCGCGGTGGACGACGTGGTCGGACGCCTGCGACGTGGCCTGGGCGAATCGGTGGCAAGCCTGGAACAGTCGTTGCCGCTGCCGCGGGCATCGACCCAGGACCTGCGCGCACTGCGTGCGTTTGCCCTGGCCGAAAGCGCACTGGGCCAGCGTCGCTTCGAAGAAGCACGCAACCTCTACCAGGCGGCGATCGATATCGATCCCGGTTTCGCCCTGGCCTACATGGGCGTGGCCAAGCTGCTGGCCCGCACTGCGCAGGTTGCGGACGCGCGTGACGCGCTGGAGCACGCGCTGGCCCAGCAGCAGCGCTTGCCCGCGCGTGAGCGCCTGTACCTGAAGGGCTGGCAGGCCGAACTGGAACCCGGTGGCTGGCCGCTGGAACAGTGGCGTGCACTGGCCAAGATCTATCCGGATTCGTTTGCGGGGCTGTCCAATACCTCCTGGGGGCTGCTGCAGGACAATCGCTTCGCCGAGGCCGTGCCCTACGCGCGCGCCGCGACGGTGCCTCAGGACCCGTTGCGGCTGTATCCGATGATCCATCTGGCGCGGGCACAGTTGGGCCTCGGCCTGCCGCAGCAGGCAATGCGCACCTTGCACCAGGCACAGATGCTGCGCGGCAATGACGAGGCCGACGACCTGGATGTGGACGTGCTGGTTGCGCAGGGCCTGGACGCACAGGCACAGCAGCTGTTGATGCGGTTGCCGCGGGGGGATGACCTGCAACAGCGCATGCGCCTGCGGGCAAACCTGCTGGTGGCTGCGGAGCAGCGTGATTGCAGCAGCCTGCATGCCGCGATCGCTGCGGATGGCCCGGCACCGGATCTGATCGACTACCAGATCCATCAACGGCTGCAACACGCCACCGTGACCACGTTGTGCACGGCCGGCGATGCGAAGGAGCTTGAATCCATCGCCGCCATGCTGCGACCGCTGCTGCGGAAGAACGACGACTCCGCCGTGGGTAGCCGCAGTCTGCAGTTGCTGGCCCTGACCTATCTGGCCCAGCGCCAGGGCCAGCATGCGCTGGCCGCAGAGTGGCTGCGTGACCACGGCGAACTGCTGGAGCGGCAGCGCAGCCCTGTGGTGGGCAAGTGGCGCCGGGTTGTGCTGGCGATGGCCGAACTGGCGCAACAGCGTCCGCAAGCGGCACGCCATCTGCTCGAGCCCACCTTTGATGGCAGCGAACCGGTGCAGGCCCATGTTGTGCTGCTGCAGGCATTGCGTGCCGAGCAGGACACTGCCGGCGTGCGCCGCGAGCAGGCCTGGCTGGCCCGGCACCACGGTCAGGCCATTGCCGAGGTGGCGTCCATGCAGGTCTGGCAGCCCCTGAATGTGCACGACATCGCCACGGAGGCGACGTCGGTGCGGGTACCGCGCTGATGCGGACTCAGGCGTTGACGCGCTCGTCGATCCGGTCGGCTTCGAAGCAGAACACCACCGTCATCGAGGCGGTCGAGGCACTCAGGTATGCATGCAGCGAATCGCGGGTGCGGCGCAGCTCCTCGACCGAAGCCAGGGTGCCGATCTTCATGCAGTCGTTCTCGCCAACGGCACCGTCCAGGCCGATCGAGGCCAGGGCCTTGCCCGGCGATGCGGTGAAGTGGTTGCGGAAGTCGTCGTTGCCGATGAGGTGGTCCAGCAGGGTGCTGGCGTCTTCGGCGGAAAGGCGGGGATGGGTGCTCATGGAGATCGTCCGTAGGTTGAGTTTCTCGTATCGGCCGCGACAGCCTGCCATTGAGGGCGGTGGCGTGCATGTCGCTAAAGTTGGCCGCGTCGCGGTCGTTGCTGCTATGCCGGTTGTGCGGCAGAAGGAAGGAAACCCATGCGCCTGCGCCGCTGCGCCAGCCTGATGTTCGAGCCCCGCGAGTCGGTCACCCTGGACCTGCGCGCGATGCTGGCCGGCCAGGCCGAGATGGACAGCCAGATCAGCTGGGTGGCCCTGGCCGCCCATCTGGACCAGCCGCTGCCGGTGGACGCCGAGGAGCGCCAGCTGCTGGGCGAGCTCAGCGCGCACCGCTGGAGCGAACCGCCGGCCGGCACCTCTCCGGCGATGCTGGCGCGCCTGGTCGAGCAGGGGCTGGTGCTGACCGACCCGCCGGATGAGGTCGGGCACCAGATGCGTGATGAGGCATTGCGACGCAGCCAGTGGTGGCCGTTGGCCGCACTGGCCCATCGCCATGCGCGCTGGCAGGCGGTGGACAGCGTGGAGGACATGCGTCGCCAGGGGCTGGATACCGCTGCCGGCCTGCGCCAGCGGCTGGGGCCGCCACCACCGGTGGTGCAGGCCCTGCAGGGCGACTACCAGCCGCTGCCGCGCAGTGAAGAGGCCGCGTTCGACGCGCTGCTGGCGCAGCGCACGACCTGCCGCAATTTCGACCCGCAGCGCGCGCTGCCATTGCCGCTGCTGGCCCAGGTGCTGCAGCGCACGCTGATGGCCCACGCGGTGCAGAAGGTCGAGCGTGATACCGAGTTCCTGAAGAAGAACGTGCCCTCTGGTGGCGGCCTGCATCCCACCGAAGGTTTCCTGCTGGTGCAGAACGTGGAAGGACTGGCACCGGGCCTGTACCACTACCACCCGGTGCAGCACGCCGTGCTGCCGCTGCCCTCGCCGCCGCCCGATGCATTGCCCACGCTGGCACGGCGGATGCTGTCCGGTCAGGAGTGGTTCGCCGATGCACCGGCGCTGCTGGTGCTGGCACCGCGGTACGACCGCTGCTTCTGGAAGTACCGCAACCACGCCAAGGCGTATCGTGCGGTGACGCTGGATGTCGGCCACATCTCGCAGCTGCTGTACCTGTGCGCGACCGAGCGTGGCCTGGCGGCATTCGTCACCGCAGCCATCAACGATGCCGATGTCGATCGTGCCTTCGGTTTCGACGGCATCGGGCAGAGCGCGATGGCCATCTGCGGCCTGGGCTGGCGCAGTGCCACGCTGGACACGGCCGAATTCGATCCTGCTGGCCGGGTGGTGGTGGGCGACGACCGCTGAGCGGTCGCCGCCGCGGCGTTCACGCCGCCTCGAAGTCCACCAGTACTGCACCGTCACCCACCTGGTCGCCGGCCTTGGCGCGGTAACCCTTCACCGTGCCGTCCGCCGGTGCCTGCAGCGTGTGCTCCATCTTCATCGCTTCCAGCACCACCAGCGGCGTGCCGCGCTTGACCTCGGTACCGGCGGCGACCAGCGTCGCAACGATCTTGCCCGGCATCGGCGCCAGCAGGCTGCCGGCGTCGGCCACGGCGTGGTCCGATTCACCCACCGGATCGTGCAGGGTGAAACGGTGCTGGCCGTCGGCGCCGAACAGGTACAGCTGGTCACCGTCGCGCAGCAGCTGCAACGACCAGCGGCGCTCGCCCAGCTGCACTGTCAGGCCCTGCATATTGGCCGTGCCGATCACCTGCACCGGCGCAGCATCGTCGCACTGCACGCGCCAGCCATCGGCCTGCGCCCACACCTTCAGCGTGTGCCGGCGCTCTCCCTGCTGCAGCGGCAATACGCGCGGCGCGGACGCGCCAAGGCGCCAGCCGTCCTGCGCCTGCCACGGCGAATGCGGGTCGCGCGCATCGCTGCCGGCACCGGCAGTGCTTGCAACAGCGGCCACGGCGGCCAGCTGCCACAGGGCATCATCCGTATCGCCCGCTGCACTCAATGCCGCCTGTTCGCGTTCGATCAGCGCGGTATCCAGCTTGGCGTGCGCGAACGAATCGGTGTTCACCAGGCGGCGCAGGAAGCCGGCATTGGTGGTCACGCCCACCACCTGGCAGTCGGCCAGCGCCTGGCTCATGCGGCGCAGCGCGGCGTCGCGGTCCACGTCCCAGACGATCAGCTTGGCGATCATCGGGTCGTAGTACGGGGTGATGCTGTCGCCTTCCTCCACGCCGGTATCCACGCGCACATGGGCAGACGGAGCCGGCAGGCGCAGGCGGCGCAGGGTACCGGTGGAGGGCAGGAAGCCGCGGTCGGCATCTTCTGCGTACAGGCGTGCTTCGATGGCATGGCCGTGGATCGCCAGCTGCTCCTGGCGCAGCGGCAGCGGCAAGCCCGAGGCCACGCGCAGCTGCCATTCCACCAGGTCGGTGCCGGTGATGTATTCGGTCACCGGGTGCTCGACCTGAAGGCGGGTGTTCATTTCCATGAAGTAGAAATCGCCGTCCGGGCCGGCGATGAACTCCACCGTGCCGGCACCGACGTAGCCCACCGCGCGCGCGGCATCGACCGCCGCCTTGCCCATCGCCGCGCGACGTTCTGCACTCATGCCTGGCGCCGGGGCTTCTTCCAGCACCTTCTGGTGGCGGCGCTGCACCGAGCAGTCGCGCTCGAACAGGTAGACCGCCTCACCGTGGCTGTCGCCGAACACCTGGATTTCGATATGGCGCGGGCGCTCGACATACTTCTCGACCAGCACGTGGTCATTGCCGAACGCCGAGGCCGCCTCGCGCTGGCAGCTGGCCAGCGCATCGACGAAGTCCTCGCTGCGCTCGACCTTGCGCATGCCCTTGCCACCGCCACCGGCGCTGGCCTTGATCAGCACCGGGTAACCGATGGCGTCGGCCTGTTCGCGCAGGAAGGACGGTTCCTGCTGGTCGCCGTGGTAGCCCGGAGTCAGCGGCACGCCGGCTTTCGCCATCAATGCCTTGGCCGCGCTCTTGTCGCCCATCGCGCGGATGGCGCTGGCCGGCGGCCCGATGAAGGTGATGCCGGCGGCGGCGCAGGCATCGGCGAAGTCGGCATTCTCGGACAGGAAGCCGTAACCGGGGTGGATCGCCTGCGCGCCGGTCAGGCGTGCGGCATCGAGCAGGGCATCGCCGCGCAGGTAACTTTCACGTGCAGCGGCCGGACCGATGTGGATGGCTTCGTCGGCCAGGCGCACGTGGCGCGCGTTGCGGTCGGCATCGGAATATACCGCCACGGTGGCGATGCCGAGGCGGCGGCAGGTGGCGATGACGCGACAGGCGATTTCGCCGCGATTGGCGATCAGGACTTTGGTGAACATGGCAACAGGCTCGGTCATGGCACGGGTTACATGCGGAACACGCCGAAGCGCGTCTGCTGCGGGGCGGCATTGAGGCTGGCCGACAGCGCCAGGGCCAGTACGCGGCGGGTGTCGGCCGGATCGATCACGCCGTCGTCCCACAGGCGCGCGCTGGCGTAGTACGGGTGGCCCTGCTGCTCGAACTGCTCGCGGATCGGTGCCTTGAACGCATCTTCCTCCGCTGCCGGCCACTGGCCGCCCTTGGCTTCGATGCCATCGCGCTTGACCGTGGCCAGTACGCTGGCGGCCTGTTCGCCGCCCATCACCCCGATGCGTGCGTTGGGCCACATCCACAGGAAGTTGGGCGAATAGGCGCGGCCGCACATGCCGTAGTTGCCGGCACCGAACGAGCCGCCGATGACCACGGTGAACTTGGGTACCTTGGCGCAGGCCACCGCCATCACCAGCTTGGCACCGTCCTTGGCGATGCCGCCCTGTTCGTACTTGCGGCCGACCATGAAGCCGGTGATGTTCTGCAGGAACACCAGCGGGATGTTGCGCTGGGTGCACAGCTCGATGAAGTGCGCGCCTTTCAGTGCCGACTCGGAGAACAGGATGCCGTTGTTGGCGATGATGCCGATCGGGTAGCCGTTCAGATGCGCGAAGCCGGTAACCAGTGTTGCGCCATAGCGCGGCTTGAACTCGTCAAAGCGCGAGCCATCGACCAGGCGTGCGATCACTTCGCGCACGTCGTAGGGCTTGCGCGTATCGGCGGGAATCACCCCATACAGTTCATGCGCCGGCAGCAGCGGTTCCTCGGGCGCCTGCACCGCCATCGCCGGCTCCGGCTTGCGCCAGTTCAGCTGGGCGATGATCGCGCGCACCCGTGCCAGCGCCTGCAGATCGTTGTCGGCCATGTGGTCGGCCACGCCGGAGATGCGGGTGTGTACGTCGGCACCGCCCAGTTCCTCGGCCGTCACCACTTCACCGGTGGCGGCCTTCACCAGCGGCGGGCCACCGAGGAAGATCGTGCCCTGCTCGCGCACGATCACCGTCTCGTCGCTCATCGCCGGCACGTAGGCGCCACCGGCGGTGCAGCTGCCCATCACGCAGGCGATCTGCGGAATGCCCTGCGCCGACAGGTTGGCCTGGTTGTAGAAGATGCGGCCGAAATGATCGCGGTCGGGGAACACCTCGTCCTGCAGCGGCAGGAAGGCGCCGCCGGAATCGACCAGGTAGATGCACGGCAGGTGGTTCTGCTCGGCGATCTCCTGCGCGCGCAGGTGCTTCTTCACCGTCATCGGGTAGTAGGTGCCGCCCTTGACCGTGGCATCGTTGGCCACGATCACGCATTCCACGCCGCTCACGCGGCCGATGCCGGCCACCACGCCCGCAGCGGGCACGGCATCGTCATACATGCCGTGCGCGGCCAGCGGCGCGATTTCCAGGAAGGCGCTGCCGGGGTCGAGCAGGGCGTCGATACGGTCGCGCACCAGCAGCTTGCCGCGCGCGGTGTGCTTGGCGCGTGCCGCCTCGCTTCCGCCCAGTGCAGTGCGGGCAAGCGTGGCGTGCAGGTCGTCGACCACGGCCTGCATGGCCGCGCGGTTGCTTTCAAACGTTTCGCTGCCCGGTTGCAGCTGGCTGTTCAGGACGGTCATCGCGGTGGCCTTACAGGGTGCGCTGGAACAGTTCGCGGCCGATCAGCATGCGGCGGATCTCCGAGGTGCCGGCGCCGATTTCATACAGCTTGGCGTCGCGCCACAAACGGCCGGTCGGGTATTCGTTGATGTAGCCGTTGCCGCCCAGGATCTGGATCGCCTGGCCGGTCAGCCAAGTGGCCTTCTCGGCGGCGTACAGGATGGCACCGGCGGCGTCCTGGCGGGTGGTGCGGCCCTGGTCGCAGGCGCGTGCCACGGCATAGACATACGCACGGCAGGCGCCCAGGCCCACGTACATGTCGGCAATCTTGCCCTGGATCAGCTGGAAGCTGCCGATCGCCTCACCGAACTGGTGGCGCTCGTGCACGTAGGGCATCACCACGTCCATCGCTGCGGCCATCAGGCCCAGCGGGCCGCCGGACAGCACCACGCGCTCGTAGTCCAGGCCGGACATCAGCACGCGCACGCCGCCACCGATCTGGCCCAGCACGTTTTCTTCCGGTACTTCGCAGTCCTGGAACACCAGCTCGCAGGTGGGCGAGGAACGCATGCCCAGCTTGTCCAGCTTCTGCGCGGTGGAGAAGCCCTTCATGCCCTTCTCGACCAGGAACGCGGTGATGCCCTTGGCGCCGGCGTCCATGTCGGTCTTGGCATAGACCACCAGCACGTCGGCATCCGGGCCGTTGGTGATCCACATCTTGTTGCCGTTGAGCACGTAGCGGTCACCACGCTTGTCGGCGCGCAGTTTCATCGACACCACGTCCGAACCGGCACCCGGCTCGCTCATCGCCAGCGCGCCGACCAGGCTACCGTTGCACAGGCCCGGCAGGAAGCGCTGTTTCTGTTCTTCGTTGCCATTCTTGCGCAGCTGGTTCACGCACAGGTTGGAGTGCGCGCCGTAGGACAGGCCGATGCCGCCGGAAGCACGCGAGATCTCTTCCATCGCCACCACGTGGGCCAGGTAGCCCATGCCGGTGCCGCCGTATTCTTCTTCCACGGTGAGGCCGAGCAGGCCCTGTTCGCCCAGCTTCGGCCACAGGGCCAGCGGGAACTGATTGGTGGCATCGGCCTCGGCGGCCAGCGGTGCGACCTCGGCGGCGGCAAAATGGGCCACGCTCTGGCGCAGCAGGTCGATGTCTTCGCCAAGGTCGAAGTTCAGGGATGGCACGTGCATTGTGGTGGCTCCACGGCGGGATGGCAGGAAATGGACGCACCCGGCGGGGGAGCGGGCGGCGGTCTGCAGGACCGCTGCCCGCACGGGCGATTGGACCCCAGCGTAGCGGGGTTCGGGTAAGAAGTGAATACAAATTCAAAAATTGAAACTAGAATCAAAACATGGCCTACAAACGCTCTGCACTGATGGAAGAACGGCTGGCCGGGGCCCGTGAACGGATCCTGTTGGCCACCCGCGAGCTGGTCGCCACCGGCGGCTGGCGCAATGCTCCGGTAACCGCCGTGGCGACCCAGGCGGGGGTGTCCACCGGCCTGATCTACCGGCACTTCCCGTCCAAGGCCGAGTTGTTCGTGGAGGTGCTCAACGCCGCCGTGGCCCACGAGGTTGCGATCATGGAACGCATCGCCAGCGGCCCGGAGGTGGCCAGCGAGCGCCTGCGGCTGGCGATCACCGCCTTCGTCCGCCGCGCCCTGGCCGGGCCGGGGCTGGCGCACGCCTTCATCGTTGAACCGGTCGACCCGGACGTGGAAGCCGAGCGCATGCGCGGTCGCCGCGCGTTCGGTGACGTGTTCCTGCGGCTGGTGGAGGAGGGCGTGGCGGCCGGTGAGCTGCCGGCGCAGGACGCGCATGTGGCCGCCGCCTGCCTGGTCGGCGCCTTCACCGAAGCGATGGTCGGCCCGACCGCGCCCAGCCGCGAAGCACACCGCGACGAAGACGCGCTGGTGGATGCGATCTGCAGCTTCTGCCTGCGTGCGATCGGCGCCCCCGCAAAACGGTAGCGCCGGGCCATGCCCGGCGGCTGTTGCCATCCTCGACCGTTGTTGCCGCGCTTCGCGCTCGCCGGGCACGGCCCGGCGCTACCCGCATGCGGCCACGGCCGCATGTTGCGCCGCACCAGCAGTGACGCCTGTTGTCGCACGCAAAGCGCGTTCTATACTCGGTCCATCACGCAGTCGCTCAGCCGTGGTCCAACGACTATCAGCCAGGGGTAACGAAGAGTGCGGAATTACGATCTGGAGTTCCTGAAACGCTTCTCCATGGTGATCGCGCTGCTGGCGACCATCACCCTCGGCCTCATCCTCCTTGCCGCCTACATCCACACCCGGATTCCGCCCGAGGTGTCGCCAGCCGCGGCCAAGCGCACCGAACAGCGCATCTCGCCCACCGGCGCGGTCTATGCCGGCAGCACCGGCGCCGCCGCGCAGGCCGCCGCCAAGGCCGCCGCGCTGGCCAAGGCCGCGTCGCAGGTGGCCTACGGCGGCACCAAGGACGGCAAGGTCATCTTCGACAACCTGTGCACCGCCTGCCACACCACCGGTGTGGGCATGGCGCCGACGCTGGACCATTCGCACTGGGACAAGCGCATCGCACAGGGCAAGGACACCCTCTACAAGCACGCCATCGAGGGCTACACCGGGCCGGACGGCGGCATCATGCCGCCCAAGGGCGGCAACCCGGCGCTGACCGAGGAACAGATCCACGCCACCGTGGACTGGATGCTGGGCAACCTGAAGTAGACGCCCCAACGCGCTGCTTCCTGTAGAGCCGAGCCCACGCTCGGCTGCCCTCCGCGCGGTGTGGCCAGGTGCAGCCGAGCATGGGCGCGGCTCTACGATTCCCAGGCTTTGCCCACCGAGGCCTGATCGCTCATATGCCCCCGCTGCGCAGGCGGGGTTTCGCATTTCAGGGTTAGTCTGTGCGCCTCTTCCATGGAGTCGCCCGTCGATGCGCCGCCGTTCCCTCGCCCTTGCCCTGTCCCTGCTGCTGCCGGCCGGCGCCTTTGCCCAGGCCCAGCCGCAGGCCGCACCGGTCGCGTCGCCTTCCACTGCGCGCAGCAGCGCCACCGTGGTGCTGACCGCCGCGCCGGCCGACTGGCGTGTGCTGGATGGCCAGCGCGTGCGCATCGCCGCACCGCTGACCCTGGCCGGTACCGACGGCCTGGAGCGCTTCGGCCAGCTCACCGTGGCCTTCGATGGCCGCCTCTGGCAGCCGACCGAAGTGGCCGCGCCGGGTACTGCCGGCTACGAGCAGGTGATGGCCGACAACCAGCGCCGCCGCCTGGTGCTGGACGACGGCAGCGATGCCCGCGACCCGGCCAGCGTGGCCTACCTGCCGGCCAACCCGGTGCTGCGTACCGGCATGCAGCTGCGCAATGTGGAAGGTGTCGTGCACATGGACGCGCAGGGGCGGCCGCGCCTGCAGGTCGAAGGTGTGCTGAAACTGCCGGAGCTGAAGCGTCCGGCGGTGCCGACCGTGCCGGGCGGCCTGCACGTGGCGGCCTTCAACCTGGAGAACTTCTTCAACGGTGATGGCCAGGGCGGTGGCTTCCCGACCCTGCGCGGCGCGCGCACGCTGGACGAGCACAAGGCGCAGGTGGCCAAGCTGGTCACCACGGTCAACGCGCTGGGCGCCGATGTCGCCGCGCTGATGGAGCTGGAGAACGACGGCTACGGTCCGCAGTCGGCCATCGCCGAACTGGTCGATGCGCTCAACCGGGACCGCGGCGCGCAGGGCGACTGGCGCTTCGTCGACGCGGGCAACGGCCCCGGCGACAACCCGATCCGGGTCGGCATCATCTACCGCAGCGCGCGCCTGCAGCCGGTCGGCAAGCCGGCCACGCTGACCGGTGGTCCATTCGTCGAGCACAGTCGCGTGCCGCTGGCGCAGGCCTTCCAGGGCAAGCAGGGCGCACCGTTCGTGGTGGTGGCCAACCACTTCAAGTCGAAGGGCTGCCGCGACGCCGCCGGTGCCGACGCCGACCGCAACGACAACCAGGGCTGCTGGAACGCCACCCGCGTGACCTCCGCGCAGCAGCTGCACGCCTGGCTGCAGACCGACCCGACCGGTACCGGTGCAAAGGACGCGGTACTGCTGGGCGATTTCAACGCCTACGCGATGGAAGACCCGATCCGCACCCTGCATGACCTGGGCTGGCAGGACGCGTTCAAGGTGGCCAAGGTCGAGCATCCCTACAGCTACGTCTACAACGGCTACACCGGCCGCCTCGACCATGCATTGCTGAGCCCGGGCATGGCCAAGCGCCTGCGCGGCGCCGCCGAATGGCACAGCAACGCCGACGAGCAGGACGCCAGCGGCTACCAGGGCCGCAACGTGCAGGGCCCGTGGCGCAGCTCCGACCACGACCCGCTGCTGCTGGGCTTCGACAGATAAGGTTCGCCGGGGATCTGCTCTGGGAGTGACCTTGATCGGCACGGATGCTGCCGTTGCTTTTGATCTACCAGTCCGCCTTCAAGCGAGCCGAGCATCGCAGGTGAATCAGGGGCGAAGAGGCGCCGATGTCTGAGCGCAGCGAGTTCGGCGCCGTCCCCTGGTTCACCGAGAAGCGCAGGGTACCGGTGCACAGCACCGGCTCGCGGCTGGCGGCGCGTTTCTTTTGGTTACTTTTCTTTTCGCGCGAAAAGAAAAGTGACATCCCACCGCGGGCGCGGAAATGGCCCGCCGCAACCAACGCTCACCCCCAGGCGATCAATCCGATCACCAGCACCGCCAGCGCAAGACCCGCGCGGTTCCACTTCGTGGTTGCCTCGCCGAACGCGAACACGCCCACCAGTGCACCCAGCACCACCACGCCGATGTTCATGCCGGCGAACACGGTGGCTGGGCTCTCCGGCATCGACTGATGCGCGTGCACATAGAAAAGAATGTTGCCGCCATTGAGCAGGCCCAGCAGTGCACCCGCGCCGAGGTTGCGCCAGGCCAGCCGGCTGCGGCCACTGAAGTGCCGCCACAGCTGCAGCGCCAGCATCAGTACGAAGGACACGCTGAAGCTGGCCAGCACCGCCGCCATCGACGGCGTGCCCGACAGCGCCACCTGCTTGAGCAGCACGTCGACCACCGCGAACCCGGCCCAGACGCCCAGCAGCCAGCCCCAGCCACCGGGTGAGGACGACACCGCCGGTCCGCGCGGGCGCAGGCTGATCGCCACCATGGCGACCAGGCCCAGCGCCAGGCCGACCAACTTCCACGGCGTGGCGGTCTGGCCGAAGAACAGGAACGCGGCGGCCAATGACAGCAGCAGCGACAGCCGCTGCGCCACGTCGCTGCGGACGATGCCGGCCACCGCCACCGCGCGGCCCAGCACCAGGAAGATCGACGGCAGCACCACCGCCAGCGCCAGCAATGACAGCCACGGCGCATGCGGCGCGCGTAGCGCATCCAGCGGCGGCTGCAGCACCGCGGCGGTGAGCGTTGCAGCCACCAGATAGTTCCAGGTGACCATCTGCGCCACATCCAGCTGGCGGCGGTTGGCCAGCTTCAACAACACCGAAACCAGCACGCTGCAGATCACGGCCAAGGACAGGTAGAGCATGGGGCGGGCACAGGGCGGGGGCAGGGGACGGTATCATGGTGCCATGCACAAGCCTTCGTTCCCCGTCGCCCCTGGCGAAACCGCCTGCCTCGAACTGGACGGCCCGGCCGGCCCGCTGGAAGTGGTCGTCGACCTGCCCAAGGCCGATGTGCCGGTGCAGCCGATCGTGGCCATCGTCTGCCATCCGCTGTCCACCGAGGGCGGCACCCTGCACAACAAGGTGGTCACCATGACCGCCACCACCCTGCGCGAGCTGGGCATCGCCACGGTGCGCTTCAACTTCCGCAGTGTTGGCGCGTCGGCCGGTGAGTTCGACCACGGCGTGGGCGAGCAGGACGACCTGAAGGCCGTCGCCGCCTGGGTGCGCAGCCAGCGTCCGGACGACCGCCTGTGGTTGGCCGGTTTCAGCTTCGGCTCGTTCGTGTCGCTGAAGGCCGCTGCCGCGCTGCAGCCGGAAGCGCTGATCTCGATCGCGCCGCCGGCCGGTCGCTGGGATTTCGATGGCATCGCACCGCCGGCGCGCTGGCTGGTGATCCAGGGCGAGCAGGACGAGATCGTCGACCCGCAGGCCGTCTACCAGTGGCTGGACACGCTGGACTTCCCGCATGAGCTGGTGCGCATGCCCGAGACCAGCCACTTCTTCCACCGCAAGCTGATCGACCTGCGCGGCGCGCTGACCCACGGCGTGAAACATTGGCTGGGCGCAGCGGCATGAGTGCAACCGAGTTGACCCCGTCGCAGCGGTACGCGGAAGGGGTCGCCCGTGGCGACTGGCAGAACGACCCGGCCCAGCATGCGGCGCTGGCCGAGCTGGACCGCATCCACCTGGGCCTGCTGGACAGTGCCGAGGACGGCTGGCTGGACCGCCTGTCCTCGTTCTGGAAAAAGCCCGAGCCAGTCAAGGGCCTGTACTTCTGGGGCGGCGTCGGCCGCGGCAAGACCTTCCTGGTCGACCTGTTCTACGACGGCCTGCCGATCAAGCAGAAGTACCGCACCCACTTCCATCGCTTCATGCGCAGCGTCCACGAGCGCCTGCGCGAGCACCAGGGCCAGAGCGACCCGCTGGCGAAGATCGCCCAGGAATGGCGCAGCAACCTGCGCGTGCTGGTGCTCGACGAGTTCTTCGTCACCGACATCGGCGATGCGATGCTGCTGGCGCGGTTGCTGGAGCGCCTGTTCGCCGAGGGCGTGACCCTGGTCACCACCTCCAACACGGCGGTGGAGAACCTGTACCTCAATGGCCTGCAGCGCGAGAGCTTCCTGCCGGCCATCGGCCTGCTGCAGCGCTTCTGCGTCGAGTTGTACGCCGAAGGCACCGAGGATTACCGCATGCGCGCGCTGACCCGCTCGCCGGTGTACCGCGCACCGCTGGCGGCCGACAGCGATGAGTGGCTGGCCACGCGCTGGAACGAGCTGAGTGGCGGCCAGCCGGCCAAGGCCGGCAACATCGAGATCGAGGGTCGCAAGATTCCGGTCCGTGGCCGCGGCAAGAGCATCGCCTGGTTCGATTTCGCCGCGCTGTGCGAGGGCCCGCGCGGGCCCTCGGACTACATCGAGATCGCGCACGAGTTCAACACGGTGCTGCTGGGCGGCATTCCGGCATTCGACCGCCTGAACGAAGATGCCGCGCGCCGCTTCGTCAACCTGATCGACGAGCTGTACGACCGCCACGTCAACCTGGTCTGCACCGCCAGCACCTCGCCGATCGAGCTGTACACCGGCCAGCGCCTGCAGGGCGCGTTCGAGCGCACTGCTTCGCGCCTGATCGAAATGCAGAGCGCCGAATACCTGGGCACCCCGCACCGGGCGTGAGGGTAGTGCCGTTTGTAGAGCCGAGCCCACGCTCGGCTGCCTTTGCATGATGTGCCGAAAAGCAGCCGAGCGTGGGCTCGGCTCTACGACAGCACGGCGCGGCTATCGGGTGGGCGCAACCGCGCTCCCCAACGGCCGCTCATCCGGCCCGGCCGACACATGCAGCCCCGAGCCGCTGCCGTGCTCCACCCGAACGCTCTCGCCGCGCTCCAGCAGCCGCAGTGGCTGTCCCTGGTAGCGCACTTCCAGCGCATCGTGGGCCTCTGCCAGTGAACGCACCAGCGGGCAAAGGGCCATTGCCTTGGCTTCCAGCTGCTGGCTGCGCGCTTCCATGCGGTGGTCGACTTCGGCATCGAGGCGATCGGCGCGGCGCTCCATGGCCCCGGCGCGGCCGGTGAACACCTGCCACAGCACGCTGCGGGTCATCGACCCGGCCATCGTCTCGGCCATCTGCTCGATGTGCGCGTCGAAGCCGTCGCCGAAGGCTTCCTGTTCCCAGTAGCCGCGGCCCAGGCTGGCGTCGATCCAGTCCTGCATCTCGCCGCGCATCGCCCGCATCTGGCGGTTGCGGGACTTGCCGGTGATGGCCTCGAAGGCAGCGTCCAGCGCATCGAAGGTGACCCCGGAGACTTCGTGGGCCAGTGCGGTGGCCGCCGGCATCAACTGGCGGGCACCGGCCTCCATCTGCCGCAGGCGGGCGGCGTCGGCGGCGCTGACCGTGACCATCCTGCCGTCCAGGCTCAGCTCGCCGTCGTGGAACACCACTTCATGCGGCGCCTGCGGGCCGTGCCGCAGCCAGATGCCGCCGCTGTCCACCAGCACGTCGTAGTCGGTATGGATGCCGCACTGGTCCGAACGCAGGTCCAGCCCCTCGGCGGCCAGCGCCGGGGCGATGAACAGGGCGGGCAGCAGGGCCAGCGCGGGCAACCGCAGGTGCATCGGAGCATCCTTTTCCGGGAGCGAGCGGCCAGCATCCGCCGTCAGCGCGCGGGCGTCACCGGCCGGAAGTCACCCGTCCACCGGATTCCCACCGGCTGCCCACCATCTATCCACAGGGTTGTCCCTAGCCAGTTTCATCACTGTCATGTGAAGCTGTCATTGTTCCGTTTTCGCGGTGCGTTGTACCACCGCAATGATGCCTTTCGGGCTTGACTGCGCAGCCCGTTCCGGCAGGTCTGAAGCGTCTGATCCGGGCGCCGATGGCACGATCCTTGCGGCGCAAGGGATTGCCGAATTTCACTACATTTGGCGTTGACGGACCCCACTACCCCCACTATCTTGTGGCCGTCGGTCGCAGCAACCCCAATTCCAAGGGATGCCCGGGGTACCCATCCGCGATCGCCAACGGCAGTGGCAGGCGCAGGGTCTCATCCCCTGCGACGCCGTCCTGCCATCCTGGGCTGTCATGTCCCGGGCTGCGTCACCCGATGCATCGAGCACCCACCAATCACGCCAAGAGGACACACGCCGTGACCACCGAATCCAGCGCCACCATCGAGAAGGAAAGCGAATTCCTGTTGACGTCGCCGCCGACGGCCAACGCGATGAGTGTGACCAAGCGCAATGGCACGACCGAACTGGTGGACCTGAACAAGATCGTGCGCGCGGTGCAGCGTTCCTCCGAAGGCCTGCACGCCGTCGATCCGATGCGCGTGGCCACCCGCACCATTTCCGGCCTGTACAACGGCGCCACCACCCGCGAGCTGGACGAACTGTCCATCCGCACCGCCGCCCTGCTGATCGGTGAAGAGCCCGAATACGGCCGCCTGGCTGCGCGCCTGCTGGCCAACTACATCGCCAAGGAAGTCTCCGGCCAGGAAATCTACGCCTTCTCGCAGTCGGTCAGCCGTGGCCATGAAGTCGGCCTGATCAACGACCGCCTGCTGAACTTCGTGCAGACCAACGCACGCAAGCTCAACGATGCCATCGACATCTCGCTGGACCTGAACTTCGATTACTTCGGCCTGCGTACCCTGTACGACCGTTACCTGCTGCGCCACCCGCACACCCGCAAGGTGATCGAGACCCCGCAGCAGTTCTTCCTGCGCATCGCCAGCGCGCTGAGCGAGGACGTGTCCGAGACCCTGGCGCTGTACAAGCGCATGGGCAACCTGGACTACCTGCCGTCCAGCCCGACCCTGTTCAACTCCGGCACCACCCACGAGCAGCTGTCCTCGTGCTTCCTGCTGGACTCGCCGCAGGACTCGCTGGAGTCGATCTATGCCAAGTACGGCGACATCGCCCAGCTTTCCAAGTTCTCCGGCGGCATCGGCGTCAGCTATACCCGTGTGCGTTCGCGTGGTTCGCTGATCAAGTCGACCAACGGCCACTCCAACGGCATCGTGCCGTGGCTGAAGACCATGGATTCGTCCGTGGCCGCGGTGAACCAGGGCGGCAAGCGCAAGGGCGCGGCCTGCGTGTACCTGGAAACCTGGCACGCCGACATCGAGGACTTCCTCGAGCTGCGTGACAACACCGGTGACGAAGCCCGCCGTGCGCACAACCTGAACCTGGCCAACTGGGTGCCGGACCTGTTCATGAAGCGCGTCGAGGCCGACCAGGAATGGTCGCTGTTCGATCCGCGCGTCGTGCCGGAGTTCACCGACCTGTTCGGCGAAGCCTTCGAGCAGGCCTACCTGCAGGCCGAAGCCCAGGGCAAGGCCAACCGGACCATCTCCGCGCGCAAGCTGTACGCCCGCATGATGCGTACGCTGGCCGAGACCGGCAACGGCTGGATGACCTTCAAGGACAAGTGCAACCGCGCCAGCAACCAGACCCTGCGTCCGGGCAACGTGATCCACCTGTCCAACCTGTGCACCGAAATCCTGGAAGTCACTTCCAACGATGAAACCGCGGTGTGCAACCTGGGTTCGATCAACCTGGGCAACCACTTCGACGAGCACAACGAGTTCGACTTCGAGAAGCTGGCCGAGACCGTGCGCCTGGCCGTGCGCCAGCTCGACCGCGTCATCGACCTGAACTTCTACCCGATCGAAACCGCCCGCCGCGCCAACCTGCGCTGGCGTCCGGTCGGCCTGGGCTGCATGGGCCTGCAGGACGTGTTCTTCCGCAAGCGCCTGCCGTTCGACAGCGCCGAAGCCCGCGCCCTGTCGAAGAAGATTGCCGAAGCGATCTACTTCCACGCGCTGGAAACCTCCTGCGAGCTGGCCCAGGAACGCGGCAAGCACCCGTCGTTCAACGACACCCGTGCCGCCAGCGGCGAACTGCAGTTCGACGCCTGGAACGTGGTGCCGGAAGACACCGCACGCTGGGATGCCCTGCGTGAGCGCATCAAGGAACACGGCCTGCGCAACTCGCTGATGATCGCGATCGCCCCGACCGCGACCATCGCCTCGATCGCCGGCTGCTACGAGTGCGTCGAGCCGCAGGTGTCCAACCTGTTCAAGCGCGAGACCCTGTCCGGTGACTTCCTGCAGGTCAACCGCTACCTGGTGAACGAGCTGAAGAAGCTGGGCCTGTGGACCGCCGACATGCGCGATGCCATCAAGCTGGCCGAAGGTTCCATCGCCGGCGTGGCGCAGATTCCGGAAACGCTGCGCGAGGTCTACCGCACCGCGTGGGAACTGCCGATGCGCTCGCTGATCGACATGGCCGCCGAGCGTGGCGCCTTCATCGACCAGTCGGCCTCGCTCAACCTGTTCATGGAAAGCCCGAACATCGGCGCGATGTCCTCCATGTACATGTACGCCTGGAAGCAGGGCATCAAGACCACCTACTACCTGCGTTCGCGCCCGGCCACCAAGATCGCCAAGACCACGGTGAGCAGCGCGGCCCCGGCCAAGGTGTTCAGCCCGGACGAAGCCATCGCCTGCTCGCTGGAAAACCCGGAAGCCTGCGAGGCCTGCCAGTAACACGCCGCGCGGTGGCTGCCGACCGTTGGTCGGCACTCGAACACCTCGCACCTGTAGAGCCGAGCCATGCTCGGCTGCAGCACGGAAACACCAAGGTAGCGCCGGGCCACGCCCGGCGTTTTGACCCGAGAATTCAAGGAAACACCCATGGCCGACAAGCCCAAGCAGATGCTGCTCGATCCCGGTTTTGAACTGACCCTGCGCCCGATGCGCTACCCGCAGTTCTATGACATGTACAGGAACGCGATCAAGAACACCTGGACGGTGGAAGAGATCAACTTCCAGATCGACATCACCGACCTGCACAGCAAGATGTCGCCGGGTGAGCGCCACCTGATCCACCGGCTGGTCGCGTTCTTCGCCACCGGCGACTCGATCGTGTCCAACAACCTGGTGCTGAACCTGTACCAGCACCTCAATGCGCCGGAAGCGCGCATGTACCTGTCGCGCCAGCTGTATGAAGAAGCGCTGCATGTGCAGTTCTACCTGACCCTGCTCGACAATTACCTGCCGGATCCGGAAGAGCGCGCCAAGGCGTTCTCGGCGGTGGAGAACATCGACTCGATCAAGAAGAAGGCCGACTTCTGCTTCAAGTGGATCGACTCGATCCAGAGCCTGACCCGCATCGAGACCCGCGAACAGCGCCGCCAGTTCCTGCTCAACCAGATCTGCTTCGCCGCTTGCATCGAAGGCCTGTTCTTCTTCGCTGCCTTCGCCTACGTGTACTACTTCCGTTCGCGTGGCCTGCTGCCGGGCCTGGCCTCGGGCACCAACTGGGTGTTCCGCGACGAGAGCGCGCACATGGAGTTCGCGTTCGAGTCGGTGCGTGTGGTGCGTGAGGAAGAACCGGACCTGTTCGACGAAGAGATGAAGCAGCAGGTCTACGACATGCTGGCCGAGGCGATCGAGTGCGAAGTGCAGTTCGCCGAGGACGTGCTGTCCGGCGGCGTGGCCGGCATTTCCACCCGCGACATGCGCCAGTACCTGCAGCACTGCGCCGACCAGCATTTCGCCAAGCTGGGCATGGAAAAGAAGTACAACGTGCGCAACCCGCTGCCGTTCATGGAACTGCAGGACGTGCAGGAACTGACCAACTTCTTCGAACGCCGCGTCTCGGCTTACCAGGTCGGCGTGCAGGGCGAAGTGGCCTTCGACATGAACTTCTGATCGAACCGGTCAAGCCTGTCGCAACGAAAAACCCCGGCGATCGCCGGGGTTTTTTGTTGCGCGCCTGGCTTTTGCAGAGTCGATCCATGCTCGACTGCTGTCCGCGAAGATCAGTCGAGCATGGCCCGACTCTACAAAGAGCGGCTATCGCCGCCCTTCCACCGTCATGCGCACCGCCAGCCCGGCCAGTACCGTGCCCATCACCCAACGCTGCACCATCTGCCAGGTGGGGTGCGCGGCCAGGAAGCCGGCGATGCTGCCAGCGGTCAGCGCGATCATGCCATTCACGCTGACACTGACCAGGATCTGGGTGGAGCCCAGCACGATCGACTGCATCAGCACGCTGCCTTCGCTGTCCGGGTGCAGGAACTGCGGCAGCAGCGACAGGTACATCACCGCCACTTTGGGGTTCAGCAGATTGGTCAGGAAGCCCATCGTGAACAACTTGCGCGGGCTGTCCTGCGGCAGGTCGCGCACTGCAAACGGCGAACGGCCACCCGGCTTGAGCGCCTGCCAGGCCAGGTACAGCAGGTACAGCGCGCCGCCAATGCGCAGCGCGTCGTAGGCGAACGGTACCGTCATCAGCAGGGCGGTGATGCCCAGCGCCGCGCACAGCATGTAGAACACGAAGCCCAGCGCCACCCCGCCCAGCGAGATCAGTCCCGCCATCGGCCCCTGGCAGATCGAGCGCGAGATGACGTAGATCATGTTCGGCCCGGGCGTGATCACCATGGCCAGCGAGACCAGTGCAAAGGCCAACAGGTCGGAAAGTGCGGGCATGGGCGGTCCTGGCAGTGGGCGTGGCGCAGTGTAGCGCCTGCCATGGGCGGGGCCTGCGCAGGCACCGCTGCCAGGTGGCCATTGCGCATGCGTTCCGATGGCCGTCACGCCGGTCGCATAAAATTACCGGACCCCACACACCGAAGCACCCCCCATGACCCCGATCCCCGAGACCGTGCCGCCCACCGAAGTGCGCATGGCCGAAATCGTCTTCCCGAACCACACCAACCACCTCGGCACCCTGTTCGGTGGGCAGGCACTGGCGTGGATGGACAAGGCGGCCTTCCTGGCCGCCGCCCGCTATTCGCGCCGCACGGTGGTGACCGCGCGCAGCGACCAGGTCGACTTCAAGCTGCCGATCCGCATCGGCCAGATGGTCGAGACCATCGGCCGCATCGTCGAAGTCGGCCGCAGCTCGATGAAGGTCGAGGTGGAGCTGGTCGCCGAAGACCTGCATAGCGGCGAGCGCAAGCTGTGTACCCGCGGCCACTTCGTAATGATCGCGCTGGACGAGGAAGGCCACCCGATCGCGGTGCCACCGCTGCCGGCGGCCTGACCCGGCCAACGGACCGGCGCTTGCGGGGGCGCCGCCGCGCCCCCATCTGGCAGCCATGATCCCGCCACTGACCGACTTCATCGACCGCGCCCAGCGCCTGTTCGTGCTGACCGGCGCTGGCTGCAGCACCGCCTCGGGCATTCCCGATTACCGGGATACCGACGGCCAGTGGAAACGCACGCCGCCGGTGACCTACCAGGCCTTCATGGGCGAGGCGGCCACCCGCCAGCGCTACTGGGCGCGCAGCCTGCTGGGCTGGCCGCGCTTCGGCCTGGCCCGGCCCAATGGCACCCACCAGGCCCTGGCTGCCCTGGAAAGCCGCGGCAAGCTGCAGGTGCTGCTGACCCAGAACGTGGACGGCCTGCACCAGCGGGCCGGCAGCCGCAACGTGATCGACCTGCATGGCCGACTGGATCGGGTGCGCTGCATGGGCTGCGAACGCCGCAGCGGCCGCGAGGACTTCCAGCAGCGCCTGCTGGACGCCAATCCGGGCTGGGACGCGCTGAAGGCCGGTATCGCCCCGGATGGCGATGCCGATCTGGAGACCGATTTCTCCAGCTTCGTGGTGCCCGATTGCCCGTCCTGCGGCGGCCTGCTGAAGCCGGACGTGGTGTTCTTCGGCGAAAACGTGCCCCGTGAACGCGTGGCAGCGGTGCATGAGCACCTGCAGCAGGCAGACGCCGTGCTGGTGGTGGGTTCGTCGCTGATGGTTTATTCCGGCTTCCGCTTCGTGCAGGCGGCGGCCAGGGCAGGGCTGCCGGTGGCGGCGCTGAACCGCGGCCGCACCCGTGCCGACGACCTGCTGCAGTTCAAGGACGAGCGCGATTGCGCCGAGGCGCTGGCAGGGCTCGTTACCGGGTAGCGCCGGGCCATGCCCGGCGGAAACGGGGTGCCGCGCCGCACGTTCGCCGGGCATGGCCCGGCGCTACCCATCATGCGTCCCCGCGAAACAGCGATCCATCCAGATGGTTGATCCGCGAGCCGCGCGGCGGTGCAATACGCACCCCCTACGTCGTTCATCACCGTCTTGAGCCAGCTGTTCTCGCCGATTTCGTTCGGCCCCCTGACCCTGTCCAACCGCATCGTCATCGCGCCGATGTGCCAGTACTCCGCCGAAGACGGTCGCGCCAGCGACTGGCACGCCATGCACCTGGGCAACCTGGCGCAGTCGGGCGCTGGCCTGCTGATCCTGGAAGCCACCGCGGTCGAGCCGCGCGGCCGCATCAGCTGGGCCGATCTGGGCCTGTGGGACGACGGTACCGAAGCCGCGTTGGCACAGGTGCTGGCCAGCGTCCGCCGCTGGTCGCCGATGCCGCTGGGCATCCAGCTCGGCCACGCCGGCCGCAAGGCCTCGGTGAAGCGCCCGTGGGACGGCGGCGGCCAGTTGCCAGCCGATGATGCGCGTGGCTGGTCCACCGTGGCGCCGTCGCCGCTGCCGTTCCATGCCGGCGATCCGGCACCGCAGGAACTGGACGAGGCCGGCATCGCCGAGGTCATCGCCGCCTTCGCCGCCAGTGCGGTGCGCGCCGAGCGCCTGGGCTTCGAGCTGATCGAGCTGCATGCCGCGCACGGCTATCTGCTGCACCAGTTCCTGTCGCCGCTGAGCAACCGCCGCACCGATGGCTATGGTGGCTCGCTGCCGAACCGCCTGCGCCTGCTGGTGGAAGTGTTCGACGCGGTGCGTGCGGCAGTGTCCGACAAGGTCGCCGTGGGTGTACGCATTTCCGCCAGCGACTGGGTCGACGGTGGTTGGGATCTGGTGCAGAGCGAAGCGCTGGCCCAGGTGCTGGACGCGCGCGGCTGCAATTTCCTGCATGTCTCCAGCGGCGGCCTGGACGAGCGCCAGAAGATCACCGTCGGCCCGGGCTACCAGGTGCCGTTCGCGGCGGCGATCAAGGCCAAGGTGCGCATGCCGGTCATCGCTGTGGGCATGATCACCGAGCCCGAGCAGGCCGAATCGATCCTGCGCCATCGCCACGCCGATGCCGTGGCCCTGGCGCGCGGCATCCTCTACGACCCGCGCTGGCCGTGGCATGCCGCCGCCGCGCTGCGCGACAGCGTGGAACCGGCGCCGCAGTACCTGCGCTGCGAGCCGCGCGACGCGCGCGGCGTGTTCAAGGCGCGCTGAGGCTCACACCCGCCAGGCCGGCGCCATGCCGGCCTGCAGGTGCTCGAACAGCGCGCGGATCTTGGCGGTGAAGTCGCGGCGGTCGCTGACGCAGAAATAGACCTCCATCGGCTCCGGGCGCCACGCCGTGTCGGCGCCGAACACCGCCTGCAGGCGGCCATCGCGCAGGTAGGGCTCGGCCACGAATGCGGCCAGCCGGGTGATGCCGGCACCGGTCGCGGCAAGCGTTGCCAGTGCATCGATGTCATCGCAGACCATGCTCGGCGGCAGTGCGGCGTCCACGCGCTGGCCATCCTTCAGCAGGCCCCAGCGCAGCGGCCGGCCATCGGTGGGGAAGCGGTGCAGCAGCCCGCGATGACCGCTCAGCTCGGAGGGCTGCTGCGGGGTGCCGTGCGCTTTCAGATAGGCCGGCGAGGCACAGAACACGAAGGGCACGCGTGCCAGCTGCCGTGCGACCACGCCATCTTCCAGCTGCGCACCGATGCGGATGCTGGCATCCACCGCTTCCGGGCCATGCTGCACGGCGCGGTCGGTCAGGCGCAGCTCCAGCTGCAGTTGTGGGTAACGCTGCTGCAGTGAAGGCAGCAAGGGGGCAAGCACATGGCGACCGAAGGCGCTGCTGCTGGCGATGCGCAGCGGCCCGGCCGGCTCGATGTCACCGGCAGTGACCATCGCCTGCGCGCGCGCCAGGTCGGCTTCGATGTGGCGCACCTGCGCCAGGTACAGCGCGCCGGCCTCGCTGAGGGCCAACTGGCGCGTACTTCGGTTCAGCAACCGTACCCCCAGATGCGCCTCCAGCCGGTTGATGTTCTGGCCGACTGCGGTGGCGCTGATGCCAAGGATGCGGGCCGCGGCGGCAATGCTGCCGGTCTCTGCGGTGCGGGTGAAGCTGCGGATCAGTTGCAACAGGTTCATGACCGACCAGCTTGCCACGGGGAGTTCCAAGTATCGCTTGGGACTGAACCAAGCAGGTCGGTTGCATCGGTGACCATCGATCCGGCAGGCAGGTCGCTGCCCTACACTCGAGCCATGCGCCCCGATTCCATCCTCACCCTGTCCTGCCCCGACCGTACCGGTATCGTCTACCGCGTGTCCGGCCTGCTGTTCGACCACGGCTGCAACATCCTCGACGCCCAGCAGTTCGGCGACGAGGAGAGCGGCCGCTTCTTCCTGCGCGTGCATTTCGACCGCGATGCCAGCCTGCCGCTGGAGACCGTGTACGCTGCCATGGCCACGCTTGCCGAAGGCTTCGGCATGGACTGGCAGCTGCATGATGGCCGCCGCCGCGCACGCCTGCTGGTGCTGGTCAGCAAGCAGGGGCACTGCCTCAACGATCTGCTGTTCCGTGCCCACAGCGGCCAGTTGAAAGTCGACATCGCGGCAGTGGCGTCCAACCACGCCGATTTCGCGCCATTGGCAGCGTCCTACCAGGTGCCGTTCCACCATCTGCCGGTGACCGCCGATACGCGTGCGGTGCAGGAGCAGCAGATCATCGACCTGGTCGAGCGCGAGCGCATCGATCTGGTGGTATTGGCGCGCTACATGCAGATCCTGTCACCCACGCTGTGCCGCGCACTGGCCGGCCGTGCGATCAACATCCACCACAGCTTCCTGCCCAGCTTCAAGGGCGCGCAGCCGTATCACCAGGCGCACGCGCGCGGGGTCAAGATCATCGGTGCCACCGCGCACTATGTCACCGAGGATCTGGACGAAGGCCCGATCATCGAACAGGACGTGGCCCGCGTGGACCACGCGATGGCACCGCGCGAACTGGTGCGGCTGGGCAGCGATACCGAATCGCTGGTGCTGGCGCGCGCGGTGCGCCGCCATGTGGAGCACCGCATCCTGCTCAACGGGCACCGAACGGTGGTGTTCCGGTAATCGCCCATCCCGCGTCCGCCGGGCATGGCCCGGCACTACCGAATCCTGATTTCATCCAGTGAAAAGCCCCCGGTTCGGCCGTCCCGCGATCTGTAGGGGGGCGTAGTTGGGGGGCTGGATGAATCGATTGTGTTGTCGTGGGCAGGAGCGCGCAAGCGGCATAAGCGACGTGCGCGGTAGCGCCGGGCCATGCCCGGCGGTCGCCCGTCAGATGATCGCAATCCCCGCCTTGCCCAGCGCCTCGCGCACCATCGTATCGTTGGCCTCGGTCACCGGCCGGGTCAGCTCCCACAGGAACTTCACCCGGAAGCCGGACTTCACCGCGTCCTGCGCGCTCCACAGTACGCAGTAGTCGCGGGCCAGGCCGCACACATGCACTTCGCGGATGCGGCGCTCGTGCAGCCAGCCGGCCAGGCCGGTAGCTGGGCGCTCGCCATCGGGGCCATGGTTCTCGCGGAAGGCGCTGTACGAATCCACCTGTTGGCGCGTGCCCTTGCGCAGGATCAGGTCGGCCACGGTCCAGTCCACGCCCGGGTGCAGGGCGGCACCGGCGCTGCCCTGCACGCAGTGGTCCGGCCATAGGGTCTGCGGCTGCGCGTGCAGCAGGATGGTCTCGAAGGGGCGTTGGCCGGGGTGCTGGCTGGCGAACGAGGCATGGTCGGCCGGGTGCCAGTCCTGTGTCGCCACCACGGTGCGGTAGCGGCGCTGCGCCAGCAGACCGGCAATCGGTACCACCAGCGCATCGCCCTGGTCGCAGGCCAGCGTACCGCCGGGCATGAAGTCTGGCTGCAGGTCGATCACCAGCAGGGCGACATCGGCGGGCAGGGCGGTCATGGCAGGTCCACTACAACGTGAAGGGGCGACCAGCGTGGCCGCCCCGGCGGCACAGGTCAATCGCCCTGCGGCGTCCCAGCGTCCTGCCCGTAGTACAGCAGGCCGATCTTGATCCGCTCACGGCCATTCTCGCGGCGATGGCGGTTGGCATCGCGCAGCGAGTACACGCAGCCGCAGTACTCCTGCTGGTAGAACTGCTCGCGCTTGCTGATCTCGATCATGCGGCTGGCACCGCCGCCCTTGCGCCAGTTGTAGTCCCAGTACTGCAGGCCCTCGTAGCGCGACGCGGCGCGGATGCCGCAGTCGTTGATCTGCGCCATGTTCTTCCAGCGCGAGATGCCCAGCGAAGAACTGATGGTGTCATAGCCGTGTTCGTGCGCGTACAGCGCAGTGCGCTCGAAACGCATGTCGAAGCACATCGTGCAGCGGATGCCGCGTTCGGGCTCGTTCTCCATGCCGCGCGCACGGCTGAACCAGTTGTCGGTGTCGTAGTCGCAGTCGATGAACGGGATGCCGTGCTGCTCGGCGAAGCGGATGTTCTCCTGCTTGCGCAGCTCGTATTCCCTCACCGGGTGGATGTTGGGGTTGTAGAAGAAGATCGCGTAGTCGATCCCGGAGGCGGTGATCGCCTCCATCACTTCGCCGGAGCAGGGCGCGCAGCATGAATGCAGCAGCAGGCGCTTGCCGTCGGCGGGCAGGGTCAGGGTGGGACGTTGGAGCTCGGTCATCGTCAGGTACCGCATGGACCGCCGGCAACGGCGGTGGCCCATGCATCAGCGCGTGGGTGAACAGGTCTGGCCGGATACCGTGAAAAGGACGCGCGCGGCCGCATCGCCTGCACGCGCAGGACAACGACGGCCCCGGCAACCTCCCCGCGGAGATTCCAGGTCGAATCAGGGGACGGTCGTGTCCCCCGGCCGGGGCCGGTATTCGGGCTGATGGACACGGGCCGCAGCCCACCTACTACCTGCCGCTTCCCAGGCGCGAGCCCAGTGCTGTTGGCAGGATTCGTTTCCATTCACCGCTGCGGGGCAGCTCCGGAATGGGCGCGCGAGGCGCCTTCACCGGATTCCCGTTTAAATCCCGGCCGCCATCAATGCCACGGCCGGGATACCTTCGGCGTGCCCACGGTGGACGCGTCGAGGCCAATGGTCAAGGGCCAATCAAAGCGCAGGGCTGTGGCTCGTTTCTCAGGCTGTGAGAGCCCCTCTTGCCATACTGTGCATCGACAGACGGGAGGTGGCTCGTGGCGGCGAAGTACTGCGATCTGGTCATGAAAGGCGGCATCACCAGCGGCATCGTGTACCCCAATGCGGTACTGGCGCTGGCGCGCGAGTATCGCTTCAAGAGCATCGGCGGCACCTCGGCCGGCGCCATCGCTGCGGCGGTGGCGGCCGCGGCAGCCTGCGGTGATCGCCGCCAGCAGGCGGGCGAGCACCTGCCTGGCGATGCCGGCTATGGCGGGTTGTCGGCGGTGTCGGCGCAGCTGTCGCGGCGCGGCTTCATCTACAGCCTGTTCCAGCCGGCACGGGGCGCGCGTGCGGCCTATCGGCTGCTGGTGGTACTGACCGGCAATGCCCGCCTGCCGCACAAGCTGCTGTGCCTGGCCGTTGCCGTGTTCGAGATCGCGCCGCTGGAAGTGCTGGTGTCGCTGGCGCTGCTGCTCGGCCTGGGCTGGTGGGGTGGTGGCTGGAGCGGCGTGGCCGCCACGCTGCTGCCGTCGCTGCTGTGCGCTTACGGTGCCGGCGTGGCCGGTGCCGCGCTGCGGGTGGCGCGGGTGGCGCGGCGCAATCTGCTGGGCCTGTGCAGCGGCCTCGGCCGTGATGCACGCAAGCCGGCGTTGACCGAGTGGCTGCACGAGCGCCTGCAGCAGTTGTCCGGCAAGCCGCTGGATGCACCGCTTACCTTCGCCGACCTGCACGATGCACCGCGCTATGCCGGCGAGCCGGACAGCCCGCATGCGATCAGCCTGCAGATGATCACCACCTGCGTGTCGCACAACGAGCCGCGTACGCTGCCGCTGGGTGGCGCGCAGTTCTGGTTCCTGCGCGAGGAGTTCGAGCAGCTGTTCCCGTCCAGCGTGGTGCAGTGGCTGGTGGATCAAGCTGGCCCGCCGTTGGAGGTGGAGGGGCGACGGTACTACCACCTGCCGCAGGGCCCGAAGCTGCCGGTGCTGGTGGCCACGCGCATGAGCCTGAGCTTCCCGTTGCTGATCAGCGCGGTGCCGCTGCATGAGCCCTCGCGGCGCGAGCGTCGCTGCGAACCCACCGCGCCTGCCGCCGACCAGGAGCACAACGTGGCCGACAGCATGGAAGGGCTGACCAGTGCCGGGCAGACCTGTGGCCCGGTGATCACCGCCTTCCGCATCTGCTGGTTCTCCGATGGCGGCATCAGCAGCAACTTCCCGATCCATCTGTTCGATGCCGCCTTGCCGCGCTGGCCGACCTTCGCCATCAACCTGGTCTACCCGCAGCACGCTGAAGAGGTGGGACACGGCAGCAGCGGCCGCCAGTCGCTGGAACACGCGGTGTTCCTGCCCACCGAAAACCGTCATGGCTGGCAGCGCACCTATCAGTCGATCGCCACGCCGTTGGCGGCCGCGGAACTGGGGCGTTTCCTGTTCGCGGTGGTGGCGACCATGCAGAACTGGCGCGATCTGCTGCAGGCGCGCGCGCCGGGTTACCGCGACCGCATCGTGCACGTCAGCCTGCAGGGCGACGAAGGCGGCATGAACCTGGACATGCCGCAGGAGGTGCTGACCCGCATCGCCGACAAGGGCAGCCTGGCGGGCGCGCGCTTCTGCTCATTCTCGTTCGAGAACCACTACTGGATCCGCTGGCGCAACCTGGCCTCGGCCTACCAGCGCTACACGCTGGAAGTGGCGCGCACCGATGACCCGGCGCAGCAGGTGCTGGCCTACCGCGCGGCGTACGCGATGGTTGCCACTGGCCAGCCGACGCCACCGTCATACAAGCTGGGTTCGGAAGACAAGCGGCTGGCCTCGCAGCAGCTGTGGGGGTTGATGGTCGAACAGGGTCGCAGCTGGGAGGACCTCGGCCCCGACCTCACCGACGGCGCACCGCGCCCGTTGCCGCAGATGAAGGTGACGCCGATCTACTGACCCGGTAGTAGATCCACGCCTTGCGTGGATCCACCGTGTCGACCAAGGTCGACACCTACCAGAGCAATACGTCGTTCCGACAGATGGAAGGAAACTGTCGAAGGCGGGGTGGTGTCGGATTGCGGGGTGTCCGCGGCATGGATGCCGCGGCCAAGCCCCCAGGGACGGGTTCACGGCGTCCCCGCAATCCGACACCGCCCCGCCATCCCACGGAACGCCAGCTTTTGCTGTTGCTGTTGCTTCGGCTTCGGCTTCGGCAGGTGCAGGGCGCAGCCCTGCCGAACCAACCCTACCGCCCCGGCAATTGCGCGAACGCGCGCTGCATGCAGTCCTCGCGCGGGCACACCCGGCAGCCCGGGCCAATCGACACCGAATTGCCCGGGCTCTGCACATCCAGCCCCAGCGAATACACCAGCCGCTCGGCATGCTGCAGGTCGCAGCCCAGCGCCACCGCGAAGGTCTTGCGCGGCTGGCCATGCCCCACCGGCCCGCTGCTGACCTGCCGTGCCAGCCAGAAATGGCGGCGCCCATCGGGCATGCGCGCCGTCTGCGTAAGGATGCGCCCGGGCTGGTTGAACGCCTCGTAGACGATCCACAGCGGGCACGACCCACCCACCTGCGAGAAATGGAAATCGGTGGCCGAATGGCGCTTGGACACATTGCCCGCACGGTCCACGCGGATGAAGAAGAACGGCAGCCCCGGCGCACTGCGCCGTGCCAGTGTGCTCAGCCGATGGCACACCGCCTCGAAGCCGACGCCGAACTGATGCGCCAGCAGTTCGATGTCGTAGCTGCTGGCCTCGGCCGCACGCAGGAAGCGCATGTACGGCATGACCAGCGCGCCGGCGAAATAGTTCGACAGGCCGATGCGCGCCTGCGCGATGCGTGCCTCATCGGTGAAGCCGGCACGCGCCACCACCGCATCGATCTGCGGCAGGTAGCCGTGCAGGGCCAGTTCGGCGGCCATCTGGAACGCCTGCTGGCCCGGTTCCAGGTAATCGGGCAGCCACAGCCGCCGTGCACCGGCATCGAACTGGCGCTTCTCGCGCCCGGCCTGCAGCGCCGCCACTTCCACCAGCACGCCATGGCGGTCGGCCAGCAGCTGGCGCAGGCGTGGTGCCACATGCCCGGGCGACAGCCCCCACTCGGCGAACAGGCGCTCGGCCAGTTCGTCCAGCTCGGGGATGTGGTTGTGCATGCGGTTGAAGAACTCGCGCACCTGGTCACCGGCGGGCAGGGTGCTGCCGGCACCCGGCTCGCCCAGCTGGAATTCCAGGGCGGCGGCATGTTCGCGCAGCGCCAGGTGGCGCCGATGCAGGTCCAGCAGGGCGCGGCTGACCTGCGGCAGGTTGCCGGCCAAGGCGCGCAGCTCGGTCGCGCTCACCTCCGCCAGGCCCAGGTCGCGCAGGGTCTCGCCCAGTGCCTCCTGCAGTGCGGCGGGCTCATCTTCGTCGAACAGCGAGGAAACGTCGCCCAACACCTCACCCAGCTTCTTCTGCACCGCCGGCGTCAACGGGCGCTTGTTACGCTCGATCTGGTTCAGGTAGCTGGCCGACAGCCCCAGCGCACGTGCCAGGTCGGCCTGGCTATAGCCGCGCTGTTCGCGCAGCCGCAGCAGGCGCAGGCCAAGTTGACGCTGGGTGGCTGAATAATTCACAGAATTAACATGAATCGTCTGGCGTGTTGGCCAGATTAAGCGGATTCAGCCCGGAAATCGAGGTGGGTGCTGTGAATAATGCCAAGCATCTTTCGAGCCCGTGGGATTGTCATCATGACTGTTGCAGCGCCCCGTATCCGCATGCTGATCGATGGCCAGTTCATCGAATCGGCCACCTCCCACTGGCAGGACGTTATCAATCCGGCCACCCAGGACGTGCTGGCCAAGGTGCCGTTCGCCACCACCGGCGAAGTGGACGCCGCCGTCGCCGCCGCCAAGGAAGCCTTCAAGACCTGGCGAAAGACCCCGATCGGCACCCGTGCACGCATCTTCCTGAAGTACCAGCAGCTGATCCGTGAGCACATGAGCGAGCTGGCCCACATCCTCACCGCCGAACAGGGCAAGACCCTGCCGGACGCCGAAGGCGATGTGTTCCGCGGCCTGGAAGTGGTCGAGCACGCCGCCGCCATCGGCAACCTGCAGCTGGGCGAGCTGGCCAACAACGTGGCCAATGGCGTGGATACCTACACGATCATGCAGCCGCTGGGCGTGTGCGCCGGCATCACCCCGTTCAACTTCCCGGCGATGATCCCGCTGTGGATGTTCCCGATGGCCATCGCCACCGGCAACACCTTCATTCTCAAGCCGTCCGAGCAGGACCCGATGGTCACCATGCGCCTGGTCGAACTGGCGCTGGAAGCCGGCATTCCGAAGGGTGTGCTGAACGTCGTCCACGGTGGCGAGGAAGTGGTCAACGCGATCTGCGACCACCCGGACATCAAGGCGGTTTCGTTCGTGGGTTCCACCCGCGTCGGCACCCACGTCTACAACCGCGCCTCGCTGGCCGGCAAGCGCGTGCAGTGCATGATGGGCGCCAAGAACCACGCTGTGGTGCTGCCAGACGCCAACAAGGAACAGACCCTCAATGCGATGGTCGGTGCCGCCTTCGGTGCCGCTGGCCAGCGCTGCATGGCCGCCTCCACGCTGGTGCTGGTCGGTGAAGCGCGCAATTGGGTGCAGGACCTGGTGGCCAAGGCCCAGACGCTGAAGGTCAGCGCCGGCACCGTGGCCGGCACCGATGTCGGCCCGGTCATTTCCTGCAGCGCCCGCGAGCGCGTGGAAGGCCTGATCGCCTCGGGCGTGGAGCAGGGCGCCAAGCTGGTGCTCGATGGCCGCAAGCCGCAGGTGGATGGCTTCGAGAAGGGCAACTTCGTCGGCCCGACCATCTTTGCCGGTGTCACCCCCGACATGCGCATCTACCAGGAAGAAATCTTCGGGCCGGTGCTGGTCATCCTCGAAGCGGAAACGCTGGAAGACGCCATCGCGATGGTCAACAGCAACCCCAACGGCAACGGCACCGCACTGTTCACCCAGTCCGGCGCCGCCGCGCGCAAGTTCCAGGAAGACATCGACGTCGGCCAGGTCGGCATCAACGTGCCGATCCCGGTGCCGGTGCCGTTGTTCTCGTTCACCGGTTCGCGCGCGTCCAAGCTGGGCGACCTGGGCCCGTACGGCAAGCAGGTGGTGCTGTTCTACACCCAGACCAAGACGGTCACCGCGCGCTGGTTCGATGACGAAACGCTGAGCCACGGCGTCAACACCACGATCAGCCTGAAGTAACGGCAGGAGCAGCCATGAGCCACTCGATGACGACGGAACTGGAAGAAGCGCAGCAGGCGTACCGCGAGGCTGCGCGCGACTTCGCACAGGCCGAACTGGCGCCACACGCCGCGCGATGGGATGCGGAGGGCATCTTTCCGCGCGAGGCGATCGCCAAGGCCGGTGAACTGGGCTTCTGCGGTCTGTACATGGATCCGGAAGTGGGCGGCAGCGGCCTGAGCCGACTGGACGCCGCCGTCGTCATCGAGGAGCTCGCCAACGTCGATCCGTCGACCGCGGCCTACATCAGCATCCACAACATGGCCTCGTGGATGGTGTCCACGTGGGGCCAGCCGGCACTCCGCGATGCGTGGGGCACCGACCTGTCTTCGGGCAACAAGCTGGCCTCGTACTGCCTGACCGAGCCGGGCGCCGGTTCCGATGCGGCCTCGCTGAAGACCACCGCCGTGCGCGATGGCGACTTCTACGTGCTGAACGGCGCCAAGGCCTTCATCTCCGGCGCCGGTGCCACCGAACTGCTGGTGGTGATGGCGCGTACCGGCGGTGCCGGTGCAGGTGGCGTCAGCGCCATTGCCGTGCCGTCGGACCTGCCGGGCATCAGCTTCGGACGCAAGGAAGAGAAGATGGGCTGGAACAGCCAGCCCACCCGTGGCATCACCTTCGAAAACGTTCGCGTGCCGGTCAGCCACCTTCTGGGAGAGGAAGGCGGTGGCTTCAAGCTGGCGATGAAGGGGCTGGATGGTGGCCGCATCAACATCGCCGCCTGCTCGCTGGGTGCTGCGCAGGGCGCATTGGATGCCGCGCGCCGCTACATGGGCGAGCGCCGCCAGTTCGGCAAGGCGCTGGCCGAGTTCCAGGCACTGCAGTTCAAGCTGGCCGACATGGTCACGCAGCTGGTGGCCGCGCGGCAGATGGTACACACCGCCGCGCGCAAGCTCGATGCCGGTGCCAGCGACGCCAATGTGTGGTGCGCGATGGCCAAGCGTTTTGCCACCGATGCCGGCTTCAACATCTGCAACGAAGCCCTGCAGATCCACGGTGGCTACGGCTACATCCGCGAATACCCGATCGAGCGCCTGCTGCGCGACAGCCGCGTGCACCAGATCCTGGAAGGCACCAACGAGATCATGCGGGTGATCGTTGCCCGTCACCTGCTCAACACCGAAGAGGAACTGCGATGAAGGATTGGCGTACCCAGGAGCACGTGGGCCTGAAGGTCGAGGCCGATGGCCACACCGCCGTGGTCACCCTGCACAACCCGCCCGCGCATACCTGGACCGTGCACAGCCTGTCGGCGCTGCGCGACCTAGTCGGCGCGCTCAACGCAGACCGCGACATCTACGCGCTGGTGATCACCGGCGACGGTGAGAAATTCTTCTCCGCCGGTGCCGACCTCAACCAGTTCGCCTCCGGTGACAAGGCCGCTGCACGTGAAGCCGCGCGCCGCTTCGGCGAAGCTTTCGAAGCGCTGTCCGGGTTCCGTGGCGTGTCGATCGCCGCGATCAACGGCTACGCCATGGGCGGTGGCCTGGAATGCGCGCTGGCCTGCGACCTGCGCATCATCGAAGACCACGCCCAGGTCGCGCTGCCGGAGGCCACCGTCGGCCTGTTGCCGTGCGCCGGTGGCACCCAGAACCTGCCGCGCCTGGTGGGCGAGGGATGGGCCAAGCGCATGATCCTGCTGGGCGAGCGCATCAACGCCGAGACCGCACTGCGCATTGGCTTGGCCGAAGAAAAGGTCGGCAAGGGCGAATCCAAGGCACTGGCGCTGGAATGGGCGAAGAAGGCCGGCAAGCAGAGCCCAACCAGCATCGCCGCCTGCAAGACCCTGGTGCAGTCCACCCGCACCGGCACCCACGCCTCGGCGCTGGTGGCCGAGCGCGAAGCCTTCGTCGACCTGTTCGACACCGCCGACCAGGTCGAGGGCGTGACTGCCTTCCTGGAAAAGCGCACCGCGCAGTGGAAGAACGCATGAGCACCGACACCGCTGCCGACAACGCACCGGTGCTGTTCGAAGAGCGCGTGGCCGGCAACGGCGCGCGCATCGGCATCGCCACGCTCAACGCGCCGCGCACGCTCAATGGTTTCTCGCTGCCGATGGCGCACCTGTTGCTGAAGCAGCTGAATGCCTGGGCCGATGACGACGGCATCGCCATGGTGGTGCTGCAGGGTGCCGGTGAGAAGGCGTTCTGCGCCGGCGGCGACCTGCACAGCCTGTACAAGGCCATGGTCGCCTTCCGCGAAGAAGGCCGCAGCGATATCCGCGAGAACGACTACGCCGCTGAATTCTTTGACGTCGAGTACCGCGTCGATTACCTGATCCACACCTACACCAAGCCGATCCTGTGCTGGGGCCAGGGCATCGTGATGGGCGGCGGCATCGGCCTGATGTCCGGTGCCAGCCACCGCGTGGTCAGCGAACGTTCCAAGCTGGCCTTCCCGGAAATCACCGTGGGCCTGTTCCCCGATGTCGGTGGCAGCTGGCTGCTGCCGCGCGTACCGGGCAAGGGCGGCCTGTTCCTGGCCCTGACCGGCGCGTTGCTCAATCCGGGCGATGCCATCTATGCCGGCCTGGCCGATGTGCACGTGGCCGAAGAGCGCCGCAGTGCAGTGTTCGATGCGCTGCTGCAGGTGGCCTGGTCCAGTGATGCCGCACACAATCACGAACGCCTGACCCATCTGCTGCAGTCGCATGCCAGCGATGCCGCCACCGGTCCACTGCTGGCCCACGCGGCGCAGGTCGATGCGTTGTGCGAAGGCGATGACCTTGAAGCCATCGTTGCGCGCATTGCCGGCCTGCAGACCGACGACGCCTGGTTGCAGGCGGCTCAGAAGACCCTTGCGGCCGGCGCACCGGGTTCGGCACGGTTGGCGTACGAACTGCAGCGCCGCAGTGCCGGCCAGGACCTGGCCAGTGTCTATCGTCTGGAGTACATCACCGCGCTGCACTGCGCCGCCCACGGCGATTTCGCCGAAGGCATCCGCGCGCTGCTGATCGACAAGGACCGCAACCCGCAGTGGAACCCGGCCACCCTGGCCGAGGCCAGCGGCGCGTGGGCCGACACCTTCTTCGCTTCCCCCTGGGCCGATGCCGCGCATCCGCTGGCCGACCTGGGCACTCCCCTTGTTGAAAGGAGCCTTGCATGAGCCGCATTGCATTCATCGGGTTGGGCAACATGGGTGGCCCGATGGCCGCCAATCTGGTCAAGAACGGCCATACCGTGCGCGTGTTCGATCTGGTCCCGGCCGCGGTGCAGGCCGCCGTCGATGCCGGCGCCAGCGCGGCGGCATCGGCGCGCGAAACCCTGGCCGATGCGGAGGTGGTGATCTCGATGCTGCCGGCCAGCCGCCACGTCGAAGGCGTGTATCTGGGCGACGATGGCATTCTTGCCGCGATTCCGGCCGGCGCACTGGTCATCGACTGCAGCACGATCGCACCGGCCAGCGCCCGCAAGGTCTCTGAAGCCGCTGCCGCGCGTGGCCTGCAGATGATCGACGCGCCGGTATCCGGCGGTACCGCCGGTGCCCAGGCCGGCACCCTGACCTTCATCGTCGGTGGCGAAGAGGACGCGCTGGAACGCGCGCGCCCGGTGCTGCAGGCGATGGGCAAGAACATCTTCCACGTGGGCGCCAGTGGTGCCGGCCAGGTCGCCAAGCTGTGCAACAACATGGCGCTGGGCGTGATCATGGCGGTGACCGGTGAAGCCATCGCCCTGGGCGTGGCGCACGGGCTGGACCCGAAGGTGCTGTCGCAGATGATGGCAGTCAGCACCGGCCGCAGCTGGGCCACCGAAGTGTGCAACCCGTGGCCGGGCGTGCTGGAGAATGCGCCGGCCTCGCGCGGTTACAGCGGCGGCTTCGGCAGCGACCTGATGCTGAAGGACATGGGCCTGGCGGTGGAAGCGGCGATGAGTGTCGGCGCCTCGATCCCGCTGGGCGAAGTGGCCCGCAATCTGTATTCGATGAACCACCAGGCCGGCCGCGGCAAGCTGGATTTCTCCAGCGTCGTGCAGCTCATCACCAGCGACCGGTAACCGGTCGCTGGTCCGCGCATTCCACCTTATCCCCGCGCCGTTGGCGCACCCCCTTGAACAACAAGGGGGCTCTCCTCCAGAAGGATGGATGCGCGCCGTAGCGAATGCGTCCCCGGCCGCGCGCCGGGGCCCACCCGAGGTGGGATGGGCGGATGCCCGGTTTCGACCGGCATCCGCCCATTTTTTTGCCTTTCATGTTGGTAGTGCCGGCCGCTGGCCGGCAGCACCGCATCAGGCAACGATCAGCGTCACGTCGATGTTGCCGCGGGTGGCGTTGGAATACGGGCACACGATGTGCGCCTTCTGCACCAGCTCTTCCACCTGCTCGCGCGGTACGCCCGGCACGTTGATGGTCAGCTCGGCTTCGATGCCGAAGCCGGTCGGGATCTGGCCGATGCCGACCTTGCCGGTCACGGTGGTGTCGGCCGGCAGCGCGACCTTGGCCTGGCCGGCCACGAACTTCAGTGCGCCCAGGAAGCAGGCCGAGTAGCCAGCCGCGAACAGCTGTTCCGGGTTGGTGCCCGGACCGCCGGCGCCGCCCAGCTCGCGCGGGGTCGACAGCTGGATGTCCAGCACGTTGTCGGAGGAGACGGAACGGCCTTCACGGCCGCCGGTGGAGGTGGCCTGGGCGGTGTACAGAACCTTTTCGATGGACATCGTGATGCTCCTGGTCGGTGGGTGGGTGTTGCGTTGGAGCCTACTTTGCCCGGTTTTCGCGTACGTTGGGTTGCAATGCGTACGAAAAACTTGATCGATCGTCCTGTGGGCCTAGATCGTCCACTCGCGGTCGGTGGTGAACATGATCGTCAACCAGCGGTCCGGCGAAGCCTCGCCGAGCGCATCGCCGATCTCATCACGCAGCTGGTCCCATTCCACCAGCGGCCGCGGCGGGTCGTCCTCGCGCACCACGAAGAACAGCTCGATCTGCTCGCCTCGCCCCACCTGGGCCACGTAGCTGCGGTGCTCGACGAAGCCGTGCTTGGCGACGATGTCGCGCGCCACCGCATCCACGTGCGCCTGCAGCTCCGGCGGGGTGACCAGCAGGATGCCGGCCAGCGCGCGGCGCACGGTACCGAGCGGGGCGATCATCACCAGCACGCAGACGAAGGCGAGGATGGCGGGGTCGATGTATGGGCCGACCCAGGCCAGCGAGGTGCCCTGCACCAGCACACCGCCGAGGAAGGCCAGCAGATAGCAGGCCGACATGCTGGCTGCGATCACCCAGTTCTTCGCGTCCAGCGCAATGAACTCCGAGCCGATGCGGCGGTTGGCGCGCAGGATGAACCAGGCCAACGCGCCTTCGCCCACGATCGACAGCCCGGCGAAGGCAATGGCCGGGCCCAGCGCAATGTGGCGGCCCCCGGACATCAGTGCATCCACCGCATTGACCAGGGCATACAGTGCCGCACCGATCATCAGCGTGCCGCTGACCCCCAGCACGATCGGCTCCAGGTGCCAGAAGCCCATGGTGAAGCGCTGGTTGAGCCGCGATTGCAGCGCGTCGGTCTGGGTGGACAGCGCGATCAGCCGTGCCACCAGCAGCGACAGCCAGGTCATCACCACGTCGATCAGGCCGTAGATGCCGTCGAAGATGATCAATGACGAATTGGCCAGCAGGCCGAACACCACCGCCGCCGCGGCCAGCAGCAGCGAAGCGGCGATCGACAGGCGCAGCACGCCTTGTTCGGTGGCGGGGTCGAAGAACTGCGGGCGATCAGTAGCCATGCCCCGATTGTAGAGCGGCGCCATGCCCCGCGGCCTTTCGCGGCCGGTCGCGCTACCTTCGTGCGGCCGCTTCCCGTAGACTGCGCCCCTCCCACGTACCGACGCCCGCCTGCAGTGATCACGCCACCCTGACCCTTGCCGCACATCGGCAGCCGGCCCGCCCGGCTCAGGAACCCGTGTCTTTCCACTGCAGCGCCACGCGGCCACGCCCGCGTGCGCGCGGAGTTTTTCCATGCAAACGTCCTACCCCCTGCGCCAGCAATGGCTCGGCAACCTCCGTGGCGACCTGCTGTCCGGCATCGTCGTCGCCCTGGCCCTGATTCCCGAGGCCATCGCCTTCTCGCTCATCGCCGGCGTCGACCCCAAGGTCGGCCTGTATGCCGCGTTCTCGATTGCCGTCATCACCGCCATCGCGGGTGGCCGCCCCGGCATGATTTCCGCCGCTACCGGTGCAATGGCGCTGGTGATGGTCGACCTGGTCAAGGATCACGGCCTGCAGTACCTGTTCGCCGCCAGCATCCTGGCCGGCCTGCTGCAGGTGCTGGCCGGCGTGTTCAAGCTCGGCTCGCTGATGCGCTTCGTCTCGCGCTCGGTCATCACCGGCTTCGTCAACGCGCTGGCGATCCTGATCTTCCTCGCGCAGATGCCGGAACTGATTGGCCGCGGCCCTACGGTCTACGTGCTGTGCGCGGCGGCGCTGGCGATCATCTACCTGCTGCCGCGTATCACCCGCGCCGTACCCTCGCCGCTGGTCGCGATCGTGGTGCTCACCGCCGTGGTGATCGGCTTCGGCATCGACGTGCGCAGCGTCGGCGACATGGGCCAGCTGCCAGACAGCCTTCCACACTTCCTCATTCCCGATGTGCCGCTCACCTGGGAAACGCTGCGCATCCTGTTGCCGGTGTCGGCCACGCTGGCCGTGGTCGGCCTGCTCGAATCGATGATGACCCTGCAGATTGTCGAGGACATCACCGAGACGCCCAGCGAACGCAACCGCGAATGCGTCGGCCAGGGCGTGGCCAATACGGTCACCGGCTTCCTCGGCGGCATGGCTGGCTGCGCGATGATCGGCCAGTCGATCATCAACGTGACCTCCGGTGGCCGTGGCCGCCTGTCCTGCCTGGTGGCGGGCGTGCTGCTGCTGGCATTGGTGGTGTACGGCGGCGACCTGGTGGGGCAGATCCCGATGGCTGCGCTGGTGGCGGTGATGATCATGGTCAGCATCGGCACCTTCAGCTGGCGCTCGCTGCGCGACCTGCGCACGCATCCGCGCAGCTCGTCTGCGGTGATGCTGCTGACCGTGGTGGTCACCGTGGCTACCCACGATCTGGCCAAGGGCGTGCTCAGTGGCGTGCTGCTGTCGGCGCTGTTCTTTGCGCGCAAGGTGGGCCGTATGCTGGATGTGCAGCGCGACGATGCTGGTGACACACAGGTCTACCGCGTGCGTGGGCAGGTGTTCTTTGCCTCGGCGGGGCAGCTGGGTGCGGCGTTCGATTACCAGCACGTGGCGCCGAAGGTGCAGATTGACCTGCGCGATGCCCACCTGTGGGATCTGACTGCTGTGGCCGCGCTGGAGCGGGCGCAGGAAAAGCTGGCCGCGCATGGTGCGGAGGTGACGGTGGTGGGGCTCAATGCGGCCAGCCAGACGCTGATCGAGCAGGTCGGTGGCGCGCGCAGCGCGCACTGAAGTGGTAGTGCTTCAATGCCCGGGTCGGTTTTGGGGGCGGCTAAGCCTCCAGAATTTTCCTGAATCGCCTTTTCAGTGCGGTAGCGCCATTGCAGATGGAGAGTCCATATGTGGCCAGCGCCTTGGCAGACTCGGTGTCATCCTTGGCCTGCCATGAAAGGGCAGATAGCAGGGCCCTGCGGACGCGCGTGACCGAATTGAAGTGTGCCGGCGTCGAGTCGGCCTGAATGGCCGCGATCGTCAACGCTCCACAGATGGAATCGATGTCCTGGAACTGCGAAAAGAAGGGAAGGGCATTCTCCGTCAAAAGAGCATCCACCTCGGTCTTGAGCAGTTCAGCGTCCTGTTCAACGCTTATCCAATGGTCGCTTTTCCCTGGGGGAGCGGCCCTGCAGCTCACGTCGCAGTCGGTGTTGTTGAGGTTCGTGGTCTGATCCTTGCAACGCCCCGGGATGAAGCGGGCGAGCACACCGACATTGAATGCGAGTGCTTTGCCGTCGCTTCTGGTCTGCAGTGAAAGAACATCTACGAAATGCTCGCGCACTCTCATGAAGGTCGGCCCGTTGCGCACAAATCCTGCGTCCTTCATTGAGGCGAAGGCGGTGTCCAAAGCTTGCCTTTTCATTGGGCCTCACGAGGCGAACATGGGCGGGAAGATGACTGCAGGTGGGGCATGCCATAACGGGTATGCCGGTGCGCTGTACTGAAGCCTATCGGCTGAAAAGGAAGGTGCAATGGGGGCTGGCGTCAGAACATGTCGCATTTGACGATAGCTGTGTGATCGCTGTGCCCAGCTCGGTGGGCCCCGATCCTGCACGACCTGCTGCGTTGCATGGGTAGCGCCGGGCGATGCCCAGCGAGCCCGGTACGCGCCTACCTAGATGTTCTCGCGGCCAAGACCCGATTCTTCGGCATTGCTGCCTGTGCCGCGCGCTCGCACCACTGTTCCAAGCGCCTCCTGAAAATGGCTTGCATTACCAGCCGCCAAGGCGGCGCTCAGATAGATGGCGATTGCGACGTCATCATCCAGATAGCGGTCCAGGCGCTGGTCACGTTCACGGAAGTGGTGCTGCTACTGGCCGGGCGCTGCTTTGTGCTGGGAACCTGGACGGAGTCCAGCAGCCTGCTCTGGGGTTTTTTCCTCGCAGTACTGCTGGGAGCGGGACTGGCCCTCGCTGCGAACAAGGATTCCCTCCACAGGGTTCTCCGTCGTGCAGGCTTCACCACGAGGACATCCCACCCGAGCGAGTGGTACTGCGTACTGGGTACGCGTCCTGCCTTCGTGGTGCTGCAGCTGAAGGATGGCCGTCGACTGACCGGCTACCCCAAGGAGTGGCCGATCAGTCCGGCGGCAGGGCAGTTCTACATGCAGATGCCGGCCTGGATTGTGGACAGGGATCCATCAGATGCAGGCGCTGATCCGGAAGCAGGGCCTGCAATGGTCGAGCTCCCACAGCTGGATGGCATACTGATTCACGCAACCGACGTGCAATGGGTCGAGATTCTCCAGGAGACAGACAATGGCTAAGTTGAGGAAGGGTTCCAACCCACCACTGGACCAGCTGGTCGTATCCATGGAGAACGCAAACCCCAAGCTCCCCGCGGGCAGGAAGCGCCCGCCGCCGCCGCCCAGCCCGCCCCGGCCGCGGGAACCGGGCCCAACCGGCGCTCACCGCGCGGCTGACCGGGCGCATTCAGCCGGGCGGTGTAAACTATTGATCTCACTGGCAATGCCAGTCTCCACGATCAACGCCCCGATGACGTCCGCCACCGCCCGTTACGCCGATTCCCTGCGCCTGTCCGTTGCCCCGATGATGGACTGGACGGACCGCCATTGCCGCGTGTTCCATCGCGTGCTGGCGCCGGGTGCGCGCCTGTACACGGAAATGGTGCACGCCAACGCGGTCATCCACGGCGATCGCGAGCGCCTGCTCGGCTTCGATCGCAGCGAACAGCCGCTGGCGCTGCAGCTGGGTGGCAGTGACCCGGCCCTGCTGGCGCAGGCCGCACGCATCGCTGCCGAGTGGGGCTATGACGAGGTCAACCTCAACTGCGGTTGCCCGTCCGATCGCGTGCAGGCCGGGCGTTTTGGTGCCTGCCTGATGCGCGAGCCGGTGCTGGTGGCCGAGTGTGTGGCGGCCATGGTCGACGCGGTTGATATCCCGGTGACGGTGAAGTGCCGCCTGGGCGTGGATGAGGACAACGACTACGACGTGTTTGCCAGCTTCGTCGACCGCCAGGTTGCCGCCGGTGCGGCGATGGTGGTGGTGCATGCGCGCAACGCGTGGCTGAAGGGCCTGTCGCCGAAGGAGAACCGCGAGGTTCCGCCGCTGAAGTACGACTGGGCCTACCGCCTGAAGCAGGAGCGCCCGGCACTGCCGGTGGTGATCAACGGTGGCCTGGCCAGCATCGAGGCGGTACAGGCGCAGGCCGCGCACGTCGATGGCGTGATGCTGGGCCGCGCGGCCTACCACGACCCCTACCTGCTGCATCAGCTGGAGGCGCTGCACACCGGCGCCCCGCTGCAGGCCCGTGGCGAGCTGCTGCGCGCGATGCGCCCCTACGTCGAGGCGCGGCTGGGCGAAGGCCTGGCGCTGAAGCACATTACCCGCCACCTGCTCGGCCTGTTCCACGGCCAGCCCGGTGGTCGCGCATTCCGCCAGGTGCTGAGCGAGGGCGCGCACCGCCCGGGCGCCGGCTGGAGCCTGATCGAACAGGCCCTGGCGGTCACCGAACGCGAAGCTGATCGGGCTGCAGCGTGACCGCAGTCACATTCCTGACTTGACAAGGGACGTCGATTCGTCCCGAATGTTCACTTAGCTGAACAACGCGGGCGCAGGGCCGGAAAAGTTCAGACCGGATTCACCGCTGTAAACCAAGAATTTGCAAAAGATTTGTAAAACGCTGGGTTTCGAACCCGGCGCCGGATTTACGACTTTTGAACGAATCGCCGTGCTCGGCTAGGATCGCATCGATGTCTTCCGCTCCCTTCCATCGCCGCATTGCCCTGGTCACCTGCGTGGTGCTGTCGGCTGTGCCGCTGTCTTCGGCGCTGGCGCAACAGCCGCCGCGTGGCGAGCAGGCGCGGGCGGAGATGATGGAGCGGGGCGAGCGTGGCAACCGTGGCGACGAGCGGTCGCTGTCCGATGCCGTGCGCCGCGTGCAGCGCACCACCGGCGGCCACATCCTCGGCGCCGAGCGCGTGCCGTTCGATGGTCGTGATATCAACCGGGTGAAGTACATGGACGATCGGGGCCGGGTCCGCTACATGGACGACCCCGCCCCGTCGCGTTCACAGCCGCGCACGCCGCGGTCGGATATGTCATCACTACGCGGCGATAACCCCTGAACAGGGATAGTTGTCGCTATCAACCCGTACCCCACAGGCCTCCGGGCCACACCCAGGACACTAGGGAGAGTTCATGCGTATCCTTCTGGTCGAAGACGAAGCCCCGCTGCGTGAGACCCTGGCAGCCCGGCTCAAGCGCGAAGGCTTTGCCGTCGATGCTGCGCAGGACGGCGAGGAAGGCCTCTACATGGGGCGCGAAGTTCCGTTCGATGTCGGCATCATCGACCTTGGCCTGCCCAAGATGTCGGGCATGGAGCTGATCAAGGCCCTGCGTGACGAAGGCAAGAAGTTCCCGGTGCTGATCCTGACCGCGCGTTCGAGCTGGCAGGACAAGGTCGAGGGCCTGAAGCAGGGCGCCGACGACTACCTGGTCAAGCCGTTCCACGTCGAAGAGCTGCTGGCCCGCGTCAACGCGCTGCTGCGCCGCGCCGCTGGCTGGAGCAAGCCGACGCTGGAATGCGGCCCGGTTGCCCTGGACCTGGCTGCGCAGACCGTCAGCGTGGCCGGCAGCAATGTCGACCTCACCAGCTACGAGTACAAGGTGCTGGAGTACCTGATGATGCACGCCGGTGAACTGGTCTCCAAGGCCGACCTCACCGAGCACATCTACCAGCAGGACTTCGACCGCGACTCGAACGTGCTGGAGGTCTTCATCGGCCGCCTGCGCAAGAAGCTGGACCCGGATGGCGAACTGAAGCCGATCGAGACCGTGCGCGGCCGCGGCTACCGTTTCGCGATTCCGCGCAACGAGGGCTGAGCCGGCTCACCCTGGCGATAGCACGATGTCCGGCCGTCTGTGGTTCTTCCGACGCTGGCGGCCGCGCTCCCTGCAGGCGCGCCAGATGTTCGCCGCGTCCGTGGGCCTGGTCGCGTTCCTGGCGCTGGCCGGTTACGCGCTCGACGCCGCCTTCGCCGATACGGCGAAGGCGAACCTGCGTGAGCGCCTGAAGAACTACGCCACCGCCTACGCGGCCGGCATCGACTTCACCCGCGACCGCTCGCTGTACATCCGCGAGCAGCCGCCGGATTCGCGCTTCGACGTGCCGGGCAGTGGCCTGTACCTGCAGGTGGTGATGCCGCACGGCAAGGGCAATTCGATGTCCGCCGAAGGTCCGATGCTGCCCACCGCGGGCGGTGGCCTGCTGGCGCCGCGCCAGGAAGTGTTCGAAGGCCCACTGCCGATGATCCAGATCGACGGCAGCCAGGGCTCGGTGTACCGCTATGGCCTGGGTCTGGTGTGGGACGCCGACGCCGACCCTGCCACCGAGTTTCCGTACACCATCTACGTGATGGAAGACTCGCGCGCGCTGGGTGCGCAGCTGCGCGTGTTCCGCAGCCGGGTCTGGTTCTACCTGGGCGGCATCGGCCTGATCCTGCTGCTGCTGCAGACCGTCATCCTGCAGTGGAGCCTGCGCCCACTGCGCCGCGTGATCACCGAGCTGACCAAGGTGCAGCGCGGCGAGACCGAGCGCATGAGCGAGCGCCACCCGCGTGAGCTGGAACCGCTGACCGACAGCATCAACGCCTTCATTGAAAGCGAGCGCGAGAACCTGGAGCGCCAGCGCAACACCCTGGCCGACCTGGCGCACAGCCTGAAGACGCCCATCGCCGTGCTGCGCACGCAGATGGACAGCGGCGCCGGGGACGGCGCCCTGCGCGAGGAGCTGGACGTGCAGCTGCAGCGCATGAACAACCTGGTCTCGTACCAGCTGGCACGTGCTGCGTCGTCGGGCCACAAGCTGTTCTCCGCACCGCTGCCGATTGAATCCAACGCCGAGGAAATCGTGCGTGGCCTGGAGAAGGTCTACGCCTCCAAGGGTGTGCTGTGCGAATTCGACATCGACCCGGCCGCGCGCTTCCATGGCGAACCGGGCGACCTGCAGGAACTGCTCGGCAACCTGCTGGAAAACGCCTTCAAGTGGGCCAACCGCCGCGTGCTGCTGACCGCGCAGCCGCTGCCGGCACCGAACGCGCGCCGTGCCGGCCTGCTGCTGGCGGTGGACGACGATGGCCCTGGCATTGCCCCGGACGACATCGGCAAGGTGCTGCAGCGTGGCGTGCGTGGCGACGAGCGCGTGCAGGGCCACGGCATCGGCCTGTCGATCGTGCAGGACCTGATCAAGGATTACCGCGGTGAACTGGCTGTGGGCCGCTCCGAGGAACTGGGCGGCGCCCGTTTCGAAGTGCGCCTGCCGCCGGGGCCGTAGCCTTGTGGAGAGTCGAGCCATGCTCGACTGCTCCGCAAAATGCAGCCGAGCATGGCTCGGCTCTACATAAGCTGCGGTAGTGAATCAGCCGACCATCGTCGGCGGCTCGCCATAGAACCGCCGCAGCTGCGCGGCCACCTCCGGCAATGCCTGCTGCAGCAGATCCGGCGCCGAGAAGTGATACTCGCTCGCTACCGCGAAGAACTCTTCCGGCGCTTCGGCCGCGTACGGATCGATCAGCGTTTCCACGCCCGCGTCCACCTGCGCACAGAAGGCATCGTAAGCCTGCTGGAACGTAGCCGCCCACTCGCGCTGCCATTGCCGCGGCAGCGGCGGCGTGCCGTCCATCGCGCCATCCAGCGCATCCAGCTTGTGCACCATCTCGTGCACCGCCACGCAGTAGCCCTCGTGCGGCGCCGACAGGTCGGCCTGCACATCGGCCCAGGACAGGATCAACGGACCGCTGTCCCACGATTCGCCGATCAGTTCGTCATCCCACTCGTGCAGTACGCCGGCCGCATCCAGGTGGCTGCGGTGCACGCGGAACGCGTCGGGGTAGACGATCAGCTGCGACCAGCCTTCCAGTCCCACCTCGCCGAACTCCAGCAGCGGCAGGCAGCACAGCGCCGCCAGCAGCACGCCATCGCCGGCCTGCAGCTGCAGATCGCCGATCGGGGTGATGGTCTTCTCGTGCAGGAAGCGCGTGGCCAGCAGGCGCAGTCGCCCACGACGCCCGTCATCCAGGCCGTGCAGCCACGCCGCGCGTTGGCAGGCGTCTTCCCAAAGTGCATCGTCAATCGGCCGCGGTGCAGGCCGCAGCCACTGCAGCAACGACTTGATCAGCGGAACATTCCCGGCAGGTAGCTGTGCCACTTCGGCGCGCGGATGCGCGGCAGCATGTCGTCGTCGCTGCCACCGCCGCCGGTGGTGGTGCTGGCAGCCGGGCGTACCGGTGCCGCCTTGGTGCTGGCAGCCGATGCGCTGGCGGTGGGCGCGCGCTGCGAGGCGGCATCGCCATTGGAGGACACGCATGCCCCACGGCTGTCGTCCAGCGCTGCTGTCGCAGACGCCGCGAAGGGCATCGTCAGCAGGATCAGGCAATGGGCATAACGGCGCATTGACGACATCCACGTTAAGGGAAGGTGAGTTCCCGATTCTAGCCCGAACCCGGCACCCGGTTGGAAGCCCCTGCGGCCCACCGGTGGCGGGCGTCGCTGGCGGCTTTCCCGCATAATTCCTTTCTGACTTCGTGGAAGCTGCCGTGGACGATCGCCAATTGCTGGCCAAACTCGCTGCCGGTCGCCTGTCCGGCGACGCCCTGGCCCGTGAGCTGGGCCAGACCCGGGCGGCCATTTGGAAGCGTATTCAAGGACTTAGGGCCGCCGGTGTGGACATCGAGGGCCGCGCTGGCGAGGGCTATGGCCTGACCCGCCCGGTCGACCTGCTGGACCCGGCCGCGATCCGCGCCGGCCTGCCCGCCGACGTCCAGGCCCTGCTGCACGACCTGCAGGTGGCCTGGACAGTGGACTCCACCAACGCAGAATTGCTGCGTTGCAGCGCGCCCCTGCGCGGGGTGAGCGTCCTGCTGGCCGAACGCCAGACCGGCGGCCGCGGCCGTCGCGGCCGTACGTGGGCGTCGCCGCTGGCCGCGCATATCTACCTGTCGGTGCTGCGCCTGTTCTCCGGCGGCCTCGGCCGCTTGGCCGGGCTGAGCCTGGTGGCCGGCATCGCCGTGGCCGAAGCGCTGCACGACCTGGGCTACACCCAGGCGCAGCTGAAGTGGCCGAATGACCTGATCGTTGATGGCAAGCGCAAGCTGGTCGGCCTGCTCGCAGAAGGCGGTGGCGAATACGCCGGCCCGGCGCGCGCGGTGATGGGCATCGGCATCAACACGCACATGCCGCCGTCGTTCGCCGAGCAGATCACCCAGCCGTGGGTGGATCTGGACACGCTGGCTGGCAAGCCGGTGGACCGCAACGTGGTCGTTGCGGCCGTGTTGACGCGCCTGCTGCCGGCGCTGGAAGAGTTCGATCGCGAAGGTCTCGCTCCGTTCCTGCCGCGCTACGCCGCGTTCGACATGCTGGCCGGCCGCGAAGTACGGGTGGAACTGGAAGGGCAGTGGCAGCATGGCACCGCGCTCGGCCTGGCCGATGACGGCGCCTTGCGCGTGCGCATCGATGGCCGCGAGTGCCTGCTGCACGCCGGCGAAGTCAGCGTGAGGGCGGCATGAGCGATTGGTTGTTCGACCTCGGCAACTCGCGGTTCAAATTCGCGCCGTTGCAGGGTGACCGTGCCGGTGACGTGCAGGCCTGGGCGCATGGCGCCGAAGGCATGGCCGGGCAGCCGCCGCACAGTCTGCCCAGCGGCACCACCGCGTTCGTGGCCAGCGTGGCCGCACCGTCGCTGACCAGCGCCATGCTGGACCAGCTGCAGCGTCGCTTCGAGCACGTGCACGTGGTGCGCACCAGCGCCGAATGCGCCGGTGTGCGCATTGCCTATGCCAAGCCGGAGAAGTTCGGCGTCGACCGCTTCCTGGCCCTGCTGGCCGCGGCCAAGGCGCAGCGCCCGGTGCTGGTGGTCGGTGTGGGCACCGCACTGACGATTGATCTGCTCGACGCCAATGGCCAGCACCACGGTGGCCGCATTTCCGCATCGCCCACCACCATGCGCGAAGCACTGCACGCCCGTGCCGTACAGCTGCCGGCTACCGGTGGTGACTACAGCGAGTTCGCCAACGATACCGCCGATGCGCTGGCTTCCGGTTGCGATGGTGCGGCGGTGGCACTGATCGAACGCAGCGCACAGCAGGCGCAGACGCTGCTGGGTGTTGCGCCCTCGCTGCTGGTGCATGGTGGCGGCGCACCGGCGCTGATGCCATTGCTGCCCGGCGCCGATTACCACCCCTCGCTGGTGCTGGATGGCCTCGCCCGCTGGGCGGTGCACCAGCCCGCAGGCTAGTATCCGCGCATGCTGACCCGTGCCCTGATCGTCGTACTGGCCATCCTCAATCTTGGCGTCGCTTGCTGGTGGCTGCTGCGCGATGCGCCGCAACCGCCTGCGCCGCCGCCGCAACCGGCCGGCGTCGCCGAGCTGCGCTGGGTGCCCGGTGGCGTTGATGCGGCTGAGGCCGCCGATGCCACTGCTGCCGCACCTGTTGCGCCGCTGATGGATCGCGAACCGGCCGAGAAGACGGCTGTGGCTGCCACGCCGGCGCCCGCCGCCCCGGCCAGGCCGGAGATTGCCAAGCCGCAGGTGGCTGAGGCTACGCCGGTTGCTGCCGCTGCCAAGCCCGTAACACCGCCCGCACCCGTACCGGCACCGGAAAAACCCGCAACCCGGCCCGTGGCTGCCGAACCGGCGCGCTGCGTGGCGTTGGGCCCGTTCGCCGACCGCGCGGCCGCGACCAGTGCACAGGGCAAGGCCGGCAGCGTCATCAGTCAGGTACGCCTGCGCGAACAGCCCGCTGCCAGTGGCAGCGCCCGTTTCCGGGTGATGCTGCCGGCCGCCGCCAACCGCGAAGAAGCCCAGGCCACGGTGAAGCGCATCGTCGCCGCCGGCCTGAGCGACTACTACATCATCAGCCAGGGCGAGGACATCAACGCCGTGGCGCTGGGCCAGTACCGCAACCGCGAAGGCGCCGAGCGACGCATGGCCGCCGTGCAGGCCGCCGGCTTCCAGCCGCGCCTGGTGGCCAGCGGCGACGCCGGCCAATGGTGGCTGGAAGGGCAGCTGGCCGCGGGTACGCAGCCGGCCCAGGCCCAGCAGCGCAGCGGCGCGGCACAGAGCCGGTCGCTGGAATGCGCAAGGTTGCGCTAGAATCCCCGGACCGCGGCACTGCCGCGGGTGCACCACCCATGCCGCTTTAGCTCAGTTGGTAGAGCAACTGTCTTGTAAACAGTAGGTCATCCGTTCGATTCGGATAAGCGGCACCATCCCCATGAGTCAGCGCCTCATTGCGCTGCTCCAGGTACTCGCTCAGTGGTTCGAAGGGCGGCAGAGCTGTTTTCTCGACAGCCTTACCTTGAGAACGATGGCCCGTCCTGCGCATGAACCTGCTGCGCCGGCTGCTGTTCAAGATTTTCGGCCAACGCTTCAGCGCGATGCAGGGACTCTGCTTCAGGCGCGCGAAGCGCGTCCATCGTATTCATGGTTCCACGGCGTTGGGCAGGATCGTCCAGCGCTCCCTCGACGATGAATACTTTCTCGCCACGTGCAAGCGACTCTGTCGGGTTGTTCAATACAACGTGGTCAACTCTTGAAAGCCCTTGCTCCTTCGCGAGCACCAACAGACTCGCGGACATGCGCTGGCTCGACTCATCCCACTGCTTCCCGCTCTCGGCGTCCAGGCGTCCCACACCCGCTCTTATCTGCATGTAGAGAGAGCGGTCAGCGTTGCCGAGTTCAGCTACTGAGGAAGCTGTTCGCTGCACTGAGAGTGAGTCGTCGGCGACCACGGCGTCTCTTTCCGCAGCCGAAGTGCGCTCGGCGTCAAATTCTGGCTCGGGCCTACGTCGACGCTGCGTGGGTGCTATGTGCTGATCATAGTGCGCGCCATAGTAAAGCTCGTATGTCGCATGAGGACCAACAGAAGGAGCCTCCGTTTTGAACACCTCAGCGATCTGTCCAAGCGCCTGGTTTCGATTGATCCGCCCGGCCTGGAGTTCAACGGCAATGGCTCCATACTGTTGCGGTCGATTACCCGTACCCGACACGCCAATGTCCGGTCCACCGGCCGCAATGAGTTCACGCTGGACCTGGACATTACTGAGCGTCGCAGCGGCTTCTCCGCGTAGCAGGGTGTTTACATAGGATTGCTTGGACGTCGGATCGGGACGTTCGGTGAAGAGATGGTGCCCCACCTCGTGCGAAAGAGAGCGCGCGATTCTGGAGCCTTGCCCAACCGCGTTCTCGTCAATAACGATCTTCTCACCGGGAACAAGATAGGTGCCCCTGCCGGCTTGTCCCCAGACAACATCCAGATCGTCGCGCTCGGCCTGTGCGAGACCCGCCCGAAGTGTTGGGGATTTCGCTAGAAGTGGCGCCAACGAAGGGTCAACCAACGGGGACTCCGGCCGACGTACGGGTCCTGGGCGAGCCCCGCCCTGCGGCTGCGGCAGTACAGAGTCTTCAGTACGTTCCATGTTGGAGCTCCTGCCCAGGGGGTCAACGCTGGCTGATCAATACGTGGGTCAATGTCGCATTGTCAGGGGCGAGAGTGAGTACAACCTCAGCACCGTTCACTGGCGCGGTCCAGTAAGGGCGGGAGTCAGGGGCATCAGGCCGAGGTGGATACTGCGCCGTTCCCTCCCAGATGACTTCTTTGAGCGCGACGCTCGGTGGCGCGACATCAAAGGTCAGCTTCGCCTGCGCAGGATCATCGACAGCACTTCTCAGCGTGATGTTCCGAACTTCAAGGCCACCCAACATTCCACGTTCCGCGGTTCGCTCGTCTCTCGGGCCCTGCCGAGTCGGTTTTCCAAGATGCGTGTGAAGCTGTTCGTTCAATGCATCGACATCGCCAAAACGCACACTGGACAATCGCTCGATGTCGTTCTTGAATCGCTCCATACCAATTTCACTCCCTGATTCGACGGGCTGTCTTTGATTCAGATGATCTGATGGGGTCGGCGGCGCGGCACTCGAACATGCTGTCAGCACAAGCGCCGGAATAGCGATCGCGAGGCGACGACGCGCTGCGATCCAGAGGCGGCGCCGAAGTCCACCTTGCGATGAAGATGCGCATTTCTCGACCCATGCATTCATGAAAGCATCTCGCGCGCCAATGTCACACTCTTGAATCTAGCACAGCATTTTGTGAGCGCGGATCGGGTCCGCGTGAACAATGAGCTGCTGAAAGCGCACCCGATTCCACTTTCCAGTTTGAAAAGATGGGGCGCCGGCTGGGAGGGAAGGAGCGCCAGACGGAAGGCCGAGCACACCTCCATGCGCGCAATCCGATAGTTGAAAGACTGTAGCCAGTAGGCTACAGTCCTCCATGAAGATCCAGCGTACCCGTCAGTTCGCGACATGGATTGACGCTCTCAAGGACGTAACCGCACGCGCTCGCATCCTGGCCCGTATCGGTCGCCTCGCTGAAGGCCATCCGGGTGATCACCGCTATCTGGCGGATGGCGTTTCTGAATTGCGTATCGATGCAGGACCGGGTTACCGCGTTTACTACACCCAGCGCGGCAGGCAGTTGGTGATTCTCCTGGTTGGAGGCGACAAGGGTTCACAGCAGCGCGATATCGAGAAGGCCAGGGAGATTGCGCGTGCCCTGTGAGCATCGAACTGGCTGTAGGCGAAACGACTCAATACCGAAGTACCGGAGCTGTCCCATCATGGCCATCAAGAGAAAAGTCGAACTAAAATCATTTGATGTGGCCGAGCATCTTCGAACGCCGGAGGAGATGGCGGCTTATCTCGACGCCTGCATCGAAGAAAGCGACGGCGATTCTGCGTTCATCGCCAAGGCGCTCGGCGATATCGCCCGCGCCCAAGGGATGAGCAAGGTTGCACGGGCGGCGGGCCTGTCGCGCGAGAGTCTGTATCGCGCACTGTCGGGCGAGCGCAGCCCTGATTTCGCGACCATCCTCAAAGTGACGCGTGCCCTGGGTGTGCGCCTGCATGCCAGTGCCGCGTAAAGCGTCAAGGCATTGCGCTCCACCTCTTCCGCCTGTAGAACGCCGGTGCGAACAGGTTCAATCAAACCGGATGATGCGGATCAACCCTCTTTTCGACGATCCGACTCCGAAGGCGGCCAATGTGCCACAGGGGAACGCCTCCTTCGAGCCGTCATGGTTGATGAATGAGATCGTGCAGTTTGTCCGCGTGCCGGGACGGATTCGGGTGATGGCTCTGTCATTCAAGACGAAGCTATACCATGTGAGTTCAGGACTCATGGAGCGCGCCATGGGGCGTGCGGTGGACGCGATCATCCCGGCAACAGCACCGCCGCGCGAATCCACTTCGTCCAGCCGCAGCTCAACGAGTACAGGTTTCAGGTTTGGATAGGGGATGCGCATTCCGGCAGCGGGTCTGCTTGATTCGATAACTGGGGCAGTGACGTCGCTAACCTGTGCATTGGGTACCTCAATGCTCCGCATTATTGAGCCCTACCCACCTGCAACGCCACATACTCCGCCAGCCCCCGGCAGGCCAGCATCAGTCCCTCGCGCGTGCCATCGCCGATATCGTCCTTCTCTTCCCCGTCCACGCGCACGCGCTCTGCGGCGTGATACAGCTCCAGCAGCGACACCAGGCCCACTGCGGCGCGGTCCCTGCGTGCAGCAGCCACGGCGTGGCCGGGCGTGCTGGATGGCCCCTGCCACGGCTGTCCGTCGGCGGCATCTCCGGCCTGGATGCGGCGCAGGCAGACGGGCAGGTTGATGGGCGTGGGCGCATCGTTGGCGGCGGCAAAGGCGGCTTCCAGCGGCTGCGCCAGTTCGAGCGGCAGATGCAGGGCGGCGTCGCCCAACGTGGCGGTCAGATACGGGTAGAGCGTCTTGGACATGCGGGCATCCTCGTCAGGCACAGAGGCGCCGCCACGATAGGGTGGCGGGCGATGCGTGGCTTCCAAGACCGGAGATCGATGAGCCGGCGGGCACAGGGCCCCCACGCACCGCCCGCCGTCGATCGGCGAACGGATTGCCAGCCGGCGCCGCTCTTGGGAGGACGACGCCGGCTGGCAAGCGTATACAGCTTCAATCAATCGGGCTTGGAAGACCCGGCCACCTCTGCAGGTGGCGATTCATCATGCGCACGCCAAACCCCCGCCTGCCAGTCGATTGTTTCGATGGCATCGGGTGATCTGAAAGGAAAAATGAATTATCGCGATTGGCCTGTTCGCGCCGCTGTGATGCAGAAAGCGACATATCGCGCAGTGCGATCATCCGCTGGAAATCTCGGGCGTCGGCGCTGTTGCAAGGCGTGGAACCGCCTACCAAGTAAAGCTGGCTTAACAGCCCGGACAGAGCGTCACGGCCACCATAGCAAACACACCCCCCAAAACGCGCACCCGGATACTGATTCTCCTCACACACCGCTCCCGACTCCCCACCGCATACTTCGGGCACATACCATTCGGGACCTCCCCATGCGTCGCCACGCCCTGCCGCTCACCGTCGCACTGTTGTCCGCCGCGTTCGCAGCCCCGGCCATGGCCGCTGTGCCGTTCTTCAACGCCAGCTGCCCGGGCGGCATCGATGTTCACGCAGACGAGGGCGGGCCGGTCTATGTGCAGGGCCGCGAGGCCACGCTGAAACATTTCAACGACCGCTATTTCGAAGCCCGCGACGCCAACAGCGGCATCACCCTGTCGATCAGCCGCAGCGATGACGGTACGCCGCAGATCAGCTACACCGGCCGAGGCGGCACCAATGGCATCTGTCAGGTCAGTACCAGCGGCACGCCCGCGCCCGCTGCAAGCAGCGCCCGCCCTCGCGACGCTGCCGCCGGCGATGCCGCGCTGCCGCGCGAAGTCACCTGCGAGTCCACCGGCGAGCAGCAGGTGTCGTGCGATCTGAATACCCGCGGCAATGTGGAAATCGTGCGCCAGCTCAGCCGCACACGCTGCGAGGAAGGCAAGAACTGGGGCCTGTCGCGGCACTCGGTGTGGGTCAATGGCGGCTGCCGCGCGGTGTTCCGCAATGTGTCCTCGGTGACTACCCCCGCGCCGACAGGCGATACCGCGTTGGGCGCCTGCAACATGCGCAAGGGCGCGCAGGGCGCCCTGGTCACCCAGATGCCTGTGGGCAGCGATTACCAGGAACTGATCATCGATTACCCCGATGGCCGCTTCCTGTGCATGATGCGCAACAACGGCCAGGTGCAGAGCGTGACGCCGGTGCGCCGCCGCGGACGCTGAGCGCGCAGCGGGTTGGGACAGGCTTCAGCCGCAGGACCTATACAGCAACACCCACGCCAGCATCAGGGTGAACATACCAACGAAGGTCAGGCCGAACCACAGCGCGGCCACCTTCACGTTGCCGATCAACGCCGCCAGCATACGGTGCAGTTCGCTTTTCAGAATCGGGTATTCAGCGTGCGCCTTGCGCAGACGCTGCCAGCCCAACCCGAGGAATACCAGGGTCGAGAACGGCACCAGCAGCAGTGTCGCCTGCATCAGCCAGCCATTCGGCGACGCATCGATCGAGTTGCTCAAAAAAACCGCAAAAACGGCGACCGGCAGCGCCACGGTGAAAAAGCGTGGCCACGCGGTATTGATGAAGGGCGACATCGCAATCTTCCATGAAGGACGGTCGGGTCCGCGCGGCATCATGCCATGCAATGGCCCTGCTGCACCGCCGCGAGTGGTGTCACACAGCTCTGGCTAGACTGTGCTTCTTTTTCCCCCGCAGGAGGCACCCATGGCCCATCCCATCTCCGTATCCCTGATTGGCGTTCCCACCGATGTCGGTGCGGGCCATCGCGGTGCCCGGCTGGGGCCGGAGGCGCTGCGCGTGGCGGGCCTGCCGGAGGCGCTGGAAGCGCGCGGCGTGGACGTGCGCGACCTGGGCAATCTGGATGGCCCGCGCAACCCGTGGACCACGCCGGTGGAAGGCTACCGCCACCTGGACGAAGTGGTGGCATGGAACCACGCACTGATGGAAGCCAGCTACGCCGAACTGCAGGCCGGGCGCATGCCGATCATGCTTGGTGGCGACCATTGCCTGGGCATCGGTTCGATCACCGCCGTCGCGCGCTGGTGCCGCGAGCAGGGCAAGACCCTGCGCGTGCTGTGGCTGGATGCGCATTCCGATTTCAACACCAGCGATGTCACCCCGTCGGGCAACATCCACGGCATGCCGGTGGCCTGCCTGTGCGGCCTCGGCCCGAAGGCGCTGACCCACCTCGGCGGCAGCGCACCGGCGATCACCCCGTCGCAGATGCACCAGATCGGTATCCGCTCGGTGGACCCGGACGAGAAGCGCCTGATCAAGACCCACAAGGTCGATGTGTACGACATGCGCTACATCGACGAGAACGGCATGAAGCGCGCGGTGGAAGCGGCGCTGGCCGGTATCGACGAGAACACCCACCTGCATGTCAGCTTCGATGTGGACTTCCTCGACCCCAGCATCGCACCGGGCGTGGGCACCACCGTGCCGGGCGGGGTGAACTACCGTGAGGCGCAGCTGGTGATGGAAATGATCGCCGACGCCGGGCGCATGGGGTCGCTGGACATCGTTGAGCTCAACCCCTTGCTGGACAAGCAGAATGCCACCGCTGAACTGGCCGTGGACCTGGTGGAAAGCCTGTTCGGCAAGTCCACCCTGATGCGCGACTGACCGCCCCTGCTGAACGGATTGCCGAACCGTTCACGCCCGCTCCACGCCCCTGCCGCCAGATTGCACTTCACGCGGCGGCAGTGGGCATTGGTGCCCTCCCGCCGAGCGAAAGAATCCCATCCGCGAATAAAGCGGTATAGCGGCGAACCCAAGGAGAAGCCCATGAAGCGCGTAGTTGCCCTGATGCTGTTGTCGATGTTCTCGGTGGCCCTGCTGGCCGGTTGCAACACCGTGGCCGGTGCTGGCAAGGACGTGCAGAAGGCCGGTGAAAAGGTTGAGGACGCCGCCAAGGGCAAGTAAGCCCGGCGCGGAACGGAAAGAGAAAGGGCCGGGGACATCCCCGGCCTTTTTTTGTGCGTGCTTTTCACTACATGCTGTCGAAGCGTAGTGAACCATTCAAGCAGGTGAGCATTGTTTTCATGGTCGGTTGACCGGCACCCAACAGCCGCTGCGCGAAGCTGGAGCTACGGTAAGAACGCCGTTGCAGCCAAGGATTCCCAGCAATGAACAAAGACATCATTTCCGGCAAGTGGTCGCAGCTGAAGGGCAAGGCCCAGGCCAAGTGGGGCGATCTGACCAACGACGATTTCGATGTGGCCGAGGGCAATGCCGAGTATCTGGCCGGTCGCCTGCAGGAACGTTATGGCTGGGCCAAGGACCGCGCCGAGAAGGAAGTCCGTGAGTTCCAGGACAGCGTGAGCAAGGACTACCCGGACTACAAGTAAGCGCTTCGGTTTCCCCCACAACACAACGCCCGCACCGAGAGGTTGCGGGCGTTGTGTTGTCTGGGCGGGAGGATCAGCGCGCCGGCGGGTCCGGCACGTAACGGTTGGGGAAGGCCTGCGGCTCGCGCGGCAGGCGCGAGGGCGAATCCACCAGGATGCCGCGTGCGCGCAGGTTGCGGGCGCTGTCGTAGCGCAGCTGCAGGACCTGCGCCGGGCTGCGGCTGGCGCGTTCGAAGTCGGTATCGCGTACCGACGACTGTTCGCGTGCGCCGTGGCCGGTGCCCAGCGCAGGAGCCTGCGACTTGCTGGCATAGCCCTCGATGCGGCTGGCGCTGGCGTCGGCCGCCGCTTCGGCCGTCGGGGCCGGTGCTGGCAGGCTACGGCGCAGGATCGGATCCGGACGCCAGCGGCGCGCTTCCTCGAACACGGCCACGCCCACCACGCCGATGTTGTCCGGGCGGCCAGTGCGGCTGGCATAGCTGCCGCTGGGGCTGCTGAACACGAACTGCGCCACTTCGTCCTGGCTCTTGCGCCAGCCGGTGATGTCGGCGCGCTGGCCGGGGTTGAGCACGTAGCCGGTCTGCGACGGATCGGCATCCTCGCCGGAGATGGCGTTGACGCCGTCCACCGACAGCACCACCAGCACCCGGCGCGGGCTGTCGTTGTACAGGCGGACGGCGTAGCGGTGGCCGCGCTCGCCGGCCACCCATCGCTGGCCCTCGGCAGGGTAGCTGCGCAATTCGGTGCCGCGGTCGCGGTCGACCAGGGACATGCGCACGGGGCCGCCCTCGTAGGCCGGCGGCGGCATCGGGGCGGGGCGGAAGCCGGCCAGGGGCAGGATCAACAGCAGGGGCAGCAGGCGTTTCATCGGGCGTCTCCAGCGGGGTTGCGTGAATGAACGCGCCGCAGGCCCTGACGGGGTTGGTGGCGTGCAAGGTAAACTGGCCCCGTTCATCGAAGGTTACCCCACGCAGTCATGACCACCCGAGTCCTCACCGGCATCACCCCCTCCGGCACGCCCCACCTGGGCAACTACGTTGGCGCCATCCGTCCGGCCATCGCGGCCAGCCGCGCGCCGGGGATCGAGAGCTTCTTCTTCCTGGCCGACCTGCACAGCCTGATCAAGTCCCAGGACCCGCAGCGCACCCAGCGCGCGACCCTGGAGATCGCGGCCAGCTGGCTGGCCTGCGGCCTGGACCCGGAACACGTGTGGTTCTACCGCCAGAGCGACATCCGCGAGACCACCGAGCTGATGTGGTTCCTGACCGCCATCGCCAGCAAGGGCATCCTCAACCGCGCGCACGCCTACAAGGCGGCGGTGGACAAGAACCGCGAGGAAGGCGTGGACGAGGATGCAGGCGTCAGCGCCGGCCTGTTCATGTACCCGGTGCTGATGGCCGCCGATATCCTCATCTTCAAGGCCAACCAGGTACCGGTGGGCCGTGACCAGATCCAGCACATCGAGATGGCGCGCGATTTCGCCCAGCGCTTCAACCACGTGTACGGCAAGGAGTATTTCCCGCTGCCGGACGTGGTGATCGACGAGCAGGTGGCGACGCTGGCCGGCCTGGATGGCCGCAAGATGAGCAAGAGCTACCACAACACCATTCCGCTGTTCGTGCCGCGCGAGGAGCTGAAGAAGCTGGTGTTCTCGATCCTGACCGACTCGCGCGCACCGGGCGAACCCAAGGACACCGAGGGCTCGGCACTGTTCCAGATGTATCAGGCGTTCGCTACCCCGGAACAGACGGCGGAATTCGCCAAGGCGTTCGCCGCCGGCATCGGCTGGGGCGATGCCAAGCAGCAGCTGTTCGAGCGCATCGACAGCGAGCTGTCGCCGCTGCGCGAGCGCTACAACGCGCTGATGGCCGAGCCGGAGAAGATCGAAGCGCTGCTCAAGCGCCGTGGCCAGCAGCTGCGCGAGCGGCTGGCGGCACCGCTGCTGGAAGAGCTGCGCCATGCCGTGGGTCTGCGTGACCTGTCCAGCGCCGGCGACATCGCCAGCGAAGATGCCGGTGTGGCCCGCGTGGCACCGCCGCTGTTCAAGCAGTACCGCGAAAAGGATGGTCGTTTCTACTTCAAGCTGACCGCCGGTGACGGCACGCTGCTGATCCAGAGCGAAGGCTTCGATTCGCCGCGTGATGCCGGCCAGCTGATCGCGGTGATCAAGCAGGCCGAGCAGGGCGACCAGCTGCAGAGCGAACTGTTCAAGCTGGAAGCCGAAGTGGACGCCGTGCTGGCCGCGCTGGCCGTGCTGCGCGAAGGGACCTGACCGGAGGCTGTTGTAGAGCCGAGCATGGGCTCGGCTCTACAGGGAAGCACTCCGCCGGCACGACCGTGGCACAGCGCCCGTGGCATGATGTCCGCGCGCCTCCGGCGCGATGACATGGAGTCTGCGATGGCCTGGTTGTCGCTGCTGCTGTTCCTGCCCTGGTTCCTGCTGCTGGGCAGCCTGTACTGGCTGTTCCCGCGCCAGCCGCGTACCCCGCGGCGGCGCCTGTTCGACAGCACCACCCTGGTGCTGGCCTTCGCCCTGAGCATCGTGTCGATGCTGTGGGGCTACCGCATCGGCGTGGTGCAGCCCGGCGCCGGACCCATCTGGCCACAGGTGCTGGCGGTGCTGTATGCCTACGGCGCGTTCCTGGCGGTGCTGGTGCTGGCATTGATGCTGCGGCCGCGATGGCTGGACCGGTAGCCCCGCTTTTGTAGAGTCGAGCCATGCTCGACTTCGCGTGCCGCTGTAGAGCCGAGCCTATGCTCGGCTGATGCCTGACAGAATGGCAGCCGAGCGTGGGCTCGGCTCTACAGTAGAGCGCCCTCCGACCAAAGCCGCATCGAACCCGGGCCGCCTGCGCGCCTACCATGGTGTCTGTTCCCGATCCTGCCAGGTGCGTGCCGATGACCGCCGACCCCAGCATCCACACCATCGATACCGGCTTCCAGCGTCCCGACTTCGACGCGGCCTACCTGATCGTTGAAAACGGCCGCGCGGCCTTCGTCGACTGCGGCACCGGCCTTTCCGTGCCGGCCATGCTGCAGGCGCTGGCCGACGCGGGGCTGGGCGTGGACGCGGTGGACTGGCTGCTGCTGACCCATGTGCACCTGGATCACGCCGGTGGCGCCGGCCTGCTGATGCAGCAGCTGCCGAATGCAAAGGCGGTGCTGCACCCGCGTGGTGCGCCGCACATGATCGACCCGACCCGGCTGATTGCGGGTGCCACGGCGGTATACGGCGCCGAGGAAATCGCCCGCAGCTATGGCCGCATCGAACCGATTCCCGCCCAGCGCGTAGTGGTCGCTGAAGATGGCCACCGCATCGACCTGGCTGGCCGCGAGCTGGTACTGCTGCACACGCCGGGCCACGCGCTGCACCACTACTGCGTGTGGGATGCGCGCAGCCGCAGCTGGTTCACAGGCGATACCTTCGGCATCTCCTACCGCGAGCTGGACAGCACGCAAGGTGCCTTCATCTTCCCGACGTCGTCGCCGGTACAGTTCGACCCGGAAGCGATGAAGGCCTCGATCCGGCGCATGCTGGGCTACGGCCCGCAGGCGATGTACCTGACCCACTACGGTCGTGTGGAACAGGTGGGGAAACTGGCCGACGACCTGTTCGAGCAGATCGATGCGATGGCCGCCATCGGCCGCCAGTGCGATGGCCGGCCGGACCGTCACCGCTGCCTGCTGGCTGCACTGCAGGCGCTGTACCTGGAACGTGCACAGCTGCATGGCTGTGCGCTGGACGATGCGGCGGTGACTGCGGTGCTGGCGATGGACATCGAACTCAATGCGCAGGGCCTGGCCTGCTGGCTGGATCGCATCAGCAGGTAGATCCACGCCATGCGCGGGTGACGCCGCCCCAAGCCGCGCCGTGATGTCACGACCACGTTACACTCTGGTGACTTCCAAGCTAGCCGTGGTACTGCCGTGAATCCGATGCGCGTGTTGCTGCTGTCGTCCTGCCTGTTCGTCGGTGGCCTGGCCCATGCGGCCAATGACCTTCCCGGTGGCGGCATCGATCCGCAGGCACTGTCGCGCCACGTGCGTGTGCTGGCGTCGGATGAATTCGAGGGCCGCGCGCCGGCGACCGAAGGCGAAGAACGCACGGTGCAGTACCTGATCGAGCAGTTCCGCAGCTATGGCCTGCAGCCGGGTGGTGTGGATGGCAGCTGGGTGCAGCCGGTGCCGCTGGTGCGCGCGCAGCTTGATGGGCCGGCCAAGGCCAGCCTGTCGCTGAAGCAGGGCAAGCGCGCGCTGGCCAACGGCGTGGACGTGACCCTGCAGAGCCTGCAGCCGCGCAAGCGCGTGCAGATCAAGAACGCGCCGCTGGTGTTCGTCGGTTACGGCATCGACGCGCCGGAACGCCAGTGGAATGACTACAAGGACGTGGACCTGCACGGCAAGATCGCCGTCATGCTGATCAATGACGCGGATTTCGAAGCCGATGCGCCGGGCGCGTTCGACGGCAAGGCAGTGACCTACTACGGCCGCTGGACCTACAAGTTCGAGGAAGCCGCACGCCGTGGCGCCGAGGGCGTGCTGATCGTGCACGAGACTGCGCCGGCTGCCTATGGTTGGGCCACGGTGAAGAGCTCGGGCACCTCGCCGCTGTTCGACATCGAGCGCAGCCAGGCTGAAGCCATGGCGCAGCACACACCGCTGCGCGGCTGGATGCAGCGCGAGCTGGCTGAGGCGATCTTCGCCGACGCGGGCCTGGACTTCGACGCCGAGAAGCGCAAGGCGATGCGCGCCGACTTCCGTCCGGTGGCGCTGGATAACGCGAAGCTGAGCGTGGACTTCGCACTCAAGCGCGAGCAGGTGGTGACCCGCAACGTGGTGGCCAAGCTGCCCGGCGGCGAGCATGGCGACGAGGCGGTGATCTTCTCCGCGCACTGGGATGCGTTCGGTATCGGCCAGGCCGATGCCAAGGGCGATCGCATCCGCCGTGGTGCGATCGACAACGCCACTGGCGTGGCCACGGTGCTGGAACTGGGCCGCGTGTTCGCCGCCGGCCCGCAGCCGCAGCGCACGCTGTACTTCGTGGCACTGACCGCTGAAGAGAAGGGCCTGCTGGGCGCCAGCTACTACGCCACGCATCCGCTGGCGCCGCTGGACAAGACCGCTGCAGTGCTGAACATCGAAATGTTCAGCCCGGATGGCCCGACCCGTGACATCGCTTCGTGGGGCAAGGGCCGGGTGTCGCTGGAAGGCGATCTGGAACGCGTGGCCAAGGCCCGCGGCCGCAGCTACAGCCCGGACCCGAACCTGGAGGCCGGCTTCTTCTACCGCGCCGACCACTTCGCCTTTGCGCGCCTGGGCGTGCCGGCGATCACCATCGGCCCCGGTCTGGACAAGCTGGACGGCGGCGTAGAAGCCGGCCGCGCGCTGCGCGAGAAGTACTTCGCCGACTGCTACCACCAGGCCTGCGATGCCTGGACCCCGAGCTGGGATCCGAGCGGCCACGCCGCCGACACCCTGCTGGTCTACGACCTGGGTGCCGAGCTGGCCAACAGCCGCCGCTGGCCGACGTGGGAAAAGGAATCGGAGTTCCGCAGCGCACGCGACAAGAGCGAAGCCGCCCGCCGCTGAGGTAGTGCCGGCCGCTGGCCGGCAACCTCGTGAACCTTCGGAAAGAATGTGGAGTTGCCGGCCAGCGGCCGGCACGATCGCGCGCTCGTCAGCGCCGGCGCAACAGCGTCCATGCGCCCCAGCCACTGGCAGCGAGCGCGGCCAGATAGCACGCCACCATCGTACGCAGGCCAACCGGTGATCCTGCGTTGATGCCGCGATGCAGGCGCAGCTGCAGCGAGCTGTGGCCGCTGCCCAGGTCCACCGCCAGCTGCAGCGCCAGCGCGCCGCAGAACACCAGCAGGGCGATCCCGAATCCGATGCGTGGCCACGCGGCCTGCGCGTTGGGACGGCGCAGCAGCCAGGCCAGTGCCGTGGCTGCGGCCAGCGTCGCCGCGATCCACATCAGTGGCGTGGCGGGAGACGCAGCGGCCACCGGCATTGCACCGGTGGCCGCAATTACGGCAACGCGCTTACTTGCGGGTGCCGTCGAGCCAGTTCGGGCCCTTGTTGGTAAGGAAGAACACATAGACCACCAACGATACCGCGATCGTGGCGGTTACGTAGATAGCGAACCAGTCGACATGGCCGGTCTTCAGCGCGCCCTGGTACAGCAGTGGGGCGGTGCCACCGAACAGCGAGTTGGCCAGCGCGTAACCCAGGCCCACGCCCAGTGCACGCACGTGGGTGGGGAACAGCTCGGCCTTCACCACCGCGTTGATCGAGGTGTAGCCGGTGAGGATGACGAAGGCCATGGCCAAGGTCAGGAAGGCCAGGGTGGCGTCATGCTGGTGCGGCAGCTGGGTGATCAGGTACCAGCTGTACAGCACGCCGCCGACGCCGAAGAACACCAGCAGGGTCTTGCGGCCGATGATGTCCGACAGCCAGCCGCCGACCGGCTGAAGCACCATCAGGAACGCCAGCACGCCCAGGTTGATCAGGGTGCCGGTCATCGGGTCGTTGCCGGCGAAGGCGCTCTGGATCATCTTCGGGCCGTTCACCGAGTAGGTGTAGAAGGCCACGGTGCCACCGGCGGTGATCAGGAAGCACAGCAGCAGCGGGCGCCACTGGTGCACGAACAACTCGTACATCGAGCCGGACTTCTGTGCCTTGCCTTCGCGTGCGGCTTCGATGGACGATTCCGACAGCGACTCGTCCATGCCCCGCCGCAGCCAGAACACCACCACCGCGGCGATGCCACCGATGCCGAAGGCGATGCGCCAGCCCCACTCGGAGATCTCCGGCTTGCCCCAGAAGGTCAGCATCAGCAGCAGGGTCAGCTGGGCCAGCACATGGCCGCCAACCAGGGTGACGTAGTGGAAGGAGGACAGGAAACCGCGTCGGCCGGGAATGGCCGCCTCGGACATGTAGGTGGCGCTGGCGCCGTACTCGCCACCGGTGGCGAAGCCCTGCAGCAGGCGCGCGAACAGCAGGATGACCGCAGCCCAGATGCCGATGCTGGCGGCGGTGGGGGTGACGGCGATGAGGAACGAGCACAGCGCCATCAGCGTGACCGAGACCGTCAGCGCCAGGCGGCGGCCGTGGCGGTCGGCGAAGCGGCCGAAGAACCAGGCACCGATCGGGCGCATCAGGAAGGTCGCGGCGAAGATCGCCCACACGTACAGGGTGGAGTTCTTGTCGTCCTGCGAGAAGAACTGCGATTCGAAGTACACGGCGAACACCGAGTACACGTAGACGTCATACCACTCCACCAGGTTGCCGGCGGAGCCTTTGAGGGTGTTGGAGATCGACCGCCGCAGGGCAGCGCGGTCGTTTGCGGGTACGGCAGGTTGGGACGTGGTGCTCATCTGGGTGGGAATCCTCGATGCGGCGCGTCCGTGCGCAGGGAAAACGGCGCCCGGCCTTGGGGCGGCGCGGCCGGGCAGCCCTCTTGGTACTGCATCGGCCGTCAACACGGGGTAGCAGACCAGAGCAGGGTGCATGGATGGATGACAGCGTGCCACCGTCCGGGGTGCCGGACCATACTCAAAACGTCCTAGAATCCGCCTTCCCCCGGCTCCCTGGTGTGTCATGTCGGCTCCCCCTTCTTCGTCTGCGGCTGCCCCCCGGGGTGGCCTTGTCGCGCTGGCATTGCTGCTGGTCTACGTGGTCTGGGGCTCGACCTACCTGGGCATCGCCAAGGCCCTGCACGGCGGCGCGCTGCCGCTGACGATGGTCTCCGGCAGCCGGTTCATCATTGCCGGTGGCCTGATGTTCCTGGCCTTGCGCCTGTTCTGGACGATGCCGAACCCGACCCTGCGGCAGTGGCGCAACCTGGTGGTGATGGGCGTGACCATGCTGGTGCTGGGCAACGGCATGGTGGTGCTGGCCGAGCGTGAGGTGTCTTCGGGACTGGCCGCTACCGCGGTGGCCTCGGTGCCGCTGTGGATGGCGCTTTTCTCGGCGCTGCGTGGCCAACATGCCAGCAGGGGTGAATGGCTGGGCATCGCGGTCGGCTTTGTCGGCGTGGTCTGGCTCAATGCCGGCAGCAGCCTGACCGCCTCGCCGACCGGGCTGGTGCTGCTGCTGATCGCACCGATTGGCTGGGCGTTCGGTTCGGTGTGGTCACGTGGCCTGGACCTGCCGGGCCCGTTCATGACCGCTGCCGGTCAGATGATCTGCGGCGGCGTGCTTCTGGTGCTGATCGGCCTGGCCGTGGGCGAACGCCCCACCACGCTGCCCGACACCGGCGGCCTGCTGGCGATGGCCTACCTGTGCGTGTTCGGCTCCATCGTCGCGTTCACCGCCTATGTGTGGCTGCTGCACAACGTGCGCCCGGCGCTGGCGGGCAGCTATGCGTACGTCAATCCGGTGATTGCCGTGCTGCTGGGCGCTGCATTGAATGGTGAACGCTTTGGATGGCGGGACTTCCTCGCCATGGCGGTGATTCTTCTGGGTGTGGTGGTGCTGACAATGGCAAGGACACGAAAGAAATGAGCATGGACGAGAAAGAACAACGCCGGGGCCTGCTGGTCACTGCGTCCACCTTCGTGATCTGGGGGTTGGTGCCGGTGTACTGGCACCTGCTCAACGAGGTCCCCTCGTTCCAGATCATCGCCCACCGCATCATCTGGAGCACCGTGCTGGTGCTGGGCTGGCTGCTGCTCAGTTCGCGCCTGGGCTGGTGGCAGAAGATCGCCGCACAGCCGCGCGCGCTGCCGATCCTGCTGGTGTCGAGCCTGACCATCGCGTTCAATTGGGGCCTGTACATCTGGGCGGTCAACGCCGGCCATGTGATCGAAACCAGCCTGGGTTACTTCATCAACCCGCTGGTGAACGTGCTGCTGGGCGTGCTGGTACTGAAGGAGCGCCTGCGCCGCCTGCAGTGGGTGGCGGTGGCGATGGCGGCGGTGGGTGTGGCCTGGCTGACCATCGATGCGGGCACGCCGCCGTGGATCGCGTTGGGCCTGGCCTGTTCGTTCGGCCTGTACGGCCTGCTGCGCAAGCTGGTTTCGGTCGATCCGGTGGCCGGGCTGGGCGTGGAGAGCATGTACCTGTTCCTGCCGGCGCTGGCGTTCGCGATCTGGGCCGAGAACGGCCATGGCGGCGCGTTCTTCCATGGCTGGGGCTGGCACAACGACCTGCTGCTGATCTTTGGCGGTGCGGTGACGGCCGTGCCGCTGATCGGCTTCGCTTACGGCGTGAAGCGCATTCCGCTGTCGCTGGTCGGCATCCTGCAGTACATCGCGCCGAGCCTGCAGTTGCTGCTGGGCGTGTTTTTCTTCCACGAAGCGTTCGATACCGCCAAGGCGATCGGGTTCGCGGCGATCTGGGCCGGCCTGGTGCTGTTCGTCGGCGACAACATCCGCACGATGCGCAAGCGGTAGCGGCGCCGGGAGCCGGCCCTGTCTTCCGTAAAAAAGAACGGCGCCCCGAGGGGCGCCGTTCTGCTTCCATCCACCGCCAGGAGAGAGAGATGGCGGTGGCGGGAACGCGGTTGCAGGCTTAGAAGCGCTGCTGGTACTTCATGTACATGAAACGACCGATATCGAAGCCACCGTAGTAGGTGAAGCTGCTGTTCGGCTGGCTGTACATGATCGGACCCTGGTGGTCGAAGACGTTGTTCACGCCCAGCGACACGGTGCCGTCCCACGGCAGGCTGTAACGCACCTGCAGGTCGTGGAAGGTGTTGGAGCCCACCTTGCGGCTCGGCTGCGCATCGGTGTACGGCGAGACGAAGCCGGCCATGTTGCAGTCCGGGCCACCGGCCAGGTCATACGAGCAGGCTTCCTTCATGCCCGAGTAGTAGCGGGCGGTCCAGCCGATGCCCAGATCGCCGTACTGCCAATCCAGGTTGAAGGTCGAACGCACGCGGAAGTTGCCCTGCCAGCCGGTCTTCTGCTCCACCGGCGTGGTAGCGGCGCTGTCGTTGCGCTGCTCCAGGTAGTCGGTGTAGGTGGTGTTCCAGTTGATGGCGAACTTGCCGTACGCGGTTTCCGGCAGGCGGTAACGCACGCCGATGTCATAGCCGGCGGTTTCGCGATAGCCAGCGTTGACCAGCGAACGATCCAGCGCCGAGACCTGGCCACGGGTGGCCGCAGCGGTGGAACGGGTGAAGCGACCGCAGGCCGAATCCACGCCCTGCACGTAGCACTGGTTGAGGATGTCGGTGGCCGACTCGCCGACGATGGCGTTGTTGATGCGGATCTTCCACCAGTCCAGGCTGACGTCCAGGCCCTGCACGAATTCCGGGCTGTAGACCAGGCCGACGGTCCAGGTCTTGGCGGTTTCCGGCTTCAGTTCCGGGTTGGAACCCGAGTTGAAATCGGAGGTGGCCTGCTGGCCCGGGCGGTTGGCAAGGTTGCCGTCCGCACCGGTCTGCTGACGGAAGTTGGCGGGCACATTCAGCGCCTTGCAGCGTGCTGCCACCGTCGGGCTGCTGGCGGCGATGCCGAACTTCGTATCGCACGGATCGGTGAACGAATCGCGGCTGGACACGGCGCCGCCGTAGAGATCGTCCACGGTGGGTGCACGGAAGCCGGTACCGTAGGTCGCGCGCACCAGCAGGCTGTCGATCGGCTTCCACTTCAGGCCGAACTTGCTGTTGGTGGTCGAACCGAAGGTGTTGTAGTCGGTGTAGCGGCCGGCCAGGTCCAGCGACAGTTCACGCGCGAATGGCATGTCGGCCAGCAGCGGCACCTGCATTTCCAGGTAGACCTCGTTGAGCGAGTAATCGCCACGGGTCGGCTGGCCGGTGGTGCCGGCGATCTGGCCCTTCTGCACCATCAGATCCGGGGTGTAGCTGGCCTCTTCGCTGCGGTGCTCGAAGCCCATCGCACCCATGATGTCACCGGCCGGCAGAGTGAACAGCGAGCCGGAGATGTTGGCGCTGGCCACCTTGGTGGTGCTCTTCATCTTGTCCACGAAGCGGGTGAACAGGTAGTCCTGCACGTCCTGGTTGCCCAGCGAGCCCGGGCCCGCATAGCCCATCGGCGCGGCCGGGTTCCACGGCACGCAGCCGGCGATCACCGCACCCGGAGTGCCGCAGCGTGCCACGGTGCCATCCATGAAGGACGGGCCGACCGCCAGGTCGACGTGCGGCTGGTACATGCTGCCGGTACCGATGCGCTCGCCTTCATTGCGGTTGTACATGTAGCTGACGTTCCAGTCCCAGTAACGCGAACCGGTTTCGAAGCTGCCTTCCAGGCCGATGCTGGCGCGCTTGGTGTCCAGGTTGTTCTCGGTGCCGCGCGGCAGTTCTTCAGTGCGGTGCGAGAACAGGACGTCCTGGCCCCACTTGTTGAAGGTGCTGTCCTTGGACAGGGCAGCACGGGTGCCATTGCGGGCCTGTGCGGCCGATACCGAGTACGGGTAGCCGGCCAGGTGCTTGGTCGACTCGCGCTTGCTGTACAGCGCGTCGGCCACGATGCGCAGGTTGTCGGTGATCGAGAAACCACCGTTGGCGAACACCGAGGTGCGCTCCAGACCGCTCAGCAGGCTCATGTTGGTCTTGGCGTTGGCACCATCAGCCGGGTCCGGGGTGTGGAAGTTGCCAGCCTGGCTCGGATTACCGCCCGGGCCCACGGTCAGCGGCTTGCCGCCGACGGTGACGGTGCCCCACTGGGTGGTCGGGCTCAGCGCGTCGACGTCATCGGCGTGGCGCGGGCCACCCGGGTAACGGCTGAACTCGCGCTCGCTGCCGAGGATCTCGTCTTCCTTGGTGCGCTCGGCGCCGACGCTGAACCAGCCGCGGTCGAAGGTCTTGCCGAAGGTAGCGCTGTAGGAGCGCTTCTGGCCGTCGCCTTCACCGTACTGGCCGACGTAGACGCTGGCTTCGCCGCCGTCGAAGTTCTTGCGGGTGATGATGTTGACCACACCGGCGATGGCGTCCGAGCCGTACAGCGCGGATGCGCCGTCGGTCAGCACTTCCACGCGCTCGACGATGGCGGACGGAATCGAAGCCAGGTCGGAGTAGCCACCGGCGCTGACGCCCATGCGGCGGCCGTCGATCAGCACCAGGCTGCGTTCCGGGCCGAGGTTGCGCAGGCTGACGTACGTGCCGCCGAAGTCGCGCGAAGAACTCAGCGACGACGAGCGGCTCAGGCTCGGAGCACCGGCGGCGGTGACGTCCTGCAGGATGTCGGCGACGTTGATGTAGCCCTTCTTCTCGATCTCGGCGCGGCTGAGCGCGACGACCGGCTGTGCGGTCTCGACGCTGGCCTGGCGGATGCGCGAGCCGGTGATCTCGATGCGGTCGAGGTTGGTCGGGGTATCGCCGGCGCTCTGTGCGAAGGCGGGGGTGGTGCAGCTGGCGGCCAGCGCGATGACGATCGCGTTGCGCAGCGGAGTGGTTTTCAGGGACATCCGTGACATCTCGTGTTTCAGGAAAACAAGCGTCCGTTCTGTGGGCGCGTGGGGTGCTGCAAACCAACGTGGGGGCCGGGATTCTAGAGTGTTTCCATTCGTAACTGTTTGTCGCCATGCCGCTGAATGTGCGCGAAGATGAATCGCAACCAACAATCCACAGATGCGACGTGCGCAGCGTCACGCACGTTGCATGCGCGATGGGCAGAGGCATCGATAGCGGCGGATTTCCGCCGATCTGTAGCAGTGCGTGTGCGCAGGCATCCATCCGCGCCATGCATGGATGATGTGCAAACAAAAAGGGACGGAGCCTTGGCTCCGTCCCTCTGCAGGATGCGCAATCTATCGTTTATAGATGCTCAGGTTTCTCGCAACGCCGTGGTGATCGGCAACCGGGCCGCGCGCAGCGCGGGGAACAGGCCGCCGACCAGGCCGATGCCCAGCGCCCATTTCAAACCCGTCCACAGCAGTTCCGGCGACACATGGAACTTGAACACCACCGCGCTGAAGTTGCTGCCGATGGTGGACACGCTGTAGCCATTGAACAGCAGCCATGCCACCGCACAGCCGAGCAGGCCACCCAGCAGCGCCAGCAGCATCGTCTCCAGCATCACCGCGGTCACCACCGGCAGGCCACGGAAGCCGATCGCGCGCATGGTGGCGATCTCGCGCGCACGCGTGGCCACGGCCGCATACATGGTGTTGAGCGCGCCGAACACCGCACCGACCGCCATGATCGTGCCGATTACCTTGCCGAGGATGTCGATCAGCTTGGTCAGCCCACCGCCCTGCTTGCTGTAGTAGACACGGGTGGTTTCCACGTCCAGCTTCAGGCGTGGATCAGCGGCGACGGCGGCCTTGAACTGCTCGAAGCCGGCCTTGCCATCGGTGCGCACGCTGATCGACTGCCACGCACTGCGCTGGTAGGTGGTGGCCAGCGTATCGGCGTCGGTCCACAGTTCCGAATCATGTGCATCGCCGGTGGCGAAGACGCCCACCACGGTCCAGGTCTGGTTGCCCAGGGTCAGCGTCCTGCCCACATCCAGATCGCGGAACTGGCCCTTGGCGCCCTGGCCGACCACGATCTCGCGCAGGCCAGTGGCGAACGTGCGGCCTTCGACGATCTTGACCTTGTCGTGCACCGCCCACGCCTGCGGGCCGACGCCGCGGAACTGCGCGTTGACGTCGGTGCCATCGGACTTTGACACCAGGTTGACCACCTGCGACAGCTCTGGTGACAGCAGCGGCCGACCTTCGGCATCGCGGGTGATGCCGGGCAGGGTGGACAGCGTGGGAACCTGCTCGCGGGTGATGACCGAGTTGGTCTCGGCCTGCGAGCCACCGCGCAGCACGATGGCGGTGGTGTCATCGCCGGTGTTGTTGAGCGTGGCCTGGAAGCCTTCGCCCATCGCCAGCATCGCCACCAGCACGCCGACCACGCCGGCGATGCCGACCACGATCACCGAGGACGCGCCCCAGCGCTGCGGCAGGCTGGCCACGCCGATGCGGGTGGCGGCCAACGCCAGCCGTCCACCGCGGGTCAGCAGCAGCCACAGGGCCACCAGCACGGCCACGGCGAGCACGCCCATCCACGGCAGGCTGATCCACAGCACCAGGCCGATGACCAGCAGCAGTACGGTCAACGCGTTGCCGGCCCACTTTTTGAACTTGTTCATCTGCAGGTCTCCTCAGCGGCCGGCCAGTGCGTCGACGATCTTCAGGCGCTTGGCACGCAGCGCCGGCAGCAGGCCGACGATGATGCCGATCACAACGATCAGGCCCAGCCCCATCAGCCAGGTGGGCGTGGGTACGTGTGGCGGCAGCAGGCCCATGCTCTTCGGGCCGATCGCCGGCAGGATCAGCGCGGCCAGGCCCATGCCGATCAGGCCGCCCAGGCCGATCAGCAGCACCGACTCCACCATCACCAGGGTCAGCACGGTGCTGTCCTTGAAGCCCAGCGTCTTCAGCGTGGCCAGTTCCGACACGCGCTCGCGCACCGCCTGTGCCATGGTGTTGCCGGTCAACAGCAGCAGGGTGAAGAACACCGCGCCCATGATCGAAGTGACGATCATGCCGATGTCGGCGAACTGCTTGACGAAGGCCTGCTGGAACGCCGATTCGGTCTGGGTCTTGGTCTCGTGGTCGGAGTTGGCCGAGATCGCATCGATCGCCTGCGCTACCCGCGAGGAGTGGTCAGGGTTGTCCAGCGTCACCGTGTACCAGCTCACCTGGTTCTTGATGTAGTCGTTGGATTCGTCGAAGTACTTCCAGTTCATCATCAGCTGGCGTTCTTCATTGGCGGCCAGCGCGCGGTCCTTGGAGCGGTAGATGCCCTTCAGCTCCAGCGGCCAGTCGTTGCTGCCGCCACGCGGGAAGATCGTGGCCTGCAGCGGGATGGTGTCGCCGATCTTCCAGCCGAACTGCTTGGCCAGGGTTTCGCCGACGATGGCGCCGGTGCGGGTCTGCTTCCAGTCTTCCAGCTGCGCCGGATCGATCTGCAGCTCGCGGTAGACATCGAAGTAGTTGGGCGACACCGAGAAGTTCGGGAAGAAGTTCTTCGGGTCCTGGTAGATGCCACCGAACCACATGCCATAGGCCACGTCGCGCACGCCGGCCACCTGGCGGATCTGGGTTTCCAGGCGGATCGGCAGTGACTGGGTGATCGACAGCCGCGAGGCCACCACCAGGCGGTTGGCGCCTTCCACGCTGCCGCCGGACGAGAACGCCACGCGCACCGAGTCGAGCATGCCGAACAGCAGGAACGCGGCCACCACCGAGAGCAGGGTCAGCAGGGTGCGCGTGCGGCTGCGGAACAGCTGCGCCCACACCAACGAAAAGTATTTCATCGCCGTGGCCTCCGTCAGTGGGCCAGCGGGGCGTCGGCCAGCTCGCCCTTGTCCAGGTGCACCGTGTGCGTGGCGTACTCGGCCGCCTTCGGGTCATGGGTGACCATGATGATGGTCTTGCCATGCTCGCGGTTGAGCTGCTGCAGCAGGCCGAGGATCTCCTCGGCGGACTGGCGGTCGAGGTCGCCGGTCGGTTCGTCGCAGATCAGGAAGGTCGGGTCGGAGACGATCGCCCGCGCGATCGCCACGCGTTGCTGCTGGCCGCCGGACAGTTCATTCGGGCGATGGCTGCGGCGATCGGCCAGGCCCACCAGGGTCAGCGCGATCTCCGCATTGCGGCGGCGCTGCGCCGCATTGAGGTGGGTCAGCAGCAGTGGCAGTTCCACGTTCTTCTGCGCGGTCAGCATCGGCATCAGGTTGTAGAACTGGAACACGAAGCCAACGTGGTGGCTGCGCCAGGTCGACAGCTGGCTACCGCTCATCTGGTCGATGCGCTCGCCTTCGATGCTGATTTCGCCGCCACTGGGGTTGTCCAGCCCACCGATCAGGTTGAGCAGGGTGGTCTTGCCCGAACCGGACGGGCCCATCAGCGCGACGAAGTCGCCGCTGGCGATGTCGAGGTCGATGCCGTGCAGCACCTGCACTTTCTCGGGGCCACGCTGGTAGGTCTTGGTGATGTTGCGCAGTGAAACCAGGGTCGACATGGGTTGTTCTCCACGGAAGGCGGGAAACGGGGAAGCGCACCTGCGGTGGCTGCGGGCGTGCGTCGAGCGGTGTTGCCGGCGGCGCCCATGGGCGCCAGGCCGTTACTGCGCTTGTTTCTGTTGCACCTTGGCGCCATCGCGCAGGGTGTCCGGCGGGTTCACCACCACCGATTCACCTGCACTCACACCCTTGAGGATCTGGCGGTCCTTGCCCATCGCCTGGCCGGCCTCGACCTTGCGCTGCTGTACCCGGTTTTCGTCACCCAGCACGAAGGCCACCGATGCGCCCTCGCGCTGCACCACGGCGCCGCCCGGCACGCGCACACCCTGCGGCTTGGCGGCTGCCTGCGGCTGGGCCTGTTCCAGGAAGCTGACCCGCACGCCCATCTCCGGCACGATGCGTGGGTCCTTCACTTTCAGCGCCACGCGCACCTTCACCGTGGCCTTGCCGCGGTCGGCGGTGGGGATGATGGCGATCACCTCGCCCGGAATCTTCCACTCCGGATAGGCGTTGAGCGTGGCTTCCACCGGCATCTTCGGCTGCACGCGGCCGATGAAGGCCTCGCCCACCTCGACTTCGATCTCCAGCGAGTCCATGTCGACGATGGTGCCGATGCCGGTACGGGTGAAGCCACCGCCTGCCGACAGCGGCGAAACGATTTCGCCGGGCTGCGCGGCCTTGGCGGTGACCACCCCGGAGAACGGCGCGCGCACGATGTTGTTGTCCACGCCCAGATCGGCGATGGCCAGCTGGTCGTTGGCGACCTTGACGTTGCGCTGGGCGGTCTCCAGCTGCGCACGCAGGCTGTCGCGCTGTGCCACGGCCTGGTCGTACTGTGAGCGCGATACCAGCTGCTGGCCGACGAGTGCCTGCAGGCGGCTGGCTTCGGCGGTGGCCTGCTTCTGCTGCGCCTCCAGCCCGGCCACCTGGCTGCGTGCGGCCTGAAGCTGCGAGGCATACAGGCTGCGCTGGGCGTCGGCATCAATCGGGTCCAGCGTGGCCATGATCTGGCCCTGTTCCACGCGCATGCCCTCCTCGATCATCACCTCGCGCACCTTGCCGGTGATCTTGGCCGAGACCGTGGCCATGCGGCGGGCGACCACGTAGCCGCTGGCGTCGAGCACCGAACTGCTGGCATTGCCCTGCTGGATGGCCACGGCGGGCGCGGTTTCCACCTCCACGGCCGGCGCACGGCCGAACAGGAAGGCGACGGCGGCGGCGATCAGCAGCACGGCCACGATGATCGCGATCCACAACCAACGGCGACCACCGCCGTTGCTGCCACCACCGGAGGCCGGCGGGGGCGATTTGCGGTCGATACGGAGTTCCTTCAACAGCTCGGCAGAAGCGTTCATTCGTTCCATCACAGGCGTTCGGGCGGGTGTGGCCGGAAGGGCAGACGGCGGCGGTTCCGGCGGTGGAGCGTGCGGCACAGCATGAAGGCAGGTACGGCGATGACGGCAGTGACAGCTGTCACCCGATGACACTGACGGCGGCAACTGCGAAATGTGACCACGCCGGTACAGGATGGCAACGTCCCCGCTACCGGTACCGCCCATGGATCCGATCGCCCCGTCGCTGGCCCGCCTGCAGCAGGTGCAGGTGCGCTACCGCGACCATACCGCCCTGCATGGCATCGACCTGCAGGTCCGCGCTGGCCAGGTGCTGGCATTGCTGGGCCGCAACGGTGCCGGCAAGAGTACCGCGATCAGCGTGCTGTTGGGCCTGCGTCACGCCGATGCCGGCCAGGTCGAGCTGCTCGGCGGCGACCCGCAGCAGCGGGCCAGTCGATTGGGCCTGGGCGTGATGCTGCAGAGCACGAACCTGCCGCCGATGCTGCAGGTGGACGAGCTGGTGGCCCAGGCCAGTGCCTGTTACCCCGACCCGATGCCGTTGCCGGAGGTACTGCAGCGCGCCGGACTGCAGGCGCTGGCGCGCCGCCGCTACGGCCAGCTGTCCGGCGGCCAGCAGCGCGCGGTGCAGTTCGCCATCGCGCTGTGCGGCCGCCCGCGGGTGCTGTTCCTGGACGAGCCCACCACCGGGCTGGACATCCAGGCGCGGCAGGCGATGTGGCAGGCGGTGCGGCAGTTGGTGGCCGAAGGCTGCGGCGTGCTGCTTACGACACACTATCTGGAAGAGGCCGAGGCGCTGGCGCAGCGCGTCGTGGTGCTGGAAGGCGGCCGGGTACTGGCCGACGCACCCTTGGCCGAGCTGCGCTTGGCCGACCGGCCGCGCCGCATCCGCTGCCGCAGCGCGCTGGCTGTCGAGGACGTGCAGCACTGGGCGGGCGTGCAGCAGGTGCAGCGCGACGGCGAGCATCTGCAGCTGCTGGCGAGCCCGGCCGAGCCGGTGGTGGCACGCCTGTTGGCGGCCGACGCGCAGTTGCGTGAGCTGGAAGTACAGGGCGCGGCGCTGGCCGACGCCTTCCTCGACCTGACCCGGGAGGCCGCATGAACACGATGACCCGTACCGGCACCGCACCGGCGCCGTCGTCTGCCTGGCGCCAGGCCCTGCGTCCCTACTGCGCTGAGCTGGTGGCCGAACTGCGCCGCGCCTGGCGTACACCCGCCTTCGCCGTACCTTCGCTGCTGTTCCCGGTGTTGTTCTACCTGCTGTTTGGCGTGCTGTTGGGCCGTGGCCACGCACCGCTGTACCTGTTGGCCACCTACTGCGTGTTCGGCGCGATGGCCCCGGCGCTGTTCGGCTTCGGCGTGCAGCTGGCGCTGGACCGAGAAGGCGGGCTGCTTACGCTCAAGCGGGCGCTGCCGATGCCGCCGGCGGCGCCGCTGCTGGCGCGACTGGCGATGGCCGTGCTGTTCGCGCTGCTGGTGGCCTCGTTGTTGATCGGCGTGGCATCTGTGCTGGGGGGTGTGCAGCTGCACGCCCTGCAGGTGCTGCAGCTGCTGGCGGTGGCGGGCCTGGCTGCGCTGCCGCTGGGGGCGATCGGCCTGCTGATCGGCAGCCATGTCAGTGCCAGCGCAGCGCCGGCGATGGTCAACCTGGTCTACCTGCCACTGGCCCTGCTGTCGGGCCTGTGGCTGCCGCTGTCGGCGTTGCCCAAGGTGTTTTCGACGATGGCACCGCTGTGGCCGACCTGGCATCTGGCGCAGCTGGCGCTGCCGGTGGTCGGGTTGCCGTCTGCGGGCAGCGTCGCCGGCCATCTGCTGGTGCTGCTGGCGGTGACCCTCGTGGCGTTGCTGCTGGCACGGCGCCGCCTGCGCCGGATCGGCTGAACTGGCATGATCGGCAGCGATCGTCCCCGCCTGGATCCTCCCGTGCCACCGAGCTGGCTTGCCTCCCTGCTGCGCCCCGCACCGGATTCGGCGGTGGCCGACAACCTGCGCCGCGGCAAGCCGGCCTGGGCCGATGCCATCCACCTGCTGTGGACGGTGTGGGTGTTCATGACGCCGCTGTTTTCAGGGGGGTACACGCTGCGCTGGCTGTGGTTCACCCTGGCCAGCTATCCGTTGTTCCTGCTGTTGTATGCGCGCCTGCTGCTGTCGCCGCGGCACCATGCGCCCCGCTATGCACTGGCGATGACCGCGCTGGCGATCGTGCTGGTGCCCTGGTACCCATCGGGCATCAGCTACTTCATTTTCGGCTGCGTGATGCTGCGGGTCTGCGGGCGTGGCAGCTGGTGGCGCTACCTGCTGCTGCTGGCCGTGCTCAACGCGGTGTTCTACCTGGTGGCCTACCTTGCGCACTACCCGTGGCAGAGCCTGGTCTGGGTGCCGGCGGTGTCGTTCATCATCGGCATGGTGGTGAACGTGGAGACGGTGAACAAGGAAAAGGATGCCGCATTGCAGCTTTCGCAGGAGGAAGTGCGGCGGCTGGCCACCACCGCCGAGCGCGAGCGCATCGGCCGCGATCTGCATGATCTGCTCGGCCATACCCTGTCTTTGATCACGTTGAAGCTGGAGCTGGCGCGCAAGCTGCACGACCGTGGCGATGCCCGTGCGCGGCAGGAGATCGGCGAAGCCGAGGACATCGCCCGCGAAGCGCTGGCCCAGGTACGCAGTGCGGTCACCGGCATCCGTGCCAGTGACCTGGCCGGCGAACTGGCCTCGGCGCGCCTGCTGCTGGAATGCCAGCAGGTGCACCTGCAGTACGCGCCTCCACCGCCGATGCCGGTGGACGTGGAGCGCGGACTGGCGCTGGTGCTGCGCGAGGCGGCAACCAATATCGTGCGACACGCGCAGGCGACGCAGGCGCGGGTGGAATTCATGCTGGAAGGACGAATGCTGGCGATGCAGATCCGCGACGATGGCCGTGGCGGCGTACAGGCCGAAGGCAATGGATTGTGCGGCATGCGCGAACGGGCGATGGCGCTGGGTGGACAGTTGTCACTGCAGTCGCCGCGCGGAGAGGGCACGGTAGTGACCGTGCGCGTGCCACTGGTGGCCGCGACCACGCCGCTGTCGCCAGCGTCACTGGCTCAGGATGGTGCTGCATGATCCGCATCCTGCTGGCCGAAGACCAGGCGATGGTGCGTGGCGCGTTGTCGGCACTGCTGGGCCTGGAGCCGGATATCGAGGTGCTGGGCAGCGCCGCCGACGGTGAGGCTGCCTGGCGCATGCTGCAGCAGCTGCAGCCGGACATCCTGGTGACCGACATCGAGATGCCGGGCCTGTCCGGGCTGGAGCTGGCACAGCGCATCGCCCGCCATGGACTGCCGATCAAGGTGGTGATCGTGACCACCTTCGCCCGCGCCGGTTTCCTGCGCCGCGCGCTGGAAGCGGGCGTGCTCGGGTACCTGTTGAAGGACGCACCGGCGGAGAACCTGGCCGATGCACTGCGCAAGGTGAAGCAGGGTATCCGTGCGATCGACCCGCAACTGGCACTCGATGCCTGGTCGCAGGCCGATCCATTGACCGACCGCGAGCGCCGCGTGCTGCGGCTGGCCGGCGAAGGCCGTACCGCCAGCGAGATTGCCGAGCAGCTGGGGCTGTCGCACGGTACGGTGCGCAATTACCTGTCCGAGTGCATCGGCAAGCTGGGTGCGGCCAACCGGATCGAGGCGTACCGGCTGGCGCGGCAGAAGGGGTGGTTGTAACTGCGTCCTGCCTTTCCCTGAGATGTCATTTCCGCGACCGCGGAGGGGTGTCACTTTCTTTGCGCGCAAAGAAAGTAACCAAAGAAACGCTCCGCCGGCCGCGAGCCGGCGTGCTTCGCACGCCGGTGCCCTGCGCTCCTCGGTCCGTCGAGGGACGGCGCGGGAACTCGCTGCGCTCAGACACCCGCGCCTCTTCGCCCTCGCCGGACCTGCGGTGCTCGGCTCGCTCAAGGCGGACTGGAAGGTCAAGATCAACGGCAACAGCATCCACGCATGGCGTGGATCTACTGGGTGCAGCTGTCGCTCTTGATGTTGGGTCCGCCTTGAGCGAGCCGAGCATCGCAGGGGAATCAGGGGCGAAGAGGCGCCGGTGTTTGAGCGTAGCGAGTTCGGCGCCGTCCCCTGATTCACCGAGAAGCACAGGGCACCGGTGCGCAGCACCGGCTCGCGCTCTGGCGGCGCGTTTCTTTTGGTTACTTTTCTTTTCGCGCGAAAAGAAAAGTGACACCCCACCGAAGTCGCGGAAACGATCCGCCGGGAACGCCCGGCGAACCCGATCAATCCTTCCCGCGCGCCATCGCCTGGAACACGCCATCGCGCCGCACCCACAGGTGGAACAGCGCCGCACCCACGTGCATCAGCACCGTGGCGAACAACACATACGCCAGCAGGCTGTGCGCATTGCGCAACGCGGCATACAGCGCCGGAGTGTGCGGCACGATCGGCGGCAGGTGCAGGCCACCCCACAGCACGATCGGGTAGCCGCCAGCCGACAGCATCGCCCAGCCGATCAGCGGCATCGCCAGCATCAGCGCGTACAACATCCAGTGCGAGGCCTTTGCTGCCAGCACCTGCCAGGCGGGCAGGTCGGAAGGCAGCGGCGGCGGGCGGTGGCGCAGGCGGTTGTACAGGCGCAGCAGCACCAGTACGCCGATGGCGATACCCAGTGGGCGGTGCAGGTCGATCAGCATCGGCCGCAGATGCAACGAGGCGACCATGGTCACGCCGACGAACAGCATGGCGATGATCATCAGCGCCATGGACCAGTGCAGCACCCGCGCCAGCAGGTTGAAGTGGCCGTTGCCGGTGTTCATCGTGCGGCCTCCCTCGGTTGCTCGACATTGCCGCTGGCGCGCTCGCGTTCGCGACGGTTGAAGGACTGCGAATACACCGCCGAGCGGGCGGCCAGGATCGGATCATCACTGCCGCGCACGCCACTGGGCAGGATCAGCGGATCGAAGTTGATCTGGCCGCACGCACCTTGTTCCTGCGACTGCATGCGGTCCAGGCTGAGTACGCCGGCCACCACCTGATCACGCGACTCGGGCCACGGCACCGACGGATCATCAATGGCATCACCGGGCTCGGCGGTGGTCACGACCAGGTTCCAGCGTACCGGGCCGCTGGCCAGGCGCTGCTGCAGTTCCTGGCTGAGGAAATCGACACTGGCCTGCTTGCGCGTTTCCGCATCCATCTCCACCACCGGCGCCTGTGGCTGCCAGCGCCAGCGCACGGCACGCTTCCGGCCCTGCGCGTTGGTGAACCAGAAGCTGTTGACGCTGTTGAAGGTGGTGTCGGCCCAGCTGCTGGTCCACGGTGCCGTCTTGGCCCACTGCTGGAACGCCTGTGCACTGGGGTACTTCGCCAGCACTGCAGCCATCTTCTGCGGGTCGGGCTTTCCGGTGGCGGGGTCCGGAATGGAGGCGCGTGTCTGCGCGTAGAACGCCTCGGCATCGGGCACGGCGAAGAACGGGAAGCTGTTCATCGCCATCCGCCATTCCTGGCCGTCATCGCTGACCATCTGCACCGCCAGGCTGCGCACGCGTGCGGTGTTGTCGGCGCCGTAGGGGTCGCCGCCGCCGATCGACAGGCGGCCCATCACCGGTACGCGGCGCTGCGAGAACACGCGGGCGCTGGACAGGGTAGGGGCCTGCGCGCTCGGTTCGAACCAGCCGTTCACGCAGACGCCCTTGCTGTGCGCGCGTCGGAAGCCTGGATGGGCCGGGCCGGTGGCCTCGATGGTGTCGGTGAAGCGTTGCGCGGTCAGGCGGTCGCCGATCCATCCGGCCAGCCAGGCGAAGGCCAGCGCGACCGCACCCAGAATGAGCGCGATCAGTGCGATCCAGGGCAGCGGCGAATGTTTGCGTGGTGCGCCCGGCGTCTGGCCAGCGCGGGTGTAGCGGAAGAGCGACATGGTCGGAGTCCTGCCTTCACGGAACGTGTGGGTGGTCGACCCACACATCCTCGCAGAACCCTTCCAGGCCCGGTATTCAAATTTTCGTCAAGATTGCCGGGACGGCGTGCCGACCAAGGTCGGCACCCACCCGATCAGCTGTAACGCGCCTTCAGCATCGCCCACGCCGAGCGCAGCGCCAGCGCTTCGCCACCGGCCGGACGGCCCGGGCGCTCACCGTCGTTCCAGGCATACACATCCAGATGCGCCCAGCGCTGGCCGTCTTCCAGGAAGCGCTCCAGGTACAGCGCGGCGGTGACCGAGCCGGCCATGCGCGAGCCGGCGTTGGCCAGATCGGCGATGCCGCTGGTCAGGTAACGCAGGTAGGGGCGCCACAGCGGCATGCGCCAGACCGGGTCGCGGGTCGCATCACCGGCCTGCAGCCACTGCTGCGCCACGTTGTCGTCATTGCTGAAGAGCGCCGGCAGATCCGGGCCCAGCGCGATGCGCGCGGCGCCGGTGAGGGTGGCAAAGTCCAGCACCAGGTCGGGTTTCTGCTCGCTGGCGAAGGTCAGTGCATCGCACAGGATCACGCGGCCTTCGGCGTCGGTGTTGTCGATCTCCACGCTCAGGCCCTTGCGGGTGGCGATCACTTCGCCCGGGCGGAATGCATCCGGGCCGATCGCGTTTTCCACCGCCGGCACCAGCAGGGTCAGGCGTACCGGCAGCCCGCGTGCCATCACCAGGCCGGCCAGGGCCAGTGCGTGCGCGGCGCCGCCCATGTCCTTCTTCATGTTGCGCATGCCGTCGGCCGGCTTGATGTCCAGGCCGCCGGTATCGAAGCACACGCCCTTGCCGACCAGCACCAGTGCCGGATCGGTGTCCTTGCCCCAGCGCAGCACGACCAGGCGCGGTGAGCGGTGCGAGGCGCGGCCCACCGCGTGGATGGCCGGGAAGTTCTGCTTCAGCAGTTCGTCGCCGGTAATCGCCTCGACCTGCGCGCCGTGCGCGTCGGCCAGCGCGCGCGCGGCGTCTTCCAGCTGCTGCGGACCCATGTCTTCGGTCGGGGTGTTGACCCAGTCACGCACGCGCAGGCTGGCGGCGATCAGGTCGGCCACTTCGCCGGTCGGCTCGGCCACCAGGCGCGCCGGCGCACGGTGGCGCTTGCGATAGCGGTCGAAGCGGTAGCTGCCCAAGCCCCAGCCCAGCTGCAGCAGCGCCAGTTCGGCGGCCGGCAGTTCGCTGGCCAGCTGCCACACGCTGCCTTCCGGCAGGGCATGCGGGGCATGCGAATAGCTGTAGGCATCGGCGCGATCACCGACACCGATCACCGCTCCGGCCAGGCCATCGGCGCCGGGCAGCAACGCCGTGGTGAAGGCACCGGCGGTGAAGCCCTGCGACGCCAGCCATGCCTGGGTGGCAGCCGACTGGCCGTCCTTCCAGGCCGCGAACTGCTCGCGGTCCAGCACGTACAGCGGCAGTGCTGCGGCGGTGTCGGCAGTGAAACCAGTGATCTCGCTCATGCGTCAGGTACTCCGGGATGCGGCAGCGTCGAGGTTGGCGTCCAACCAGTCGGCCAGGCCGGTAAGGGTGTCGAACTGCAGGTCCGGCTGCAGCTGCGGATGGGTCCAGGTGGCTGCGTCGCGGTTGATCCAGCAGCCGCGCAGGCCGGCGGCGATCGCCCCGGCCACGTCCATGTCGGCGTGGTCGCCGACGTGCAGTACCTGTGCCGGTGCCACACCCAGTCGGGTGCAGGCGGCGTGGAAGATGCTCGCCTCCGGCTTGGCCGCGCCGTGCTCGCGCGCGCCCAGCTGGAAGGCGAAATGATGGGCCAGGCCGATCCGCTCCAGATCGGCATTGCCGTTGCTCAGCGCTGCGACCGGTACCCGCGCGGCAATCCGCGCCAGCGCGTCGATCGCATCGGGGTAGCACTCGACCTGATTGCGCGCGGCGAAGAACACTTCATACGCCGGCTCCAGCAGATCCAGGCTGGCGCCACTGGTGTGCAGCGCTTCGTGCAGGGTCAGCCGGCGCAGTGCGCTCAGGTCGTGATGGAGGTGCGGATGGGCGTGGTACAGGCGCTCGCGCAGTTCGCGCATTGCCGCCACCGGATACATCTCGGCCGTGGCGGGGCTGTTTTCACGCATCCACTCGTGCAGGACCAGGTCGATGCGGGCGCCGATCGGAGCGAACGGCCACAGCGTGTCGTCAAGGTCGAGGGTGATGGCTTGGACGGGGAAATTCACCCCGCCATTCTACCCCTGCCCGCGCGGGCTTTCATGCGGCGCGGCGGGCGGGGGGCGCCGGGGCAGGACGGGGTCAGCGCAGGTTGTACGAGCAGGCGATGGTGGTCTGGCCGTCGAACTGCTGCACGTCCAGGTTGTGCCGGCCCACTTCCTTCGTATAGGTGCCCGCCACCGGGTCGGACATCTTCGCCAGTGCCGCGATCTGTTCGACGCTCGCTGAGCTGAAGTACGCAGTGAAACTGTCGATGCCGTCCTCGCCGCTGTCGCCGTCATACGACTGCAGACGGTTCACGGGCTGGCCCAGCACCATCAGCGGCGTGGTCAACCGGAACTCGCCGCTGGATTCGCCGTTCTGCGCCCGCGCCGGGGCCGGTGCCAGCAGCCGGGCCATGGCGTCGAACTGCTTGGGCGTGAGGTGCCGCTTGCAGGTCACCGCGTCGGCAAGCTGGGTGCGTGCCTGCTCGGCAGTCGGGGGCGCAGCGGCGAACGCGGGAGCGGCAAGGCAGGCCAGGGCGAGGCAACGCATAGCGAAAGCGATCATCCGAACGGATCCATCCGAAAAAAGGGGGCCATAGTCTGCCACTTCGTCCCAGTTTCGGGTTCCGCCATCTGCGTCCTTCATTTACTGATGCCGTTATTCCAGCAGCCGTGCCCAGCCCTGCATGCCGTCCAGGCGTGCCAGCACCAGCTTGATGCATACCAGCAGCGGCACCGCCAGCAGCAGCCCGATCATGCCCCAGGCCCAGCCGAACACCATCAGCGCCAGGATCAGTACCAGTGGCGACAGCTTCATGCGACGGCCCAGCACGATCGGGGTCACCATCTGCCCTTCCAAGGTGTGCAGGCCCAGGTAGGCGGCGGCCGGCAGCAGGGCCTGCAGCGGGTCGCGGAACTCGACGAAGCCCATCAGCAGCATCAGCGCCACGCCGATCAGCGGGCCCACGTAGGGGGCGAAATTCAGCAGTGCGGCCACAGTGCCCCACAGCAACGCCTCCTGCAGGCCGATGCCGAGCAGCATCAGCACGCCAGCGAACACCAGGCCCACCAGCGTGTTGATCACGCTGATGGTCAGCACATAGCGCGAAACCTCGCGCTCGATCGAGCGCAGGATGTCACTGGTGAATCGCTGCTGCTGGCGGTTCGGGAACAGGGCGATGGCCGCGCGCTGCAGGGTCTGCCCATAGATCATGAAGAACAGCGTGAGCAGCACCACCGCCAGCACCGAGGCGGCCAGCCGCGGCGCGCGGGTCAGCATGCGATAGGGGTCGTCCATCTGGGTGCGGATCACCTGCACCTTGTGGTTGCTGTCACCACCGGCCACGCGGGCGAAGTTTTCCGCCGCCTGGTTGGCCTGCTGCACCGGTTTGGTCAGGTCCTGCACCTGGCGGGCGACCTTGCGCAGCTGCTGCGGTGCTTCCTGCGCCCATTCCATGGCCGGGCCGATCAGCTGCACCGCCAGCGAACCGGTCACGCCCAGGCCGGCGCCGAGGATCAGCAGTGCGCCGAGTGCGCGTGGAATCCACAGCTTCTGCAGCAGGCGCAGGATCGGATTGCCGACCAGCGCGAAGAACATCGCCAGCAGCACCGGCAGGATGATGTCCTGTGCCGCCCACAGGGTGTAGCCCACCGCCAGAGTGGCCAGCACCACCAGCGACATCGGTCCGCGCGGGCGCGATGCGGGCGGCAGCGGAACGTCGGGCTGTTCGGGGCCGGCCGGTGACGGGGACAGGAGGGACTCGCTCATCGACGCACCAACCGGGAAGAGGAGCGCATTATCCGCCGGCCGCGATCGGCGCGGCGGATTCCATGGTTCAACGTTCGGACAGCTCGGTGGCCGCTTCGGCCGGACGCGGTCCGCGCAGGTCCGGTTCCGGTCCTGGCTCCGGCACGGAGCGTGGTGCCGGTGCCGGCCGTGCTTCGGCAGCGGAGGCCGCCGCCTGTGCCTGTTCGCTGGCCTCGTCGGCTTCTTCGGCCGCGTCGTCGGCGGTGGCTGCGGCCTGCGCCGCCATCGCCGTGGCGAACGCCGCCTGTGCACTGGCGAACAGGTTCGAGACCGAGCCCACCATCTGCAGCCAGCGGGCACCGTTGACCTTGCCCGGCACTTCCAGCTTGCCGGCGATGAAGCCACCGGCCAGGCCGACCACCACGATGCGCAGCGGCGACCAGCCTTTTCGCCAGACGTCGCTGAGCGTGGACCAGTGGTCCTGGGTCTCGCCCAGACGCACGGTCACCACCTGTTCGCAGCGTTTCACCCGCCGTTGCAGCGCGCCGAACTTCATGGCTTGCCCTCGGGCAGCTGCACCTCGGCATCGGGATCGTCTTCGCTGGGTTCGTCGAACAGGCCCAGGCGTGACAGCTGGCGCCGGGTAGCGTGCATGCCGGTGTGGTGGAAGAAGTAGGACACCCGCCAGATCGCATAACCGGTGACGGCCAGGCTCAGCAGCGAGGTGATCAGCAGGGCCTGCAGCCAGCTCAGGCCCCAGCTCTGCAGCAGGGCGATGAGGGTGGCGGCCATCAGCAGCCAGGCCGAGGCACCGAACACGATCGCCACGCCGGCCCAGGCCAGTGCACGACCGAACGCACTGCGTGCCATCGCGAAGTCGGCCGAGGCCAACCGGCGCAGCGAGCGCAGCGTGTGCTTGGCCGAATCGGCAGCGGCACGACCGGCCGCACCGACCTGGCGGATGCTCTCATCCAGCGGCGGGGTGGCCGCTGGATCAGGGGCTTGCGCGTTGTCTTCGCTCACGCCGCGGCTTACTTGTCGCTGCTGCCGCGGGCCAGCTTGGCGATGATCCAGCCGGCAGCGAAGGCAACACCGAACGAGGCCAGCGGACGTTCACGGATCAGCTCCGCTGCGCTGTCGATCAGGTCCTTGCCCTTGTCCATCAGCGCATCCACCTGCTCCTTGGCGGCGGCACCACCGAACTCGGCGGCGGCCAGGCCGGACAGTGCGCTGTCGGACAGTTCAGCCTTGACGTTGGCTTTGCCGATGCGAAGCTCGTCGGTCGCTGCGCCGGTTGCACCCTTGATTGCACCGCCGGCGGCCGACGCGGCCTGCTTCAGGTGGGAACCGGCTTCACCCAGGTGTTCCTTCAGGTTCTCGGTATTGGTGGGGCTCATCGAATCACTCCTGTTGCGATGGGGGAACGGGTGTCGGCGGTGCCGACCTGGACTGACAGCAATAGCATTGCCGGGGTATAGGGGGTGTTACGGCAGGGCGATCAGCGCATCACGAGCTGGCCCTGCTGCTGGCCATTGTTGCGCAGCACGCGTATCACCAGGGTCGGCGGGCGCTGCTGGAAGTTGGCGCGCCAGCTGGCCAGGTCGGCGAATTCGCCCACCGTGGCATCGGTGATGATGTCGCCCTGCTGCAGGCCGTTGCTGGCCGCGCGGCTGCCGCGCTTGACCTCGCTGACCAGCACGCCGCCGACACCGGACTGGCGCAATGACTCGGGCAGGTCGACGAAGGTGGCCCCGGTCAGGCGCGGGTCCAGGCTCTCGCCGGTGACCGCGCGCGCCTGTTCCTTCAACGTTGCCTTGATCTGCAGCGGCTTGCCCTCGCGGCGCACGTCCAGCGTCAATGCGCTGCCGACCGCGGCCAGGCCTTCCACGTTGTGCAGGGCTTCGGCGCTGTCTACACGTTGGCCGTTGGCCGAGACCACCACGTCGCCCGGCTTCAAGCCGGCGGCGGCGGCGGCCGAACCGGCCAGCACGCGCGTGATCAGCGCACCACGGGTTTCGCCCAGGCCCAGGCCCTGCGCGATCTGCGCGGTCAGGTTCTGGCTTTCCACGCCCAGCGTGCCGCGCACCACCACGCCGTGCTTGACCAGCTGGTCGACCACGCTGCGTGCCAGGTTGGAGGGAATCGCCAGGCCCAGGCCGATGTTGCCGGCCATGCTGCCCTGCGGGTTGAAGCTGGCGGTATTGATGCCGATCAGCTGGCCCTGCAGATCGACCAGTGCGCCACCCGAGTTGCCCGGGTTGATCGACGCATCGGTCTGGATGAAGTTCTGGTAGCCCAGCCCGCGGATACCGCTGCGGCCCACCGCCGAGACAATGCCCGACGTGACCGTCTGGCTGAAGCCGAACGGGTTGCCGATGGCCACCACGAAGTCGCCTACCCGCAGCTGGTCGCTGTTGCCGAGCTTTATGTCGGTCAGGTTCTGCGCCGGGATGCGGATCAGCGCGATGTCGGTGTCGCGGTCCGAACCGAGGAATTCGGCCTTGACCGTGCGCCCGTCGGCCAGTGTCACCTGTACGTCATCGGCGTTGTCGATGACATGGTGGTTAGTCAGTACCAGGCCCTCCTTGGCGTCGATGATCACGCCCGAGCCCAGCGATTCGTTGATGCGTTCCTGCGGGATGTCCGGGAACAGGCGGCGGAAGAACGGGTCGTTGAAGAAGGGGTTGCGCACGCGCACCACCTGCTTGGTGTTGACGCTGACCACTGCCGGCATGGCCTTCTCCAGCATCGGTGCCAGCGACGGCACCGCCTGTCCGGCTACCGAGGCGGGCAATGCCGCCGTGGTCGGCAGCACCGCTGGCAGCGGCGCGGCATCGGCACGGTTGTCCAGGTGGGCATTGATGCCGGTGGCAACGAAGCCACCGAAGGCGGCGGCGATTGCGAGCGTGAGCAGGGTGGGAAGCGGTCGCATGGGAGTCGGTTCGCTGGCGTGGGTGGGGGCGGTTCGGCCCTACGGTAAAACAAGCTGAATGAGTGTGTCGCGATCTGGATAAATGCGCCATGAAAACCGGCGCCCGGAACGTGGGTCGGCATCGCCATCTGTGGGGCGGTACCGACAGCATAGGGCGTGCTTCTCAACGTGCCGACGTCTTCCGAAGCGCATGTGGATACAGGCCGATACTTGCGCAGTTCTGCGCATCCTGGTGCCGCGATGCGCCATATCGCACGCCTTTCGCTGTATTCGGACTTGTGCACGCAGGCAGCACCTGCCGCTACCCGGATCGTGCGGCGCAGCACTGAAAAAAAGGGGTTTCCTGTCAACCCACTGTGCTCGCGAGGGCGCCCGGCTACACCATTGCCGTCGCATCAGATGCGATTGCTCGCGCGCGCCCCGTTCCACGATCGTCAATGTCGGTATAGCATCGCCCCGTTTTGATACTTAAGGCCCCCAGGAGGGCAACATGAGCAACGGTAATGGTGTGTCGGTCGTGACCGACGCCGTCGAGAACGTCAAAGAAACCGCCACCAATGTTGGCGAGACCATCGCCCACGCTGCCGAAGACGCAGTGAAGTCGGTCAAGAAGACCGTCAAGCGCGCCACCAAGGCTGCCGGTACCCGCGTTGCCAAGGCCAAGAAGGCCGTGGCCAAGGTCGAGAAGACCGTTGCCAAGAAGGCCGAGAAGGCTGCCAAGTCGGTGGGCAAGACTGTTGCCAACGCCAAGAAGAAGCTGGAAGCCGCCAAGAAGAACGCCAAGGCCGAAGCCGCTGCCCTGAAGAAGGAAGTGGCCAAGAAGAAGGCAGCTGCAGGCAAGGCTGTGACCAAGAAGGCCGCCGCTGCCAAGAAGACCACCAAGGCCGCCACCAAGGCTGCCGGCAAGAAGGTCGCTACCGTGAAGAAGGCCGCCACCAAGAAGGCTGCCGTCGCGAAGAAGACCGTTGCCAAGAAGACCGCGGCCGCCAAGAAGGTTGTCGGCAAGAAGGTCGCTACCGCCAAGAAGGCCGTGGCCAAGAAGACCGTCGCCGCCAAGAAGGTCGCTGGCAAGAAGGCCGTGGCTGCGAAGAAGGTTGTCGGCAAGAAGGTTGCCGCCACCAAGAAGGTCGCCACCAGGAAGACCGCTGCCGCCAAGAAGGTTGTGGGCAAGAAGGCTGCTGTCGCCAAGAAGGCCGTCGGCAAGAAGACCGCCGCTGCCAAGAAGGTTGTCGGCAAGAAGACCGCCGTTGCCAAGAAGGCAGTTGGCAAGAAGGTTGCCGCCACCCGCAAGACGGTCGCCAAGAAGGCTGCGCCGCTGAAGAAGGTCGCCGCCAAGAAGGCGCCGGCCAAGAAGGCCGTGCGCAAGGTCGCCAAGCGCAAGTAATCGCGCCGTGACCGAAGGCCCTGCCACCCCCCGGGTGGTGGGGCCTTTCGCGTTTCTGGGACGCGGTCTGGGGCAAGATGCAGGTTCTTCCCGCCGGAGCCCCGGGCATGCGCGGTATCGACTTCAGTTCCTGGCAGGGCGTGCTGTCCACCTTGGCCGGCCTGGTCCTGATCACCCTGCTGGGCGTGGGCATCCGCCTGCTGGTGATGCAGACCCTGCAACAGCGCCGTGAGCGCGAGAACCGGCAGATCAATGAACGGCTGCGCACACTGATGGCGGCCTACAAGACCCTGGGCGGTTCGTTCACCGGCGAACTGGGTGTGGATCCCAGCCATCGCCGTGACCTGCGCCAGCGCGAGGATGCCGAGGGCATCGCCGAGCCCCGTTCGGATCGCGCGCGCCGCATTCGTGATGCCGTTGAAGCGGCGTTGTCGGACATCCTGCTGCTGGGCACCGACGAACAGGTGCGGCTGGCCGCGCGTGCCGCCAATGAACTGGCACAGGGGCGGCCGGTACATACCCACGAACTGGTGGTCTCGCTGCGCGACTTCGTGCGCGAAGCGCTGGATCTGGCGCCGATTCCGGCCGACCTGCAGATACCGCCGCAGGGGCCGACCCGGCCGGGTGGCGCCAGTGGCGGCGGCAAGGGCCGCAACGAGGGCGATGCCAAGGGCGGTCGCGCGGGTGGAGGAGGTGGCGGTGGCGGAATGGGCGCTGGCATGGGGGGGGCGGCCTCGGCGCCGGCGCCGCTCTGGGCGCCGGCCATGCGTCTGCCAGCGATGAAACGGACGCGCGCTGAGCACGTCCGCCCGGTTCAGCGCGTCAGCTCGTAGAGCGGCACGAAGCCGCCGTAGATCATCCGCGCGCCGTCGAACGGCATCGGATTTGTCGCCGGATCAAACCTTGGGTCTTCCATCATCTTCTTCATGCCGGCGTCGCGGGTCGGCTTGTCCGGCCATTCGATCCAGGAAAACACCACCGTCTCATCCGGCGTGGCTTTCACTGCGCCGAAGAAGTCGGTGGTCTTGCCGTGCGGCACGTCATCGCCCCAGCACTCGACCACGCGCAGCGCGCCGTATTCGATGAAAACGGGATCCCCTGTGCGTGCGTGGGCGAGGAACTTCTCCTTGTTGGCGGTGGGCACCGCCAGGACGAAACCATCGATGTAGCTCATTGCCTGCCTCCGGATGGACCGTGCCGCATGCACGGCCTTCAAGTACCCGACGAACCAGGGCGTCGTGGATCGACATCCTGCAACCGACAGTCGTTGTGCCGATGAAATGCACGCGCGCCGCGCGCGTATGCCAGAGACAGCCTGAATCAAGCCAAAAAATTCAGCAATGCGAAGAACGCTGTTTTCAGGGAGCGTTGTGGCGAATAACGGAGAATTTACATTCCCGATGCGATGGCGCCCTGGCGCTGCTGCACACCATAAGAAAGTAAAAGGTGTACCCCCATGAAGAATTCGCTGATTGCTCTGGCCCTGGCCGCTGCCCTGCCGTTCACCGCCTCGGCTGCTGAGAACCTGTCGTACAACTACGCCGAAGCCGACTACGCCAAGACCGATATCGACGCGTTCAAGGCCGACGGCTGGGGCGTGAAGGGTTCGTACGGCTTCCTGCCGAACTTCCACGCTTTCGGTGAGTACAGCCGCCAGGAAATCGACCACACCAACATCAAGCTGGACCAGTGGAAGATCGGCGCCGGCTACAACGTTGAAATCGCCCCGACCACCGACTTCGTTGCCCGCGTTGCTTACCAGAAGCGCGACCAGAAGCACGGCCTGGACTTCAACGGCTACAGCGCTGAAGCGGGTATCCGCACCGCCTTCGGTGCCCACGCCGAAGTCTACGGCATGGTCGGCTACGAAGATTTCTCGAAGAAGCACGGCATCAATCCGGAAGGCCAGTGGTACGGTCGCCTGGGTGGCCAGGTCAAGCTGAACCAGAACTGGGGCATCAATGGCGAGCTGAAGATGAACCGCGACGGCGACAAGGAATACACCGTCGGCCCGCGTTTCAGCTGGTAATAGCTTCCTCGGCGCGCCTGCGCGCTGAAGATGCCTCGACAGGCCCGGCGCATGCCGGGCCTGTTGCGTTGTGACGACCCGAAACCGCAGCTGAGCATGTTCCGGGGCCGCTGCTGCGTTGCAATAAATTGGATTCCGCTGCTCCCGGCGCGGGCCTACGGTGGGCACTTCGTACCGTCGGATCCATGTGATGCCGCCTGCCGTTCCCGCTCTGCCCCTCGATCGGCCCCTCGATCGGCCCCGCCGCCTGGCAATGCTGGCGCCGCATCCCGTGCTGCGCCTGGGGGTGGAGGTGGTGCTTTGCCAGCACGGTGGCGTGCAGGTCTGTGGCAGCTTCACCCGCGAAGGTGATCTGCTCGATCTGCTGCAGCGCCAGCCGGATGGCATCGACCTGTTGCTGATCGACCTGCTGGCGCCGTGCGGACCCGAACAGGGCCTGGCCCTGTTGCGGCTGTTGTCGCGGCGCTGGCCGCTGCTGCCGGTGCTGGTGCTGTCTGCGCACTGCAATGCCAGCACGGTGACCATGGCGATGCAGGCCGGCGCGCGCGGCTTTCTGTCCAAGGGAACCACGCCGGAGATGCTGCGGCGCGCAGTTGACGTACTGGCGCGTGGCGGCCGCTTCGTGCCCCCGGAGTTGCGCACGCAGTTGAGCCGATCGCGCATGCGGCGCACACCGGCGCCGGTGCTCACGCCCTTGAGCCGACGCGAGCGCGAGGTGCTCCGGCTGGTCCTGCAGGGCTGCACCACCGGGGAGGTGGCGCGGCGCTTCGGGCGCACGGCCAGTACGGTCAGCACGCAGAAGCGGACCGCCTACGAGAAGCTGGGCATCCACAGCGATGGTGAGCTGTTCCGCATCCGGCACCTGCTCGAATGCGGATGAGCGGACTTACTCGCCCTGGTACTGTTTCTCTTCCACCAGCGCCGAACCGGCCACGCGGTTGATCTCGTTCTTCACCTGCACGCGCTCACCATTGGTGCCATAGACACCGCGTGCCAGCTGGATGAAGGCATCGTCGAATACCTGGGCCGCTTCCTTGTCGCGCAGCTGGTCCTGGATGTCCCACATGCGCTCGTTGATCGCCTTCAGCTGCTGCTGCAGCGCGGCCAGGGCCGGCTGTGCCTGCAGCTGCTGCTGCAACAAGGGCAGCAGGCCGTCCAGTTCGGTGCGCACGTTGGCCAGCTTGGCCGCATCGTCGATGCGCTCGGCCTTGATCTGGAGAATGGTGATCTTGTCGATCAGCTCGCCGATCGATACCGGGGTCAGGATGGCGTCCACGCGGTTGGTTCCTGGAAACAGGGCGCCATGATACCGCGCTGCTGGCATGTGGCCCCGATCCGCGGGATTTACGCCGAATTTGCGCCACGGGCCCGGCAGCACCCTCGATCCGTTACGGCCACCGCCTCGACACTGCGTTCCCGGCGGCGTGACCGCCTTCGACGAGGAACACAGTGCAGTGAACAGCAAGGGGATGATGGCGGCGGTGGTGGCCGCCCTGGCAGGGCTGCTCGGAATCGGCAGCGCGCAGGCACAGGTACAGGTCAGTGGCAGTGCGGCGTTGACCAGTGACTACGTGTGGCGTGGCAGCTCGCAGAGCGACGGCGACCCGGCGGTGCAGGCGGGCGCGAAGGTTTCGATCCCATCGGGTTGGTACGCCAGCGTGTGGGGCTCCAACGTTTCGTTCAAGCCAGACAACGGCGCGCGCAGCGAGTTCGACCTGGTGGCGGGCTGGTCCGGTGCGCTGGCCCCGGACTGGACACTGGATGCCAACCTGACCCGCTACATGTACCCGGGCACCGGCCGCGCGCTGGACTGGACCGAACTCAATACCACCGTGACCTGGAAGCAGCGCGCCTGGTTGCAGGTCGCCCATTCCAGCGATGCATTGGCCGGCGGCCATCGCGGCACCTATGCCCAGTTGGGCGTGCGGGTACCGCTGCACGAGCGGTTCCACCTGGAGGCGGCGGTGGGCCAGTATTGGCTGGCCACCGCCCAGGGGCCGGATTACCTGCATGGACAGCTCAGTGCCATCGCCTCACTGACCCCGGCATGGGAACTGCGCGCCACCGTGCATGACACCGACAGTGCGGCCAAGCGCCTGTTCCCGGGCAATGCCGGGGGGCGTTGGGAGTTGGCGCTGCAGGGCAGCTTCTAGTTCGACGACACCGCCTGGCGCGCACGCAGCGCGCCGGGCAGCCACAGCAGCAGGGCCAGCACGGCCACCGTGGCACCGGCCACGCAGACGCCGGTCCAGCCGAAGCGCTGGTAGACCTGCGCCGACAACAGCGAACCCAGCGAACCGCCGATGAAGTAGCCGGTCATGTAGCCTGCATTGAGGCGGTTGCGTGCGGCTGGTTGCAGCGCATAGATCAGGTTCTGGTTGCTGACGTGCAGCAGCTGCGCGGCCAGGTCCAGCACCACTACGCCGACCAGCAGCGCCAGCAGCGAGTGTGCCGACAGCCCCAGCGGCAGCCACGAGAGTAGCAACAGCGCCAGCGCGATGGCGGTGGCGCGGCCGGTCTGCCCGCGGTCGGACATGCGGCCGGCCAGGCCAGCCGCCAGCGTGCCGGCGGCGCCGACCAGTCCGAACAGGCCGATGGTGGCGTCGCTGTAGGCGTAGGGCGGTTGTGCCAGCAGGAACGCCAGTGGCGTCCAGAAGATCGCGAACATGGCGAAGCTGCAGGCGCCAAGCAGCGTGCGCTGGCGCAGCACGGGTTCCTGTACGAACAGCACACCGATCGAGCGCAGCAACGCGAAGTAGCCAAGGCCGGCGCTGTGGTGGAAGCGCGGCAGGCCGCGCTGCAGTGCCAGCGCGGTCAGTACCAGGGTGCCGGCGGCGATCGCGTACACCAGGCGCCAGTCGCCCAGGCTGGAAAGCAGGCCGGCCACGGTACGTGCCAGCAGGATGCCCAGCAGCAGGCCACTCATCAACGTGCCGACCACGCGACCACGATGCTCGGGCGCCGCCAGCGTGGCGGCGAACGGCACCAGCACCTGGGCCACCACCGAGAACAGGCCGGTGATCGCGGTGCCCACCAGCAGCCAGGTCAGCGACGGCGCACAGGCACTGATCACCAGCCCGCCGGCGGACAACAGGCTCATCACCACGATCAGGCGGCGGCGTTCGAACAGGTCTCCCAGCGGCACCAGCAGGACCAGTCCGGCGGCATAGCTCAGCTGTGCGGCAGTGACCACCATGCCAACCTGGCCGAACGGCACACCGAAGGCATCGGCAATGGTGTGCAGCAGCGGCTGCGCATAGTAGTTACTGGCCACGGCCACGCCGGTAGCCACCGACATCAGCAGCACCTGCCATCGGTGCAGAGGGGGGAGGGACGGACTCACGCGGTGTTCCAGAGAAGCGGGGTGCACAGTGTCCGCCTGCTGCAGCGATGATGGAAATGAATCATCATCATCCCTGTCATCTGGAAACGAGATAGCAGGGTGAACCTCAAGCAGCTCGAGTTTGCCGTCGCCCTGGCCGAGGAAGGCAACTTCACCCGCGCCGCCGAACGCTGCCATGTGGTGCAGTCCGCACTCAGCCACCAGATCGCCGCACTGGAGCAGGAACTGGGCACGCCGCTGTTTGAACGCCTGCCGCGCCAGGTGCGGGCGACGGCAGCGGGTGAGGCGCTGTTGGTGCACGCACGCCAGGTGCTGGTCAGCCTGCGTCACCTGCGCGCCGACGTGGCCGCGGTCAGTGGTGAGGTGCGTGGTCTGCTGGCGATCGGGCAGATCTCCTCGCTGACCGATATCGATGTAGTGGCGATGCTGGCCGCCTTCCAGCAGGTGCACCCGCAGGTGGAATTCCAATTGCGGGTGGACAAGAGCGAGGACCTGATCGCGCAGGTGCAGTCGCGCGACCTGGATGTGGCGCTGGTCGGGTTGTCACCCTCGGCCGGCCTGGACGGGGTCTGCCACCAGATGCTGCAGGAAGAAGACCTGGTGGCGGTGCTGGCGCCGTCGCACCGCCTGGCCCGGCGCAAGCGGCTGCCATTGACCGAATTGCAGGACGAGGCGCTGGTCGACTTCCCGCGCGGCACCGGTGCGCGGCGGCAGACCGACGATGCCTTCGCTGCCGTTGGCCTGCCGCACACCGTGCGTTTCGAGGTCAATCTGATGGAACTGATCGAGCGCTTCGTCCGCCATGGGCTGGCGGTTGGCATCGTGCCGACGTTGATTGCCGAAGGCTTCCAGGGCGTGGTGCAGATTCCGCTGCAGCCGACCCCGACCCGCCGCGTGCACCTGGTCTGGCAGCGGCTGCCGACACCGGCGGCGCGGGCGTTCGTCGAGGCCGTGCTCAGCCGCGCAGGCGCAGGCTCAGGCCCTTGAGGAAATTGCGCAGCATCTGGTCCAGGCAACGCCGGTAGTTGGTGTGGCCGGGCTGGCGGAACAGCGCGCCCACTTCCGACTTGGACACGTTGAAACCGGCGCTGGCGAAGATCTCCATCAGATCGACGTCGCGCAGCTGGAACGCCACGCGCAGCTTCTTCAGCACCAGGTTGTTGTCGATGCGGGTTTCCACCGCACGCTGCGGCTGGCTCTCGTCGCGACCGCGCAGGTGCACGATCAGGCCATCGAGGAAGTGCGCCAGCGCGCTGTCGCTCATCGCCTCGAAACCGGCTTCGTCCTCGCGGCGCAGCCAGGCCTTCACCTGCTCGGGATCCACGGCGAAGGCCGGGTCGGCCATCTGGCACAGGGTCACCACGTGGTGGTCGCCCAGATCCAGGGAGTAGCGCACGCTGCGCAGGACATCGTTGTTGATCATGGCCCAATTGTACCGGTCACCCCGGCAGGAGGGGCCGGATCAGGCCGATCAGGCAACGCAACCCCCCGCCGACGGTGCCAGAATGGGGGTCTGGTTTTTCCCCCCTGGAGTTGCCTGATGACCCGCACTGTCCTGATTACCGGCGCCACGTCCGGCTTCGGCGCCGCCGCCGTCCACCGCTTCGCCCAGGCGGGCTGGAAGGTGATCGCCACCGGCCGCCGCGGTGAACGCCTGCAGCCGCTGGTCGAGCGCTACGGCAAGGACGTGGTGCACGCGGCTGCCTTCGACATCCGCGATCCGGTGGCGATGGAAGCCGCGTTGCTGGCACTGCCGCCGGCCTTCGGCGAGATCGATCTGCTGGTCAACAATGCCGGCCTGGCGCAGGGCACCGCGCCGGCACAGAGCGCCAAGCTGTCGGACTGGACCACGATGATCGACACCAACATCACCGCGCTGGTGACCCTGACCCATCGCCTGCTGCCGCAGCTGGTGGAGCGCAAGGGCGCGATCATCAACATTTCCTCGGTGGCCGGCGTCTACCCGTATCCGGGCGGCAACGCCTACGGTGGCACCAAGGCCTTCGTCAGCCAGTTCTCGCTGGGCCTGCGTTCGGACCTGCATGGCACCGGCGTGCGCGTGACCACGATCGAGCCGGGCATGGCCGAAACCGAGTTCACGGTGGTGCGTACCCATGGCGACCAGGCGGCGTCGGACAAGCTCTATACCGGCGCCAACCCGATGACCGCCGAAGACATCGCCGAACAGATCTTCTGGGTAGCCAGCCTGCCGCCGCACCTGAACATCAATCGCCTTGAACTGATGCCGGTCAGCCAGTCCTTCGCCGGTTTCCAGGTCGCCCGCGAAGGCTGACGGTCGTTTGTAGAGTCGAGCCATGCTCGACTCCACAGAAACAAAAAAAAGCCGGGCAATGCCCGGCTTTTTCGTTCACAGCGGCAGGCTTACTGCGCCTTGATCGCCATCGCCTGCAGGCCGGTGCCGTCCAGCTTCTGCTTGGCTTCGGACAACTCGCCGGCACTGCCATACGGCCCCATGCGCACGCGGTACACGGTCTTGCCGTTGATCTGCGCCGATTCCACGCGTGCCGCCAGGCCCATCATCGCCAGCTTGGCCTTGGTCGCTTCGGCATCGCCGGAGGCACCGAACGCACCCGCCTGCAGGATGTAGCGGGCGTTGTCGGCGGCGGCCGGTGCAGCAGCGGCCGGGGTACTGGCCGCGGTCGGCGGGGTTTCCGCGCGCGCTGCCGGAGTGGCGGCGGCGCTGCTGGTCGACGCCGTCGGCGTGCTGGCCGGAGGCGTTGCCGCTGCCGGGCGTTCGCTCAGCGGTGCCGGCAGCGGACGGCTGGTGGCGGTTACCGGTGCGGTGCTGGCCACGCTGGCGGTTGCTGTCGGTGCAGGTGCAGCGGCTGCGGCCGGAACCGGCTTGCCTTCCAAAGCCGCCTGCGCGCGCTGCGCTTCGGCCTTGGCCCGGCGCTGGTCTTCGGCACGCGCGCTGGCGGCCAGTTCGGCGTCGGACATTTCAACTTCCTTGCCCGGCAGCAGGGTGTAGAAGTCGTACTGGGTGGCGGCCGGCTTTTCCGGTTCGGCCGGCTTCGGCGTGGCCGGCTGCGCGGCCGGCTGGGCGCCAACATCGCTGTCGGCATCCGCGACCGGGGCCGGCTGCGCGTTCGGGTTCGGCTGCGGACCGGCGCGAAGGAAGCCATCGCCTTCGCCCTTGAACAGGTTCGGCGCCGCCAGGAACACCACGGCTGCAATCGCCACGCCAGCGACCAGCCACACCCATCCGGGTGTTCCCTGGCTGCTGCTGTTGCGTCGTGCCTGGTTTTTGCCGCGTCGTGCTGCCATGTGTACTGCGTCTCCTGATGCTTACATTTTTTCCGGGGCGCTGACGCCCAGGAGTTCGAGGCCGTTGGCCAGCACCTGGCGCGCGGCGCAGGCCAGGGTCAGCTTGGCGTTGCGGTCGGCGGCGTCATCCACCAGCACCGGCGTCCCGTGATACCACGTGTGGAACGCGTGCGCCAATTCACGCAGGTACTGCGCCACCAGATGCGGTTCCAGCGCCACGCCGGCCGCCTCCACCACTTCCGGGTACCGCGAGATCTCGTTCATCAGCAGCAGCGAAGCGTCGTCGGCCAAGCGGCCGAGGTTGGCCAGGCCGTTGCCCTGTTCGTACACCAGGCCCTTCTCCTGCGCCTGGCGCAGCAGGCTGCAGACGCGCGCATGCGCGTACTGCACGTAGAACACCGGGTTGTCGTTGCTCTGCTGGCGGGCCAGGTCGATGTCGAAGGTCAGCTGCGAATCGGGCTTGCGCGCGATCAGGAACCAACGGGTGGCATCGCGGCCGGCTTCCTCGATCAGGTCGCGCAGGGTGAAGTAGCTGCCGGCACGCTTGGACAGCTTCACTTCCTCGCCGCCACGCATGACGGTGACCATCTGGTGCAGCACGTATTCCGGCCAGCCCTGCGGAATGCCCACTTCCATCGCCTGCAGGCCGGCGCGCACGCGCGCCAGCGAGCCGTGGTGGTCGGCACCCAGTTCGGTGATCGCGCGCTCGTAGCCGCGCTGCCACTTGGACAGGTGGTAGGCCACGTCCGGCACGAAGTAGGTGAAGGTGCCGTCGGACTTGCGCATCACGCGGTCCTTGTCGTCACCGAAGTCGGTGCTGCGCAGCCACAGCGCGCCACCTTCTTCATAGGTATGACCCGACGCCTGCAGCTTGGCCACCGCTTCGGCTACCTTGCCGTCGGCGTACAGCGAGCTTTCCAGGAAATAGATGTCGAAGTCGACGCCGAACGCGGCCAGGTCCAGGTTCTGCTCGTTGCGCAGGTAGGCCACCGCAAACCGGCGGATCGCCTGCATGTCGTCCGGGTCCTTGGCGCCGACCACGGTGCTGCCTTCCAGGTCGACGCTGGCGCCGGCCATGTAGGCGCGGGCGACGTCGGCGATGTATTCGCCGCGGTAGCCACCTTCCGGCCAGCCGTCCTGGTCCGGCGCGATGCCCTTGATCCGCGCCTGGGTGGACAGCGCCAGGTTCTCGATCTGCACGCCGGCGTCGTTGTAGTAGAACTCACGCTTGGCGTTCCAGCCGTTGGCGTCGAGCACACGTGCCACGCAGTCGCCGATCGCCGCCGCGCGGCCATGGCCGACATGCAGCGGGCCGGTCGGGTTGGCCGACACGTACTCCACGCCCACCGTGCGGCCATTGCCGGACAGATTGCGGCCGTAGTCGTGGGCTTCCTTGATGACCGAGGCGGCTTCGCGCTGGTACGCGGCCGAGGCCAGGTGGAAGTTGATGAAGCCGGGGCCGGCGATCTCGACCTTGCTGACGTCCTCGCTGCGCGGCAGCGCCTCGACCAATGCCTGTGCCAGTGCGCGCGGATTGCTGCGCGCGGCCTTGGCCAGCAGCATCGCGGCGTTGGTGGCGAAGTCGCCGTGGTCGCGGGTCTTCGGGCGCTCGACCACGAAGTCCGGCGGCAGGGAGTCGGCGGGCAGGGTGCCATTGGCGCGCAAGGCTTCGATGCCTTGGCTGATCAGGGCGCGGAGGAGATTTTTCACGAGGCCTGCTGTGAGAATGAGCGGCGGAATCGCCCATTTTAGCGCAGATACCCGCGCCCACGCTGACCAGAACATGCCTGTGGGGGCGGCCGATGGCGCCTGAAGGGGCCGTGCTCAGCCGAACAGGCGCGGCTGGGGCGCGGACAGAAGGCCCCGTTCAGCAAATGAAACGGGACGGCCCTCGCCCACCACGAAGTGGTCCAGCAGGCGCACGTCCACCATCGCCAGCGCCTGCTGCAGTTCGTCGGTGATGCGGGTATCGGCGCTGGAGGGTTCCGGGTCGCCGGAAGGGTGGTTGTGGCTGAGGATCACCGCCGCCGCGTTGTGCAGCAGGGCGCGCCGCACCACTTCGCGGGGGTAGACCGGTGCGGCGTTGATGGTGCCGTGGAACAGTTCCTCGCAGGCGATCAGGCGGTGGCGATTGTCCAGGAACAGGGCCATGAAGATCTCCCGTGCCTGCCCTCGCAGGCGGTGCTGCAGATAGCGTCCGACCGCGGCCGGGTTGTTGCCGACCGCTTCGCCGTGTTCCAGCTCGGCGGCCAGGTAACGGTGGGCCAGTTCCAGCCCGGCAGCCAGGGTACAGCTGCGCGCCGGACCCAGACCGGGCAGGCGCGCCAGCTCCCGCGCGGGGCGATCGAGCAGCACCCGTAACGGGCCATGCGCCTGCAGCAGGTCGCGCGCGGTCTGCACGGCATCGCGGCCACCGAACCCGGAGCCGAGAAACAGGGCCAGCAGTTCGGCGTCGGAAAGTGACGTGGGCCCGCGCGCGATCAGCTTCTCGCGGGGGCGTTCCTGTTCGGGCCAGTCATGGATGGGCATGCCTGCATCATCGCCAGCTTCGGCGGCATCTCCCATCGGGGCTTGCCGCGGGCCCGGGTCGGTCGATGCCTCAGTCGCGCCGGGTCTGCAGGTAGTCGAACAGTTCCTGGTTGTTCTGCAGGCCCAGCTTGCGCTTGGCTTCGGCCTTCTGCCGGCTGATGGTCTTCGGGCTGCGCCCACAGCGCTCGGCGACCTGGTTCACGTTGAGACCGGCCGCCAGCAGTTCCAGCACTTCCTGTTCGCGTGCCGACAGCGGCGCCGGCTCACGCGGAAACAGCAGGTCGCGTGCCTGCAGGTGGTGGCGCAGCTGCTGGGAGACGAATACCTGCCCCGCCATCGCGGCGTTCAGCGCCTGGGGCAGTTCGGCGAAATCGGCGCACTTGTCGACCAGGCCACTGATGCCCTCCCGCAGCAGTCCGTCCAGCAGGCCGGGATGACGGGCGCCGGTCAGCACCACCACCGGCAGGCCAGGGCGGCGCATGCGCAGCGCGTCGATCAGCTCCGGACCGTCCGGGCCGGCACCCGGCATCGAGAGGTCGGTCAGCACCGCATCGCAGTCGTGCTGGTCCACCAGCTCCAGCAGCTGGGCGCCGTCGCGCGCACTGCCGACGATGTCCATCAGGTGGCTCTGCAGCACGACACGGATGCCATGCAGGACCACGGGATGGTCGTCGGCGATGATGATGCGTGGATGCACGCGGCTCCTCGAAGGTCGAACAGGCCACGGCGGGCGGCAGCCAATGCCTGATTCTGCAAAAGCACAGAGACGTAGGGGTATAGGAAAGGTCCGAAACTGTTACCGGGTGAATCCCGGGTCAACGCAGGCGGATTCCATCTGCTGATAGCCGCCCGCTATGTGCGCCCTGTACCGGGACATTACCGGCCATCGGGTAAGCTAGCGCCCTCGTTTGCACAGGAATTCCAGGTGGCTGACTCCCCCAACGCTTCCCCCGCGCCGGCGCGCGCGCTGGAAGGTCAGAAACTGCTGTTGTGCGTCGGAGGCGGGATCGCGGCGTACAAGGCGCTGGAACTGGTGCGGCGCCTGCGCGACGCCGGTGCCCAGGTGCAGGTGGCGATGACCGCCGGTGCCCAGCAGTTCGTCACTCCGCTCAGTTTCCAGGCCCTGTCCGGGCAGCCGACCCGCACCACGCTGTGGGACAGCGCCGCCGAACAGGCCATGGGCCACATCGAGCTGGCCCGCTGGGCCGACCGCATCGTGGTCGCCCCGGGGACCGCCGATCTGCTGGCCCGGCTGGCGCAGGGCCATGCCGATGACCTGGTCAGCACGTTGTGCCTGGCCAGCACCGCGCCGTTGACGATCTGCCCGGCGATGAACCACCGCATGTGGCTGCATCCGGCCACCCAGGCGAACATCGCCCTGCTGCGCCAGCGCGGCGCGCAGGTGATCGGCCCGGTCGACGGTCCGCTGGCCGAGGGCGAATCCGGTCCCGGCCGTCTGGCCGAGCCCGGCGACATCGTCGCCGCGCTGGCCGCCAATGGCAGTACCACGGCGGCGGCTGCCGCACCGGAAACCCGCGCGCTGCAGGGCCTGCGCCTGCTGATCAGCGCTGGCCCGACCTATGAAGACATCGATCCGGTGCGCTACGTCGGCAACCGCAGCAGCGGCAAGATGGGCTTTGCCCTGGCCGCGGCCGCCGCGACGATGGGCGCCCAGGTGGTGCTGGTCAGCGGCCCGGTGCAGCTGCCGACGCCGCCCGGCGTGCAGCGCGTGGACGTGCGCTCGGCCGCGCAGATGCGCGATGCCGTGTTGAAGTCGCTGCCGGCCGACATCTATATCGGTGCCGCCGCGGTGTCCGACTACACACCGCGCCAGGTGGCTGCGCAGAAGCTGAAGAAGACCGCCGACAGCCAGTCGCTGGTGATCGAGCTGGTGCGCACGCCGGACATCCTGGCCGAAGTCGCCGCGCAGACGCAGTCGCTGAAGCTGGTGGTCGGCTTTGCCGCCGAAACCCACGACGTGGAGAAGTACGCACGCGGCAAGCTGGTCGACAAGCGCCTGGACCTGGTGATCGCCAATCAGGTCGGCATCAGCGGCGGCGGTTTCGAGAGCGACAACAACGCCGCCACTGCCTTCTGGCAGGACGGTGAACAGGTATTCCCGGCCACCTCCAAGCGCGAGCTGGCCGAACAACTGCTGGCGCTGATCGCGCGGAGACTCCAGGCATGACCCAGGCTTTCACTTCCCAACCGCTGCAGGTCAAGCTGCTCGATCCGCGCTTCGGCGACAGCTGGCCGCTGCCGGCCTACGCCACCGAAGCCAGCGCCGGCATGGACCTGCGCGCGGCGCTGGATACCGCGCTGACCCTGCAGCCGGGCGACACCGCGCTGGTGCCCAGCGGCCTGGCCATCCATATCGCCGATCCGAACCTGTGCGCGGTGATCCTGCCGCGTTCCGGGCTGGGTCACCGCCACGGCATCGTGCTCGGCAACGGCACCGGCCTGATCGACGCCGATTACCAGGGCCCGCTGCTGATCAGCGTCTGGAACCGTGGCCGCGAGGCCTTCACCATCGAGCCGGGCGATCGCATCGCGCAGCTGGTGGTCGTGCCGATTGCCCGCGTCAGCCTGCAGGTGGTGGATACTTTCACCGACAGCGTGCGGGGAACGGGTGGATTCGGCCATACCGGGGTGCGTTGACAGGGGACATCGATGAGCGGCATCGGGGAAGGACAGCGGGGACGGTCGTTGGGACGCAGTGCGCCACTACTGGGGGTGCTGCTGGTCCTGCTGGCTGGCTGGTTCGGATGGAGCGCGGTGCAGCAATGGCGCCAGGAGGCCAACGGCCAGGCGCTGGAAGCTGCGCGTGACCAGGCTGTGCAAGGCCTGCAGGAGGCCGCTGCCGGCCAGCTGAAGCAGCTGCAGCAGCAGCTGAAGAACGAGCGCGTGCAGCAGGCGCTGCAGGCCGGCGATGCCGCTGCGGCAGCCCTCGCGGTCCGCGAGAGCTGGACCGGCGTCGAGCACGCCGAAGTACTGACCGCCGATCTGGCCAACGCCTACGCCGACCCGGCGACCTTCGGCTATGCCCGGTTGGCGCTGCTGGAAGCCGCATTGGCCGAGACCGGCCCCAGCCTGCGCGTGGTCCGCGATGGGGGTGGCAATCGTCTTGGCCTGGCGGCACCGGTGCCGCTGGGCAGCCTGGGCCCGGCAGTGCTCTACGTGCGCCAGCCATTGCTGCGACTGACCTCGCCGCTGGACCAGGTGAGTGCGCCATCGGCCGGTTTCCTTGGCCTGCGCCAGGGCGCGCATGACCTCGTCGCCCAGGGCGATGCCAGCCTGGCTGAAAGTGCCGAAGCATTGGCGCGGCCGATTCCGGGTACGCCGTTGCGGCTGGTGGCCGCGGTACCCAATGTCGAACCCGGTCCGCTGGGCCTGGGTTCGCTGGCCAGCGCCATCGTTGCGCTGCTGCTGGCGTTCATCGCCGTGCTGCTGGTGGTGGGTCGCGGCCGCCTGCCGAAGACGCTGCCGCTGCCGCGCCGTGCGGCCGTGGCGGAAGCGGATCATGGCCCGACCCTGAGCGAGAGCCTGCAGATGGCGCCGCCGCCGGTGGCCGAGGCCAGCACAACTGAAAGTGCACCGCCGCCCCCGCCGCCGGTTCCGGCCGAGGAACTGGCGGCCGGTATCTTCCGCGCCTACGACATCCGCGGCGTGGTGGGCAGCCAACTGACGCCGAAGACGGCGGCGCTGATCGGCCAGTCCATCGGTACCGTGGCACTGGAGCAGGGCCTGCGCGAGGTGGTGATCGGCCGCGACGGCCGCCTGTCCGGCCCGGAACTGGCCGCAGGGTTGGCCGAGGGCCTGAGGCGCGCCGGTTGCGCGGTGATCGACATCGGCCTGGCACCGACCCCGGTCGTGTACTACGCCGCCTTCCATCTGCGCACCGGCACCTGCGTGGCGGTCACCGGCAGTCATAACCCGCCCGAGTACAACGGCTTCAAGGTGGTCATCGGCGGCGAGACGCTGTCCGGCGATGCCATCACCGATCTCTACCAGCGCATCATCGAAGGCCGCCTGGTACAGGCCGCCGAGCCGGGCGATTACCAGCAGCGCGATGTCAGTGCCGACTACATCCAGCGCATCGCCGACGACGTGCAGCTGGACCGCCCGTTGAAGGTCGTGGCCGATGCCGGCAACGGCGTCGCCGGTGCGCTCGCACCGCAGCTGCTGGAAGCGATCGGTGCTGAAGTCATTCCGCTGTACTGCGATGTCGACGGTACCTTCCCCAACCATCATCCCGACCCGAGCGAACCGGCCAACCTGGAAGACCTGGTGCAGACGGTCAAGCGCTTCGGCGCCGACCTCGGCGTCGCCTTCGATGGCGATGGCGACCGGCTGGGCGTGGTCACCGGCGAAGGCAGGATCATCTATGCCGACCGCCTGCTGATGCTGTTTGCCGCCGATGTGCTGATGCGCAACCCCGGCGCGATGGTGATCTACGACGTGAAGTGCACCGGCAAGCTGTCCGACCACGTGCTGCGCAATGGTGGCAGCCCGCAGATGTGGAAGACCGGGCATTCGCTGATGAAGGCGAAGATGCGCGAGACCGATGCCGAGCTGGCCGGCGAGATGAGCGGCCACTTCTTCTTCAAGGAGCGCTGGTTCGGTTTCGACGATGGCCTGTATGCGGCGGCGCGCCTGCTGGAGATCCTGGCCCAGCGCGAGGAGACCCCGGATGAGGTACTGGCAGAGCTGCCGGAGATGGTGGCCACGCCGGAACTGAAGGTGCCGGTGGCCGACGGTACGCCACATGCGCTGGTGGCGATGCTGGTGGCGGCGGCGCAGTCACCGGACACCCCGTATGTGGGCGGCCGCCTGTCGACCATCGACGGCCTGCGTGTGGACTTCCCCGATGGCTGGGGCCTGGTGCGTGCCTCCAATACGACGCCGGTGCTGGTGCTGCGCTTCGAGGGCAACGACGAGGCGGCACTGGAACGCATCCAGGCGCTGTTCCGCAGCCAGCTGCAACCGGTGCTGGGCGAGACCCCGCTGGGGTTCTGAGGTGGGGCCGGGCTGCGCCCGGCACCCGCCGAATCAACGTCAACGTCAAAGGCCGGCTATCCGTGGGATGGCGGGGCGGTGTCGGAGTGCGGGGACGCAGCAAGTACGTCCCTGTAAGCTTGGCCGCCGCATCCATGCGGCGGACACCCCCGCGCAGCCCACCCCCCCGGCCCCCGCCAAATTTCTTGGCGGCCCCCCACGGGAAGGGAGAGGAAAATCAAAGGCAAAAGCGGGGCG
>NZ_LLXT01000130.1 GCF_001431625.1 Stenotrophomonas geniculata ATCC 19374 = JCM 13324
CAACAAAAAACCCGGCCGAGGCCGGGTTTTTCGCATGACCATACAACGAGCAGGAATCAGTCGCCCTGCTGCTTCTGCAGGTGCTCCCAACGCTCCTGGGCGTCGATGGTGCGTTCGGCGGTCAGGCGCGCTTCCAGGCGCTCCAGGCCGATTTCTTCACCGGTGTCGACGCAGTAACCGTAGTCGCCCGCTTCCAGGCGCTTCAGGGTGCTGTCGATCTTGCCGATCAGCTTGCGGTAGCGGTCGCGGGTACGCAGTTCCAGCGAGTTCTCGGTCTCGCGGGTCGCGCGCTCGGCTTCGTCGCCGATGTCACGCACTTCCTCACGAAGATTCTCGATGGTCTGCTTGGACTCTTCCACCAGGTCCGCGCGCCAGTTCTGCAGACGCTGACGGAAGTACTCCTGCTGCAGCGGGCTCATGTATTCCTCTTCCGAGGACGGCTTGTAGCCAGTCGGCAGGATCGGGCGGCCGGTGGCCTCGTCGGTCTTGTACTCGACCACCTTGTACTTGCTGCGCGGGGCCGGTGCAGCCGAGCGGGCGGCGACGGCCACGGCAACCTTGCCGACAGGGCGCGACACGGTCTTCGGGGCGGAATCGGATTTCACGGCGGTTTTGGCAGGCGATTTCGAAACGGGCACGGGATTCTTGGATTGCGGGGCCTTCGAAGCGGCAGGAGCGGCGGCCGGGGCCGGCTTGGAAGCCGGTTGGGCTGCTGCCACTGCCACGGTCTTGACCGGGACAGGCTTGGCCGGAGCCGGCTTGGCAGCAGGCTTCGGTGCGGACTTCACTACTGGGGCCGGGGCCGGCTTCACGGCCGGCACGGCAACATTCTTGGCAACCTTCTTTACAGCGGCAGGCGTGGCAACCGGTTTAGCCGCAGCGACCTTCTTGGCCGCGGGCTTGGCGACCGGCTTGGCTGCAGCCTTCTTCACCACCGCCTTCGGCGCCGGCTTGGCCGCGGCCTTCTTCGCCACCGGCTTGGCGGCGGCCTTCTTCACCGGCGCGGCCTTGCTGGCGGCCTTCTTCATCACCGGCGCCTTCTTGCTGGCCGCGGCAGGCTTGGCCTTGGCGGGCGCAGCAGCCTTCTTCGCCACCGGCTTGGTTGCCTTGACCGGCGTTTTCTTTGCGGTGGCCTTCCTGGCCGCCGGTTGCGAGGACGCTGCCTTGGTCGCCGGCTTGCTGGCCGGTTTCTTGGCAACGGGCTTTGCCGCCAACTTCTTCACAACAGGCTTGGCGGTTTTCTTGGCGGCCGTTGCGGCCTTCTTTGCAGTTTTTTTAGCAGCCACGAAACGCTCTTCCTTGGATTCCCCGGGGCCCGGGAAAGCGGGCCTTTATAGCCTACCCGACCCGCAGCAGCAACCTCGACCCCCTGCTCCATTCAGTCCTGGAGTCAAGGCGCCCTTGGAGGCAGTCCGACGAACACGGACCGCCTTGCGCGGTACGGAACCTGGCCAGCACCCGAAGGTGCTGGTACCGGTCGCAGGCCATCGGCGACATGCGACCAACGGCCCATCCTGCACAAATGCGGCCTTCATGCCAACTGGCATAAGATGACTGGGTGATCTCGCGCCTGCTCATTGCCCTGCTGCGCTTCTACAAGCGCTTCATCAGCCCCCTGCTGGGGCCACGCTGCCGTTTCGTGCCGAGCTGTTCTGAATACGCGATGGAAGCCATCTCGCGGCACGGCCCGCTGCGCGGCAGCTGGCTGGCTGCGCGCCGGCTGGGCCGCTGCCACCCGTTCCACCCCGGCGGCTTCGACCCGGTGCCCGAATCCAACCACGCCCCCTCTTGCCGTTGCACAGGAAAACACTGACATGTCCTCCACCCTCATCACCAACGCCCGGATGGTCAACGAAGGCCGCACCTTCGACGGCGACCTGCGCATCGAGAACGGCCGCATCGCGCAGATCGGCAATGGGCTGGCGCCGCGCGACGGCGAGCAGGTGGTGGACGCGGCCGGACGCTGGCTGCTGCCTGGCATGATCGATGACCAGGTGCACTTCCGCGAACCGGGCCTGACCCACAAGGGCGACATCGCCAGCGAATCGGCGGCGGCCGTGGCCGGTGGCCTGACCAGCTTCATGGACATGCCCAACACCAACCCGCCGACGCTGGATTCGACCATCCTGGAAGCCAAGTACGAACTCGCGCGCGGCCGCGCCTGGGCCAACTACGGCTTCTACCACGGCGCCAGCAATGACAACCTCGAAGCGATCCGTGCGCTGGACCCGAAGAAGGCCCCGGGCGTGAAGGTGTTCATGGGCGCCTCTACCGGCAACATGCTGGTGGACAACCCGGAAACGCTGGATGCGATCTTCCGCGAATGCCCGACCCCGATCATCACGCACTGCGAAGACACGCCGATGATCGATGCCAACCTGAAGGCCTTCCAGGAAAAGTACGGCGACGCGCTGACCCCGGACATGCATCCGGATATCCGTTCGCGCGAGGCCTGCATCAAGTCGACCCGGCTGGCGATGTCGCTGGCGCGCAAGCACGGCACCCGCCTGCATGTACTGCACATCTCCACCGCCGACGAACTGGCGCTGTTCGAGAAGGGCCCGCTGATCCGCGCCGATGGCAGCCGCAAGCAGATCACCGCTGAAACCTGCGTGCACTTCCTGCACTTCGCGCGCCCGGATTACGCGACCAAGGGCAACCTGATCAAGTGCAACCCGGCGATCAAGGAAGTGTCCGACCGCGAGGCGATCACCGCTGCGCTGGCCGACGACGTGCTGGACGTGCTGGCCACCGACCATGCGCCGCACACCTGGGAAGAGAAGCAGAAGCCCTACGCGCAGGCGCCGTCGGGCCTGCCGCTGGTGCAGTACGCACTGGTGGCCGCGCTGGAGCGCGTGCACGAAGGCAAGCTGACCCGCGAGCAGGTGGTGCAGAAATTCGCACACGCACCGGCACAGCTGTTCGACGTGGAAGAACGCGGCTTCCTGCGCGAAGGCTACTTCGCCGACCTGGTGCTGGTGGAAGACGTGCCATTCACCGTCAAGCGCGAGGACGTGCTGTCCAAGTGCGGCTGGTCGCCGTTCGAAGGCACCACCTTCCGTTCGCGCGTGGCCTCGACCTGGGTCAACGGCCAATTGGTGTGGGACGGCAGCAAACTGGTGGGTGAACCGGCCGGCCAGCGCATGACCTACGACCGCTGATGCGCAAGGTATTTCTGTTCGGGGCGCTGCTGCTGGCCGCGCCCCTGTTCACCGCACCGGCGGCGCAGGCGCAGGATGGCATCGGCAGCCTGATCGACAGTCGCGTGGTGTTTCCGGCCAGCGCGTCGCAGGGCGCGCTGGTGATCGGCAAGGTGCCCGCCGGCAGCCGCGTGCAGTACGCCGGCCGCCAACTGCGGGTGAGCGGCTATGGCAGTGTGGTGTTCGGCATCGGTCGCGACGAGAAGGGCCCGTTGCGCGTGCAGGTACAGCGCCCCGATGGTGGCAGCGAGACGGCGACCATTGCGGTGACGCCGCGCGACTGGCCCACCGAGCGGGTCAACGGCGTGCCGCCGAAAACGGTGAACCCGCCGCCGGCGATTGCCGAGCGGATCAAGCGCGAACAGGCGCAGGTGACCGCGGCACGTGCCCGCGATGACGACCGCACTGATTTCACCCAGACCTTCATCTGGCCGGTGCAGGGCCGCATCAGTGGCCGCTTCGGCAATGCGCGTGTCTACAACGGTCAACCTGGTGCCGGTCATTCCGGCATGGACATCGCGGTGCCGAACGGCACCCCGGTGAAGGCACCGGCCGCCGGCATCGTCACCTTCGCCGGCCCGGACCTGTACCTGACCGGTGGCACGCTGCTGCTCGACCACGGCTTCGGGGTCAGCTCCAACTTCCTGCACCTGTCGCGCATCGACGTGAAGGTCGGCGACCGGGTGGAACAGGGCCAGGTGATCGCCGCGGTCGGCGCCACCGGTCGCGCCACCGGCCCGCACCTGCACTGGGGCATGAACTGGTTCGATACCCGCATCGACCCGTTGCTGGTGTTGGAGCGTAAATAACGCGCGCAACGCGCTGTGGTAGGTGCCGACCTTGGTCGGCACAACCTCATGGAGCGTGCGGACCAAGGTCCGCACCCACCAGAATCGATCAACCGCGGGCAGCCCACCACACGCGCAGCAGGGTGCGCACCGGGGTGGCTTCGATCGGCTTGCCTGCGGCCTGCGCCGCCACGCGTGCGCGCGCCAGGCTGGACCACACACGGCGCGGGCGCGGGCCGGGCACGCGACTGCCCCACCCCTTCAGCAGGTACTGCGCCCAGCGCTGCGCAGCCGTGCTGGAATCCTCATCCAGCAGGCTGCGCGGTACACCGGCCACGCCGGCATCCTGCAGGCGCTGGGCAAGGGTCTGCAGCTGCACCGCACGACCAGCGCCGGTGCGCGGCTTGTCGTTGAACAGCGCCGCTTCCACCGCGGCAACCGCGTCGGCGTAATTGGCCAGCGCACGCTCGGCACCGGCCGCATCCAGCGCGACCGTGCGCGCTTCAACCAGATCGGGCAGCGCTTCGGCCAGCTGCGCCCACGGCGCACGCACCGGTTCCAGCAAGCGACCCAACGGGTGGCGCGACCTGTGCGCAGCCCAGCTGCGCAGCTCCTCGCCCCACCAAGCCAGCTTGGCGTCGGCCGGCAACGGATCGCCGCCGGTATTGAGCATGTCGTCGAACTCCTGCAGCAGCGCAAACCACGCCACTGCAAGCTCGCGTTGCGATTCGGCCACGAACGGGGCGGCCACCGACCATTCCGGCCAACGGCTGCGCCACTTGTCGAGGAAACTGTCCAGCGCGGTACTGCTCACTACGTCATTCCTTACGGCTGGGCCGGGGCTGCCGGCCGGGTCGGCCAGAGACTGGCCAGTTGCAGAAGTCCGGCGTTCTCGACCAGCACGTCGGCCTGCCAGGCCAGCGGGTCGTCGCTGTGCAGGCGATAGCCCCACAGTGCCGCCACCGACGGCATGGCCGCGGCACGCGCGGCGATGATGTCGCGCTCGTCGTCGCCCACGTACACGCAGTCTTCGGCGGCAACGGCGATCGCCTGCGCCGCGTGCAGCAGCGGCAGCGGATGCGGCTTGCGCTCGGCCAGGCTGTCACCACCCACCAGCACCGCACAGCGCTGCTGCCAGCCGTGCTGCGGCAGGATCAGGCGCGCCAGATACTCGGGCTTGTTGGTGACGATGCCCCACACGGTACCGGCGGCATCCAGCGCGGCAAGCATGCCGGCCACGCCATCGAACAGCACCGCGTGCTGGCCGATCAATGCTTCATAGCGCTGCAGGAATTCCGGGATCAATGCATCGCGCGCAGCGGCATCCAGGTCCGAGAATGCCGCACCGACCATCGCGCGCGAGCCCTTGGACACCACCGGGCGCAACAACGCCGGATCGATCGGTGCACGGCCACGTTCGGCCAGCATCGCATCGCAGGTGGCAACGAAGTCCGGCGCGCTGTCCAGCAGGGTGCCGTCCAGATCGAACAGCACCGCGCGCGGGAAGCGGGCAGAGGTCATGCCGGCTTGACCGCGTAGGCCAGGTAGTTGATGTCGGTGCGGCTGCTCAGGCGGGCATGGTTGCGCCACGGCTCGTAGGCCATGCCGCTGACATCCACCAGCTGGACGTCGGCCTCGCGCAGCCAGCGCGCCAGCTCTGCCGGCTTGATGAATTCCTGGTAGTGGTGCGTGCCCTTGGGCAGCAGCCGCGCCACGTACTCGGCACCGACAATCGCCACCGCGAATGCGGCAGCGGTGCGGTTGATGGTCGACAGGAACAGGTGGCCGCCCGGCTTCAGCAGGCGCTTGCAGGCCTCGATGATCGCGCCCGGATCCGGCACGTGCTCGAGCATTTCCATGCAGGTGACCACATCGAAACTGCCCGGCTGCTCGGCAGCCAGGTCCTCGGCGGCCTGGACGCGATAATCCACCTTGGCACCGCTTTCCAGCGCGTGCAGGCGCGCGACCTTGACCAGTTCCGGGGCCAGGTCGATGGCGGTGACGTCGGCACCGGACTGCGCCAGCGCCTCGCTCAGCAGGCCGCCACCACAGCCGATGTCGAGCACACGGGCACCGCGCAGTGGCACGCGGTCGGCCACGTACTTCAGCCGCACCGGGTTCAGCGCATGCAGCGGCTTCTGCGGGCCATCAGCGTCCCACCAGCGGTTGGCCAGCGCGGCGAACTTGTCCAGCTCGGCCTGATCGAAATTGGAGGATGCGTGGGGGGCAGTCATGAGGGTGTCCTTGCGGCGCCAGGGTTCAGGCGCGGATATGGCGGATGCGCTCGCGCCACTGGCGCGCGTTGGCGATGATGCCCGGCAGGTCCATGCCGACCAGCTCGCGCTGCACCAGCTTCGGCTTGCCGGCAATCCAGACATCGCTGACCTGCTGGCGGCCGGTGGCGTACACCAGCTGCGACAGCACGTTGTGCAGCGGCTGGGTTTCCAGCGCGGACAGGTCGACGCAGACCAGGTCGGCCTGCTTGCCGACCTCGATCGAACCGATGCGGTCACCGAAGCCCAGCGCGCGGGCGCCGCCCAGCGTGGAGGCACGCAGCGTGGTGGCTGCATCCAGCGCGGTGGCGTCGTCGGCCACGGCCTTGGCCAGGATCGCCGCCGTGCGGTTCTCGCTGAACATGTCCAGGTCGTTGTTGCTGGCGCAGCCGTCGGTGCCGATCGCCAGGTTCACGCCGGCGCGCTGCAGGGCGCAGGCCGGGCAGAAACCGGAGGCCAGCTTCAGGTTCGATTCCGGGCAGTGCACCACGCTGACGCCACGTTCGGCGCACAGGTGGATTTCCGCGTCGGTCAGCTGGGTCATGTGCACCGCGATCAGGCGGTCGTTGACCAGGCCGAGGCGATCCAGCCGCGCCAGCGGGCGCTGGCCGTGCAGCTTGATCGAATCGGTGATTTCCTGCGCGGTCTCGTGGGTGTGCAGGTGCACCTGCATGTCGAGCTGGTCGGACAGCATCCGCACCCGCTCGAAGTTGGCATCGTTGACGGTGTACGGCGCATGCGGCGCGAACGCGGTGCCGATCAGCGGATCGGTGCGCCACTGGTCATGCAGTTCACCGGCCTTGGCGAAGTACTCGTCGTCGGTCTTGGCCCAGGCGGTGGGGAAATCGATGATGACCGCGCCAACCAGCGCGCGGAAACCGTGCTTCTTGTAGACCGCGGCCTGCACATCGCCGAAGAAATAGTTCTCGTTGGCGCAGGTGGTGCCACCGCGCAGCATCTCGGCGATGGCCAGGGTGGTGCCGTCGGCAACGAATTCGGGGCCGATTACCGCGGCTTCCACCGGCCAGATGTGCTGCTGCAGCCAGGTCATCAGCGGCAGGTCGTCGGCGACGCCGCGCAGCAGGGTCATCGGGTTGTGCGTGTGCGCGTTGACCAGGCCCGGCATCAGTGCGGCCTCGGGGCGGCTGACCACCTGGGCGGCGCGGAAACGCGCGCGCGCCTCGGCGCGCGGCAGGATCGCGATGATCTCGCTGCCACGCACGGCCACGGCGTGGTCTTCCAGCACCACCGCATGCGGCTCGATCGGAACGACGTAACCGGCTTCGATGAGCAGGTCGCAGGCTTCGGGGAGGTGCGGGCTATCGCTCATGCGGGCTCACTGGCTATTGGAGAAGGGCCTGGCGGGAGGCGGTAGCGCCGGGCCATGCCCGGCGGCTGTCCGCTGCGGCGCCATGGGCGCCAGCAACGGGTCCGGGCGATGCCCGGAAAGCCGAGCACGGGCTCGGCTCTACAGTCTGGTCGACCTGCGGCCGGAACCTTACTTGACGCGTGCGGAGTACTCGCCCGAACGGGTGTCGACGCGGATCACTTCGTCCTGGTTGACGAACAGCGGCACGCGGACCACGGCACCGGTTTCCAGGGTGGCCGGCTTGCCGCCGCCGCCCGAGGTGTCGCCACGGACGCCCGGATCGGTTTCAGTGATCTTCAGTTCAACGAAGTTCGGCGGCTGCACGAAGATCGGCTCACCATTCCAGAGGGTGACCACGCAGGACTCTTCGCCCTTCAGCCACTTCTCGGCGCCGCCCATGCCGGCCTTGGTGGCCTGGACCTGCTCGAAGGATTCCGGGTCCATGAAGTGCCAGTACTCGCCGTCGCTGTACATGAAGTTCATGTCGGTATCGACGACGTCGGCTGCATCCAGCGAGTCGGTCGACTTCATGGTCACTTCCTGGGTACGGCCGTCCTTGATCAGGCGGTACTTCACGCGGGTGAAGGCCTGGCCCTTGCCCGGCTTGACGTATTCGGTGTCGATGATGACGGCCGGTTGGTTGTTGACCAGGATCTTCATCCCGTTCTTGACGTCGTTCATGCCGTAGCTGGCCATGCGTAAACTCCTGAGTGGCAAAAACGCCGCTGGTGCGGCGAGCCGTTAGAATGGAAAGCCCACCGGATGCCGGTGGGCGACTGTTTTTCTGCCCCCATGATAACCGCAGGCCCCCTCTCCATGCAGCTTTCCGCCTTCCCACGGCCCCAGTCGCCAGGTGCGCCCGCGCGCTGGCAGCAGCTCTGGCGCCAGGCGCTGCGCGACCCGCACGCGCTGCTGGCCCGGCTGCAGCTGGACCCGGCCGCGCTGGGCGTCTCGGAGGCGGCCATGGCCCAGTTCGCGCTACGCGTGCCGGAAGGCTTCGTGGCCCGCATGCGCCCTGGCGATGCGGCCGACCCGCTACTGCGCCAGGTGCTGCCGATCGACGAGGAAATGTGCCCGGTGCCCGGGTTCAGCTTCGATGCGGTGGGCGACGGTGCCGCCAAGAAGGCCACCGGCGTCATCCAGAAGTACCGTGGCCGTGCCCTGCTGGTCGCCACCGGCAGCTGCGCGATCAACTGCCGCTACTGCTTCCGCCGCCACTTCGACTATGGGGCGGAGAACGCCGCCAAGGGTGGCTGGCAGGAGGCCGTAGCCGCCATCGCCGCCGACCCGGACATCGACGAGGTGATCCTGTCCGGCGGTGACCCGCTGTCGCTGGCCACGCACAAGCTGGCCGAGCTGACCGACGCCCTGCGCGCGATCCCGCATATCCGCCGCCTGCGCATCCATACCCGGCTGCCGATCGTGCTGCCGGAGCGCGTGGACGATGAACTGGTCTCCTGGCTGGGCAGCCTGCCGTGGCCGCTGGCGATCGTGGTCCACGCCAATCATGCCAATGAATTCGATGCCAGCGTAGACGCGGCGATGGCCCGCCTGCGCGGCATCGGCGCCCAGCTGCTGAACCAGGCGGTGTTGCTGCGCGGGGTCAACGACAGCGTGCAGGCCCTGCAGGACCTGAGCGAGCGCAGCTTCGCCGCCGGCGTGCTGCCCTACTACCTGCACCAGCTGGACCGGGTCGAGGGCGTGGCCCATTTCGAAGTGGACGATGCCCAGGCCAAGGCACTGATTGCCGGCCTGACCGCACGCCTGTCCGGCTACCTGATCCCCAAGCTGGTGCGCGAACTGCCCGGCGATCCGAGCAAGCGCCCGGTGTAGCCCCAAAAAAAGGGGGACGGAGGGGATTAAGTCGCTTATGCATTTGCGACTTAATCCCCTCCGTCCCCTTTTTTGTGTCGGTCAGATGCCCGATTCGATCATCCGCACCACTTCGGTGGCGGTCACCGGGTGGCTCAGCCAATAGCCCTGCCCAAGGTCGCAGCCGCGCTGCGCCAGCAGCTCGAACTGCGCCTGCTGCTCGATGCCTTCGGCCACCACGGTGATGCCCAGCGCGTGGGCCATGGCAATGATCGCCGTGGTCAGCGCGAGGTCATCGGGGTCACGCTGCATGTCGGCCACGAAACTCTTGTCGATCTTCACGCCGTCCACGGGTACCTGGCGCAGATGACTGAGCCCGGAGAAGCCGGTCCCGAAATCATCCAGCCAGACCTTCACGCCGGTGCGGTGCAGCTTGTCCAGCAGCTGCGCGGCAACCATCTCGTCGCCGATCACGGCGGTTTCGGTCAGCTCCAGATGCAGGCGCGACGCCGGCAGCCCGGACTCATGCAGGCACTGCGCGACCAGTGCCGGCAGCTCACCGCCGCGCAACTGCCTTGGCGACACGTTGACCGACACGAACAGGTCGTCCCCGGCCGCCCCGCGCGGCCACTGCGAGGCCTCCATGCAGGCCGCACGCAGGACCTTCGGGCCGATGATCTCGATCAGCCCACTCTGCTCGGCTACCTCGATGAACACCGAGGGCGGAATCGTGCCCAGGGTCGGGTGCTGCCAGCGCAACAGTACTTCAACGCCGACCATCCGGCGGTCGCGCATGCGGAAGATCGGCTGGTAGGCCAGGCGCAGTTCGCCGCGCTCCCAGGCACCGCGCAGCTCCTGTTCCATATGCACGCGACGCTCGACCGCATGGTCCATCGCCCGGCTGTAATAGCGATAGCAGTTCTTGCCGGCCATCTTCGCCTGGTACATGGCGATGTCGCCGTTCTTCAGCAGGGTGGTCGCATCGGCTGCATCGTCGGGGAACAGGGTCACGCCGATCGAGGTGCCCAGGAACAGTTCCCTGCCCTGCACCACCAGCGGCTTGCCCAGCTCGCGCACCAGCACTTCGGCCAGCAGCCGCGCGTTGGCGGCCACATCACCGTCGCCCACCAGGATCACGAACTCGTCTCCGCCGAAGCGCGCCAGCAGGGTTTCATCGCCCCCGGCCTCGGTGACCGCGCGGCCGATGCGCTGGGCGAACTGCAGCAATGCCTCATCGCCGGCCTCGTGGCCAAGGGTGTCATTGACCCGCTTGAAGTCGTCGATATCGGCGAACAGCAGGCCCAACCGGTGATTGGCGGCACGGGCGGCCATCAACCGATGATCAAGCGCCTCGCGGAATGCCAGCCGGTTGGTCAGCCCGGTCAGCGCGTCGGTATAGGCCATGCGCCGCACTTCGCGGTCATGGCGGGCGATCGCATCGCGCATCCGGGCGAAACCACGTACGAGTTCGCCGACCTCATCGTCGCGGGTGTTCTCGGCCAGGGGCGTCTGGTAGTCACCGGCCTCGATGCGACGCGCGGCGACGGCAAGATCACGGATCGGCGCGACCAGGGTGCGCTGCACGTACAGGATCACCACCACGCCGATCACCACCAGCAGGCCCAGCATCAGCAGCAGCCAGCCCAGGTGACGGCTGCCGACCTGCTGCAGGCGCTCGCCCAGGGTGGCGTTGGCCGCCTGCTCGCGCTGCTGCACCTCATCCAGCGCCATGCCGACCCGGACGCCGCCAATGCGCTGGTTGCCGATCATGATCGGCATGGTGTTGTCGAGCACCTTCGGCGATTCCTGCACGACCAGCATCTGCGCGGCTGCAGCCTTGGGTGCCAGGGGATCGGCCATCGGCTGGCCGAATCCGGACACCTCGACCGAGCCGTCGTGTACCAGCCGGCCGCGTTCGTCGAACACCAGTACATAGCGCACCACGGGCTGGCGCGCGGTACTGCGTACCAGTACGCCGACCTGGTCCAGATCGCGGTAGTACAACGGGTTGGCCAAGGCGTCGGACAACTCACGCGCCATCGCCTCGCCGCGGCTGCGCACGCTGCGGTCGAACAGTTCATGGATGACGCCGCCGCTGAGGTTGCGCACCTCGCTCTGCATCGCCGTCTGCCGCCCCAACAACACTGCAAGGATCGCGATCACCACGACCATCGCCCCGCCCATCGCGAGCAGGAACCGGGCCTGCATCCCCGAGCCAAGCCACTTCATTCCACTTCCATCCGCACGCGCGTCAATCCTTGTTTCAATTCATCCAACCGCTGCTGCGCATGCGCATCGACGCGGTGGAACCCGGAAGTGCCAAAAAACCGATGCAGCGCCCCCTGCGCCTGCGGGTCGCTGGCTGCCTGCAGCAGCACTTCCTGCAGGCGATCGCGCACGCGTGGATCCAGGTCGGCGCGGACCATCTCCACCGCACGCGGGTAGGGTTCGGTGCGCAGCAGCTCGCGGAAGTCGCGCCGGAACGCTGCCGGCATCCGCCGCTCGTCATTCCAGTCCACGCTGCTCACCGCTCCCACGTCAACCACCCCCTTGTGCACGAACGTCGCGATGTTCAGCTCGCTGCGTGCAAATACGTAACCCACACTGTCCCGGCCCGGCATGTCCCATGCACCGGCCAGGATCTGGGGCGACAGGCCCTCCTGCAGCAACGTCATCACCGGCACCAGATAGGCACTGGTGGACGCCGTGTTCTGCAGGGCCAGGCGATGGCCCCGCAGATCCTGTACGCGCTGGATCGGGCTGTCGCGGCGCACGAAGAACACCGTCTGGTAATCACGCACGCCGTTGCGCTCGGTCAGCAGCAGTGGGCGGGCGCCACTGCGCTGGCCCAGCGCCACCGCCGTACCCGAGGTTTCGGTGACCCAGTCGACCCTGCCCCGCCGCAGATAGCTGGCCATCTGCTGCGGGTCGCGTGCCATCAGGATCCTCCCCTCCTTGATGCCAACGTCGTGCATGCGCGCCACCACGTAGTCCAGCAAGGGCTGCAGCTGTTCGTAATGCGCCTTGGGATCATCGCTGATCCGGCCCAGCACCAGTACCGGGTCCGGTGCTGCACGCACCGTCCCGGCCAGCAGGACCATGGCCAGGCTCAGCAGTCCCCCCTGCATTGCCTTTCGCAGACCCGACACAGGCTTCATCCCCCCTGGGTATCCAGACAGACTACCCGAAAAAATGAGAACGTCGTCAGCTGTCCTTGTTGCCCGCTTGTGCCAGTCGCGCCATGCGCTGGGTGTCGGCGAGGATGCCGCGCAACAGGCGCACTTCCTGCTCGCTGGGTTCGCTGCGCAGGAACAGGCGGCGCAGCTTGCGCATCGCCGATTCCGGGGCGCGGCCCTTGTGGAAATCGATCTCATCCAGCGTGTCGCCAAGCTGGGCGAAGAAGCTCTCCATCTGCTCGTGGCTGGCCGCCTGTTCGCGGAAGCCCGGCTCGGCGTCGGCTGCAGGCTGCGCACCCAGCAGCTGCATGCGCGTTTCATAGGCCAGCACCTGCACGGCAGCAGCCAGGTTGAGCGAGCTGAACTCCGGGTCGGACGGGATGTGCACCGCTGCATGGCACAGCTGCAGTTCCTCGTTGGTCAGGCCGGTGCGCTCACGGCCGAACACCAGCGCCACCTCGGCACCCTCGCCGGCCTTGGCCACCGCGCGGGCAGCGGCATCGGCCGGCAGGTACTCCTCCAGCTGGACACGGCGGGCACGGGCGGTGCAGCCCAGCACCAGGCGGCAGTCAGCCACGGCCTCGGCCAGAGTCGCCACCACCGGGGCGTCCCCCAGTACGTCTTCGGCACCGGCCGAGCGCCGGAAGGCCTCCTCGTCCAGCGGCTTTTCGGGAGCGACCAGTACCAGGCGGGCCAGGCCCATGGTCTTCAGGGCACGGGCGGCGGCCCCCATGTTGCCGGGGTGCTGGGTACCGACCAGGACGAATCGGAGGCGGGTGGCGGCGGGAAACTGGGACATGAACAGGGAAAAGGTCGAGCTGGACGATGACCAATGGTAAACTGTGCGGCCGGCCACTGCGCCGGACCCGCTCTCTTCCCCCGCCAGTCCATCTCTTCTGCCTTTCCGGGAGCCCACGCCATGCAGAAACCCGCCGTAACCGTCATGGTCAAGGCCGCCCGCCTCGCCGGCAACGTCCTGTTGCGCAACATCAACAAGCTCGAGGCACTGAACGTGGTGCAGAAGGGCCGGATGGACTACGCCAGCGAAGTGGATGCGGACGCGGAAAAGGTCATCGTCAAGGAACTCAAGCGCGCCTACCCGGACTACGGCATCTTCGGTGAAGAAGGTGGCGTGCAGGGCGAGCGCCGCCAGATGTGGGTCATCGACCCGCTGGACGGCACCAGCAACTACCTGCGCGGCGTGCCGCACTACTGCGTGTCGATCGCCCTGGTCGAAAACGGCGAGCCGACCGATGCGGTCATCTTCGACCCGCTGCGCAATGAACTGTTCACCGCCAGCCGTGGCGCGGGTGCCGTGCTGAACGACCGCCGCATCCGCGTGGCCGACCGCAAGGATCTGGAAGGCACGATGATCCACACCGGCTTCGCCCCGCGCGAGCGTTCCCGCGCCAGCGCCCAGCTCAAGGCAGTCGACGCCCTGCTGGTGCACGGCGAGGACATCCGCCGTACCGGTTCGGCGGCACTGGACCTGGCCTACGTGGCCTGCGGCCGCGCCGACGCCTACTTCGAAGCCGGCGTGAAGGCATGGGACATCGCTGCCGGCCTGCTGCTGGTCCGCGAGGCCGGCGGCAAGGTCTGCGACTTCAAGGGCGCGACCCTGGGCCGCATGGACAACCGCGGCCCGGAGACCCACCAGATCGTGGCCGGCAACCTGAAGGTGGCCGAGTCGCTGCAGAAGGTGCTGGTGAACACCGGTTACGCCGCCGAGTTCGACGCGAAGTTCTGAGGTTCCGTGTAAAGCGGTTCATGGAGACGGCACCTGCGAAGGTGCCGTTTTCGTTTGTGCGCACGGAGAGTCGTTTCCGCGACCGCGAAGGGGTGTCGCTTTCTTTGCGCGCAAAGAAAGTAACCAAAGAAACGCTCCGCCTGCCGCGAGCCGACGCGCTGCGCACACCGGTGCCCTGCGCTCCTCGGCCCGCCGAGGGACGGTGCGGGAACTCGCTGCTCAGACACCCACACCTCTTCGCCCTCGCCGGACCTGCGGTGCTCGGCTCGCTTGAAGGCGGACTGGAAGGTCAAGATCAAGAGCAACAGCATCCACGCATGGCGTGAATCTACGGGGTGCAGCTGTAGCATTTGACCTTGGGTCCGCCTTGAGCGAGCCGAGCATCGCAGGGGAATCAGGGGCGAAGAGGCGCCGATGTTTGAGCGAAGCGAGTTCGGCGCCGCCCCCTGATTCGCCGAGAAGCGCAGGGTACCGTCGCGTAGCGACGGCTCGCGCCCCGGCGGCGTGTTTCTTTGGTTACTTTCTTTGCACGAGCAAAGAAAGTGACACCTCCCCGCGGGCGCGGAATCGATCCGCCAGGCACGACCCGGCATCAGCAATGCATCCCCACAAACAAAAACGCCCGGCGCGAGGCCAGGCGTTCCTGCACTACCTTGAAAGCAGAAGCTTACGCCACCGTCGAAGCCCGCAGCGCGGCGATGCGCTCTTCCAGCGGCGGGTGGCTCATGAACAGCTTCTTCGCCGTCGAACCGGCAATACCGAACGCCGCGATCTGGGTCGGCAGCGTGCTCTGGCCGTGGTTGAGCTGCAGGCGCTCCAGCGCGGCGATCATCTTCTGGCGGCCGGCCAGCGAGGCACCACCCGCATCGGCGCGGAACTCGCGGTGGCGCGAGAACCACATCGAGATCATCGTGGCGAACAGGCCGAACACCATCTCCAGCACGAACACGATGATGTAGTAGGCGAAGCCGCGGCCGCCGCCTTCGCGGTTGCCCGACAGCGCGCTGTCGATGATGCCGCCGACCACGCGGGCCAGCACGATCACGAAGGTGTTCAGCACGCCCTGCAGCAGCGCCATGGTGATCATGTCACCGTTGGCGACGTGGGCGATCTCGTGGCCCAACACCGCTTCGGCTTCATCTTCGCTCATGTTGTGCAGCAGGCCGGTGGACACCGCCACCAGCGCATTGTTGCGGTTGGCGCCGGTGGCGAAGGCGTTGATCTCCGGGCCTTCATACACCGCCACCTCCGGCATGCCGATGCCGGCCGCCTTGGCCTGGCGCTCGACCGTGGCCAGAAGCCAGCGTTCGGTCTGATTGCGCGGCTCGGTGATCACCACCGCACCGGTGGAGCGCTTGGCCATCCACTTGGACAGCAGCAGCGAGATGAGGGAGCCACCAAAACCAAAGATCGCGGCCATGACCAGCAGGCCGCTCATCTTGCTCGGGTCGGTTCCCAACAGCGACATCACGATGCTGGCGAGGATCAGGACCGCGAAATTGGTCGCCAGGAACAGGGCAATGCGGGTAAACATGGGAAAATCCGGCTCGGAAGGGGTCGATACCGGTCAATTTGCGGTGTGGTCAGCTTGAATTCAAGCGCCAACCTGACCGACGATTCAGCCAGCATGACCTCCCCCATTCCCTGCGGCCGCTTCGCGCCCTCGCCGACCGGCCTGCTCCACCCCGGATCCCTGCTCGCCGCCTTCGGCAGCTGGCTGCTCGCGCGCCATCACGGCGGCCTGTGGCGGCTGCGCATCGAAGACGTCGACCCGCCGCGCACCGTGCCCGGTGCCGCCGAGTCACAACTGCAGGCACTGGCGGCGTTCGGGCTGGTCCACGATGGCCCGATCTTCTGGCAGAGCGCGCGCGGCGAGGCCTACCAGGCTGCGCTGGACGTACTGCTCGCCAGCGACCAGGCCTTTGTCTGCCACTGCAGCCGCGGCGACCTGGCCGCCAGCGGCGGCATCCACCATCACTGCGTCGCCCGGCAACCGCGACCGGACCCCGCCGTCCGTTTCCGCGTGCCACCGGGCAGCATCGTGCACTTCGACGATGGCCTGCGCGGCCCGCAGCAGCAGGACGTGCATGCCGAGGTCGGCGACTTCGTGCTGCGCCGTGCCGATGGCTGCTGGGCCTACCAGCTGGCGGTGGTGGTCGATGACGCCGCGCAGGGGGTGACCGAAGTGGTGCGCGGTGCCGACCTGCTCGACTCCACGGCACGGCAGATCCTGCTGCAGCAGGCCTTGGGGCTGGCGGTACCGCGCTACTGGCACCTGCCGCTGCTGCTCGATGCCCCGGGCCACAAGCTGTCCAAGTCGCTGGCCGCGCTGCCGGTGGACAGTTCGCGCCCGCTGCCCGTGCTGCGCCAGCTCTGGCAACTGCTCGGCCAGGCACCTGAAGCGCTGGAACCTGCGCACGATCTGGACACGCTGCTGGCGGCCGCTCGGAATGCCTTCGACCCAGCGCGGCTGCCACGTACCGACATCCTGCTGCCAGCCGGCGCACTTTCCGCGCCGATGTTGCAGAATCACCCTTCCCCCACCTGATACCCGGACAGCACTCCATGACATCTCGCGTCGCACTGGTCACCGGCGGAACCGGCGGCATCGGTACCGCCATCTGCCAACGCCTGGCCGACCAGGGCCACCGGGTCGCCACCAACTACCGCGACGAGGCCAAGGCCCGCGCCTGGCAGCAGGCGATGACCGAACGCGGCTACAGCGTGTCGATCTTCCCGGGCGATGTCTCCGATCCGGGCAGCGCCGAAGCGCTGGTGCGTGCGGTCGAAGCCGCGCTGGGCCCGGTCGAGATCCTGGTCAACAACGCCGGCATCACCCGCGATACCACGTTCCATCGCATGCGCGCGGACCAGTGGCACGATGTGATCAATACCAACCTCAATTCGGTGTTCAACGTCACCCGTCCGGTCATCGAGGGCATGCGCCGCCGCGGCTGGGGCCGGGTCATCCAGATCAGCTCGATCAACGGCCTGAAGGGCCAGTACGGCCAGGCCAACTACGCGGCGGCCAAGGCCGGCATGCACGGTTTCACCATCTCGCTGGCGCGCGAGAACGCCGGCTTCGGCATTACCGTCAACACCATTTCGCCCGGCTACGTCGCCACCGACATGGTGATGGCGGTTCCGGAGGAAGTGCGCGCCAAGATCATCGCCGATATCCCCACCGGACGCCTCGGCAAGCCGGAGGAAATCGCCTACGGCGTCTCGTTCCTGGTTGCCGACGAAGCCTCGTGGATCACCGGTAGCAACCTGGACATCAACGGCGGCCACCATATGGGTTGGTAAGCCGCGCAGGGGACCCTCGCAGCGATCGCCGCCGGCCCATGCCAAGAGTCATGCTGCGCAGCACGCAAACCCTTGTTGCGCAACATGATCGCCGCCGAAAGCCAAGCCTGGCGGGGGCTGAGGCGGTTGCAACGGCTGCTGCACTGCGCCATGCTGCGCGTCTACTGTGACGAGTACCGCTTCATGGCTGCGACCCGCATCATCAAGAAGTATCCGAACCGCCGTCTCTACGACACCGAGATCTCCAGCTACATCACCATCGAGGACGTGCGCCAGCTGATCCTGGACGGTGAAGACTTCGAAGTCCGCGACGCCAAGAGCGGCGACGACCTCACGCGATCAGTCCTGCTGCAGATCATCGCCGACCAGGAACAGGACGGCGAACCGATGCTGTCCACCCAGCTGCTGAGCCAGTTGATCCGCTTCTACGGCGACTCCCTGCAGGGCTTCATGGGCAATTACCTGGAGCGCAGCATGCAGGTCTTCCTCGACCAGCAGCAGCAATTCCGCCAGCAGATGGGTAACCTGCTGGGGCAGACCCCATGGGCGATGATGAACCAGCTGACCGAGCGCAACCTGGAGCTGTGGCAGGAATTCCAGCGCAACATGGGCACGGGCTTCGGTGGCCCGCGCCCGGGCGGCACCGGAACGGGAACCGGGGCAGGTACCGGCAACAAGCCGAACGAACCGGGCGCCGGCACCGGCGGCAAGACCCGCCGCTGAGCTGCAGCAACGGTTGATACGAAAACGGCGCGCCCCTGGCGCGCCGTTTTGTTTGAATCGCGTCGGCGATACATCAGCGTTTCGCCTTGCACCCCGTGCATACGCGCTCGACCTTGTAACCCTTCGCCTTCAGCTTCTCGACCACGCCGTCGTTGCCCAGCAGGTGCAGCGTGCCCACCACCACCAGCGTGCCGCCCTGCCCGGCCTGCAGGTACGGCAGCAGCTTCGGCACCCAGGCGTCATTGCGGCCGGTATTGATGCGCTGGTAAAGCTGTGGATACTGCTGGCGCATTTCCGCCGCCATCCTGGTCCACAACAGGCGCTCGTCACCCCGGCGCCAGGCATCATGCAGCTGGCGTGCCTGCTCGTCGGCCTTGCCAGCCTGGTCCAGCGCTTCGGCCAGCATCTGCCGCTGTTCCTGCAGCGTCATTCCGTCGAGCATGCCGATCTGGGTATCGATGTCTTCCAGTCCCGCGGTCTTGCGCCCGGTCTTCTGCGCACGCTCCATGAAGTGACGATCCAGGCCCAGTGCGGGGTCCAGGCCCAGCTTCTGCATCTGCCCGACCGAAATGCTCAGGCCGACAAACCACGGCTTCATGCCCTGCATCTGCGCCAGCGGCAGCTTGTTCTCGGTGGCGAACACCTGCAGCTTCTGCCAGGTCGCAGCATCCAGGTCACGCTTGAGCTCGCTGCCATCGGTGCGGACCGCTGCCTGCACCATGCGGCTGGCCAGCTGTGGCGACTGCATGTCTTCCGGCGACAGTTCGAACACGACCCGCTGCGAGGCCTCGAACGCCTGTTCGACATCGGGCGACAACGGGTAGTCCTGCGGCTTCAGCAGGTGGAAGGAACCGAGCAGGTAGAGGCGCGAGTCGCCCGGTCCAGTCACTTTCCACAGCAACGGCACCGGCGGCTTGGCCACCGCTGCGCCAGCGGTATCGGCTTGCGCGGTACGCGCTGCAACCAGCGGTGCCAGCGCACAGGCCGCCAGTACAACGGCGGTACGCAACAGGGATCTGATCGGCATATCAGCCTTCTCCTTCAGGCAGGTGGTAAGCCTTCTCGCCCGCTTCCACGCGCAGGTCCAGCCGGTTTTCCGGCGGCGCCAACGGGCAGGTCGCGTAGGCGGTGAACGCACACGGCGGGTTGTAGGCATGGTTGAAATCGATGCGTATCGTGCCATCGGCTGCCGGCGCATCGGTATCCAGGTAACGCCCCGCCGGATAGCTGCCGCGGCCACTGGTGCGGTCGGCAAAGATCAGGAACAGCGGTTGACCGGGCGCACCAATCGCCTCCAGCCGCCAACTGCGGCCATCACGCTGGAACTCGACCGCGCCTGCGTTGGGCATCTCGGTGGTCAGGCCAGTGATATCGACGATCGGCAGGGTTTTGCCCGGCGAGTGCGCGATGAAGCGCGCCTGCACCTGCCAGTCAGGACCACCCGGCCAGTACTCCAGTCCTGCAAAATCTCGGCGTGCCGGCGCATCGGCATGCTTGACCCGCAGCGCATCGCGCGGGCCGCGGCGGATGATGCTGAGCTGCCCCTTGCTGCCATCGAAGGCCAGCAGCGTCGGCTGCGGATCCTTGTCGGTGTCGACACGGATGCGGCCGCGCACCGGCTGCCCGTCATGGCTGACGTCAACGCCGGCCTCAGGTGTGAACCACCATTGGCTGCCTTCGCGGCGCAGCAGGCCCAGCTTGTCCGGCCCAACCGCCAGGCGGATGCCATTGGTCGCGCCGCTGCCGACGAAGTGCGATTTGTTCTGCAGCCAGTGCAGGCCGACCAGCGCTGTCCAACCGTCCGGCCGGGTCAGATCCTGGTAGCGCGCTACCCGCCACTGCTGCTGCGTGGCCGCGTAGGCCGGATCTTCAGTGACCTTCGGCGCCGGCGGTGTCGCCGGGCTGCAGGCAACCAACACCAGAGCGGCCAGCAGGCCGCCCACTCCCCGATAACGCATCGATGCTCCCCTCAACGTCCGCGCAGGAACCAGCGGTCGATCTCCGCCAGCGAAAAACGGGCCCAGGTCGGTCGGCCGTGGTTGCACTGGCCAGACCGCTCGGTAATTTCCATGTCGCGCAGCAGCGCGTTCATCTCCGGCACGGTCAGGCGCCGGTTGGCGCGCACCGCACCATGGCAGGCCATGGTCGACAGCAGTTCATCGCGCGCACTGGCCACGCGCCGGCTCTGGCCGTGTTCGCGCAGGTCGGTCAGCACGTCGCGCAGCAGCCCTTCCGGTTCGGCATGCGCCAACAGCGCTGGAATGCTGCGCACATGCAGGGATCCGGGGCCGGCGCGGGTCACCTCGAAGCCGAGCGCCGCCAGTGTGTCGGCTTCGCTTTCGGCAGTGTCGGCCTCACGCTCGCCCACTGCCAGCGTGATCGGCACCAGCAGCGGCTGCGACTGCAGGCCGATACCGTCGTGCGCGTTCTTCAGGCGCTCGTAACCGATGCGCTCGTGCGCGGCATGCATATCGACCACGATCAAGCCTTCTGCATTCTCGGCCAGGATGTAGATGCCATGCAGCTGCGCGATCGCGTAGCCCAGCGGCGGCACGCCTGCGTCGGCACTGGTGACCGGCAGTCCGTTCTCGGTCGGCATTGGCGGCAGCGCAGCACCGCGCTCGGCGCCGGCTGGTGCGGCATACAGCGCGGCATAGGCAGCCGGAGCATCGGCCACCTGCAGCCCCAGCGGTTGCTGCGGGCGCCAGCCCGAGAATCCACCACCGCCGCCACTCGAACCGGCACCCGGTGCGGCACCGCGGACCAGACCGAAACCGGAGGCGCCTGCACTGGAGACCATCGATGCCGCACCTGCATCCGCCGGATGCGCGGAGCCGGCACCGATGTCCTGCGCCGACATGCCGGCACGGGTATCGGCCAGCGCATCCTTCAGCGTGCGGTAGACAAAATCATGCACCAGCCGCGAATCACGGAAACGCACCTCGTGCTTGGCCGGGTGCACGTTGACATCAACGCGGGTCGGGTCGAGCTCAAGGAACAGCACATAGGCCGGCTGGCGACCGTGGTACAACACGTCGCCGTAAGCCATCTTCACCGCATGGGCGACGCTGCGGTCGCGCACCGAACGGCCGTTGACGTACAGGTACTGCTGGTCGGCGCTGGCGCGCGAATAATGCGGTTGCGCGATCCAGCCGTGCAGGCGCAGGCCGGCACCACTGTGGTCGACGCGCACGGCCTGGTTGGCGAAATCCTCGCCCAGCGTTTCAGCCAATCGCGCATCGGAATACAGATCGCCCGGCTTGTAGCGGCGCGAGGCCTTGCCGTTGTGCGACACGCGCAGCTCGACATCCGGCCGCGCCAGCGCCAGCGAACGCAGCCATTCTTCGATATGGCCCAGCTCGGTACGCTCGGCGCGCAGGAACTTGCGCCGCGCCGGTACGTTGTAGAACAGCTCGCGCACTTCTACCGTGGTGCCCGGCGCATGCGCGCGCGGGGTCACTTCGCCGATCTTGCCGCCTTCGATCTGCAGCGCCGAACCGTGTTCGTCATGTGCGCGACGCGAGGACAGGGTGAAACGGCTGACCGAGGCGATCGACGGCAGCGCTTCACCCCGGAAGCCGAGCGTGGCCACCGATTCGAGGTCGTCCAGATCGGCGATCTTGCTGGTGGCATGGCGCGATACCGCCAGCGGCAGCTGTTCCGGTGCGATGCCACTGCCGTTGTCGCGGATGCGGATGCGGATCAGGCGTACACCGCCCTCTTCAAGATCGATATCAACGCGGCTGGCACCGGCGTCGATCGCGTTCTCGACCAGCTCCTTGACCACCGACGCGGGACGTTCGACCACTTCGCCGGCGGCGATCTGGTTGATGAGGATCTCCGGCAACGGCCGGATCGGGCGCGGATGGGTAGCAGACGTCATGCGGGGATGATAACGGAGCGGCCGAGGGTAGAGTCGAGCCATGCTCGACTGACGGGCTACCAGCAAGGCCCAGTCGAGCATGAATCATCCCGCGTGCCCAGCGGCAGGGTCCGCGCGCATGGCGTTGCGTTCATCAGAAGGGCGCCCATCGGTCATGGGGCGCGGCTCGACTCTACAGAAAGCAGTAAACCGCCTTCGGCGGGTTACTTGCTGCCGCCGGCCATGGTGCCGGCTGCGTCGATCTCGGCCTGGGCGCGGGCGGCATACAACGTGCCCGGTGGCGGCTGGCGGCTGAAGAAGGTGTGCACACCGTCCAGCACGGCACCGGCGATCTTGCGCTGGTAGGCCGGGTCGATCAGGCGGCGCTCTTCATCCGGGTTGGAGATAAACGCGGTTTCCACCAGCATCGCCGGCATGTCCGAGGTGCGCAGCACCGCGAAGTTGGCGCGCTCGATGTTCGGCTTGTGGTTGTTGCCGATCCGCTTCAGGCCGCCCAGCACGTGGCCGGCCGCGTCCTCGGACGCCTTCATGTAGCCGCTCTGGGCCAGATCCAGCAGCACGTTGGCAAGCGTGCCTTCGGTCTGCTGCAGGCGCACGCCACCGACCAGGTCGGCCGCGTTTTCCTTGTCCGCCAGCCAGCGGGCGCGCTGCGAAGAGGCGCCCTTGGTCGACAGCACGTACACCGACGAACCGGTGGCCGAACGGTTTTCGGCCGCGTCGGCATGGATCGAAATGAAGATGTCGGCCTTGTTCGCACGCGCCTTCTGTGCGCGCATCGGCAGCGGGATGAACACGTCGCTGTCGCGGGTGAGGTAAGCCTTCAGGCCCGGCGTCGCATTGACTTGGCGGGCCAGTTCACGCGCCACCGCCAGGGTCACATCCTTTTCGCGCTTGCCGGTCGGGCCGATCGCGCCCGGATCCTGGCCGCCGTGACCCGGATCGATGGCCACCACCAGATGACGCATGCCAGCCTGCATGCGGATGCGCGACGCATCGCTGGGCATGGCCGGACGCGGCGGTTCCACCGTCGTCGGTGCCGGTGCGGGCACCGTAGCCGGCGGCGTGGTCACCACCGCTGCGGTGCGCTGTCCAGCCAGGATCGCGGCCGGCGACGAAGAAGGCGAGCTGCTGGCCACGGTACCGGCCGCCGCGACCTGGGCCGGTGCAGTGGACGGCGCCGGGGTGGGCGTGGCCGGCGCGGCGGCAGTGGCACTGGCCTGCTGGCGAACCTGGGCAGTCAGCAGCGCGGTGGCACGCGCAGCATCGGAACGCGACTGCGCGCTCTCCGCCGGCGTCGGCGTCGGCGTCGGTGCAGGCGTGTTGACCGGTGCCTGTGGCTGCACCGCCGGCGTCACTGCAGGACGGCTGGCGGCCACGGCCGGGCCATCGCCCGGCCATTCGATCACCAGCTTGGATTCATTGCCCTCGCGCTGCATCTGTGGGCGGAACGGCGCCACCGATTCAGCAAGGTCGAAAACGACACGGAAGGTGCCCGGCACCGGCTGTCCGGTACGCACCGCCGTAACCACGCCCTGCGCAGCCGGCATTTTCAGGTTGCGTATGGCGCTGGAGTCGGGGAAATCGACCACCAGGCGGTTCGGACCGGCCAGAGAAAGCGTCTTGTAGCCGCCACTGCCGACCAGCGAGATTTCGGCACGGGTGCCGGTAGCGCCGGTATTCAGCAGGACCTGGCGGACTTCACCGGCCCACGCACTGACGCTCGCCAGACCCAGTCCGACGGCGGCACAGATAGCGATGAGACGGTTCCCCGGGCGCATGGCTCAGGATTCAATCACCGCGCTGAACGGAATGCAACACCTTTTTCCTTAATAATCCGTAACCTGCCGGTCTTTGTTCTCGTCAGCCGACAGAAATGGCCTGCAAGTCGCCCCCCTTGGGAAGCCGCTTCAACCATTCATGTCCGACGTCGCTTACTCCAGTGAGACGCGCGCGACGCCCCTGCCCCTCGATCTCCAGCGCCACCACCAGGTCGGTCGGCGGTAGCGCGCCGGCGCCGCGTTCCGGCCATTCCACCAGCCACAGCACCGCGCTGCCCTCGTCCAGGCCGAGGAAATCCAGCTCACCGGCCTGGCCGATGCGGTACAGGTCCAAGTGCCACGCCTCACCGCCACTGGCCAGCGGATAGCGCTCGACCAGGGTGTAGGTGGGGCTGCGGATCGCGCCCTGCACGCCCAGCGCGCGCAGCAGTGCGCGGGCGGTGGTGGATTTGCCGGCGCCCAGGTCGCCGCGCAGTTCGACCAGCGCCTGCGGCGGCCGGGTGGCCGCCAGCCATTGCCCGAGCAGTTCAGTGGCATCGCTGTCGGCAAGGAAGAAATCGATCATCGAGAGAGTTCCGGGTTGGCCAGTCGCCGCAACGGCGACAGCAGATCAGTAGGAAGCAGGCCGCGCACGCCATCGGCGGCCGCGGCGTCGCCCGCGAGCGCATGCAGCAGTGCACCAGCGGCGGCAGCGTCGAAGGCGGCCAGCCCCTGCGCGCGCAGGCTGGCAATGATGCCGGTGAGCAGATCGCCCATGCCTCCCACGGCCATGCCGGGATTGCCTGCACCGATCAGCCGTGGCGCCTGCCCGGGGGCCGTCACGATGCTGCCTGCGCCCTTCAGCACCACCACGGCGTGGAAGCGTTCGGCCAACGCCTGCGCACAGCGGTAGCGATCAGCCTGGATGTCAGCGGTACTGCAGCCGAGCAGGCGCGCGGCCTCGCCCGGATGTGGCGTAAGGATGGCGTCCGGTAGCGCGCGCGGATCCTGCGCCAGCAGGTTCAGCGCATCGGCGTCGACCACCAGCGGCTTGGCGCTGGCCAGCACCCGCGCAAACAGTGCACGCGCCCATTCGTCCTGGCCCAGACCGGGGCCAATCGCGACCACCCTGGCCTTGTCCAGCAGCGCCGGCAGCACATCGCCGTCTTCCAGCGCGTGGGTCATCGCCTCCGGCAGGCGCGCCAGCAACGGACCGACGTGATCGCGGCGGGTACCCAGGCTCAGCAATCCCGCGCCCGCACGCAAAGCGGCCTCGGCCGCCATGGCGATGGCGCCGCCGCTGCCATGGTTGCCGCCGACGCACAGCACGTGCCCGGATTCGCCCTTGTGGGTGTTGGCGCGGCGCGGCGGCAGCAGTGCCGGCAAGCGGGCCTGGGTCCAGTGCTCCGCGGCGGGTGACACGCCCTGCCGTGCGGCCGCGGGCAGCTGCAGCGGCGCCAGCGCCTTCTGGCCGCAATGATCCAGCGCGTCGCCGGTATACAGCCCGCGATGCGGCACGATGAACTGCAGGGTCAAAGCGGCCTTCACGGCCACGCCCGGTACGGCACCGCGATCGGCATCGACGCCACTGGGGACGTCCAGCGCCAATACCGGTACCGCCTGCGCGTTGAGCGCGACAATCAGCGCCTGCGCCACGCCTTCCGGCGCGCGATCGAAGCCCAGACCGAACAGGGAATCGACCCAGATATCAGCCTCGGGCAGCGCGCCGTCGAAATCGGTGATGGTGCCGCCGCCGGACTTGAATTCCGAAGCCGCACGCTGTGCCAGCACGGTTGACGGTGACTTCCCCGGCAAGGCGATCACCATCACCTCACGCCCGGCCTGCAGCGCGTGGCGGGCCAGCACATGGCCATCGCCACCGTTGTTGCCCGCTCCGACCACCACGCCGATCCGCCGCGCCTGCGGCCAGTGCTGCAGCAGGCACTGCCAGGCAGCCTGGCCGGCCTGCGCCATCAGGCCCCAGCCGCCCTCGGCAGCCAGTGCCGAGGCCTGCGCATCAAGCGCACGCGCGGCAGCAGAATCGAACAGATCGGCGAGGTTGGCCATGCAGGGATTTTATACTGGTGCACATGTCCCCTGCCCCCACCCCTGTCGATCCGGCCCAGGCCGTGCAGCGCATCCGCGAACTGGCCCGTGCGCATGGCTTCCAGCGCTGCGGCATCGCCGGCATCGAGCTGGGCCAGGATGAAGCGCACCTGGCCGACTGGCTGGGCCAGGGCCTGTACGGCACGATGGACTGGATGGCGCGCCACGGCACCCTGCGCGCGCGCCCGGCGGAGCTGCTGCCCGGCACCGTACGGGTGATCTCGGTAGGCATGGACTACAGCCACAAGGACGACACCGAAGCCTGGGCGACCCTGGCCGACCCGGGACGTGCCTACGTGGCCCGCTACGCGCTGGGCCGCGACTACCACAAGCTGATGCGCAACCGCCTGCAGAAGCTGGCCACGCAGATCAACGATGAAGTGGCACCGCTGGGCTACCGCGTGTTCGTCGATTCGGCCCCCGTACTGGAACGCGCACTGGCGCGCAATGCCGGTCTCGGCTGGATCGGCAAGCACACCTGCCTGATCGACCGCCATGGCGGCTCATGGTTCTTCATCGGCGAGATCTACATCGATATCCCGCTGCCGATCGATGCTCCGGCCACTGCACATTGCGGTACCTGCACGCGCTGCATCGATGTCTGCCCGACCCAGGCCATCACCGGCCCGCAGCGCCTGGATGCGCGGCGCTGTATCTCCTACCTGACCATCGAGCACGACGGTGCCATCCCCGAAGACATGCGGCCGTTGATCGGCAACCGCATCTACGGCTGTGACGACTGCCAGCTGGTGTGCCCCTGGAACAAGTTCGCCAAGCGCACCGACGAAGCCGACTTCCGCGCACGCAACAACCTCGATACCGCGCGGCTTGACCAGCTGTTCGCCTGGGATGAAGCCGAGTTCCTGCGCCGCACCGAAGGCAGCCCGATCCGGCGCAGCGGCCACGAGCGCTGGCTGCGCAACATCGCCGTGGCGCTGGGCAATGCCCCCTCTTCGGTCGAAGCGCTCGCTGCACTGCAGACCCGCATCGACGATCCCTCGCCGCTGGTGCGTGAACACGTGCAGTGGGGACTGGGCCAGCACACGGCGCGCTGACGTGCGATCCTGAGCACCCGCTCCACCCGCAGCACGCCGTTCCCATGCAGCCACGCAACAACGACATCCTCACCCCCAGCCAGCTCAACACCCTGGCCCGCGATCTGCTGGAAGGCAGCTTCCCGGCGATCTGGGTCGAGGCCGAGCTGGGCAGCGTGGCCCGTCCTTCCTCCGGGCACCTGTATTTCACCCTGAAGGACGCACGCGCGCAGCTGCGCGCGGCGATGTTCCGGATGAAGGCGCAGTACCTGAAGTTCGTGCCGCGCGAAGGCATGCGCGTGCTGGTGCGTGGCAAGGTGACCCTGTATGACGCTCGTGGCGAGTACCAGATGGTGCTGGACCACATGGAGGAAGCCGGCGAAGGCGCATTGCGCCGCGCCTTCGAAGAGCTGAAGGCACGCCTGGAGGCCGAGGGCCTGTTCGACCCGGCGCGCAAGCGGCCGCTGCCCGCGCACGTGCAGCGCCTGGCAGTGATCACCTCGCCCACCGGCGCCGCCGTGCGCGACGTGCTGAGCGTGCTGGCCCGCCGCTTCCCGCTGCTGGAAGTGGACTTGCTGCCGACCCTGGTGCAGGGCAGCAGCGCCGCTGCACAGATCACCCGCCTGCTGCAGGCCGCCGATGCCAGTGGTCGCTACGACGTGATCCTGCTGACCCGCGGCGGCGGTTCACTGGAAGACCTGTGGGCCTTCAACGATGAAGCACTGGCCCGTGCGATCGCCGCCAGCCGCACCCCGGTGGTGTCGGCGGTGGGCCACGAAACCGACTTCAGCTTGAGCGACTTCGCCGCCGACCTGCGCGCGCCGACACCGTCGGTGGCCGCCGAACTGCTGGTGCCGGACCAGCGCGAACTGGCGCTGCGCCTGCGCCGCACGGCGGCACGCATGGTGCAGCTGCAGCGGCACACGATGCAGCAGGCGATGCAGCGTGCCGACCGTGCGCTGCTGCGCCTCAACGCGCAGAGCCCGCAGGCCAGGCTGGATCTGCTGCGTCGCCGCCAGCTGGACCTGGGCCGGCGCCTGCATGCCGCGTTCAATCAGCAGCAGGAACGCCGTGCCGCACGCCTGCGCCATGCAGCGGCGGTGTTGCGCGGGCACCATCCGCAGCGCCAGCTCGACGCGATGCAGCGCCGCCTCGCCGCCCTGCGTGGGCGTCCGCAGGCTGCAATGCAGCGCCTGCTGGAACGCGATGCACTGCACCTGCGCGGGCTGGCGCGTTCGCTGGAAGCGGTCAGCCCGCTGGCGACCGTGGCCCGCGGCTACAGCATCCTCACCCGCAGCGACGACGGCACTCTGGTGCGGAAGGTCGATCAGGTGCAGCCTGGCGATGCGCTGCAGGCGCGCGTCGGCGACGGCGTGATCGACGTGCAGGTCAAGTAGAGGGTTGTTCGGCAGGGCTGCGCCCTGCACCTGCAGAGGCAAATGCAACAGCCGAAGCAACAACGAAAGCGGCTCTGGATTGCTGATAGCTTGGCGGGGTGGTGTGGCTGTGCAGGACACGCCGTAAACCCATCCCTGGGGACTCGATGGCGCCATCCATGGCGCCAACGGTCCTGCACAGCCACACCGCCCCACCCTCGACAGTGTCCCGATGACGGTCGGTAGATCCACGCCATGCGTGGATGAATCTCTTTCAGATATCGAATCAATTCGGGGTCAGATCCGTTTTCCTGCGGAAAACGGATCTGACCCCAAGCGCCATTCCGGCAGATCGCGGACATCTGTCGAAGGCGGGGTGGG
>NZ_LLXT01000131.1 GCF_001431625.1 Stenotrophomonas geniculata ATCC 19374 = JCM 13324
CCCCCGCCCCGCGCCCCTCCCGCCCGCTGCCGCCGGTAGCCATCGTGATCGGCGTGCTGTTCTTCTTCGGCCTGCTCGGGCTGATGATCTACGGGGTGATGAAATCGGGTGATCCGCAGCGCGACGTGCTGCCCTCGGCGCTGATCGACAAGCCGGCGCCGGCGTTCGCCCTGCCGGTGCTGCACGACCCGGAGATGATCGTGCACAGCGACGAACTGCGCGGCGCGCCTTACCTGTTGAACGTATGGGGCAGCTGGTGCGCGGCCTGCCGCGAGGAACACCCGGTGCTGACCCGTTTCGCCGAGAGCAAGCGCGTGCGCGTGATCGGCTACAACTGGAAGGACGAGCCGACCGATGCCCTGCACTGGCTGGAGCAGCTGGGCAACCCGTTCATGGTCGTGCTCAGTGATGTTGAAGGCCGCACCGCCATCGACTGGGGCGTGACCGCTGCACCGGAGACCTTCCTTGTCGACGGCAGCGGCATCGTGCGCTGGAAGTACAGCGGTGCGATGACCCAGCGCGTAGTCGACGAGAAGCTGATCCCGGCGCTGGAAAAGATCGAGAAGGCCCAGGGCAATGCCGGCAGCACGCTGCACACGGCGCCCTGAGCCCATGCGCTGGCTGCTGGCGTTGCTGCTTCTGATGCTGCCGCTGGCCGCAGTGGCACAGCAGCCGCTGCACGATCCCCAGCCGCTGCAGTTCCGCGATGGCGCCGAAGAACGCCGCTTCCATGACCTGGCCGCGCAGCTGCGCTGCGTGCAGTGCCAGAACCAGTCGCTGGCCGATTCCAACGCGCAGATCGCGCAGGATCTGCGCCGCGAGGTGCTGCAGCTGATGCAGCAGGGCCACGACGATGCACAGATCAAGCAGTTCCTGGTCGCCCGCTACGGTGAGTTCGTGCTCTATCAACCACCGTTGCAGCCGGGCACCTGGCTGCTGTGGGGCGGTCCCCTGCTGATGCTCGGCGCCGGCGCACTGGTGGTGCTGGGCATTGTCCGCCGTCGTGGCCGTACGGTCGGCGCAGCACCGGCCGGCAAGGCCGATGAAGGAGACGGATGGTGAGCCATTGGCTGCCGGTGCTGGCCGGTCTGGTTGCTGCGCTGATGGCAGCGCTGGTGCTGTGGCCGCTGCGCCACCACGGTCGTCGCGGTTTCGCGGTCGGCGTGTTCGCACTGGGCGTGGCCGGTGCCTGCCTGTATCTGCTGGTCGGTGATCCGCGTGCAGCACAGGTGCAACCGACGCCGTCGGTAGCCACCCTGCGCGATGGCGTACAGGCCCTGCAGGATGCACTGGAGCGTGACCCACAGCGGGCCGATGGCTGGGCACTGCTGGGCCGGTCGCAGGCCGAACTGGGCAACGCCGCAGCCGCGGCGGACGCCTTCGCACGTGCCGCCGCTCTCGCCCCGGAAGACCCCGGCGTGCTGGTGGAAGCGGCGCAGGCACGTGCGCAGGCCGATGCCGGTAAGCAGTTCGATGACACCGCGATGGCCTGGTTGCAACAGGCGCGTGCACAGGCACCCGATGCCGAGCGCGCCAGCTGGCTGCTGGGCATCGCCCTGCGCCAGCGCGGAAAGAATGCCGAGGCCGCGGATGTGTGGAGCGGCCTGCTGCCACGGCTTGAGCCCGGCGCCGCGCAGGCGCTGCAGGCGCAGATCGCCATCGCCCGCGAAGCCGCAGGCCTGGCACCCGATGCCGCCCCTGCAGCACCAGCGGCGCTGCTGCAGGTACGCGTGCAGCTGCCTGCGCTGGAGAATGCCGAGTGGCCGGCCAGCACCCGGGTATTCGTGCTGGCCCGCGCCGTGGGTGGACCGCCGATGCCGGTGGCCGCACGCAAGCTGCCGCTGGCCGGTTTCCCGGCCACGGTCGGGCTGGGCGACGCTGACAGCCCGATGCCGACCGCGCCGCTGTCGGCACATCGCGACGTGGAAGTGCTGGCACGCATCTCGCGTACTGGTAGCGCCAATCGCAGCGAGGGCGACCTGCAAAGCGACGTGGTGCGGGTGACGCTGCCGCATGACGGCGTGGTTGAGCTGCGGTTTCCCTGACTTGTAGAGCCGAGCCCACGCTCGGCTGCGATTGGGTTGCCGGCGCCCGCCAGCCGAGCATCGGCTCGGCTCTACAGCAGATCCACGCCATGCGTGAATACGACGGTCCGGTCCGCGTCCACCCGCTGCTGGAATCCAGCGTGTCGCCAGCTCCACATGCGGCCCCGCTAGAATGGCTGCATGACCGAATTCATCCCGCCCGGCACCCGCTTCCACGCCCTGCCCTCGCCCTTCCCGTTCAAGCGCGGGGGCGCCCTGCACGGCGCGCGCGTGGCCTACGAAACCTGGGGAACACTGGCGGCCGACGCCAGCAATGCGATCCTGATCGTCACCGGCCTCTCGCCGGATGCGCATGCCGCGGCCAACGACGCCAATCCGGCACCGGGCTGGTGGGAAGGCATGGTCGGCCCCGGCAAGCCGATCGATACCGACCGCTGGTTCGTGGTCTGCGTGAACTCGCTGGGCAGCTGCAAGGGTTCGACCGGTCCGGCCTCGCTCAATCCGGCCACGGGCGAACCGTATCGCCTCGACTTCCCCGAGCTGTCGATCGAAGACGGCGCACGCGCCGCCATCGAGGTCGTGCGCGCCCTGGGCATCGAGCAGCTGGCCTGCGTGGTCGGCAATTCGATGGGCGGCATGACCGCACTGGCCGTGCTGATGCTGCAGCCGGGCATCGCGCGCAGCCACGTCAACATTTCCGGCAGTGCGCAGGCGCTGCCGTTCTCGATCGCGATCCGTTCGCTGCAGCGCGAGGCGATCCGTCTTGATCCGCGCTGGAATGGTGGCCACTACGACGATGCCGAATACCCCGAGTCCGGCATGCGCATGGCGCGCAAGCTGGGCGTGATCACTTACCGCTCCGCACTGGAATGGGATGGCCGCTTCGGCCGCGTGCGGCTGGATTCGGATCAGACCGACGACGATCCGTTCGGCCTGGAGTTCCAGGTGGAAAGCTATCTGGAAGGCCACGCACGGCGCTTCGTGCGTTTCTTCGATCCGAACTGCTACCTGTACCTGAGCCGCTCGATGGACTGGTTCGACCTGGCTGAATATGCCGACGGCGACGTGCTGGCCGGGCTGGCGAAGATCCGGGTGGAAAAGGCGCTGGCGATCGGCGCCAACACCGACATCCTGTTCCCGGTGCAGCAGCAGCAACAGGTCGCCGACGGCCTGCGCGCCGGCGGCGCCGATGCGCGCTTCATCGGCCTGGAATCGCCACAGGGCCATGACGCCTTCCTCGTCGATTTCGAGCGTTTCGGCCCGGCCGTGCGCGGCTTTCTCGACGCGCTGTAGGTGGCATGGCGGCGTAATCTCGCGCTGGCCGCGTTCGGCGCGTTGATCGCGCTGACGGTCAGCGGCGTGCTGCCGCTGTGGCTGGGTGGGTGGTGCCTGCTCGCCAGCGCGGTGTCGTTCGGCCTGTACGGCCACGACAAGCGCGCGGCGCAGAGAAAGCAGTGGCGTATTCCGGAGCGCACATTACAGCTGCTGGCCTTTGCCGGCGGTTGGCCCGGCGCGCTGCTGGGCCAGGCGATGTTCCGCCACAAGCACCGCAAAGCCTCGTTCCAGTGGGTGTTCTGGCTGTGCGTGCTGGCCAACGTGGCCTCGATCGCGGTGATGCTGCGCGAGTTCTCGCGATAGCCAACCTGTAGAGCCGAGCCCATGCTCGGCTCCGTACAGAGGCAGCCGAGCATGGGCTCGGCTCTACAGTAGATCCACGCCAGGCGCGGATGTGCATCGGTCAAAGTTCGCGGACCAGCGCCCCATCGCGCAACCGGTACTGCGCATCGACCACGCCTTCAGGCAGGTCGTCGTGGGTGATCATCAACAGGCTGCGCCCGTCCAGCAACCCGGAAAGGTCCTGCAGCAGCGCACGTGCGGTATCCACGTCGAGGCCTTCGGTCGGTTCGTCCAGCAGCAGGATCGGCGCATTGCGCAGCAGTGCACGGGCCAGCGCCAGCCGCCGCGCCTGGCCGGCCGACATCGTCGCGCCGTTCTCGCCCACCCAGGCCTGCAGGCCACCGTTGCGCTCGGCCCATTCGCCCAGGCGCATGCGGCGCAGCACTGCCCACAAGGCGGCGTCGCTGGCATCGGGATCCCCCAGGCGCAGGTTCTCGGCCACGGTGCCGGCGAACACCGGCGCGTTCTGCGGCAACCAGGCCAGCTGCCGATGCCAGTCGGCCTGGCTGAAATCACGCAGGTCGATGCCACCATAGGTGATTCGCCCCTGCTGCGGATCCCACAGCCGCAGCAGCAGGCTGGACAGCGTGGTCTTGCCACTGCCGCTGTCGCCGCGGATGGCGATTCGTTCGCCCGGCGCGAGGGTCAACTGCAGGCCGGACAGCACCGGTCGCGCGGCGCCCGGCCACTGGAAATGCACGTCGTCCCAGTGCACGCGCGCAGCCTGCGGTACCGGCTGTGGCACGGCGGGATCCTCCACCGTCGGCGGCTGCTCGACGATGGCCTGCAACCGATCGGCGGCGATACGCCCGGACTGCAGTGACTGCCACGCCAAGCCCATCCCGGCCCACAGTTCGATCAGCGCGACGGTGAGGAACACCAGGCCCGCGGCCATTTCCGGCGCGATACGCTGCTGTTCGGCCGCGTGGAGCGCCAGTGCCAGCATCGCCACCAGCCCCAGCCCTGCGACCAGGCCATGCAGGGTCGAGGCCGCGATCAGGCGCCAGCGGCGCCGACGATCCCGCGAAGCCAGCTGCTTGGCGGCCACGCGCACCTTCAGCTGCCACGCCGCATCGGCATGCAGCGCGGCCAGATCGCCCGCGCCCTCCAACCCTTCAAAGGCGGCGGTGCGCAGTGCGGCGCGATGCGCGGCACGGTCCGCCTCTTCATCGTCACGACCGCGCACACCCAGCCACGGCACGCCGAAAGCGATCAGCAGCGCCAGCACTGCCAGCAACACCGCTGCCGACGGCAGGATCAGCGCCGCCGAGGCCACCGCCACCAGCGTCAGCGCACCCAGCGCCACCAGCGGCCCGATCGCACGCACCAGCAGGCCGTCCACTTCACCGATGTCACCGAGCAGGCGGGCCAGCAGATCGCCGGTGCGCGTCGCCCCCAGCCGTGCCGGTGCCAGCGGCAGCGCGCGGCGGAAGAACCACACGCGCAGGTCGCGGGCGATGCGCAGGGTGGCGTCGTGGCCCACCAGCTTTTCGAAGTAGCGCGACACGATGCGCGCCATGGTCAGCCCGCGGATACCCGCGGACGGCGAGAAGAAGTTGAAGCCCTGGCCGAGGCCGGCCGCACCGGCCAATGCAGCGGCGGTGAGGAAACCACCGGACAGGCCCAGCAGTGCGGTGCCGGCCAGCATGGTGGTCCACAACAGCAGGATCGTCAGCAGCAGGCGCGGCCGATGGCGCAGGAACACCGCACGCAACGAATCAGGTGAACGGCTCATGCGCGCACCGCCTGTGCCGGTTCCACCAGGCGGCCTTCCGGCAGCAGCAGGCAACGATCGGCCCAGGCGATCACCGCCGGGCTGTGGGTGGCGACCACCACGCTGCGGCCACGTGCATAGGCGGCCAGGCTGCGCAGCAGCGCCGCTTCGGTATCGGCATCGAGGAACGCGGTGGGTTCGTCCAGCAGCAGCACCTGCGGGTCGCGCAGCAGCAGGCGGGCCAGGCCGATGCGACGTGCCTCACCACCGGACAGGCCGAAGCCGCGCTCGCCGATCACCGTATCCAGTCCCTGTGGCAGGCGCTGCGCGAACTGCAGCACCTGTGAGGCCTCGGCCACTGCGCGCAACCGCGCGTCGCTGGCGCCGGGATCGGCCAGGCGCAGGTTGTCGGCGATGCTGCCGTGGAACAGGTACGGCCGCTGGCTGGCATAGGCTACCTGCACGCCGGGCCGCAGGTGCAGCTTGCCGGCACGCGGTGGCAGCCAGCCCGCCAGTGCTTCCAGCAGCGTGCTCTTGCCGGATCCACTGGGGCCGACCAGGGCCAGCCGCTGGCCCGGTTCCAGCAGCACATCCAGATCCTGCAGCACGTCGTGCGGCGCGCCCAACGGGCGCAGCACCAGCCCCTGCGCCTGCAGCGGCGGCAACGCGGCCTCGGCCGGTTCCACAGCCAGCGGCGCACTCTCGTTCTCGATCAGGCGCTGCTCGTCCGGCAATGACTGCAGCAGACGCTCAACCTCGGCCGCCGCGGCCAGTGCATTGGCGCGGTCGTGGTAGTGCGCAGCCAACCGCCGCAGCGGCGCGTAGAACTCCGGCGCCAGCAGCAGGCAGAACAGGCCCGCGCCCAGCGTCGGCACCGCCGAATGCAGCGACATCATGCCCAGATAGCTCAGGCCCAGGTACAGCGCGACCATCGCCACGCTCACCGAGGCAAAGAACTCCAGCACCGTGGACGAGAGGAAGGCGATCCGCAGCACTTTCAGCGTACGCACGCGCACACCTTCGGCGGCCGCCTCGATACCCTCCAGCTCGGCCTCGCCGCGGCCATACAGGCGCAGCAGGCCCAGGCCCTTGATGCGGTCGGCGAAGTGGCCGCTCATCCGCGCCAGCTCCCCCAACTGGGCGCGACCGGCGGCTTCGGCGCCCCAGCCCACCAGCATCATGAAGAACGGCACCAGCGGCGCGGTGAACAGCAGGATCAACGCCACCACCCAGTCAACCCAGGCCACCGCAGCCAGGATCAGCAGCGGCACCACCAGCACCTCGGTGCGCACCGGCAGGAACCCGCTGTAATAACTCTCGATCGCATCACCGTGATGCAGCATCAGTTCGCCCAGTTCGCCGGTGCGGCGCTGGCGCAGCCACAACGGGCCATGGCTGAGCAGTCGGGCGAACACTCGCTCGCGCAGGGCCAGCCGCGCGGCATCGGCTACATCCCCGGCAGCCGCCTGGGTGGCGCTGCCCAGCAGCGTGCGCAGCACCAGGATCACCACCAGCCCGCCCAGCACTGGCAGCCCCGAGGCCAGCGGCGCGCGCTCCACCAGCACCTGCTGCACCAGCCAGGCGATCGCGGCGGCCTGGCCGATCAGCAACGCACCGGACAGGCTGATGCACAGGGCCGCCAGGCGTTGGCGCCCCCGGGCGGAATGGGCCAGATCAGCCAGCCACGCCGCGCGGACACGGCGCTGGCGGGCAGTTTCGGCTTCCGGGGACAGGCTGTCAGGGGTCGTTTCGGCAGCGCTCAAGGGGTCTTCACGGGCAACGGGGGAGACACGGCATTGTAGGCGCAGGCAATGGCCGGCCTCTGCGGCCAGCGGTCGCAGTCTTCATCGGGTTGGCATACGATCAACCGGGGCACCTGTTCATACATTGATCTGGATCAAGGCTGTTTGAAGTAGTCGGTCACATCATTCACGTCGTAGACCACCCTTCCCGCCACCTGCAACGGCACTATCCAACGAGGTAGCCAGGCCATGATTGATCAGACAGTCGTAGAACTGTCGCGGCTGCAATTCGCGCTGACCGCGATGTACCACTTCCTATTCGTACCCCTCACCCTTGGCCTGTCGTTCATGGTGGCCATCATGGAGAGCGTGTACGTGATGACCGGCAAGGAGATCTGGCGCAGGATGACCCTGTTCTGGGGCGTCCTGTTCGGCATCAACTTCGCCATGGGCGTCGCCACCGGCATCGTCATGGAATTCCAGTTCGGCATGAACTGGTCCTACTACAGTCACTACGTGGGTGACATCTTCGGCGCGCCGCTGGCGATCGAAGGCCTGATGGCCTTCTTCCTGGAAGCCACCTTCGTCGGCCTGTTCTTCTTCGGCTGGAACCGCCTGAGCAAGGTCAAGCACCTGATGGTGACCTGGCTGATGGCACTGGGCACCAACCTGTCGGCGATCTGGATCCTGGTCGCCAACGGCTGGATGCAGAACCCGACCGGTGCAGTGTTCAATCCGGAAACCATGCGCATGGAAGTGGTCGACTTCATGGCGGTGGTGTTCAACCCGGTGGCGCAGGCCAAGTTCGTGCACACCGTCAGCGCCGGCTACGTGACCGGTGCGGTGTTCGTGATGGCGATCAGCGCGCTGTTCCTGCTGCGCAACAAGCACAAGGACCTGGCCCGACGTTCGTTCGCGGTGGCCGCGGCGTTCGGCCTGCTGTCCTCGCTGTCGGTGGTGGTGCTGGGTGACGAGAGTGGCTACGCCGCCAGCGAACACCAGAAGATGAAGCTGGCCGCGATCGAAGCGATGTGGGAGACCGAGCGTGCGCCGGCCGACTTCACCGCCTTCGGCATCCCGAACCAGGACACCCACCAGAACGACTACGCGGTGAAGATCCCGTACCTGATGGGCCTGATCGCCACCCGTTCGTTGAACCAGCCGATTCCGGGCATCCTGGAACTGGTCGAGCGCGCCGAACACCGCGTGCGTGGCGGCCAGCTGGCCTACGGCGCGCTGGAACGCCTGCGTGCGAACAAGAACGACGTCGAAGCACGCGAGATGTTCGACCGCCACTGGCAGGACCTGGGCCACGGCCTGCTGCTCAAGCGCTATCGCGATGACATCCTCAACGCCACCCCGCAGGAGATCTCGCAGGCGGCGATGGACACCGTGCCGCGCGTGATGCCGCTGTTCTGGACCTTCCGCGTGATGGCCGGCCTCGGCTTCTACCTGATCGCCTTCTTCGCACTGGCCTTCTACTACTCCTGCCGCAACAACTTCCAGGACAAGCGCTGGTTCCTCAAGCTGGCCCTGTGGACGCTGCCGGCACCGTGGATCGCGATCGAGTGCGGCTGGTTCGTGGCCGAGTATGGTCGCCAGCCGTGGGCGGTCGATGGCGTGCTGCCGACCTTCTATGCGGCATCGGGCCTGGCCCTGCATGAAATCGTGCTGACCCTGGCCGGCTTCACCGCGATCTACACCGCGCTGATCATGGTCGAGATCAAGCTGATGCTCAAGGCGATCCGCAAGGGGCCGGACGAACTGCTGCCGTCGCTGCAGTCGCCCCAGCCGCATGCTTCCCACAATGCCTCGGCGCCCGCCGCCGGCCAGGCCTGAGGCAGGAGAACCAAGATGGACTTCATTCTTCTGGACTACACCACGCTGCGCGTGATCTGGTGGCTGCTGCTCGGCATCCTGCTGATCGGTTTCGCCGTGATGGATGGTTTCGACCTGGGAGTGGGCACCCTGCTGCCCTTCGTCGCCCGCACTGACGCCGAACGCCGCCGGGTGATCAACACCATCGGCCCGGTCTGGGAAGGCAACCAGGTGTGGCTGATCCTGGGCGGTGGCGCGATCTTCGCCGCCTGGCCGCCACTGTATGCGGTCAGCTTCTCTGGCTTCTACCTGGCGATGTTCGTGATCCTGTTCGCCCTGATCCTGCGTCCGGTCGGCTTCAAGTTCCGCAGCAAGATGCCCAGCGAACGCTGGCGCAACACCTGGGACTGGGCGCTGTTCATCGGTGGCTTCATCCCGGCGCTGATCATGGGCGTGGCGGTGGGCAACGTGGTGCTGGGCGTGCCGTTCCACTTCGATGACAGCATGCGCATCTTCTACACCGGCTCGTTCTTCGGCCTGCTGATGCCCTTCGCGCTGCTGGCCGGCCTGCTCAGCGTGTCGATGCTGGTCGCCCACGGTGCCGCCATGCTGGTGCTGAAGACCGACGGCCCGGTGGCCGAACGTGCAGCCCGTTTCGGCAGCATCGCCGCGATCATCGCCTTCGTGCTGTTCGCAGTGGGCGGTGCCTGGGTGGCCTTCGGCCTGCCGGGTTACCAGATCACCTCGCAGGTGGTTACCGATGGCGCCACCAATCCGCTGCTGAAGACCGCCGAACTCGGCGCCGCCGGTGGCTGGATGCGCAACTACAGCGCGATGCCAGCCACGATCCTGGCACCGCTGCTGGGCCTGGCCGGCCTGCTGGCCAGTGCGGTGCTGCTGCGTGCCCGTCGCGGCGGGCTGGCCTTCATCGCTTCCGGTGCGGCCATCGCCGGCATCATCCTGACCGTCGGTTTCGCCATCTTCCCGTTCCTGCTGCCGTCCTCGAGCCAGCCCACCTCCAGCCTGACCGTGTGGGACGCCTCGTCCAGCCACCTGACCCTGTGGATCATGCTGCTGGCCACGGCGGTGTTCCTGCCGATCATCCTCGCCTACACCACCTGGGTGTACCGCGTGCTCAAGGGCAAGACCACCACCGAAGAGATGGGCAACAACCCGAACGCTTACTGATTGACGGTGTGCCGGCCCACGGCCGGCACACCCTTGAACAAAGGAGATCGACCATGTGGTATTTCGCCTGGATTCTCGGCGCCGGCCTCGCCTCGACGGTGGCCATCCTCAACGGCATGTGGTTCGAAGCCCGCGAGCAGAACCGTATCGAGAAAGAAAATCGTCGCTGAGCTGTAAAAAAACCTTGCCGCCTTGGCCTTCACACGGTATCTTAGGCGGCTCCTTCGGGGTGTAGCTCAGTCTGGTAGAGCGCTACGTTCGGGACGTAGAGGTCGCAGGTTCGAATCCTGTCTCCCCGACCACTCACGTGGTCGCATTGAAGCCTGGTGAAGTCGTCCAGGCTTTTTTGTTCCCTGAAGTGGCACTGCTTCGGCAGTGTGAAGAAAACAGCATTCACCCCTTGCCGCCATCGGGGTGAATCGCTAGAATAGGCGGCTCCCTTCGGGGTGTAGCTCAGTCTGGTAGAGCGCTACGTTCGGGACGTAGAGGTCGCAGGTTCGAATCCTGTCTCCCCGACCACTTCGGTGGTCACCAAGAAGCCTGGAAGACATCACTGTCCTCCGGGTTTTTTTGTGCCAAGCGCCGGGCCACCCGCATGACGGGACCTTGCCCGGCAGCGCACGTACAATGGCCGCGCTGCCGGCCCACCTGCAGCCCCCACCCCCACCTGCCGCTTCGGCGTAGACCGATGCCGGCGCTGCATGCCGTTGCTGCGGCGTGCGACACCTGCAAGGACCACCGATGAGTTCCTCCACTTCCGATTCGCCGTCGCTGCTGCACGGTCGCGTCCTCGCGTTTGCCGCGATCCTGCTGGCAGCGGTCAACCTGCGCACGGCGGTCACCTCGATCACCCCGCTGCTGGACGTGCTCGGCCAGCAGTTCGGCTTCGGCACCACCATGACCGGCGTGCTGGGCATGCTGCCGACCGCCTCGTTCGCGCTGTTCGGCGTGGCTACGCCGGCACTGGCGCGGCGCCTCGGCCTGGAGCGCACCACCCTGCTGGCGATGGTGATGGCGATGGCCGGCCTGCTGCTGCGCTCCAGCGCCGGCAACGTCGGCACGCTGTTGCTGGGTTCGGTGCTGGCGCTGGCCGGCATGGGCATCGGCAACGTGGTCGTGCCGCCGCTGGTGAAGCGTTACTTCGCCAACAAGGTCGGCACCATGAGTACGCTCTACATCAGTGTGCTGCAGCTGGGCACGATGCTGCCGGCGCTGCTCGCGGTGCCGATGGCCAACGCTGCCGGCTGGCGCGTGTCGCTGGGCATGTGGGCGCTGCTGGCACTGGCCGCCGCACTGCCCTGGCTGGTGCTGGCCAAGCGCGCGCCGAAGCCGCAGGCCGACGCCACCGACCCCACCGCGCAGCCGCATGGCAAGGTCTGGCGCACGTCGCTGGGCTGGAGCATGACGCTCATGTTCGGCATGACCTCGCTGATGACCTACTCGATGTTCACCTGGCTGCCGCGCATCGTGGTCGAGGCCGGTGGCACGCCCGCGTTCGGCGGCGTGATGGTGGCCGTGTTCTCGGCACTGGGCCTGCTACCGTCGCTGGTCATCCCGTCGATGGCGGTGCGCCTGCAGAACCCGTTCCCGCTGGTACTGATCGGCTTCTTCTCGTTCGTGATCGCCTTCACCGGCCTGCTGCTGGCACCGATGAAGGCCCCGCTGCTGTGGGCCTGCCTGCTCGGCGTCGGTCCGTCCACCTTCCCGCTGGCGCTGACCCTGATCAACCTGCGCACCCGCACCCCCACCGGCTCGGCGGCGCTGTCCGGGTTCATGCAGGGTGTGGGCTACAGCTTCAGCTGCCTGGGGCCGTTCCTGGTCGGCTGGCTGCACACCGTCAGCGACGGCTGGACGATCCCGTTCAGCTTCCTGTTCGGCTGCGCCACCCTGATGCTGTGCGCTTCCTGGGTGGCCTGCAAGCCGCGCAAGCTGGAAGACCTCTGGTAAGCCGCATGGGGCCAGCAACCGGCCCCATCTACCGCTCGTCAGCCCGTTTGCGCATTTTGACGCCGGGCTGACAATTCCGGGCGGATAGTGCCCACGAATGCCCATCCTTGCCGCGTGCCGGCATCGGGCATGGGGGCGGCAGCGCCGCCCAGGCCACCACTCGGTGCGCGGGGGACTCTCGTTTCAGACAAGACATTGCAGGTCGCTGTCCTGGTTTCGCCCATCCCTGCTGGATGGGAGTTCGCGAGGGGAGTGACGCAGGCCACGGCCACCCCAAAATCTGGCATGTGATGTGCGTCACATTTTTCAGGTTGTCTGGTTCGGAAGCCAAGGGGGTCCCCAATGGTTGTCCACCGCCGGCTGGCGCTCTGCGTCGGCCTTGCCTGTACCGCCCTGGCCTGGGCCAGCAGTGCTGCCCCGCCCGACCGCGAGGCGGCCCTGGCCGAGATCGGCCGCTACCGCGACCAGGCCCGCTGGCTGGATGCCCTCGGCGCCATCGAGCGCGCCAGCCAGCAGCAGCCCAACGACGATCTGCTGTTCAAGCTGCGCGTACTGACCCTGGGCGACATCGGCAATGCGTGGCGCGCCTGGGCGCTGTACCAGCAGCGCCCGCAGCTGTTCGACGCTGCACAGAAGCAGCGCATCGAAGGCGACTACCTGGCCAAGCTGGTGGTCTGGAGCCTGGCCTACAGCAGCAGCGAAGACAGCCGGCTGGAAGAGGCCGAATCAACCCTGGCGCGCATGCAGCGCTACCTGGGCGCCGAAGGCACTCCACCCGCGCAGGCGCCACTGCGCATCCGCATGGACCGGCTGATCCTGCTCAACCGGCTGGGCCGCCATGCGCAGGTGCGCGAGGAAGCCCGCGCACTGCAGGCCGAAGGCCATGCCCTGCCCGACTATGTGCTGCCCGCAGTGGGCGATTCGCTGATGGGCACCCTGCACCCGGAGGAAGCCATTCCGGTGCTGCAGGCAGCGGTCGCTGGCGATCCAACGCGCGACGCCTCGCATTCGGAACTGGCTTACGCCTACCTGGAAAGCGAGCAGCAGGAAAAGGCCGTCGACCTGCTGCAGGCGTGGCGCGACAAGGAACCTGCCTGGCGCTGGAGCAACGGGAAGTCGCCGTATCCAAACTGGTCGCGCTACGAGGCCGACCTCAACCTGGCGATGGTGCGCGCCTACAGCGGTGACCTGCCCACCGCGCAGCGCGATCTGGAATCGATGGTCGACATCGCACCGGGCAACGGCGGCCTGCAGAGTGCGCTGGGCAGTGTCTACATGATGCGCGGCTGGCCACGCAGGGCGCTGCAGCGGCAACAGATGGCGCATGCGCTGGACCCGCGCGACATCGAGCCACGGCTGGGCATGCAGGAAGCCTACGTCGCTCTGCAGCGTGATGACCTGGCGCGACCGCTGCACGACGATCTGGTCGCACGCTACCCCACCCAGCCCGCCGTCGAACGCATGGACCAGGCCTGGCGCGCGCATCGCGGTTGGCAGCTGAAGGCATGGACCGACATCGGACGCAGTTCCGGCGGGAGTGGCACCTCGCCGCTGGGCAACGATGATCGCCGCTATGGCATGGAGGTCCAGACACCCGTACTCGACGATCGCTGGCGGCTGTTCGTCTTCGCCGACCGGCGCTCGGTCGATTTCCAGGACCAGCGCATCGACCCGCTGTGGCTGGGCGCGGGCGTACGCTACCGCTTCGGCCGGCTGGATGCGGAAGCGGCCGTGCTGCGCGCCAACGACCACATTGGCGATACCGGCCTGCGCGTCGGCGTGGGCTGGCAGTTCAACGACTACTGGCATGCCGGACTGATTGCCGCACGCAATGATCCGGAGGCATCGATGCAGGCGCGCGTGGCCGGCATCACCGCTGACAGCGTCAGTGCGCAGGTCGACTATCGGCGCAGCGAACGCACGCACTGGGTGTTCGGCGCCAGTCGCTTCCGTTACGACGATGGCAACCATCGCGAACTGTTCAGCACCGCACTTGAACAGCGCCTGCTGACCCGCCCACGGTGGCTGATCGATGGCCTGGCCAGTGCCTACACCAGTCGTGGCAGCCGCGACGATGCCCCCTACTTCAACCCGAAGCGCGACCGCATGGTCGAGATCGGCCTGCGCATCGACCAGCAACTGTGGCGCCACTACGAACGCCACTTCCGGCACCGGCTGACCGTCTCGCTGGGCGACTACTGGCAGGACGGCTTCGGCAGTGCGCTGGTGCCGTCGGTGTCGTACATGCACGAGTGGCAGCTGGGCCAGGGCCGCGTGTTCGAGTATGGCGTGCGCTGGTCGCGGCCGGTCTACGACGGCCATCGCGAACGCCATATCGGCTTCGAAGCCGCACTGCGCTGGGGAGACTGACATGACCCGCATCCTGCGCCTGATCGTGCTCCTGCTGCTGTCGGCTGCGCCGCCGGCCTTCGCGCAGCAGGCCCTGCATCTCGATGCGATCGACAACGGCCTGCTGATCCTCAGCTACCACGACATCCGCGACCAGGTCGCAGCCAAGGGGGATGCCGATACCTATGCGGTGAGCACGCAGAACTTCGCCGCCCACCTGGACTGGCTGGGGGCACACGGTTACCACCCGGTGTCGCTGTCGCAGGTGATCGCGGCCTCGCAGGGGCGCGCCACGCTGCCTCCGAAACCGGTACTGCTGACCTTCGATGACGGCCTGCGCAGCGTCTACGACAAGGCCTTCCCGCTGCTGCAGGCCTACCGCTATCCGGCGCTGGTGGCGGTGATCACCGACTACGTGGACATGGCACCGGGCCGCACCATCGACTATGGCTACCGCCCGTTCGGCCGCGACGACTTCATCACCTGGGCACAGCTGAAGCAGATGCACGACAGCGGCCTGATCGAGGTGGCCAGCCATACCGACGATCTGCACCACGGGGTGCTTGCCAACCCGCAGGGAAATTCCACCCCTGCTGTCGTGACCCGCATCTACCGACCGGCCACGCACAGCTACGAGAGCGAGCCACAGTACGAGCAGCGCCTGCGCGCCGATCTCGGCCGCAGTGTGCAACGCATCCAGCAGCACCTGGGCGTGCGCCCGCGCGCCATCGTCTGGCCTTATGCAGCCTACAACCAGCTGAGCAACGACATTGCCGAGCAGCTGGGCATGCCAGTGTCCTTCGATCTGGAAGGCCGCAGCACGCCGGTGGCCAGCGACCTGCATGGCCTGGCGCGCTTCCTGGTCAGCGACAACCCGACCGTGGAGGCGCTGGCCTACGAACTGCGCCGCGACGTCGCGCTCGATGGCATCCGTGCCCTGCAGATCGACCTGGATGATGTGTACGACCCCGACCCCGCACAGCAGGCGCGCAATCTGGATGCGCTGATCGAGCGGGTCAAGCGCATCGCGCCGACGCACGTCTACCTGCAGGCGTTCGCCGATCCGGACGGCAACAACACCGCCGATGCACTGTACTTCCCGAACCGCCACATGCCGATGCGCGCGGACCTGTTCAGCCGCGTTGCCTGGCAGCTGAAATCGCGTGCGGGGGTGAAGGTCTACGCATGGCTGCCGGTGCTCGGCTTCGAGCTGCCCGACCCGGCGCAGCGCAAGGCGCTGGCGATCCGCAACGGCGATGCCGATGGCATGTACCGGCTGGATTTCACCAACCCGCGAGCGCGCCAGATCATGCTCGACATCTACGAGGACCTGGCGGTCAACTCGTACCTCGAGGGCCTGCTGTTCCATGACGATGGCTATCTGCGCGACACCGAGCTGCCCACGCTGGCGGCCGGCGATGGAGGCAGCGCACGCACGCAGGCATTGATCGACTTCACCCTGGCACTGCGCAACAGCGCGCAGCACTGGCGGCCGAAGCTGGCCACGGTGCGCAACCTGTACGCCGAACCGGTGCTGCGCCCGCAGAGCGAAGCCTGGTTCGCGCAGCGCCTGGACCTGTTCAACAAGGCCTACGACCAGACCGCACTGATGGCGATGCCGTGGATGGAAGGCAGCAAGCATCCGGAACGCTGGCTCGACCAGCTGTTGGGCGCGGTGCGTGCGCATGATCCACAGCTGCAGCACACCCTGTTCGAACTGCAGACCGTCGACTGGCGCAGCGGGCAACCGATTCCCGCCGAGCGCCTGCGCGCGCAGATCCGCCAGCTGCAGGCGCAGGGCGTGCACCACTTCGCCTGGTACCCGGACGACTTCATCGCCGACCAGCCCTCCACCCGCGATGCCCGCGCGGCGATGTCCGCCGGCAACTTCCCGTACCCGGAGAAGTGACATGGACATGCATCCGTTGCTGCAGGTCCTGTTCCAGTTCGCCTTCTACTACCCGATGGTGATGGCGTTCTTCTGGATGTCGGGCGGCCTGTATTACTACTTCCGGCGCGAACGCCATTCGCGTCCACGCAACGACCCGCCGCTGATGGTCGATCCACCGTTCGCGAGCCTGCTGATTCCCTGTCACAACGAGTCCGCGAACCTCGACGACACGCTCGGCGCGGCGCTGGCACAGCGCTACCCGGCCGACTACGAAGTGATCGCCATCGACGACGGCAGCAGCGACGACACCGGTGCGCGGCTGGACGCCCTGGCGGCAAAGCACCCACGGCTGCGCGTGCTGCACCTGGACCGCAACCTGGGCAAGGCCAATGCGCTGCGCATGGGTGCACTCGCCGCGCGTTCGGAGTACCTGGTGTGCATCGACGGCGACGCGATGCTGGAGGAGCATGCGCTGCACTGGATGATCTGGCACCTGGTCAGCGGCAACCGGGTCGGCGCGGTGACCGGCAATCCGCGCATCCGCAACCGCTCCACCCTGCTCGGACGCCTGCAGGTGGCCGAGTTCTCCTCGATCATCGGCATGATCAAGCGCGCGCAGCGCGTATACGGGCGCATCTTCACCATCTCCGGGGTGATCGCCGGCTTCCGCCGTACCGCCCTGCACCAGGTGGGCTGGTGGTCGGATGACATGGTGACCGAAGACATCGACATCAGCTGGCGCCTGCAGCGGGCGCACTGGGACATTCGCTACGAACCCAACGCACTGTGCTTCATCCTGATGCCGGAAACGCTGAAGGGGCTGTGGAGGCAGCGGCTGCGCTGGGCCCAGGGTGGCGTGGAGGTGATGCTGCGCCACGCCCGCTCGCTGCTGCACTGGAAGGAGCGGCGCATGTGGGGCGTACTGCTGGAGTACGTGCTGAGCGTGATCTGGGCTTACACCATGTTGTTCATCGTGGTGCTGTGGGCGCTGGGCAAGTTCATCGAACTGCCGCCGCAGCTGCATATCGCCAGCCTGCTGCCGGAATGGCACGGCGTGATCCTGGCCCTGGTCTGCCTGCTGCAGTTCGCCAGCAGCCTGATCATCGACCGTCGTTACGAAACACAGATTGGACGCAACTACTTCTGGGTCATCTGGTACCCGATGGCGTACTGGTTGATCAGCCTTTCCACCACCCTGGTGGCGTTGCCGAAAACCCTGCTGCGCCGTCGCAGCAAGCGCGCCACCTGGACCAGTCCCGATCGGGGGATCCGATGAACGCACAACGCCCGTCCAACCGCTTCGACTCGCGGATGATCCGCAAGCCGCATCGCCAACCACGCTTCCAGCGCACCGCCTGGGGCTTCGTCACCCTCGCGTTCTGGGGGTTCTACTTCTACCTGTGGGCACCGTTGGTGACCCTGCTCTCGTGGCTGATCGGCGGGCAGATGGCCTGGCAGCAGCTGTACGAGCGCAAGAACCAGTTCGACCCCTATGTGCTGGTGGCGCTGCCGCTGATGCTGCTGTGTGCCAGCGTGCTGCTGATCGGCTGGGCCGAGTACAACCGCGCGCGCTTCCGCGGCCACGACCGGCGCCTGCCGCGGCCGCTGGCCAGCCTCAACGAAGTGGCCGCCGACCTGGGGGCCAGCACCGGGCTGGCCGAGCGCCTGCTCGGCTGCAAGGCCGCCACGCTGCACATGGACGATCACGCGCGGCCGATCGGCATCCGCCGCGAGGTGGTGTAACCCGACAACCCGGTGGGTGCCGACCCTGGTCGGCACTTGCTTTGGTAGATGCCGACCTTGGTCGGCACCGGGGTCTACCGCGAAGACCATCCACGCACGGCGTGGATCTACGTGCGCGTCTGCCCTTCACCGCGCACGACGAACCGTTCGACGGTGAGTGCTTCCAGGCCCATCGGGCCGTAGGCGTGCAGGCGCGTGGTGGAAATACCGATCTCGCTGCCCAGGCCCAACTGCCCACCATCGGAAAAGCGCGATGAGGCATTCACCATCACCACCGCCGAACGCAGCGCGTTGACGAAGCGCTCGGCGTGGACCGCCTCTTCGGTCGCAATCACTTCGGTATGGTCGGAGGTATAGCGGCGGATGTGCGCGATGGCCGCATCGAGGTCATCCACCACCCGCACGGCCAGCACCAGATCCAGGAACTCGGCGGCGTAATCCGCATCGGTGGCTGCGTTGCTACCCGGCAGCAACGGCTGCGCAGCCGCGTCGGCGCGCAGCTCCACGCCGCGCTCGCCGAGCGCCTGTGCCACGCGCGGCAGGAACGCTTCGGCCACATCACGGTGCACCAGCAGGGTCTCCAGCGAATTGCAGGCCGACGGACGACTGCACTTTCCGTCCACAAGCAGATCGATGGCTTTGCCGAGGTCGGCGCTGGCATCCACGAACAGGTGGCAGACACCCTTGTAGTGCTTGATCACCGGCACCCGCGCATGTTCGGCAACGAAGCGGATCAGGCCTTCGCCGCCGCGCGGAATCGCCAGATCGATCAGTTCCTGCAGCTGCAGCAGTTCCAGCATCGCTTCGCGGCGCAGGTCGGTCAGCACGGTCACCGCCGCCGGTGGCACGCCATTGGCCTTGAGCGCGCCCGCCAACGCCTGGGCGATGGCTGTGTTGGAATGGATGGCTTCGGAGCCACCGCGCAGGATCACGCCATTGCCGGCCTTCAGGCACAGCGCAGCCGCTTCGGCGGTCACGTTCGGGCGCGCCTCATAGATCATTGCGATCACACCCAGCGGCACGCGTACCTTCTGCACGCGGATGCCGTTTGGACGCACATCGTCGCGGGTGATCTGGCCGACGGGATCGGGCAGCGCGGCGACCTCACGCACGGCTTCGGCCATCGCGAACAGGCGTGCCGGGTCCAGCGCCAGGCGGTCGAGCATGGCGCTGCCAACGCCCTTGTCGCGCGCGGCGGCGAGGTCACGTGCATTACCGGCAAGGATCAGCCCGGCATTCACTTCCAGCGCCTGTGCCATGGCCAGCAGCAGCGTGCGGCGGGCCGCACTGTCGAGGCCGGCAACGTTCTGGGCCGCGTCACGGCAGGCACGCGCCTGCGTTTCGATGTCGCTCATCGGGGAGTCCTTCAAACCGGTCATGGCAGCACCAGATCGTCGCGATGGACGACGCTGCCGCCGTAGTTGTAGCCCAGCACGGCCTCGATGTCGCGCGAATGGCGGCCGGCGATCCGGCGCACATCGTCGGCCGCGTACTGGCTGACGCCGCGCGCGACGCAGACACGGCCCTGCGGCGCGTTCCAGCACACCTGCACCATGTCGCCACGGCGGAACACGCCCTCCGCGCCGGTGATGCCACCGGGCAGCAGCGAGGCGCCCTTCTCGCGCATGGCCTGCGCCGCGCCGGCATCGATCACGATCGCGCCCTCGACCAGCGGCGCGTGCCGCAGCCAGTGCTTGCGTGCGGCCTCGCGGCTGCGTGCGGCATGGATACGGGTACCGAACAGGCGATCCTGCGCCAGCGCGCGCACCACGTCGCCACTGCGGCCATTGAACAGATAGGTTTCTATGCCGAGGCGACCGGCCTTCGCCGCCGCCTCCAGCTTGGTGCGCATGCCGCCGGTACCAGCGCGCGAGCCGGCGCCACCGGCCATCGCCAGCACCTCGTCACTCAGTTCCGGCACGTCGTGCAACGGCCGCGCGTCGGCCACGGTGCGCGGGTCGGCGCTGTACAGGCCGTCGATGTCAGTGGCGATGAACAGTGCATCGGCATCGACCAGCGCCGCCACGGTCGCGGCCAGGTTGTCGTTGTCGCCGAGCTTGAGCTCGTCCACCGACACGGTGTCGTTCTCGTTGACCACCGGCAACGCACCCAGCCGCAGCAGTTCGTTGAGGGTAGCGCGTGCGTTGAGGTAGCGGCGGCGGTTGCGCAGGTCGTCGTGGGTCAGCAGCACCTGCGCCACCGGGCGCTCGAAGAAGCGCTGCCAGAGCCCGATCAGCTGGGCCTGGCCGAGCGCGGCCAGCGCCTGCCGCGCCGCCATCGCCGCGCCGGGCTCATCGGCCCGCGGCAGGATCGCGCGCCCGGCAGCGACCGCGCCGGACGATACGATCACTACCTCACGCCCGGCCAGTACATTGGCCGAGACGAACTGTGCCAGGCCCAGCGCGTGGCGTGGCGACAGGCCGCCGCCATCGGCTGCCAGCAGGCTGCTGCCGACCTTCAGCACTGCACGCCGCCATGGTGGCAGCGCTTGTTCGGGGAACGGCGAGGCGACGTGGGCAGCGTGCTGGATCATCGGTCAGGCTCTCAGCGAGTGTTCCATTCGTGCACGGTCAGGTCGGAGGCCTGCATCGTCACCAGCGGATCGGTGGCGACGATGGCCTGTGCCTGCGCCAGGCTGTCCACGTTGCACAGCACATAGGCGCCACCGCTGCCATCGGCGAAGCCGCCGGTCAGCTGCAGCTTTCCCTGCGCCTGCAACGCATCGAGGAAGTCACGATGCGGCTGCACGGCGGCGGCATTGAAACCGGGCCGGCGCATGGCCAACACCAGGTAGACCGTGCCCGCCATCAGGACAGCGCCTGCCAGCGCGCGCGCAGTTCATCCAGGCGCAGGTCGGCTGCCGAACCCGGCGACACGCGAGCGGCCAGGCTGCCTTCCGGCGTGCGCCCCTGCCCTGCACTATCGGCACCGGCCGCAGCGGCCTTGTAGGCCTCGCGGAACGGCACACCAGCCACGGCCGCTTCCACGGCAACGTCGGTGGCATACATGCCCGAGTCGATCGCTGCGCGCAGCCTGTCGTCACGCCACTCCAGATTGGCCAGCAGCGCCGGCAGCAGCTCCAGCGCGGCCAGGCCACGGCCGAAGCCATGGAAGATGGCGCCCTTGGACGACTGCAGGTCGCGATGGTAGCCCGACGGCAGCGACAGCAGCTGCTCGATCTCGGTGCGCGCGGCGGCGACGCTGGCATGGGTGGCGCGCATCAGCTCGATCACATCCGGGTTGCGCTTGTTGGGCATGATCGAGCTGCCGGTGGTGTACTGCGCCGGCAGTGCGACGAAGCCGAACTCGGCGCTGGTGAACAGCGACAGGTCCCAGGCGATGCGGCGCAGGTCCAGGGTGGCGCCACCGAGGGCTTCCAGCGCGGCCAGCTCGAACTTGCCCCGCGACAGCTGCGCGTAGATCGGCGAGATCTGCATGCGCGCGAAACCGAGCGCAGCCGTGGTGTGTTCGCGGTCCAGCGGCAGATTGACGCCATAACCGGCGGCGGTGCCCAGCGGGTTGGCATCGATCAGTGCATGGGTGTCACGGGCGCGGATGGCATTGTCGATGAAGGCCTCGGACCAGCCCGCCCACCACATGCCGGCCGAGGACACCACGGCACGCTGGATGTGGGTATAGCCGGGTATCGGCAGGTCCTTCTCGGCCTGCGCACGGTCCAGCGCGACCTTGGCCACTTCGGCGCTGAGCTGCGCCACGCGCTGCAGCTTCTCTTTCAGCCACAGGCGGGTGGCCACCAGGATCTGGTCGTTGCGGCTGCGGCCGGTGTGGATCTTGCGGCCGGCGTCGCCGAGGCGTTCGGTCAACCGCGCTTCGATCGCCGAGTGGCCATCTTCGTACTGCGTATCCAGCACGAAGCGGCCTTCGCGGAAGTCCTGCGCCAGGATCTCCAGTTCGCGCAGCAGGCCTTCCAGCTCGTCGGCGCTGAGGATGCCGATGTGCTGCAGGCCCTGTGCATGCGCGGCGCTGGCGGCGATGTCGTGCAGGAAGAATTCGCGATCGAGGATCACGTCGTCGCCGGCGAGGAAGGTCTGGATCTGGGCGTCGACGGCGACGCCGGGCTTCTGCCAAAGAAGGTCTGCCATGGGGGCTCCGGAATACGTGTTCAGTGCGGGATCGACGTCAGTTCGTCGATGCCCAGCGCGAGGTTGAGGTTCTGCATGGCCTGGGTGGCCGCGCCCTTGAGCAGGTTGTCCAGGGTCGCCACCACCACGACCCGCTTGCCGCCCGGGGCCAGGGTGAAGCCACCGACCTGGGCACCGTGGCGACCGGCAATGCGGCTGACCCACGGCGCTTCATCCACCACTTCGATCAAGGGTTCGCCGGCATAGGCCTGCTGGAAGCGCTCGACGATCTGCTCGCGGGTCTGCACCCGGTTCAGCCACAGATTGGCGGTGAGCGTGATGCCACGGAAATGCGGCGCGACGTGCGGCATGAACTCGACCGCCACGCCCAGCTGCACGGACACTTCGCGCTCGTGCACGTGGTTGGTCAGCGCATACGGCATCAGGTTGTCGGCCAGCAGTTCAACGTTGTTCTTGTCCGACGGCGTGGTACCGGCACCGGAGTAGCCGGAGACACCGAAGCACTGCGGCGGACCGGCCAGCAGGTCCAGCAGCGGATGCACCACCAGCTGCATTGCCGTGGCATAGCAGCCCGGGTTGCTGATGTGCTTCTGGCCGTTGTAGCGGCCGCGGGTCAGCTCCGGCAGGCCGTAGTACCAGCTGTTGTCGAAGCGGTAGTCGGCCGAGAGATCGACGATGACAGTGTCCGGCTTCGCGGTTTCAAGCGCGGCCACGAACGGCGCGGCCAGGCCATTGGGCAGGGCCAGGATCACCGCATCCACGCCCTTGGCGGCCACCGCGTCGGCGTCCAGGTTCTCGTACTGCAGGTCACCCTGGAATTCCGGATGGTGATCGGACAGGCGCTGCCCGGCGCGCTCGCGCGAGGAGACGAAAGCCAGTTTCAGCCGCGGATGGGCGGCCACCAGCTTGATCAGCTCGGCACCGGTATGGCCGCGGGCACCGACGATACCCAGGGTGAAAGTCGAATCGTTCATGCGTGACTGTCCAGGCGGTACTGCAGGTGGCGCTTCACGCCCTGCCATTCCGCATCGATGATGGAGAAGATGACGGTGTCGCGCGGCGTGCCGTCGGCATGCCGCTTGTGGTTGCGCAGCACGCCGTCCTGCTTGGCGCCGAGGCGGGCGATGGCGGTACGCGAAGTAAAGTTGAACCAGCTGGTTTCCAGCACCACGCTGATGCAGCCCATGGCCTCGAAGGCGTGCTGCAGCAGCAACAGCTTGGCTTCGGTGTTGGCGCCGGTGCGCTGCACACGCGGCGCATACCAGGTGTAGCCGAGACTGAGCTTGGGCACGCCGGCATCCATGTCGTAGAAGCGCGTGCTGCCGATGATCTCGCCCGCCGCATCGCGGATCACGAAGGGCAGCACCTTGCCTTCAGCCTGCGCCTGCAGCGCGGCCTGCACATAGTGCTCGACCCGCTGCGGGGACGGCACCTGGGTGTACCAGAGCTGGTCCAGGCCGCTGCCTTCAAGCGCATCGCGCAGGCCCGGCACGTGCTCCATCTGCAGCGGCTTCAGGGTTACGTGCTGGCCGCGCAGGGTGGGAACCGTGTTCCAGGCATCGAGGTTGCTCATCGCTCAGCCCTGCAGGCTCGGGGTGCGCTGCGCGCAATGATCGACATAGGTCTTGATCCGGTCGATGCCATCGGCACCGAACCAGAACACCTTCCACTGATCCTGCTTGTAGCAGCCATCGGACTCGGCGTAGTAGAAGTGATTGATCGGGTTGCCGTGGCGCGAGCGCCAGAACAGCTGCGGGGTTTCCTCCAGCATCACGTTCCATACTGCGCGGCCCAGGCCCTCGCCCTGCGCGTCGTCGAGCACGGCGAACTTGTCCAGGTACACGCCCTCTGCCTCGTCGGTGAGGATCACCGCGGTGCGGTAGTTCTCGCTGACATAGGCACGCAACAGTTTGGTCTTCTCGAAGTAGTCCGGCACCAGGGTGCGGCCGAAACTGGATTCGATCAGGCCCTTCAGGCGCGGCAGGTCCAGTTCGTCCCAGGCGGTGGCGCGCAGTACTTTCTCGCCCTTGCGTACCAGCGTGCCCGAGCCCTTGTGGGTGAACAGTTCCTTGGCCAGGTCGGCCGGACGGGTGATCGACACCGACGATTCCAGCGGCAGGCGATCAAGCAGATCCTTGATCTGTTCGATCTTCACCTTCATGCCGCCGTGGATCCACGGCTGCGCGATCAGATGGTCGTACTCGGTGGACAGGTTGATCGAATCGATCACGTTGCCCTGCTCGTCCAGCAGGCCGCCGGTGCCGGTCAGGAAGATGATCTTGTACGGCTGCAGTTCCTGCACCAGCTCGTTGGCGGCGAAGTCGGCGTTGACGTTGAGGATCTGGCCGCCGGCGGTCTCACCCAGGCTGGTGATGACCGGGATCGAACCGGCGCGCAGGCTGGCCTCGATTGGCGCCAGGTTGACCTTCTTCACCTCGCCGACCAGGCCGTAGGTGTCCACGTCCAGGTACTCGGCCTCGAACACACCACCGGTGATCGAGGTGGCGCGCGCGCCGTTCTGCTGCAGCGCCTCGACCAGGCGCAGGTTGGACTGCTGGAACACCCGGCGCACGATCGCCAGCGCTTCCGGCGAGGTCACGCGCAGGCCGTTCACGGTCTGCTTCTCGATGCCGGCGGCCGACAGCTCGGCATCCAGCTGCGGGCCGGCGCCGTGCAGCACGATCGGGGTCAGACCGACCTCCTGCAGGAACGACAGCGAGGAGGTCAGCGCGTCGAGGTCGTCGCGCAGCACCGCGCCCCCGACCTTGACCACGGCGAAGCGCTTGGCATCCAGCTGCGAAAAGCGCTTGAGGTACTGGCTGATCTCCTTCGCGCTGGCCATGCTGGAAAGCAGGCGCACGATGGTCTGGCGGGTCTGGCGGTGGGGCTGGAGGGCAGGAGACATTTCGGTTTCGTCGGAAAGGGAAGAATCAGGCGCCGGCGGCGATGATGCGGTGCACGGCGTCGGTGTAGCGCTGCAGCTGCTCCAGCGTCACGAACTCGTCGGCGGTGTGGGCCTGGGCGATGTCGCCCGGGCCGAACACCAGCGTGGTGTAGCCACCGGCCGAGAACAGCGAGGCCTCGGTCCAGAAGTCCACCGCGTTGCCGATCGGCAGGTCCAGCGCATCGGCCACGTCGCGCGCCAGCAGGCGGCGGTTCTCGGCTTCGGCGATGTCACCGGCCGGCAGGCTGGGGCCACGGAAGGTTTCGGTGAACAGTGCCGCCTGCGGCTCGGCGAAGCCGGCAAAGGTCGCCAGCAACGCATCGATATCCATCGACGGCAGCGGACGGAAACCGAAGCGCACTTCGGCAGCGGGCGCGATCATGTTGGCCTTGATGCCACCTTCGACGCGACCGATGTTGAAGCGCAGGCCGGTCAGCCCGCCGAAGCGCGCCGACGCCAGCGATTCCACGTGATCCAGCGCGCGGTTGCCCCAGCGCATGGCCTGATGCAGCGCGCTGGCGGCTGCATCCTGCTTGCCCGAGGCATGCCCCGCGCGGCCAGCGAACTGCATCAGCACCGAGCTGATGCCACGGTGCGCCAGCACCGCCTCGCTCATGGTCGGCTCGGCCACCAGCACCGCTTCATACGGCAGGCCACGGGCCAGGAACGCAGCGATGCAGCGCGGATCGTTGGCTTCTTCATCGCTGGAGAACAGGAAGGCTGCATCACCGTCGCTGGCATTGGCTGCGGCCACCAGTGCGGCGGCCGCGCCCTTGATGTCACACACGCCCAGACCGACCACGCGGTCGTCCAGGCGGCGCATCACGTGCGGGTCGGCACTCCAGTGCGGCGAATCCGGCACGGTATCCAGGTGTACGTTGAACAGGTACTTCGGCGTCCCGCGCACGGCGTACAGGCTGACCGCACCGGCGCCGTGGTCGATCACCTCGACGTTGAAGCCGGGCAGGTTCGCGCGCAGGTAATCGAAGATGCCACCGGTGGTGATCGCACGCGGCGGGTTGCGGGTGTCGAAGGACACCAGCGCCTGCAGGTGATCGAGCGTCTGTTCAAGCATGAATCAACAATCCTGTGGAATTCCGCCGGGCATGGCCCGGCGCTACCGGAATGCGTCTGGTGGAGAGCCCCCTTCTTGTTGAAGGGGGCGCGCCAACGGCGCAGGGTTGAGGTGGAATGCGTGGTCAACCGCTCAGCGGTTGACTTGCGCGTAAAGCGTCGAGCTCATGCCGAACAGCTTGATGAAGCCCTCGGCCTCTTCCACGCCCCAGTCGGCCGACTGCGCGTAGGTGGCACCCTTGGTGTTGAGCAGGTGCGGCGACTTCACCGCCACTGCATCGACGCGGCCACCACGGGTCTCCAGCACCACTTCACCGTTGACCTTGGCCTGCGAGGACTTCAGGAACGCTTCGATGTCGGTCTTCAGCGGGTCGTGGTAGAAGCCTTCGTACACCAGCTCCACCCACTTGCGCGCCACATCCGGCTTGAAGCGGTTCTGCTGCTTGGTCAGCACCGCATCTTCCAGCGCGCGGTGTGCGGCCAGCAGCGAAACCAGGCCCGGGGCCTCGAACACGATGCGGCCCTTCAGGCCGATCACGGTATCGCCGGTGTAGACGCCGCGGCCAACGCCGTACGGGGCGAACAGCTTGTTGAGCTGGGCCAGGATCTGGTCGCCCGGCAGCGCCTTGCCGTTCAGTTCAACCGCTTCGCCTTCGACGAACTTCAGGGTGACCGTCAGCGCCTGCTCCGGCCACTCGCTGCGCGGTGCGCACCAGCCACGGGCGCCCTCGCCCGGGGCTTCCCAGCGGTCGATCTCGCCGCCGGACATGGTCAGGCCCAGCAGGTTCTCGTTGATGGTGTAGGCCTGCTGCTTGGCGCGCACGCCGAAGCCGCGCTCTTCCAGGTACTTCTGCTCGTAGGCGCGGGTCTGGGTGTGTTCCTTCTGGATCTCGCGGATCGGCGCGATGATCTGGTAGTCGCCCAGTGCCTTCACGGCCAGGTCGAAGCGGACCTGGTCGTTGCCCATGCCGGTGCAGCCGTGGGCGATGATGTGGGTGCCCAGTTCGGCGGCACGCTTCAGCGCCGCATCGACGATCAGGTAACGGTCCGACACCAGCAGCGGGTACTGGCCCTGGTAGCCTTCACCGGCCCACACGAACGGCTTGACGAAGCCTTCCCAGATGGCCGGGCCACCGTTGACGGTAACGTGGCTGGTCACGCCCAGCTCGGCGGCGCGCTTTTCGATGAAATCGCGCTCTTCATCATCCACGCCGCCGGTGTCGGCGAACACGGTGTGCACGTTGTAGCCACGCTCCTGCAGGTACGGCACGCAGAAGCTGGTATCCAGGCCGCCGGAGAAGGCGAGAACGACGTCTTTGTTGCTCATGGGGAGGGTATGTCCTGGTAGCGCCGGGCCGTGCCCGGCGGAAATGATTGAATCGGAAAAAATCAGCGCCCGGCAACCGCGGCCATGATCGCCTTCTGCACGTGCAGGCGGTTCTCGGCTTCGTTGATGGCGATGCATTGCGGCGAATCCATCACGCCGTCGGTGGCCTTCACGTTGCGGCGCAGCGGCAGGCAGTGGCTGAACACACCGTTGTTGGTCAGCGCCATCTTCCGCTCGTCCACGATGAAGTGCTTGAACTGGTCGCGGATCGGCTTTTCAGGCTCCCAGTTGCCGAAGAACGGCAGCGCCCCCCAGCTCTTGGCGTAGACCACGTCGGCGCCGGCGTAGGCGCTGTCGATGTCATGGCTGATCTTCAGCGAACCGCCGCTCTCGGCCACGTTCTGCTCGGCCCAGCCCATGTAGCGGTCGTCGAGGATGTAGTCGGCGGTCGGGCACAGCAGGGTCACGTCCATCCCCATGCGGGTGGCGATGGTCAGCGCCGAGTTGGCCACGGCGGTGTTCAGCGGCTTGGGGTGGTAGGTCCAGGTCAGCACGTACTTCTTGCCACGCAGGTCCTGGGTGCCGAAGTGCTCCTGCAGGGCCATCACGTGGGCCAATTCCTGGCACGGGTGGGTAATGGTCTCCATGTTGATGACCGGCACCGGCGAGTACTTGGCGAAGCTGTTGAGGACGATGTCCTGGCGGTCGTAGGCCCAGTCGATGAACTTGGGGAACGCGCGCACGGCGATGATGTCGCAGTAACGGCCCAGCACCTTGGCCACTTCAGCGATGTGCTCTTCGGTATCGCCGTCCATCACCGTGCCGAGGTTGAACTCGATCGGCCACGCATCCTTGCCCGGCTGCAGCACCACCGCGTGGGCGCCGAGCTGGAACGCGCCCAGTTCGAAGCTGGTGCGGGTGCGCATGGACGGATTGAAGAACACCAGCGCGATCGACTTGCCCTTGAGCTGGTCGCCGAGCTTGTTGCGCTTGAACAGCGCGGCCTGGGTCAGCAGCGCGTCAAGTTCGCTGCGGCTCCAGTCCTGGGTGTTCAGGAAGTGCTTGGGGGACATCATCTTTCCTTGCGTGGCGGCGCCGGGTTCGACGCGGTGGAAGGGAAAACAGGAAGCAAAGGTGGAACGAAAAGGTTGCAGTTGCAGCTTTCAGAACGCAGAAACGAAAAAACCCAGCCGGGCGGCTGGGTTTTTTTCGGACGAACAGCAAAAAGCTCCGGTTACCCAGCGAGGATGTGGGGTTCCGGTCGACGCGCACGCGAGGTCATGCCCGACGCCTGTCGGGCTGCGCTGCTGTCGTGCTGGAAGTCGGTGAGCTTCATGGTCAACCATCTTTGCATGCGGCCGGGGCCGACGCAAGGGGCCGGGGTCGCAGAATCAGGGATTGCCCGTGGCGCCCTGCTCGGGGCCGACCCAAGGGGTGATAGACACCCGGATCTTGAGCCGGTTGCCGGGGTCTTCCGGCAGCCGTGAGCGGTACTTGGTGCCCTTGTAGACGTAATCCACGTCGTAGGCGATGGGCCTGCGGAATTCACGCCCCACCGGCACGATACGGCAGTCACGGGTCAGCATCGGGCCATTGTTGGCCGGTGCCGGCGCCGGGGCGGGTGACTCGGCGGCGGCGTCCTCGGAGACCTCTTCATCGCTGCGCTTGAACATCGAGCGCACCGAGTCCCAGAAGCGGCTGATCCGGCCCTTGTCCTCGACCGGCTCCTCGCCGGTGACATTGACCGGCGCCAGAGTCCGGGTCGAGACCGGCTCGCAGTGTTCTTCGGTGCGGGTCGCGCGCAGGGTCTGGAACACGGGCTCGACGTTCAGCACCTGCGCGTAGTCGAACTTCACGTTCTCCACGATCACCACCCGGTTGCGGGGCTCGGCCTCCTGCGCCTGGTCCACGGCGGCCAGCGCCGACAGGCAGGCCAGGGTCAGCAACGCGGTGGATTTCATTGGCGAAGGGAGCAAGGACACGGCAATAGTGTAGGCAGTGGCGAGCGCAAGGGGCTGAACATTACCCGTCCACGCTGCTCCTGCCCACCCCACCTTGGACGGACCCGGCGTCCACCGGTGGCAGGCGGTGCCCCCAAAGGGGGCCGACACGTTCTAAAATCACAGGCTTGTCCCCCAGCCACAGCCCCATGACCCTGCGCCTGCACAACAACCTGACTCGCCAGCTCGAACCGTTCATCCCGCTCGACCCGGCCTGTCCGACCCTGTATGTGTGCGGCCCCACGGTCTACAACTACGTGCACATCGGCAACGCCCGTGGCCCGGTGGTGTTCGGCGTGCTGGCCGACCTGCTGCGGCGCCGTTTCGGTGGCCTGCGCTACGCGCGCAACATCACCGACGTGGACGACAAGATCAACACCGCCGCGCGCGAGCAGGGGGTGCCGATCAGCACCATCACCGACAGGTTCGCTGCCGCCTACCGTGAAGACATGGCCGCCCTGGGCGTGGTGCCGCCGGACATCGAACCGGAAGTGACGGCGCACATGCCGCAGATCGTCACCATGATCGAGCAGCTGATCGCCAACGGCCATGCCTATGCCGCCGAGGGCCATGTGCTGTTCGCGGTGGCCAGCTTCGACGGCTACGGCAAGCTCTCGCGCCGCGACCCGGAAGAGATGCTGGCCGGCGCCCGTGTCGATGTCGCCCCCTACAAGCGCGATCCCGGCGATTTCGTGCTGTGGAAGCCGTCCAGCGACGACCTGCCCGGCTGGGAATCGCCGTGGGGCCGTGGCCGCCCGGGCTGGCACATCGAATGCTCGGCGATGGCCGCCGCCCATCTGGGCGAGACCATCGACATCCATGCCGGCGGCGTCGACCTGCAGTTCCCGCACCACGAGAACGAGATCGCGCAGAGCGAATGCGCCCACGGCGGCAAGATCTTCGCCCGTTTCTGGCTGCACAACGGCATGCTCAACTTCGGCGGCGCCAAGATGAGCAAGTCGCTGGGCAACATCGAGCGCGTGCACGACCTGGTGCGCCAGCATCCGCCGGAAGCGCTGCGCCTGGCGCTGCTGTCGGCCCACTACCGGCAGCCGCTGGACTGGTCCGATGGCCTGATCGAGCAGTCGGTGCGCACCTTGGATCGCCTGTACGGCACCCTGCGCGAACTGGCGTCGGTCGACGCGGTCGTGGCGATCCCGGCCACGGTCGAGGCGACCCTGGATGACGACCTGAACACTCCGCAGGCGCTGGCCGAAGTGGCCCGCATCGCTGCCGATGCACGCCGGGCCACCGACCCGGCCGAACAGGCGCGCCTGAAGGGCGAGCTGCTCGGTGCCGGCCTGGCCCTGGGCCTGCTGCAGGCCGATCCGGCGCAATGGTTCGGTACCGCTGCGGGCGATGACGGCGACGACGCCCGTATCCAGAGCCTGATCGACGAGCGTGCCGCTGCCAAGAAGGCCCGCGACTTCGCCCGTTCCGACGCCATCCGCGACCAGCTGGCCGCCGAAGGCATCGTGTTGGAAGACACCCCGCAGGGCGTGCGCTGGTCGCGCAAGCGCGGCTGACCTGCCCTGCCCCGTGGCCGGTACGCCGGCCACGCCCCACCGTAGAGACTGTTGTGACCGACTCCCCGTTCCCGCTTGAACCCACCGCCGCCGAGGCCCAGACCGCCATCGCCGAGGAATTCGGCTTCTTCGGCGACTGGTCCGAGCGCTATCAGTACCTGATCGACCTCGGCCGCAAGCTGCCGGCCTTCCCGGAAGAATGGAAGACCGAAGAGCATCGCCTGCTCGGCTGCCAGTCGATGGTCTGGATCGTGCCGGAAGGCAATGCGCAGTCGCTGCGCTTCCATGCCATCAGTGATTCGGCCATCGTCTCCGGCCTGATCTTCCTGGCCCTGCGCGTGTACTCCGGGCGCTCGGCGCAGGAGATCCTGGCCACCGAACCGAGCTATATCCAGGACATCGGCCTGGCCCGCCACCTGTCTCCGACCCGCAGCAATGGTGTGGCAGCGATGCTGGCCTTCATCCGCGAGACCGCGCAGGCCCAGCTGCAGCGCGATCCGTCGTGAGCGAGCCTGCCACAGCCGAGGACACCGCGCTGGGCCTGCTGTCCCGACCCGGCTTCGCCAAGCTGCTGGCCTACCGCATCTTCGCGATGCTGTCCTACCAGGTGGTGGCAGTCACCGTCGGCTGGCACATCTACGAAGTCACCCGCAATCCGTTCTCGCTGGGCCTGATCGGCCTGGCCGAGGTGCTGCCGTTCTTCTGCGTGGCGCCATTCGCCGGCTACCTGGTCGACCATCTGCCGCGGCGCCGGTTGGGCATGGCGGCCTGTTCCGGGCTGATCGCCACCGCGCTGGTACTGACCAGCGTGGCCAAGGGCTGGCTGCCGTTTGAAGGCGTGTGGCCCATCTATGCAGCCATCGCCCTGACCGGCATGGTCCGCGCCTTCCTGTCGCCGATCTACAACGCGCTGTTCGCCCGCGTGCTGGCCCGCGATCAGTTCGCGCGCGGCGCAGGCCTCGGCGCGGTGGTGTTCCAGGCCGGCATGGTGGCTGGTCCGGCACTGGGTGGCGTGCTGGTCGGCTTCGGCGGCAAGGGCCTCTCCTACGCGGTGGCTACGGCCTTTGCGCTGGTGGCGATGGCCTGCCTGGCTACATTGAAGGTGGAAGAACCGGTGCACACCGGTCCCGCCGCGCCGATCTTCAAGAGCATCGCCGAAGGCGCGCGCTTCGTGGTCGGCAACCGGATCATGGTCGGGGCGATGGCGCTGGACATGTTCTCGGTCCTGCTCGGCGGCGTGGTGGCGATGCTGCCGGCGTTCCTGCACGAAATCCTGCACCACGGCCCGGAAGGCCTGGGCATCCTGCGCGCGATGCCGGCGCTCGGTTCGGTGTGCGTGGGTCTGTGGCTGGCCCGCCACCCGCTGCACCGCAATGCCGGCCGCGTACTGCTGTTCGCGGTGGCCGGTTTCGGCCTGTGCGTGATCGGCTTCGGCCTGTCGCAGCACTTCTGGCTGTCGGCGCTGATCCTGCTGTTCTACGGGGCCTTCGATGGCGTCTCGGTGGTGATCCGATCGACCATCCTGCAGTTGGCCACGCCGGAAGAGATGCGCGGACGGGTGTCTTCGATCAACGGCATCTTCATCAGTTCGTCCAACGAGCTGGGCGCGTTCTATGCCGGCACGATGGCCAAGCTGCTCGGCCTGGTGCCGGCCGTGGTGCTGGGTGGGTTCGCGGTGCTGAGCGTGGCCGGGATCACCGCGTGGAAGAACCCGACGCTGCGGAAACTGAATTTGCGTGATCTGCAGTGACGCTGCGAACAGCGGATTCGGCGGCGCCGGGTGTTTGGCTGGGGCCGTTGCTCTCCCTCGATGATTGGGCTTGTCACTTTCTTTTCGCGAAAAGAAAGTAACCAAAGAAACGCTCCGCCATCCGCGAGCCGGCGCTGCGCGCCGGTGCCCGTGCTCCTCGGTGCTCGGCTCGCTACAAGGCGGACTCAACAGCCGCGAGCGCACGCATGACCGCTCCTGTCGGCCTGAGCCGAGCGTGGGCTCGG